>NZ_JBQCMK010000006.1:0-305116 GCF_051965175.1 Arthrobacter sp. SAFR-044
GACTCAACCCACTCGGCAGTCTCTTCCGGATCACGATCAGGCAGCTGGTTAGTCAACCCGCTGAGGATATGGGAGGTATCTTCTCCTGCAGCCATGGCAGCCTCTTTTCATCTTTGAATGCGTAGGCGATGTTTTCGGATGGTGAGAAAACACTTTTGCCATTCGAGATTAGAGAGGCGCGGACGTACGATGCAATTATGACTGGCCAAGCGAGGAGAACACCGTGAGTACCCCTGATCAGATCCGAAAAGTCGCCGTCGTCACAGGAGCCGGTTCCGGCATCGGGAGGGAGGTGGCCCGGCAGATGCTGGCGGACGGCTACCGGGTGGCACTGGCCGGCCGCAGGGAGGAGCAGCTGAAGGAGACCGCCAAAGGTCATCCGGACGCGCTCGTGGTCCCCTGCGACGTCACCCGGCCCGACGACGTCGAGCGGCTTTTCGAGGCAGCCCGCCAACAGTGGGGGCGGGTGGATGTGCTGTTCAACAACGCCGGCGTCTTTGGTCCGGCGGCCGGTGTTGACGAAATCAGCCTGGCGGACTGGAACGCGACGCTGGCGGTGAACCTCACCGGATCCATGCTGTGTGCTGCCGCAGCCGTCCGGACCATGAAGGCGCAGGAGCCACAGGGCGGGCGGATCATCAACAACGGCTCCATCTCCGCGCACTCACCGCGGCCACGGACCGTGGCGTACACGGTCACCAAGCACGCGATGACCGGGCTGACCAAGAGCATTGAACTGGACGGGCGCGGCTACGGCATCACGTGCGGACAGATCGACATCGGCAACACGGCCACGGAGATCATGGACACCATCGGCGTCGGTTCCGGGGCGTTGCAGGCGGACGGCAGCCGCAAGGTGGAACCGATGTTCCCCGTGGCGGACGCGGCGCGCGCAGTGCTGCTGATGGCCAACATGCCGGCCTCGGCAAGCGTGGGTTCCGTGGTCGTCACGGCGGCCGGAATGCCCTTCATCGGCCGCGGGTAGATCGGCGGCCCGCCCGGGCGCTAGAACGGCAGCAGTGCCGACAGGTCCGCGCGCAGGCCGGACGCTGCTACCTTGCCCGCGCCCACGGCGTCCGCCCAGTCCAACTGGCCCGTGACCATCGCAAGCCAGGTGGCGGCGTCGCACTCAATGACGTTGGGCGGGGTGCCGCGCGTATGCCGCGGGCCCTCCACGCACTGGGTGACGCCAAACGGCGGCACCCGCACTTCAACCGAATTACCCGGCGCCCGCGCCGTCAGCTCCTCCAGGGAGTACCGTACGGCAGTTGCCAAGACGGTCCGCGGCAGGGGAGCGTCCGACGGCGGCCGGGCGGCTTCCAGCCACGCGTTCAGCGCTGCTTTGCCTTCCTGGACGTCAATACGACGACGGGCTACGGCCATGCTTTCAGTCTTCCTTCTGCATCGGTTGGGGAGGGTCAGTCCAGGAGCGCGGAAACCGCAGGCCCCAGCCGGATCTTGCCCACCGGATGGCCGCCACCCAGCACGGGTTCCACCACTTTCTCCAGGGCGCTGGCAACGCCAGGGATCTCGACGGCGCCTGCTGCGGCAAGCAGGGTCAGGGCCACCAGCGATGTTGCCCGGATGTTCCCGTCCAGGACCTTGACGGCGACGGAAACCCCTTGGGGCGTGGCCATGGCCAGGACGCCCTCGGCCCCGATCTTGGCGATAATCTCCAGCTCGTCCATCACCAGGGTGTTGGCCTCGCCGCGGCCCTGCACGGCCCACGGGTAATCGAGCATCGAAGTGGCGATGGTGGCCGCCCTGGCGCTGTAGCTCTGGTCACCGGGTGCTTTGGCCAGCTGGGAGTAGGCCCGGGCCAGGCCCTTGAGCGAAACAGCTGCCACGGGGGCACCGCAGCCATCGATTCCCAGATGGGCGATCTTCTCACCGGTGTATTCCTCAATGACGCTGCGCACCCGCTGCTGCAGCGGGTGGTTGGGCTCCAGGTAACTGTGCGTGTCCCACCCGTTCTCCGTGCAGGCCCAAAGGAACGCGGCGTGCTTTCCGGAACAGTTGTAGGCCAGCCGCGACTTCCCCTTTTCGGAGCGCACCAGCCAGTTCCGGGCCGTTTCGTCCTGCGGCCAGGCTTCGGGGCACTGCAGCTGGTCTTCACGGACGCCGGCCGCTTTGAGCATGCCCGCCACCACGTCCATATGGTCCAGGGAGCCGGTGTGGCTTCCGCACGCAATGGCCACCTGGGCGCCGCGCAGCGGAACCCCGGACTGCATGGACGCCAGCGCCTGGAACGGCTTCAGGGTGGACCGGGCATAGATGGGCGTATTGATGTCGCCAAGCTCAGTGACTACCGAACCGTCGGCGGACAGAAGGACGGCAGAACCGATGTGCCGCGACTCCACAAAGCCGCTGCGTTCGATCACGGCCAGTTCGACGGCGGAGTCCACGGTAAAGGTTGCGTGCGGATTGTGCGGCATGATGCCAGTCTATGGGCCCGTTCCGCAGATTCCCGGGCAGGGCGGCGGCAGGCGGCTGGGCATCTACTGCACGGTGACCATCACCGACTGCCACCCAGAGGCGCCGTCAGGCACGGGATCCGCGCGCTTGTCCGTCTGGACCTGGCCGGTCCCGTCCGTGGCCCGGACCTTGATGTAGTGCGGACCGGGCGTGGCGTCCCACTCATAGGACCACTGGCGCCAGGTGATGGTGGAGGCTTCTGCGGAAAGGGTGGCTTCCCCCCAGTCGCCGTTGTCGACCTGGATTTCCACCTTGGTGATGCCGCGGGTCTGGGCCCAGGCGGTACCACCCACGGCGACTTTGCCGGCCGGCACTTTGGCGAAGGACTTGGGCACGTCCACGCGTGCCATGGTCTTGATGGGACCACGCTCTGACCAGCCGCGCCCGGTCCAATAGGCCTTGTTGTCCGCGAAACGGGTGACCTCCAGGTCCACCACCCATTTGGTGGCGGAGACAAAGCCGTAAAGGCCTGGAACCACCATCCGCACCGGATAGCCGTGCTCCAGCGGCAGCGGTTCGCCGTTCATGCCGATGGCCAGCATGGCATCCCTGTAATCCTGCAGGACCTCCAGGGGAGTGGAGGCGCTGAAGCCGTCGATGGACTTGGACAGCACCATATCGGCACCGTCCTTGGGCCTGGCCCGGGCTAAGACCTCGCGGATGGGAAGGCCCAGCCATTTGGCGTTGCCTGCCAGGTTGCCGCCCACGGGGTTGGAAACGCAGGTGAGGGTCACGTGGGATTCGATCAGTTGCGCGTCCAGCAGGTCCTGGAAAGTCAGCGTGACCTCCTGCTCCACGAGGCCGTGGACGCGCAGCTGCCAGTCATCAATGTTGATTTCGGGAACGCTCAGGGCCGTATCGATGCGGTAGAAGTCGTTGTTGGGTGTCAGCCACGGGGTGACGCCCGGTACCGGGGACTGGACCCCGGCCGGTACGGGGGACGCCGCCCTTGCCGGCGACGGCAGCGAGAGCGCTTCACGCGCCCTGGTGACGTTGCTTCGGGCGGCGCCCAGGAGCCGCCCGCCGGTGGCGGCGATGCCGGCGGCCACGGCGGTAACCCCGGCAGCAGCAAAGAAGCGCCGGCGGTTGGTGCCTGCACCCTGCTGCCGGGCGTCGTCGTCGTCCGCTTGGTCCGCCGGTGCTTCCGGCCAGGCCTTCAGCCCCCACAGCGGCACCATGAGCCGGCGAAGGACCACCAGTCCGGCAACCGTCCCCAGCACGGACGGGATGGCGTCCGCGTCGCTGACGCCGGAGCGGGTCACCACGCAGGCCACGATCACGGCCCCCATGAACAGGACCCCCAAAACCCCCAGCGCCCACTTCCGGTAGGCCAGCACGCCGAGAATGCAGGCAAGCACTGCAATGGTCAGGCCCATGCCCACGAACAAGGCGGCCTTGTCGTTGGTGCCGAAGGTGGCGATCGCGAAGTCCTTCAGCCCGGGCGGCGTGAAGTCGATGAAGGTGGACCCCAGGGCAAACAGCGGGGTTGCCCTGGCGGTAAAGAATGCGCCAATCAGCTCCGCAACGGCAAGAACGACGGCGGCTGCCACCACGCCTGCCAGTGCGGCCATGGGGGCGGGGCCCGTCATCCGGTTTCGAAGCTTTGTCATGGTGGTGGTTCGGAGCGGGCGGCAGCGCGGATTGACCGGGCGGACGGGGAAGGACACAGCTTAGGAGCAAAAAGGGTGCACAAAGTACCCTTGGACACTGTGAAGGTACTCGTCATTGGCCCCGGAGGCCGCGAACACGCCATTGTCCGCTCCCTGCTTGCCGACCCCAACGTGTCCGAAGTCCACGCGGCGCCCGGCAATGCCGGCATCAGCAAGCTGGTCCCCACGTACGACATCAACGGCAACGATCCGGAGGCGGTTGCGGAGCTGGCCACCCGGCTCGCCGTGGACCTGGTGGTGGTAGGCCCCGAGGCTCCGCTGGCCGCAGGTGTCTCCGACGCCGTCCGCGAAGCCGGTATCCCCGTCTTCGGACCCAGCAAGGCCGCCGCCCAGCTGGAGGCTTCAAAGGCCTTCGCCAAGGAAGTCATGGCCGAAGCCGGTGTTCCCACCGCGATGGCCATGGTGGCCACCAACGCCGAGGAAGCGGCGTCCGCACTGGACACCTTCGGCGCGCCGTACGTGGTGAAGGATGACGGCCTCGCTGCCGGCAAGGGCGTAGTGGTCACCAGGAACCGGGAGGAAGCCCTGGCCCATGCGCAGTCCTGCTTCACCGCGGGCGGTTCGGTTGTGATCGAAGAGTTCCTGGACGGTCCCGAGGTTTCCCTCTTTGTCCTCTGCGACGGCCAGAACACCGTGGCGCTCTCGCCCGCCCAGGACTTCAAGCGCATCTTCGACAACGATGAGGGGCCCAACACCGGCGGCATGGGTGCCTACACCCCGCTGGAGTGGGCGCCGGAGGGCCTGGTGCAGGAGGTCCTCGAAAGGGTAGCCCAGCCCACCGTCAACGAGATGGCCCGCCGCGGAACGCCCTTTGTCGGCGTCCTGTTCGTCGGCCTGGCCCTCACGTCACGCGGGACCCGGGTCATCGAATTCAACGTCCGCTTCGGCGACCCCGAAACGCAAGCGGTCCTTGCCCGGCTCAAGACCCCCCTCGGCGCTCTGCTGATGGCAGCGGCCAAGGGCGAACTGGACAAGGCAGAAGAGCTGCGGTGGGCCAAGGAAGCCGCGGTCGCCGTCGTCATCGCCGCCGAAAACTACCCGGACAAGCCCCGCACCGGCGACCGGATCCGCGGGCTCAAAAAGGTGGAAGCCCTTGACGGCGTGCACGTCATCCACGCCGGAACCGCCCTGGATGCGGACGGCAAAGTAATTTCCGCCGGCGGCCGCGTCCTGGCCGTCGTCGCCCTGGGCAGCGACCTGGTGGAGGCCCGCGAAAAGGCGTACGACGGCGTGGAGCTGGTCCAGTTGGAAGGCTCGCAGTTCCGCACCGACATCGCCCGCAAGGCCGCCCGCGGCGAAATCAAGGTTCCGTACGGCGCCACGGGCTCGATGCCCATCGTGAAAGCAAAGGCCTGACATGACTGAAACCCCGGAGAACCGCGGCTACGCCACCGATACCCTGGACCTGCCCGGCTGGAAGCACATCTATTCCGGCAAGGTCCGCGACCTCTACGAACCCGCGGATGAGTCCATCCTGCAGCGGCTTGGCCAGGACTGCGTGCTGGTGGTGGCCAGCGACCGCATCAGCGCCTACGACCACGTGCTGTCCAGCGAAATCCCGGACAAGGGGCGCATCCTCACCCAACTGAGCCTCTGGTGGTTTGACCAGTTGGGCGTCGAACACCACGTGCTCGGCTCCACCCTGGAGGACGGGGTCCCGGCTGAGGTTGAGGGCCGGGCCATGATCTGTAAAAAGCTGGACATGTTTCCGGTGGAGTGCATTGCCCGCGGCTACCTCACCGGGTCGGGCCTGCAGGAATACAAAGCCTCCGGCACGGTCTGCAATATCCGGTTGCCGGAAGGGCTGGTGGACGGATCGCGCCTGGAGCATGCCATCTTCACGCCGTCGGCCAAGGCCCTGATCGGCGAGCACGACGAGAACATCACCTACGACGCCGTCGTGGCCCTGGTGGGGGACGACATCGCTGCCCGCCTGAGCGAGCTGACCCTCAAGATCTATACGACGGCGGAAAAGATCGCCCGGGAGCGCGGCATCATCCTGGCGGACACCAAGGTGGAGTTCGGGTACGACGCCGTCTCCGGGTCCATCACGCTGGGCGACGAGGTGCTGACCCCCGATTCCTCGCGGTTCTGGGACGCAGCCACCTACAAGCCGGGCCAGGCCCAGCCGTCCTACGACAAGCAGTACGTGCGCGACTGGCTGACCTCCGCCGAGTCCGGCTGGGACAAGTCATCCGACACCCCGCCGCCCGCGCTTCCGGCGGACGTGGTGGAGCGTACCCGCAGCCGGTACGTCGAGGCGTACGAGAAGATCACCGGAAAGACTTTTTCTTAAGATCTGGCAAGAGCCAGGCAAGCCCGCCGTTCCCGGTCTTGCCTGGCTCTGCTTAACTCGCTTTCTGGTTTGTGGGCCCGTGGTCAGCTGGCTTTGGAAGCAGCGGCCGCGCGCTTCTGCGCAAGTTTGATTTCGAGGATGGCATCCAACGCCTGTTGCACCCGGTCCTGGGCACCGGCAGTCGCGAAGGCCTTCTGTGCCTCCTCCAGATGCACGAGCGCTTCGTCCGGTTCCCCCGAGGCTTTGAGCGACTTGCCCAAGAGAAGGGAAACTTCTCCCGCAGTGTGCTTGGCAAGCTCTGCTCGCTCAGCATGGATTTCACGAAGTTTTTCGACGGCGGCCACGATATCTCCGGTCAGGTAGAGCCACCGGGCGCGGATAAAGGCGACCTCCAACTGATCCGACTTATTTCCGCCAACGATCGACAACGCCAGCTCGGCTCGCTCAATCGCCGATAGTGTCTCTGGCTCAACGATTCCCGAGGAAAGTCGGACCGCGGCAGACGCCTTGTTGAACCGCGCCCACAGTCCTATGTCGTTAGCGGGCGAAAGCAGACGGGCCGCCCGCTCGTGATGCCGCACGCCCTCGGCGTAGTCATGCCGCATGAAAGCCACGTTTCCCACCACCCAGGCAACCTCGCCCGCGAGTTGGGTCATCGAGAGCTCGTCGACGTGGTCGATCATGGCCTGGCAATACGTCCAGGCCTCGTCCAACCGGCCGCTTTCGGCCAGGGCACCGATCAGAGCATGGTGGGCGTTAATGATTAGTGTGGACCCCTTAGGGAGCTGCCTGGAAAGGTCAACAGCCTGGATTCCCTGATCGACAGCCAGGCTTAGCTGACCCTGGCCCTGATAGATACCGGCCAGCATCTGATGTGCCCGAACGGCTAATCCGGCCGATTCTCTGGCCATGGGGTGCTCCAGCAAGTGCTCCATGATTTTCTGGGCTTCGCGCCAGTTTCCCTGTTTGATCAGGCACTCGGCCTGCATATAGGTCATGTTCCACCATGCACTGGTGTTCCGGCCTTCCAGGGCAATCTTGGCAGCTGTGGCAGCGTGGCTTGCGGCCAATGGATAGTCACGCAAGTCCCAGGCCTGGCGCGCATACAGGCCAGCCAGCACGTATTCTGCATCGCTGACGGAAATAGGCTGGCTCCATGCTTCAAGAGCTTTCGGTGCCAATTCCAACCGGCGGGCCAATTCTTCAATGACCTCGGCTGTCGGCTCCCTGCGGCCGGTCTCAAGCAGGGAGATATAGCTGGGTGAATACAGGTCTTTGCCCAGTTCGGCCTGCGTCAGTCCACGCTCAAGGCGCTCCGCGCGGAGCTTTTCTCCGAACCCGTTGCCCACGCGTTTCCTCCTTCTGGACACTTGGGCCATCGAATGCTTGACAGCCCCTGTGGAAAATATTTTACAATGTGTGTCAACAAGGACAGTGCTGGCTTTGTAACGAATCCGACTCGTATAGAGGAACTTATATGTTCAAGAAAATCGCAACCGCGGCCGCCTTGGCTGGGGCCCTGGCTTTTTCTGCGGCGGCTCCGGCCGTACTGGCTTCAGGTTCCGTCGCCGACAATTCGGGCGTGTCGGTAGCTGTTGGCAACTGGCCTGACCCCGCCTCCGCAAAGGTGAAGAAGGACAAGAAAGCCGATACTACCCTCACTACCTACGTGGGCAACTGGCCTGATCCCGGATAAACAGCTTCCTCGCAACAGGAGGCGAAGACGGCCCTGGAGCAACAGCTCCGGGGCCGTTACTTTTAAGTGGGAGCCCTGGTGGTGCGCCGTTGCTGTAACCAGATCGAGACGCAAAAAGAGGGCCGCCGCAAGGAGACCCTCTTTTCGTTATGGTCGGGATGACAGGATTTGAACCTGCGACCTCTTCGTCCCGAACGAAGCGCGCTACCAAGCTGCGCTACATCCCGATCCGCTGCAAAAGCAACTTTACAAGGATAGCCGATCCAGCGTCCCGATGCGAAATCCTGGACGGCAACCGGTCTCCCGGACCTCAGACCAGCGAATCCTTCCACGCCCCGTGCAGGTCAGCGAACCGGCCGCCGCCGCCAATCAGTTCTTCGGGCGTGCCGTCCTCCACGATCCGTCCGTCGTGGACCACCAGGACCCGGTCTGCCGTCTCCACTGTGGAGAGTCTGTGGGCGATGATCAGCGCCGTCCTCCGCGCCGCTTCCGTCCCGGCCAGCAGCCTGGCCAGCCCCGCCTGCACCAGGCGTTCGGACGGGATGTCCAGCGAGGAAGTGGCTTCGTCCAGGATCAGCACCGCCGGGCGGGCCAGGAAAGCCCTGGCAAAGCTGATCAGCTGGCGCTGCCCGGAGGAGACCCTGCCGCCTCGTTTGTTGACGTCGGTGTCGTACCCCTCGGGAAGTTCCAGGATGAACTCGTGCGCGCCCACAGCCTTGGCAGCTTCTTCGATTTCAGCACGTGACGCCTCGGGCCGGCCCAGGGCGATGTTGTCCGCCACAGAGCCGCTGAACAGGAAGGCTTCCTGCGTGACCATGACGATGTTCCGGCGGAGATCGGAAGTGGCAAGGTCCCGGAGATCGACACCATCCAGGGTGAGCGTGCCGGAGGTGACGTCATAGAACCGGGCGATGAGCTTGGCAAGGGTCGATTTCCCGGCTCCCGTTTGGCCCACCAGCGCCACGGTCTGGCCGGCCGGGATGTGCAGGTCCAGGGTGGGCACCACCTCGGGGCCATCGCCGTAGCGGAACTCGACGTCGTTAAAGTCGATACGCCCGGTGGCGCTCGGCAGGGCAACCGGGTTCCTTGGCGGCCGGACCGTGGGCACCTCTTCGAGGAGTCCGGAGACCTTCTCCAGGGCTGCCTGGGCACTCTGGAACGAGTTGTAGAACATGGCCATCTGGTCCACCGGCTGGAAGAACCGCTTGGTGGACAGAATGAGGGCCAGGAGGACGCCTACTGCGAGGTCGCCGCCCAGCACGCGGAACCCGCCGAAGAGCAGGACGATGGCCACGCAGACGTTGCCGATCAGCACCAGGCCCGGCTGGAAGATGCCATTGAGGTTGATGGAGCGGACGGTAACCAACCGGTAGTCCTCCGCCAGCTTTCCGTAGCGCCCCGAGTTCTCCTTCTCCTTGCGGAAGGCCTTCACCGCGCGGATGCCGGTCATGGTTTCCACGAAATGCACAATCAGCCGGGCAGAGACCACGCGTGATTCGCGGAAGGCGATCTGCGAGTGCTTCTGGTACCAGCGGGCCAGGAAGAACATGGGCACCCCCGCGGTCAGCACCAGCAGCCCGCTCCGCCAGTCCAGGGCGAAGATGGTGGCGGCGGTGAAGGCCATGAACAGCATGCCGGAGGCCAGGGAACTGACGCCCGAGTCGAGGAGCTCACGCAGCGCCTCCAGGTCAGAGGTCTGCCGCGCGATAATCCGGCCGGACGTGTACTTCTCGTGGAACTCCAGGCTGAGCCGCTGGGTATGCCGAAAAACGCGGACGCGGAGATCCAGCAGCATGGCCTGGCTGAGCCGCGCCGTAGAGGTGACGTAGAGAGCGGTGAGTCCCGCCGTCGCAATGGCTGCCAGCAGGTAGGCGACGCCGGTGAACACCAGCGGTAGGTTGTCGCCGGCCTGGAGGGCGGGGAGGGCATGGTCGATGCCGAACGCGATCAGGGCGGGGCCCGCCACGCGCGCAGCCTGGGAGAGCACCACCATGGCAATTGTCAGCCAGAACCGTCCCCGCACCGGACGGATCAGCGACGCCAGCAAGGCGAGCGAGCGCCGTCGTACCGCCCGGCTCTCCGCCTTGCTCAGGTGGGCGTTGTCTTCGTTGGCTGTGCCGAACGCTGCGGTGCTCATCGGGTCACTTCCTCGGACTGGTCCTCAAGCGCCGACAGTTCGGAGTCCAGGTCCCGCGGCTCCCGGTCCAGGCTGGCGATTACATAGCGGTAGTGCTGGTTGCGGGCCAGCAGTTCGGTGTGCGTTCCGACGGCGGCAATGCGCCCGTGTTCCAGCAGCGCGACCCGGTCAGCGAGGGCCACGGTGGACGGCCGGTGGGCCACGATGAGGGTGGTGGTGTCCTTCAGCACCTCCCGCAGCCGGGCCTCGACCAGTTCCTCCGTGTGGACGTCCAGTGCGGAGAGGGGATCGTCCAGGACCAGGACGCGCGGGCGGGCGGCGATGGCACGCGCCAAGGCAATGCGTTGCCGCTGGCCGCCGGACAGGCTCAGGCCTTCCTCGCCGATCAACGTGTCCACGCCCTGGGGCAGCGAGTAGGCGAAGTGCGCCTGGGCTACGTCCAGGGCCTCGTCCAACGCCTCCTCGGAGCGGACCGGGGCGCCGAGCAGGACGTTGTCCCGCACGGAGTTTGAGAAGAGCGTGGTGTCCTCGAAGGCCACTCCCACGATCCTGCGCAGTTCCTCCACGTCGAAGTCCCTGATGTCGACGCCATCGATGCTGATGCCACCGCTGGTGACGTCGTACAGGCGCGGCACCAGTTGGATCAACGCACTTTTGCCGCTGCCGGTGATGCCTACCAGGGCCATGGTTTCCCCGGGCCGGACAGCCAGGTTGATGTCGTTGAGGATTGGCTTGTCCGGAGCGTCCTCGAAGGCGAAGGTTGCCTTCTCGAAGTGGAGCGCACCGGTCAGTTCATTTGGCCGCCGGGGTTCGGCAGGGCTGGTGATGGTGTTCCGGGTGTCCATCACTTCGTAGTGGCGGTCGACGGCGGTCTTGGCAGTGAGTGCCATGGCCAGCAGCATTCCGGAGAATTCCACGGGGGAGGCGATCACTGCCGCGGTGGCGAAGAACGCCACCAGGGCGCCGATGCTCAGTTCGCCGCTGGCGCACAGCATGACACCCACCACCAGTCCGGCGCCCAGCGCGAGCTCGGGAAGCAGGGTGACCACCATGGTGAACGCAGCCTGGTGGCGCGCCTTCTCGATCTCCGTCTGGCGCAGTTCCTCCGCCTGCTCGTTGAAATTCTCAAGGGCTTCCCGGCTGCGGCCGAACGCCTTGAGCACGCGGATGCCGTGGACGGATTCCTCCACGGTGGTGGCAAGGTCGCCGGCCTGGTCCTGGCTGCGCCGTGCAACCTTGCTGAACCGGGTGCGGAACCGGAAGCTGTTGATGGTGATGGGAACGGCCGCGGCAAGGAAGATCAAGGCCAACTGCCAGCTCATCATGAACATGGCCACGATGCCGATGACCACGGTAAGGGTGGTGACCACCAGCATGATGGCACCGAAGGCCATCCACCGCCGCAGGAAGTTCAGGTCCGTCATGGCCCGGGACAGCAGCTGCCCGGAGCCCCAGCGGTCATGGAATGAGACTGTGAGTTCCTGGAGGTGGTCATAGAGCGAAACCCGCATCCGGGTTTCCACGGTGGTGGCAGGGTTGATGACGAACTGTCGCCGAAGCGCCACCAGTCCCGCCTCGGCGACGCCCAGGACCAGGATGATTCCCGCGGAGGCCCAGACCGCCTCCGCCGTGGCCCCCGGCTGCAGGGCCGTGTTGACCAGGACCCGCAGCACCTGGGGGATGGTCAGTGCCACCATGCTGGCCAGGAGCGCAGAAAGAAGGCCCAGTAAGAGCCTGGGGATGATGGGCCGGACGTGCGGATAAAGGCGGCTGATGGAACGGAAAAAGGGAGTCTGCTTGGCCATGCCCGCTTCTCAAGCTCTAAAACGAATGTAGTTTCCTCTAGCAACAACCCTATGCCATGGAGTGAGGCGACTCACAGAGCTGTGGGCGTCTGCCGGGTGCTTGCCCAGTTATTCAAGTTTGTAATGCGATGGTCAGTTGCGGGAGGTCAGCGTCAGCAGCACGGCTTCCGGCTTGCAGGCGATCCTCACCGGGGCGAAGCGGGAGGTGCCGATGCCGCCGGAGACGTTGACCGGCGTCGTACTTCCATTGCTTGACCAGTCGTTCAGGCCCTTGGCGCGCCAGGTGGGAATATCGCAGTTCGCGATAATCGCACCGTACCCCGGGATGCACAGCTGTCCGCCGTGCGTATGGCCGGCGAGCAGGAGGTCCGCGCCGTTGTCGGTGAAGTGGTCCAGCACCCGCTGATACGGCGCATGGATGACGGCGATCCGGAGGTGGTCGTTTGAGTCCTGGTTGACCGTTCCCCGGGGCCAGCCGGCGTACCGTTCCCGGTTCAGGTGCGGATCATCCACACCGGAGAAGTCGAAGCGCATGCCGTTGAGCACCACTGACTGGTGGCGGTTGGTGAGGTCCACCCAGCCGCTCATGCCGAAACCCGAACGCAGCCGGGGCCAATCCAGGGCAACCGGCTTGGGCTTCACCTTGGACGGTCCCAACAAGTAGGACGCGGGATTCTTGGGGCTGGGCGCGAAGTAGTCATTGGAACCCGGGACGAAGACGCCGGGCAACCGCAGCAGCGGCTTCAAGGCATCCAGCAGCGGGTCCACCGCTTTGACGTGGCTGAGGTTATCTCCGGTGTTCACTACCAGGTCCGGCCGGAGGTCCGCCAGTGACCCAAGCCAGTCAGCCTTTTTCTTTTGCCCGGGCACGAAGTGGATGTCGCTGAGGTGCAGAATCCGGAAAGGGTCCCTGCCCGGCGGGAGGATAGCCAGGGTTTCCTCGCGGAGGACGAACTGGTTCTTCTCCCACAGGCCGTACCCGAAGGCGGCCATTCCGGCCGCGGCCCCGGCACCGGCAGTGACGGCAAAGCCGCGCCCGATCGAACGGGCGCGGCTTGCCAGGCTATCGATACTCATGCGCGCTTAGCCCTTTCCATTGCCATTGCCGTTTCCGTTGTTGCTGGGGGCAGGCGCCGGCGCCTGGGTGGCGGGAGCCTGCGTTGCCTGCGGGGCGGGGGCCGGGGCCTGGGTTGCCTGCGGTGTGGTGGTCCTTCCAGGCGAGGTAGTGGTGGTGCCGCTGATCATGTTGCTCGGTGGCGCGGGGAAGGGGTTGGTCCCGTACGCCGGTGCGATCTTGGCCATGTAGGTGGAGAACATGGGTCCTGCAATCATGTAGCCGTCAATGCCCTGGTAGAACTTCCCGTTGACGGTGATGTTCTGGCCGGCGCGGGTCTGGCCGCCCAAGGGGTCACCGAACCAGGCAGCGGTGGCCAGGCCCGTGGTGTGGCCGACAACCCAGGTGGAACCGTTGTTGTTGGACGTACCGGTCTTGGCCCCAATGGGGAAGCTGGTACGGGTGGAGATCCGGGGCTGGATCAGCGACCCCGAACCCCGGTTAAGCACTTCCTGAAGCGCGTAGTTCACGCCGCGGGCAACCTCGGGCTTGATCGCATCGCGGCAGCTGCTGGACTGGGCCGGGAGCTGTTTGCCCGTGGCGTCGACCACCGCGGTAATGGCGATGGGTTCGCAGTACTTGCCGTCGTTGGCGAAGGTGGCAAATGCACTGGCCATGGTCAGCGGCGACGTCTGGGTGGAACCCAGCAGGTTGCCCAGCGTCATCATGTCCACCTTGGGGTGCGCCTCGCTGCCGTCCGCGGAGGGCAGTCCGCTGTGCAGGCCTACCGCGTCGACGATCTTTTGGATGCCGCAGAAGTCCAGCTGGGCTGCCGAAGCAAACGTCACGGTGTTGATGGAGTTGTAGAGGCCCTCGAGGACCGTCAGCGGCTTGTACCACTGGGGCTCCGCGTTTTGGAGGTCGTCCGCCGCGCCCAGGGACTTCTGCGCTGTGTTGTACGCGCCGTTGACCTTGCCGCAGGTGTTCTTCCACGGGTAGTTGAGCGGGTAGACGCGCTGGGCTGCATTGACCACCGTGTTCATGGTCTTGCCTTCGTTGAGCCACTCGGCGAAGGTGAACGGCTTCATGGTGGACCCCGGCTGGAAGCCGCCGATGCCGTTGAGGTCGTTGCCGTCCTTGTCCAGCTTGTCCACGTTGAAGTTCAACTGGGAATCAAAGCCCTGGCCGGGCAGGAACGTGGTGTTCTGGGCCATCGAGATGATCTTGCCGGATCCCGGCTGCACGGACACCATTGAGGAGCCCCACTTATCGGGGTTGGCCCCCGCGGCTGCGTTGACCTGTTCCTGGGCCGTGGCCTGGGCTTTGGGGTCCAGGGTGGTGGTGATGGTCAGGCCGCCGCCGTAGATCAGGCGCTGGCGTTCCTTGACGTCCGCGCCGTAGGCCGTGTTGTTCTCCAGCAGGTGCAGGATGTAGTCACAGAAGTACGGGGCGGAGGCGGCATAGGCGCAGCCCTGCTTGGGCTGGGTCACCTTGGGCTCCACCGGCGTGGCCACGGCGGCCTCATACTCTGCGGCCGTGATCTTGTTCTGGTCCTTCATCAGGCCCAGCACCAGGTCACGGCGCTGCTTGGACTTCTCCGGGTTGGTGATGGGGTCGAAGGCGGAGGGGCTGTTCACCAGGCCGGCCAGGAGCGCCGCCTGCGGCAGGGTCAGGTCCTTGGCGCTGGTGCTGAAGAAGTAATGGGATGCGGCCTCAATGCCGTACGCGTCACGGTTGAAGAACACGATGTTCAGGTAGCCCTCAAGGATCTGGTCCTTGGTGAACTCCTTCTCCAGCGCGATGGAGAGCTTCATCTCGCGAAGCTTGTCGCCCACACCCTTGTTGACGCCATTGAGCTTGATCTGGTCCTCTTCGCCGGCAGCGGCGAGGTTGGCATTGAGGACGTTGTTGACGTACTGCTGCGTAATGGTGGACGCGCCCTGCTTGTTGCCTCGGGCGGTGGCCACCAGCGCGCGCAGGATGCCGGTGGTGTCCACGCCGCCGTGCTCGTAGAACCTGCTGTCCTCCACCGCGATGATGGCGTTCTTCATGTTCGGCGAAATCTGGTCCAGCGGAACCTTGGTGCGGTTCTCCGTGTACACACTGGCGATCTCGCTGCCGTCCGCAGCCAGAATCCTGGTGGTCTGGCTGGGCGGATCAACCTTCAGCTCCGCCGGAAGGGAATCGAAGAAATCGATCGAACCGCTTGCCGCACTGCCGGAAACGGCCGCGGCAGGGACCAGCAGGCCCGCCACGAGGACACCGCAAATCGCGCTCACACCAAGGAAAAGAAGGATCTTACCCAGTGTGGTGGCAGTGTCGAATAAGGGGTTCTTGCGAGTCGCCATGTTTTCCACTTTACCGGCAAGGGCTACGCTTTCTCTCATGACCAAATGGGAGTACGCGACGATTCCGCTCATCATCCACGCCACAAAGCAGATCCTGGACCAGTGGGGAGACGACGGCTGGGAGCTTGTCCAGGTAGTCCCCGGACCTGACGGCAACGGCCTTGTCGCCTACCTCAAGAGGGAGAAGCAGTAGCATGAGCACCCCCGCAGAAGCCCAGTCCAGCGCCGCAACGGCGCCAGTATCCGCCGTCGAACAGCGCCTCGCGGAACTCGGCCTCACCCTCCCTGAGGTCGCCGCCCCGGTGGCCGCCTACGTTCCAGCCGTCATCTCCGGCAGCCACGTCTATACCTCGGGCCAGCTGCCGTTTATTAACGGCAAACTCGAAGCTACGGGCAAGGTATCCGCCGGCACGGAAGGGTTCGCCGACGAACCGACCGTTTCCCCCGAGGATGCCCAGCGCTACGCGGCCGTCTGCGCTGTCAACGCCCTGGCCGCCGTCAAGAGTGTTATCGGGGACCTGGACCGCATCACCCGCATCGTCAAAGTTGTGGGATTCGTCGCTTCGGACCCGTCCTTCACGGGCCAGCCCGCCGTCGTCAACGGCGCCTCGGAACTGCTGGGCCGGGTCCTCGGTGACGCCGGGCAGCACGCACGTTCCGCCGTCGGCGTTGCCGTTCTTCCGCTCGACTCTCCCGTAGAGGTCGAACTGATCGCCGAATTCAGCTAAGACCGGACACTTCCCTTGCCTCACCTCGCACGACGCCTGTTTGCACTGCCCCAGGATCTTGAAGGGGCAGCACAAAGCTGGCTCGAACACGGCGAACGGACCCCCAGGGCCGCGCGCTATGCATCATCCGTGGTCCTCCTGCGTGATTCCCCCACCGGCCTGGAGACGTGGCTGGGTTACCGGCCCGGCTCCTCGCCGCTGGGGGTCCTCGCCTTTCCCGGCGGGTCGCTTGACCCGGCCGACGACGAGCCCATGGGCTGGCTGGGTCCGTCGCCGCAGCATTGGGCTGAGCAAATGGGAATCGACGACGTCGGGCTGGCGCGGCGCCACGTCGTGGGCGCCGTCCGGGAACTCTTCGAAGAAACAGGCATCCTGCTGGCTGGTGCGGACATGTCCAGCACCGTGGAAGCCACCTCCACCTCTGAATGGATGCGTGCACGCGTGGCCGTTGCGGAACAGGAGAAGACCCTTGCCCAGGTCCTGGGCAAGCGCGGGCTCTCCCTGCGCACCGACCTGCTCAAGTCCCTGGTCAACTGGCGCAGCCCCGACTTTGCGCACCGCCGGTTCGACACGCGTTACTTTGCGGCCACCCAGCCGCTTGGCCAGGAACCGTCGCTGCTTGAGGGCAAAGGCGTCTGGGGCAGGTGGGTCAACGCCGCGCAGGTGGTCCAGGAGCGGGACACCAGCAAGCTCGGTGACGAGGCAGGCCAGGAGAACACGGTGGGCCGTCCCCTGGGCGAGCTGCTGGTCCCGGGCTCCGAGATCATGCTAGAGAAGATGGCTACCGCCAACGGCTGCATTGCCTACCTGAGCTACAAGCGGAAGCCGCACGTGTACCAGCCAACCCTGGTCGAAGAAGACGGCAGGCTGATGCTTGAAGTCGAGGCCGCCAAGACCGTGGCGGGCGACCACCAGCGCGAACGCTGATGCTTCGCCGGGCCGAAGTATAAACTCGTCACCAAAGCCACACCGGGAGCAAGGGGGCGCCTTTGCGCGCAACGGTCAAGGACGTAGCGCGCCTCGCGGGGGTTTCGCCAAAGACGGTTTCCAACGTCATGAACGGAATTGTCCCGGTCAGCGGCCCCACCAGGTTCAAGGTGGAACAGGCCATGGCGGAGCTGGATTACGTTCCCAACCTCTCAGCCCGGGGATTGCGCAACGGCAGGTCGGGCGTCATCGCCCTGGCATTGCCGGACCTGGCCACGCCGTACTCCGCCGAAATCGCCCACAGCGTGGTGGAAGTAGCCCATGAACAAGGCTGGAGCGTGCAGATCGAGGAGACGGGGTCCGATCCCACCCGCGAGTACGAATTGATGTCCCGCGCGCGGTCCAATCTGATCGACGGGCTCATCCTTAACCCGGTGGTGCTGGACGAGAGCGCCGTCAAAGTGGGCGTCTCCCTCCCTCCTGTGGTCCTGCTTGGGGAAGTGTCCCAAAAATTGGCCGACCGGGTGTGGGTGGACAGTGTCGCCGCCGCCCGGGACATGACACTGGCCCTCGGCAGGACGGGCAGGCGGCGTATCGCGGTCCTGGGAGCCGCCGAGGGCAGGGGATCGGCCGCCGCCGTCCTTCGCACCCGTGGGTACCAGGCCGCACTCGATGTACTCGGCATTCCTTGGGATGACTCGTTGATCATCCCCTGCGAAAAGTGGAGCCCCGATACTGCAGCCCGCGCACTTTCCGCTTATCTTGAGGCGCACCCGGTGCCTGAAGCGCTTTTTTGTTTCACCGATTCCATGGCCATCGGGGCCCTGAGTGTGCTGTGGAAGCGCGGCGTTCGCGTCCCCGACGACGTTGCCGTTGCCGGGTTCGACGACATCGCGGACGCGAAATACGCTGTGCCCGCACTGACAACCGTTTCCTTCGACAAGCGCCGCGTGGCCAGTGAGGCGCTGCGCCTCCTCACCGAACGCATGCAGGACCGCGGGGGCCCCCAGCGGGTGGTGGCCGTCGATTACGAGGTCGTGGAGCGGGAAAGCACGTCCGCCTAGGCACTGTCCGGGGGGCCAGCCTCCTGCCGTGAACCGAGACCGGAGGCCCACTTTTGGGAACGCTAACAATTTTTCGTTGCGGTAGCCATTACATCGATGTAATGTGAGGCGTGCGTCACACCGGGCCTGCGGGACTGCGATGAGGGACTACCGGCAGCAACGGTTGTGGCAACGGAATGACTTTCAGCGGACCCATCCAAAGGAGTGACGGGTGAAGCAGTTTGATTTTTTCGAAGGCAGGCAGCTGTCGAGGCGCGGGCTATTGTCGGGAGCCGCGGCGTTGGGAAGCGTGTTCGCCGCAGCAACCTTGTCCGGGTGCGGCGGAAATGCCTCGGCCGGGGCACCCCGGGATATCCAGTTCTGGCATCTCCTGTCCGGCGGTGACGGCATCAAGATGCAGAACATGATCAGCAGGGTGAACGATGCCAACCCCGGTTTCAAGGTGCATCCGACCGTGCTGGCCTGGGGGCCGCCCTACTACACCAAACTGGCCATGGCATCGGCCGGTGGCCGTCCCCCGCAGCTGGCCATCATGCATGCCAGCCGGGTGCCGGGCTATGCGCCGGGCGGCCTGATCGATCCATGGGACCTGGACCTGCTGTCAGAATTCGGTGTCACAGACCAGAGCTTCGCGCCAAGGATCTGGGACAAGAGCCAGAACAACGGCAAAGTCTTTTCCATCGCCCTGGATTCGCACCCCTTTGTCATGTTCTACAACCGGGACGTGGCGGGGAAGGCAGGACTGCTTGGCAGCAACGGGCAGTTGCAGGAGGCAAAGTCGCCGCAGGAATTCATCAGCATCGCGCGGGAAATGCAGAAGGTGACGCAGGCGCATGGTTTGTCCTTCGGATACCTTGGCAGCGGCTCCCAGATGTGGCGTCTCTTCTACACCCTTTACCGGCAGCACGGGGCAACCATGGAGCTGACTCCCGGCAAGCCGATGGTTGCCGACAACGAGGCCGCGGTTGAGTCCCTGGAGTTCATGACATCGCTCTTCGATGACACCATCGCGGCGCAGAGCGGCGATATCAGCACCGGAATCGCAGAGTTCGCCCGCGGCGGATCGGGCATGCTCTTCAGCGGGGTTTGGGAGCTCCCCACCTTCAAGAAGGCAAACCTGCCCGTTGACGCCGCCACCATTCCCACGCTGTACGGGACGCCGGCCGCCTACGCTGACTCGCATTCCTTCGTGCTTCCCCGGCAGCTGAATGTCGACGAAGCCAAGCGCCGCGACGTCTACAAATTCGTGAGTGACATCCTCAAAGGTTCGCTGTCCTGGGCCGAGGCAGGACACATCCCCGCCTATCAGCCGGTGGTGCAGTCCCAGGCCTACCGGGAACTTACGCCCCAGATCCATTACGCCAACGCTGCGGACATCATCGCCTACGACCCTGAGGCCTGGTTCAGCGGATCCGGCTCCGACTGGCAAACCTACTTTGCGGAGACCGTGCAAAACGTGCTCCTCGGCCGCGACAAGGCAACTGACGGCTGGGATGCCTTCGTGCGGCGCACCAACACCCTGCTTTCCCGTCCCAACCCGGTTTGAACCGCCAAGCGACACAGGAGTCCAAATGAGTTCCGTAGCAACATCACACGACAGCGAGGGGCAGGCGGGTTCGCTGCCCGGGTTGTCCCGCCAAAGAATGTCCAACCAGGCGGGGGCCGGGTCCGCCCGGTCCCGTTCCCAGGGAAGCCGGGACAACGTCAGCGGCTGGGCTTTTGCGGCCCCGTTCCTGGCCTTCTTCCTGATCTTCCTCGTCTGGCCCCTCCTTTACGGGCTGTACATGAGCCTGACCGGCAAGTCACTTACCGGCGCCAACGACAGCCTTATTGGGCTGGCAAACTACTCCGAGGCCCTCGCGGACTCCGACATGTGGCGTTCACTGGGCAACACCCTCTACTTCACCGTCATCAGCACTGTCCCGCTGGTGGTAATGGCCCTGGTCATGGCCGCCTTGGTCAACGTGGGACTGCCCGCGCAATGGCTGTGGCGGCTTTCCTACTTTGCCCCGTACCTACTGGCCTCCACAGTTGTCTCCCTGTTCTTCACGTGGATGTACAACCCCCAGCTGGGCCTGATCAACGACTCCCTGGCCAGGATCGGGCTGCCGAAAGTGGCATGGCTGAACGATCCCGGGGTGGCGATGTGGGCAATCGTCATCGCAACACTGTGGTGGACGGTGGGTTTCAACTTCCTCCTCTACCTGGCGGCGATGCAGAACATCCCCGCGCAGCACTATGAGGCGGCGTCGCTGGACGGCGCCGGCGCGTGGCGGCAGTTCTTCTCGATCACCCTGCCGCAACTGGCCCCCACCACCGTGATGATCGTGCTCCTCCAGATCCTGGCGTCGCTGAAGATCTTCGACCAGGTCTACCAAATGACAGCCGGCGGCCCCGGTGGCGCCACCCGGCCCGTGGTGCAGTACATCTTCGAGACCGGCTTCACCGGATACCGGCTTGGCTACTCCGCAGCCATTTCCTACATCTTCTTCGGACTGATCGTGGCTGTTTCGGTCATCCAGTTCCTCATCACCCGCCGCAGGAGTGCATAGCTATGGCAACTGAGACCCTCGCCCGCCCTGTTTCCTCCACTGCCACGACCACTGCCGGGGGAAGGAACGGCCGCAGGATGAGCCCGGGCCGGATGGCGGTCCTGGTGGTCGCCGCCCTCTTGGCCGTCCTCTGGATGGTGCCCTTTGCCTGGGCAACCGTCACCGCTTTCAAGAGCGAGACGGATGCCGCCGCTCCCAAGATCAGCTGGATCCCGCCGTCGGGCTTTACCGCTGATGCGTTCGTCAAGGTGTTCCAGGACGGCAACATTCCGCTGTGGACCTGGAACTCCCTGTACACCTCGGCGGCCATCACCGTGATCACGCTGGTCATTTCCGCACTGGTGGCCTACGCGCTGTCCCGCATCGACTTCCGGGGCAAGAAGGTCCTAATGACGGTGATCATCGCGTCCATCATCGTTCCGCCGCCGGTCCTGATCATTCCGCTGTTCTACCAAATGGTGGCACTGCACCTGATCGATACCTCGTGGGCCATCATCCTGCCGCAGGTCATCCACCCGGCCATGGTGTTCGTGCTCAAGAAGTTCTTCGACCAGATCCCCCGTGAACTCGAAGAGGCCGCGGTCATGGACGGTGCCAGCCGGATGCGGATCTTCCTCCAGGTGGTCCTGCCCCTGTCCCGCCCCATCCTTGCCGCCGTGGCGATCTTCGTGTTCATTGGCGCCTGGAACAACTTCCTGTGGCCCTTTATCGCCACCAACGACGGCTCCGTCCTGACCCTCCCCGTGGGACTGCAGACCATCAAGAGCGCCTACGGCATCCAGTACGCGCAGAACATGGCGTCAGCATTGCTCGCGGCCCTGCCCCTGATCGTGCTGTTCCTGTTCTTCCAGCGCCAGATCATCAAGGGCGTTGCGACGACGGGACTCGCCGGCACCTGACGCCCACCCCTACTTTCCATCACCTGCCTGACGTACAAACCAAGGAGATCGCTTTTATGTCCCGCGCCAGAATCACCCTCGACCGCGACTTCACCATCGGCGAAGTGCCCCGACGCCTTTTTGGCTCCTTCGTGGAACACATGGGCCGCTGCGTCTACACCGGCATCTATGAACCGGGCCACCCGGAGGCGGATGAAAACGGCTTCCGCCAGGACGTCCTTAAGCTCGTCAAGGAGCTGGGCGCCACCGTGGTCCGCTACCCCGGCGGCAACTTTGTCTCCGGCTACGACTGGGAAGACGGCATAGGCCCCCGCGAAGACCGGCCCCGCCGGCTGGACGGTGCCTGGCACACCCTGGAAACCAACGCCTTTGGCCTCCACGAATTCGTTGACTGGTCCCGCCAGGCCGGTACCGAAATCATGGAAGCCATCAACCTGGGCACCAGGGGAGTGGATGCCGCCCGTGCCATCGTGGAGTACGCCAACCATCCCGGCGGCACCCGCCTTTCGGACCTGCGCGCCAAGAACGGCCACAAGGACCCCTTCAACATCAAGTTGTGGTGCCTTGGCAATGAAATGGACGGCCCCTGGCAAATCGGCCACAAGACCGCGGAAGAGTACGGCCGGTTGGCCCAGGAGGCGGCCAAGGCCATGCGGTTCGTCGACCCGGACATCGAGCTGGTGGCCTGCGGAAGCTCCAACTCGAGGATGCCCACCTTCGGGGCCTGGGAACAGACCGTCCTGACCCACGCCTACGACGAAGTGGACTATGTTTCACTGCACGCCTACTACCAGGAGCATGACGGCGACGTCGGCAGCTTCCTGGCCAGCGCCGTGGACACCGACTACTTCATCGAATCGGTCATCGCCACCGCCGACGCCGTCCGGGCCAAGGGCAAGCACAAGAAGCACGTCAACCTGTCCTTCGACGAATGGAACGTCTGGTACCAGCGGGGCCTGGACACGGAGGACCAGCCGCACAACGTTTCCAAGGCCGGCTGGCGGGAGCACCCCCGGGTTATCGAGGACAAGTACAACGTGACAGACGCCGTCGTGGTTGGTACATTGCTCAACTCGCTGCTCCGGCACGGCGACCGGGTCAAGATCGCCAACCAGGCCCAGCTGGTCAACGTCATCGCCCCGATCTTCAGCGAGGAGAACGGCCCGGCCTGGCGGCAAACCATTTTCCACCCCTTCTCCCGGATGGCAGAACTGGCGAAGGGCCAGATCCTGCGGTTGTCCGTCGACTCGGACAAGTACGCCAACGCCCGGTTTGGCGACACGGACCTGGTGGATGTCAGCGCCACCTGGAACGAGGAGACGGGCCGGGTGGCCCTGTTCCTTGCCAACCGCGGGCTCGAGGAGGCGGCGGACGTGGAGGTCAGCCTGCGGGGCTTCGACGCGCAGCGGGTTGTCAGGGCGGAAGTACTGGAAATCCCTGACGGCGGCGACCGCTTCACCATCAACAACCAGCAGAATCCGGACCGCGTGGGCCTGAAGCCACTGGAGGGCGCGAAGGCGAACGGCTCCGAACTGCGGCTCAGCCTTCCTGCGTTGTCGTGGGCTGTCGTCGAACTGGACGTGGTGAAGAGCTGACCTCAAGTCCAGGCAAACAAAAAAGGCCGCCCCTCGGGGCGGCCTTTTTTATTTGGTCCTAGCGGGAGCGCTGGCGCAGGCGCTGCATGTCCAGGATGACCACGGCGCGGGCTTCGAGCCGGAGCCAGCCACGCTGGACAAACTCGGCCAAGGCTTTGTTGACGGTTTCGCGGGAGGCGCCCACCAGCTGTGCCAGTTCTTCCTGCGTGAGCTCGTGCGCCACCAGGACGCCGTCCGTGGCGGGGCGTCCGAAGCGGTCCGCAAGGTCCAGCAGGGCCTTGGCAACGCGGCCCGGGACGTCGGAGAAGACGAGGTCCGAAAGGGAGTCGTTGGTGCGGCGCAGGCGGCGGGCCAGGGCCTGCAGCAGCTGGGCTGAAACCTCGGGGCGGGTGCGCAGCAGGGCGTTCAGGCTCTCGTTCTTGAGCCCGGCCAGCCGGGTTTCGGACACCGCGGTGGCGGTGGCCGTGCGGGGGCTGGGGTCGAACAGGGCCATCTCACCGAAGAGCTCACCCGGGCCGAGGATGGCCAGGAGCGACTCGCGGCCGTCCGGGGACGTGCGGCCCAGCTTCACCTTGCCGGAGACGATGAAGTACAGCTGGTCACCCTGGTCACCTTCGCGGAACACTGATGCGCCACGGGACAGGTCCACCTCGGTGAGCTCGTCCGTCAGCAGCCGGAATGCGTCGTCGTCGAGCGTGGCGAAAAGGGGTGCTCGGCGCAGTACCTCGATGTCCATGAAATCTCCTGAGTAAAAGTATCGGCTGTGGGCGCTTTTGCCATTGTTTCAGAATTTTCAAGGTTCTGTGACGAACTTGGCACGGGAAACACCTGCAGGCCGCCCGCGGCCGGTCCGCGGGAGGCCCCTGCACCCCACAGAAGATTGTCAGCGCCCGCCACTAGAATGGGGGTTCAACTGTAAATAAGGAGCCTTTGTGGTCGGCCTGACTGTCCTGGACATTGTCCTGATCCTGGCGCTGCTGTCGTACCTGGTCTACGGCCTCCGCAACGGGTTCCTGGTCACGGTCGGTGGCCTTGCAGGCTTTGCTGCCGGCGCCATCGCGGCTTTCTTCGCCGTCCCCCTCGTCAGCACCTTCGTTGAGGACTCCGGGTGGAGGCTCACCGCCATCATCGCTGCCGCCGTCGTCCTGATGGCACTGGGCCATGGCCTGGGAACCACGGTGGGGCGCCAACTCCGCGGCGTGGTGCGGATCCGGCCGCTGCGTGCGGTGGACCGGCTGGTAGGCGGGGCGCTGAACCTGGTGGTCTCCGCCCTGGTGATGTCCATGCTGGCATTCAGCGTCAGCTCCCTCGGCGTGCCCGTGGTGTCCCAGCAGCTGGCCGAATCCAAGGTAATCCGCTTCATCGACGGGCTCACTCCTACGCCGGTCAAGGCCACCATGGCGGAGCTGCGGTCCACGGTGATCGGCAACGGCATCCCCACCCTGCTCGAAGGGCTGGACCAGGGCCAGGCAGTCCAGGTGCCCAACACCAGCACTAACACCCCCGCGCTCAACAGGGCTGCCCAGTCCGTCCTGCGGATCGCCGGGACGGCCTATGAGTGCGGCCAGAACCAGACCGGCAGCGGCTTCGTCGTCTCGGAAGACCGCGTGGTAACCAACGCGCACGTGGTTGCGGGCGTGTCGCAGCCCGTCGTGGAAATGCCCGACGGCGGCGCGATGCCCGGACGGGTGGTCTACTTCGACACCCGGCGCGACCTCGCGGTCCTGGCTGTGGACAACCTGCCGTCGCAGCCGCTGCAGCTGAGCCGGGACCTGCCCGGCGGCAGCCAGGCTGCGTTCGCCGGGTACCCCCATGGCGGGCCGTTCCAGTCCAAGCCCGCCACCGTCCAGGACATTGCCACCGTCCTGGTCCCTGACATCTACGGCAACAATCCCTCGCCGGAGGACATCTACCGGTTTGCCGGGGACGTCCAGCCGGGAAATTCCGGTGGCCCGTTGCTGACCACCGGAGGCCAGGTGGCGGGGGTGATCTTCGCCAAGGCAACCTCGGATGCCGAGGTGGGGTTTGCCATCACCATGAATGACTTGGATCCTGTCGTGGAGCAGGCGCCGTCGCTGTCCTCGCCCGTTTCCTCGGGGCAGTGCATCCAGAAGTAGTCTGCTACAGGACCTCGGCCAGGTAGTCGATGGCGAGCTTGTAGCCGAACACGCCGGCGCCCACGATCACTGCCGCGCAGACCGGCGACAGGTAGGAGTGGTGCCGGAATTCCTCCCGCTGGTGCACGTTGGTGATGTGGACTTCGACGGCGGGCAGCTGCACTGCGGCAAGGGCGTCGCGAAGTGCCACGGAGGTGTGCGTGAAGGCGCCGGCGTTCAGGACGATTCCCACTGCCGCGCCCCGCGCTGCGTGGATGGCGTCCAGCAGGACGCCTTCATGGTTGGACTGGACGCACTTCACGGCGAAGCCATGGTTCTTCCCGGCGGCCGCAACCAGCTGTTCCACGTCGGCAAGGGTGGAGGTGCCGTACTTTTCCGGCTCCCGTGTACCCAGCAGGTTCAGGTTGGGGCCATTGATCACAAGGATGGTGCCGCGGCCGGCTTCGACAGTGGAGGAGGCTTCAGTCATGCCTGCAAATCTATCGGTTGGCCCTGCCCGCCGCGCATTCTTACGTTGGCACACCCCATCGATTGCTGAGTACTTGTCGTTGTGAAGCTCGAAAACGACAAGTACCCAGCAATGGATTAGAGGGCGGTGACCTTCAGCAGGACTGCGTGCTCCGGGTTGAGGATGGGCATGGGCAGCCCTACTTCTGCCAGGAACTTGCCGTTGGCCGCCGCGCCTTCGGCCAGCCATGCAGGCGGCTGGACCTGCGTGAACGTGTGGGCGTAGTCGGCGTCGTCCACAGTGGGGAAGACCGCCTCCACCCGGTAGGAGCGCCCGGCGTCGAGCCCCGGGATGCCGATCCTGCCGGGGGCCTCTGCGGCCGAGGTGCGCGTGCTGACCAGGGCGAACAGCGCCGCCGTCGTTCCTTTCTGCACTTCAATGCCGTCCCCGGCAGGTTCAGCTGCCACCACGCCGTGCAGCAGCAGTGACTCGTCCGCGGGGTCGGCGTGGACCCGGCGGCCGCTGTGGATCAGGTCCCGGTGCTCCTTGTACAGGCCCACGATGCGCCGAAGTTCCTCGCGGTCCTTGCCCTCGACGCCCCGGATGTCCCACTCCATGCCGAAGTGCCCGAACAGCGCGGTGATGGCGCGGAAGGACAGGTCGTGGGTGCGGGCCGTGGTGTGCGAGGTCGTGGGCCCGATGTGGCTGCCCACCAGTTCGGGCGGAACCACGGCACCGGTCCAGCGCTGGATGGTCTGCCGTTCCAGCGCGTCGTTGCAGTCGGAAGCCCAGACGCGGTCCGTCCGTTCCAGGATGCCAAGGTCAACCCGTGCCCCCCCGGAGGAGCAGCTTTCGATTTCCACACCGGGGTGTGCCTTCTTGAGCTCGTCAAACAAGCGGTACGCGGCCAGGGTCTGCGCGTGCACCGAAGCCCGGCCGGCGTGGCCGTGCTCGGCCAGGTCGCGGTTCTGGTCCCACTTCAGGTAGCTGATGTTGTTGGCGGCCAGGAGCGCATCAATCCGGTCAAAGACGTACTGCCACGCCTCGGGATTCACCAGGTCGATGACGTGCTGGTTGCGCCACTCCAGGGGCAGCCGGCCGCCGTCCTTGTGCGCCGCGGCGGACGGGCCGACAATCCAGTCAGGGTGCGCGCGGGCGACGTCAGAGTCAAGGTTCACCATTTCCGGTTCCACCCAGAGACCGAACTCCATGCCGCGCGAGGTGACAGCCTGGATCAGCGGGGTGAGGCCGTCCGGCCAGACGGTCTCGTCGACATACCAGTCGCCCAGCCCGGCGTGGTCATCGCGGCGGCTGCGGAACCAGCCGTCGTCGAGCACGAAGCGCTCCACCCCAAGGTCGGCCGCGGACTCCGCCAGTTCGATCAGCGTGTCCAGGTTGTGGTCGAAGTACACAGCCTCCCACGTGTTCAGGACCACCGGACGCGGTTTGCCGGCAGGCAGGCCGGCGGACGCGGCGGGCAGGACGTGGTGCGGGCGGGAGCGGAACCAGCTGTAGAACGCCTCGGTGATGCCGTCCAGGCCGCGGTCCGAGTAGGCGGCAAAGAGTGCCGGCGTGGTGTAGCTGCCACCCGGTTCCAGGGTGACCTCCGCTGGGCCCAGTAGCTCCGAGCCGCCGATCATGGTCCGGCCGTCACCGATAGTGTCAGCGAACTGTTCGTGGTTGCCGCTCCAGGCCAGGTGCGTCGCCCAGACTTTGCCGTGCCGGTTGCCGAAGCCCTGGGTGCCGGCGGCGAACAGCAGTGAGGAATCGTGGCCGGTGCGGCCGTGCCGGCCGGTCCGCACCCAGGTGCCCTGCTGGATCCGGTGCCGCTGCGGGTGGCGTTCCCGGCACCAACGCCCGGTCAGGTCCAGGAGTTCGACGGCGTCCGGCGCCACGGGCAGGACAGTGGCCAGTTCGTCGACCTGGAAAGCCGTGGTGCCGTCATTGGTGACGGTATGGCGCAGTTCCAGCAGGCCGCCGGGGTGCAGCGCCAGATGCGATGAGACACTCAGGCCCGCGTCGCCGTCGGCCTGCACGATGGTGGCCGTGGCACCCTCGGCGGTCACGGACGTGATTCGGAGGCGGGACGAGAAATCGAAGCCGGCGCCGTCGGCGGTGATGCGATGGCCGCGCAGGGCCGGCCGGCCCCGCCAGGCGGAAGCGGCCGAGGGGAGGAGTCCGGCGGGAACGCGGGCGTCAATGGAGGAGTGTCCCACAGGGGCGGCCAGGATGGCGAGGTCCGGCACATCTGCTCCGAGGTCGGCGCCCCAGTGGATGACTTCGGCCTCCCCGCTGTCGAAGCTGACCAGCAGGCTGGTGCCGGCGGAACGGAGGTACAGGGGGTCCATAGGAAAGTCTCTCTTCGTGATGGTGCTGTGCGCGGTTGGTAAAGGATGATGGCCGGATGCCGCCGCCGCGAGGAGGGGGCGGCATCCGGCCGGGTGGCTGCGACCACATACGCAGCCACGTGCGGGGGGCTACTTGAACAGGGCGTTGACCTGGTCGTTGGCGGCCGTGAGGGAGCTCGCCGGGGCCTTGCCGGAGACCACCGCGTCCATGGCCGGCTTCATGATGCCGTCAACCTTGGCCGCCTTGTCAGCGATGGGGAAGAGGAAGGTGGTGCCGTCCTTGACCTGCTGGCTGAACGGGGTCACGTCCACGCCCTTGGCCTTGAAGGCTTCCACGGCCTTGTCGGCGGAGGACTTGATGGCGGGGAAGACGACGGCCTTGGCGGCCACGACGTCCTGGCACGCGGTGGAGCCCAGGTATTCGACCCACTTGGTGGCGGCCTCAGGCTTCTTGGTTCCGGCGTAGATGGAGTCCGCCAGCCCGTTGTACATGCTTGAGCGCTTGCCGTTCACGCCCGTAGGCGTGGGGGCGATGCCGACCTTGATGTCCTTGTAGCCGGTGTACTGTCCGATCATCCAGGACCCGTTGGCGTTGATCACCGACTTGCCGGCGGCGAAGGTGTCCGCCATGCTGGCGCCCACGGTGGTTTCGAGCTTGGGCATGTAGCCCTTCTCCACCAGCCCGGCGAACCAGTCAATGCTCTGCTGGAACTTGGGGTCGTCATAGTTGAAGTGCTTGCCCCAGGGGTTCTTGTCCGTGTGCGTCCACCCGGTGGTTCCCGTGAGGTAGCTCCACTCGGTCTGCCCCTGGCCGGAGCCGGATCCGTTAAGTCCGAGGCCGTAGACTGCAACGTTGTTCTTGTCGAAGCCGGGCTCGTCGCCGCGCTTGCCGTTCTTGTCCACGGTCAGGTGGGCGATGGTCTTTTCGTACGTGCCGCCGTCCTGGGGGTTCCAGGTCAGGGTGGCCATCTGTTCCGGGGTGACGCCGGCGTCTGCGGCCAGTTTGGTGTTGTAGAAGAGGCCGATCGTGTCCCAGTCCTTGGGGAGTCCGTAGCGCTTGCCGTCCTCGCCCACCCAGAGGTCTGCCAGGCCGGAGTTGTAGATTCCCGTGTCGATGTTGTCCTTCTTGGCGGCGTCATCCAGGGCGAGGATCTGCTTGTTCTTGACGAACTCGGGGTACTTGGCCAAGTGGTCGGTGAAGACGTCCGGCGCGGTGCCTGCGACGAAGCCGTTGGTAAGGGTGCCCCAGTAGTCGTCCCAGCCGCGCTGGGTGACCTTGACGGTGATGTCCGGGTTGGCCTTGTGGAAGTCGTCGGCGCACTGCTTGTAGGCCGGGAGCTGGTTGGCGTCCCAGAGCCAGTAGTTGATTTCGCCCTTGCCGGCCTCGGCGGAGCCACCGCTTCCGCAGGCGGAGAGTGCCAGGACGGCGGCCGCGGCTGCAGCAAGGGAACCGAGTGCTTTCTTCTTGTTCATGGGGGTCCTTTCAGGGTGTACTTCCGGGCGCGCCGCCATGGCGCGTGGAGGAGAGGAGTTGCGGGTGTTGCGGAGAGGGAGTTACTTGATGCCGGAGAAGCCGATGGAGTTGACGATTTTCTTGCCGAAGGCGGCGAACAGGATCAGGACCGGAAGGGCCGAAACCAGGGTGGCCGCCATCAGGCCGGACCAGTCCGGTGCGCCCTGGGGCGACTGGGACTTGAAGACGCCCAGGCCCACGGTGAGGACGCGGACGGACTCGTCCTGGCCTACCAGCAGGGGCCAGAAGTATTCATTCCACTGGCCGATGAAGGTGAGCAGGGCCAGTGTGGCGAGCGGGGCTGCGGCGTTGGGCAGGATGATCTGGAAGAAGATCCTGAGGTGCTTGGCGCCGTCGAGCATTGCCGCTTCTTCGACTTCGCGGGACATGTTCAGGAAGAACTGGCGGAGGAAGAAGATGGCGAAGGGGGTCATGAAGATATAGGGCAGCACCAGGCCCACCATGGTGTTCAGCAGGCCCAGGTTCTTGATGAGCAGGAAGTTGGGCAGGGCCGTGAAGATGGGCGGCACCATCATGGTGGCCAGGAACAGGCTGAACACCGCGTTCCGTCCCCGCCAGCGAAGCCGGGCGAAGGCATAGGCCGCCATGGCGCTGAAGAATACGGCCCCCGTGGTGGTGATGGAGGCGAAGAGTACGGAGTTGCGGAGGTAGCTCCAGAAGTCGATCTGGGCGCCGGAGCCGCCCTGGGCCACCGCTTCCTCCGGCGACTGCAGACCGAAGACGCGCTGGAAGGCGCCCAGGTTGAAGTCTGCGGGAAGCAGGTTGGTGGCGTTGGACGCCAGTGCCCCGTTGGTTGACAGGGCAGTCCGCAGGACCCAGTAGAACGGGAGGACGGACACGGCGACGGCGACGGCGACGAGGGCCCAGGCGCCGGCACGGCGCCAGTTGAACGGACGACGCCGGGTGGCCGGCAGGGCGGGAGTGGAGAGTTTGGCGGTGGTCATGGGTCGTCCTTAGTCCAGGTCCGATTCATTGCCCTTGAGGAACTTCATCTGGATGAAGGCCACCAGGGCGAGGATGACGAAGAGGATGACGGCCAGGGCAGAGCCGTAACCGAAGTCCGATTCCGTGAAGGCCTTTTGGTAGATGTAGAACTGCAGTACGCGGCTGGCGTTGACCGGGCCGCCCTGGGTGGTGACGGCGACGGTGTCGAAGACCTGGAAGGAACCGATGATGGTGACGATCAGGACCAGGGCCAGGACCGGGCGCAGCAGGGGCAGGGTGATCTTCCGGAACGTCTGCCACGGCGAGGCGCCGTCCAGGTTGGCAACCTCGTAGACATGGTGGGGGATGGCCTGCAGGCCGGCGAAGATCAGCAGCGCGGTGTAGCCCATGTGCCGCCACGTGTTGATCAGGGCCTGCGTGGGGATGGCCCATTCCTCGCTGCCGAAGAAGGCGACCTTGGGCATGCCCAGGGCATCGATGAAGTAGTTCACGATGCCGATCTGGTAGTCCAGCAGCCAGAACCAGAGCAGCGCGGCGATCACGTTGGCCATCAGGTAGGGGAGGAGCAGGGCCCCCCGGATGAGCGTTGACTTGGCCACCCGGTGCATCAGGAGGGCCAGGCCCAGGGCCAGCGCGGTCTGCAGGACGATGTTGATCAGGACGTACTGCGAGGTGACGGCCAGGGCATTCCAGAACAGCGGATCCTTGGCGATGGCCTCATAGTTGGCCGTGCCGATCCATTGGGGGTCGCCGAGGATGCTGTACTCGGTGAAGCTGAGGTAGATGCCGCGAAGGGTGGGCACCAGGTAAAAGACGATAAATCCGATCATTGCGGGGGCGATGAAGAACAGTGCGATCTTCAGGTCGCTTTGTCCCCGGCGCTTCAGTGGCCGGTGCGCCGCACGGGCTCCCGGGCTGGCGTTCCTGGTAAGGGTGGTCATCGTCGACCCTTTCCTGAGTGTGATGGAAGTAACAAGCTGGAAGTAATCTACACGAGTAGATTCCAGCCCGCAATACCCTTTCTAAGTGTTTCAAGGTCGAGTGTTTTACGCCATTTGCTGGATGTTGACTCGAGTAGATACAGGTGAAACACTCGGAGAAACCTCAATCGGAAGGCAAACAATGACGTTCTCCATTGGCATCGTGGGCGCAGGCCAGTTCGGCTCCCAGTTCGCCCACCTCTTTAACCTGCATCCCGGCGTAGATTCCGTTTACGTGGTGGACGAGCGCACCGACCGGGCCGCCGAAGCTGTTGAGCGGTACCACCTGGCAGGGCAGAAAGCGGACTTTGACCACCTGCTTGCCTCCGACGTCGACGCCGTGGCCATCTTCACCCAGCGCTGGACCCACGGTCCGCTGGTGGAAAGGGCGCTGCGCGCTGGCAAGCACGTCTATTCGGCAGTGCCCATGGCCATCTCAGAAGAGGAAATCGAGCGCATCATCGTTGCCGTCCGCGAGACCGGGAACGTCTACATGATGGGGGAGACCAGCTACTACAACCCCGCCACCGTCTACGCACGCCAGCAGCACGCCGCCGGCAAGTTCGGGCGGATCTTCTACTCGGAGGGTGACTACGTCCACGACATGGACCTGGGTTTCTACGATGCCTACCAGTACAGCGGCGGCGAGCACTGGAAGGAGACGGCGAGCTACCCGCCCATGCTTTACCCCACCCATGCCATCGGCGGTGTGCTCGGCGCGGTCCCGGCGCACGCCGTCAGCGTCAGCTGCGTCGGGGTCAGGGACCAGCGGAACGACGGCGTGTTCGACAAGGACGTCAGCATGTTCGGCAACGACTTCTCCAACGCCACGGCACTCTTCGAACTGAATGACGGCGGAGTGATGCGCACCAACGAGATGCGCCGGGTGGGTTACCCCTCCCACATCCGCGAATCCCGGTTCCGTTTCTTCGGCACCGAGGCCAGCTTCGAACAGCTCGCCAAGGTCACGGTATGGCAGGACAAACAGAACGTCCACGACATCTCCGAACAAATGGAAACCCGGCCCAGCATGTCCCTGGACGATCCGTCCCTGGCCAACGTCGCCCCGGAACTCCGGGACGCCTTCGTGTCGGGACTCTCCCCGGTGCACGAGCACGACGCAGGGCGGCTGCCTGCGGAGTTCCAGGGAGCGCCCAACGGACACGAAGGCAGCCACCATTTCCTGGTGGACGACTTCGTCACCGCGGTGAACAACCGGACTCTGCCCCCGGTGAACGCCTGGGTGGCGGCACGTTTCACCCTTCCCGGGATTGTGGCCCACGAATCGGCCCGGCAAAACGGCGCCCGGCTGCACATCCGCGACTTCGGCGATGCCCCCGCCGACTCGTAGTTAGCATGGACACCATGACATCTCCGGCAATAAAGGCTCCCCGCGGGGGTCCCGTGACGCGCAAGGACGTGGCGCGCTATGCCGGCGTCAGCACCGCCGTCGTCAGCTACGTGGTCAACGGCGGCCCCAAGAAGGTGGCGCCCGCCACCGAGGCAAAAGTCCAGGACGCCATCCGTGTGCTCGGATACCGGCCCAATGCGGCCGCCCGGGCACTCAAGCTGGGTTCAAGCGAGACCCTGGGGCTCATCATCCCGGACAATACAAACCCTTTCTTCTCCCTGCTCGCCCATGCTGTCGAGGATGCGGCGGCGGACCTGGGGTACGCCCTGGTCCTCAGCAATTCAGACGGGAACCTGGCCAAGGAGCGGCGCAACATCCGCAACCTTGCCGCCCGCCAGGTGGATGGAGTGCTGCTGGCCAGTGTCCTTTTTGAACCGGACCTCGAAGCGCTTGAAACGGCGGACATCCCTGCGGTACTGCTGAACCAGGAACGAGACGCCCCGGGTTTCAACAGCATTGGGGTTGACCTGGCTGCGGGGGCCCGGATCGCTGTTGAGCACCTCATCAGCCATGGTCACACCAACATTGGGCTGGCCATGGGCACCAACGTTTCCGGCAGCATGGATGGCCGTGAGGTGGGCTGGCGCCAGGCGTTGCAGGCGGCGGGGCTGCAGGAAGGACCTGTCGTGTACAGCGGATTCACCTGGCCCGGCGGCTATTCCGCAGGCCAGCGCCTGGTCGCCTCGATTAACAGGCCAACAGCCATTTTTGCGACGTCGGACACGCAGGCAGTGGGTCTGCTGCGGGCTGTCCATGAGGCAGGCTTGGCAGTCCCGGGGGATATCGCCGTGGTGTCCTTCGATGGATCGATTGAAGCCGAATACTCCTGGCCACCCCTGACCACGGTGGAGCAGCCCGTGGCGGCAATGGCGGAGGCGGCCGTGAACGCCCTGGTGGAAGCCCGGCGCGGGGGAAAACCGAAACACGCCATCTTCCCCACCAAGCTTCACGTCCGCCAGTCCTGCGGCTGCCCTTAAACCAAAAAGACACCATCCCCGCCGGCCGCGGGGATGGTGTCTTTCTTGGTGGGGGAGCACTTCCCCCATGGAGAGTCCTGCAGTTACTCCTTGACGGGGATGGACTGCGACTTCAGAGCTTCGATGGTCTTCTTCTGACCGTTCTTGAGGGCATCCAGAAGCGTACCGTTGCCGCCCGTTGCCTTGCCGAAACCGTCTGAAACGTCGGTGTAGGTCTTGGTCATGGTGGGCCCCCAGGTGAAGTTCGGGTTCACGTTTGCGGATGCGTCGGCGAAGACGTCGTAGATCTTCTGGCCGCCGAAGTAGTCCACGCCGCCGGAGAAGGAGTCCAGGTCCTTGGCCGATTTCGCCGCAGGGTAAAGGCCGCCGAGCTTGTTGGCCAGCGCCAGCGCTTCAGGATCGGTGTTCAACCACAGTGCGAACTTGGAAGCCTCGTAGGGGTGCTTTGAGCCCTTCAGGACTGCCGTGGAGGAACCTCCCCAGTTGCCTGCGGCCTTTCCGCCGGCTTCCCACTGCGGCATGGGGGCAACCGCCCACTTCCCGGCCGTATCAGGCGCTCCGCTCTGCAGGGTCGAGGCGCCCCAGACAGCAGAAACCCAGGTCCACTGCTGGCCCTTGTTGAAGGAGGCATTCCACTCATCGGAGAAGGATGGCAGGGTGGATACTTCGCCCTTTTCCAGCAGCTTCTGCCAGTAGTTGGCCACCTTCTCGGACTCCTTGCCGGTCAAATTGACCTCCCACTTGTCGTTGGCGTTCGAGAACCACTGTCCTCCCGCCTGCCAGACATTGCCGGCGAACCAGTTGACGTCGCTGCGCGGGAAGTTGGTGATGTAGGAGCCGCGGGCCTTGATCTGCTCCGCAGCCGCAGCGTATTCGTCCCAGGTGGTGGGGACCTTGATGCCCGCCTCCTTGAACAGGTCGGCCCGGTAGAACATTGCCATCGGGCCGCTGTCCTGCGGAATTGCGTACACGGCCTTGTCTTCACCGAACGTGACCTGGCCCCAGGTCCAGTCGACGAACTTGTCCTTCGCGCCGGTTACCCCCTCACAGGCCGCAATGTTCTCCAGCCCGTCCTGGACCCGGAAGTTCGGCAAGGCGTCGTATTCGATTTGGCCCAGGTCAGGGGCGTTGCCGGCCTGGAGTTGGTTGAAGAAGTTTTGGTACGTGCCCGAGTTGCCGTTGGGGCCCGTCTGGACCTTCACCTTGATGTCGGGGTGGTCCTTGTTCCAGAGGTCCACCACCTTGTCCATGCCGGGTACCCAGGTGGTGAACGACAATTCAACCGGCCCGGAGGAGGGCTTGCAGGACGTGTCCTGGGACGCGGAGGTGCTTTCGCCGCTTGAGCAGCCCGCAAGGGACAGCGCCGAGACTATGGCAAAGGCGGCAGTGGCTTTTCCGTAACGCACGCGCATTTCTATTCCTTATTGGTGGGGTGGGTGTACCGGGGCGGGGCGCCGCGGGACGTGTAATGGGGGGAACTGCAGAGGTTATTTGACGCTTCCGGCGCCAAGGCCGCTGCTCCAGAAGCGCTGCAGCGCCAGGAACGTCGCGATAAGCGGAAGGATCGACACCAGGGCGCCGACGATGACCAGGACCCGCAGTTCCGGAATCTGGCTGATTTGGCTGTTCCACGCGTAGAGTCCCAGCGTGACCGGGAACAGGGCCTGGTCCCGCAGCATGATCAGGGGCAGGAAGAAGTTGTTCCAGATGGCCACGAACTGGAACAGGAAAATGGTCACCAGGGCGGGAGCCATCAGCCGGGTGGAAACGGTGAAGAACGTCCTGGCTTCCGAGGAACCATCCAGGCGCGCCGCCTCCAGCAGTTCCGTGGGGACGCTTGCAGCGGCATAAATCCGCGCGAGGTAGACGCCGAAGGGGCTGACGAGGCTGGGCAGGAAGACGGCCCAGAGGGTGTTGGTGAGTTTCACCTGGCTGAAGATCAGGAACAGGGGAAGGGCAAGGGCCGTGGCGGGAACCAGCACGCCGCTCAGCACGACATTGAAGATTGCTTCCCGGCCGCGGAACTCGTACTTCGCCAGTGCATAGCCGCACATGGCGGCGATGACGGTGCCCAGCAGGGCGCCGAGCCCGGCGTAGAGCGCACTGTTCAGAAGCCACCGGCCAAAGACCCCGTCGCTGTAGGTGAACAGGTTGCCAAGGTTTGCAAAGAACGTGGGGATCGAGTCCGCTGTGAACCACAGCGGCGCCGTGCCGGTGACGTCCCCTCCGTTTTTGGAGGAGGAAACCAGCAGCCACCAGATGGGCGTCAGGAAGTAGAGCGTGAAGACACCCATGATGAGCATCGCCGCGCCGCGGGACATGATGCTGTGCCGCGGGCCCCGGGGGCTGCCGGATACGGGGGCCGTCTTCTTGGACGTGGTCACGGCTGTTGCTGCGCTCACTGGGAAACCTTCCGCTGGGTCGCCTTGAGGAAGACGAAGGAAAGAACGAATGTGGCCAGCGCCAGCACCACGGAGAACGCTGCTGCCAGGCTGTAGTTCGGCACCGACGCTGTTGTGTAGACGGCCAGGTTGGGAGTGAACGTGCTGCTGATGGCTGAACTGAAACTGCGAAGGGTCTGCGGCTCGGCAAGGAGCTGGAGGGTTCCGATGATGGAAAACACTCCCGTGAGGATGATGGCCGGAACCACGAGCGGTATCTTGATCCGCCAGGCGATCTGCAGGTTGCTGGCGCCGTCCAGTTTTGCTGCCTCGTAGATTTCCGTGGGGATGGCCAGCAGTGACGAGTAAATGATCAGCATGTTGTAGCCGACGTAGACCCAGGTCACGATGTTTGCGATGGCCCAGAGGACCAGGTCTGCCGAGAGGAAGTTCACCTGTGACGTAACGGCGCCGAAGGGGGAAAGCGATGGTGAGTAGAGGAAGCCCCACATGATCGCGGCGATAACGCCCGGTACTGCGTAGGGAGCGAAAAACGCCAGCCGGAAGAACTTCTTGCCCTTCAGCAGCGGTGAATCAAGCAGCAGGGCAAACAGGAGGGCAAGACCCAGCATGACGGGCACCTGGACCACCCCGAAGAGCAGGACGCGGCCCACGGATTCCCAGAATTCGGTGTTCTGGAACACCTGCTGGTACTGGACGAAACCGCCGAAGACCTGTTGGGGAGGTCCGAAGGTGCCCTTACGCTCCACCGTGAGGAGGGATTGCACCACGGCGAAGACGATCGGCACCGCATAGAACGCCAGGAAGAGCAGGCCGAACGGCGCAACGAACAGGAGGACGGCGCGGCGCTGGGCGGCCGAAGTCTTGGGTTTCCGGGCTGGCGGTGCCCCCGTGGCCATTGCCGGAGCAGTTTGGTGTCTAGTCACTTTCATCATCCTTAAGGCCGGTGATGCGGCCAGTGGTTGGGGGTGCTGAGCTGTAGCTGCGGACGACCCGTACGGTGCCGGCAGGAATGACGACGGCGGTGGAGACTTCTTCCCCCGCGATCAGTTCGTAGCCGTGTGCAGGGTATTTGTGCTCATCGTCCGAGTGGTTGATAAGGAAGGTGTACGTGTGCTCCGCGTCTGACCTGGCAATGACTTCCAGGCCTGCCGCGGTTGCCTGCACAGCGACACCGGCTTCGGCGGCGGCTCCGGCCACAACGTCGCGGAGGGCTTGGGGATCGAGCACTGTGCCGATGTACCAGGCGTCCCCGGAGCCGTGCCGGTTGCGGGTAACTGCCGGGGTTCCGGCCAGGTGGCCTTCAGTGAAGGATGCCTTCGCCTCTGCACCCTCCAGGCGCAACGCCTCGGCCCACAGGGATGCCGTGGCTCCGTTATCCAGCGTCAGGAGCCGGCCGGGCGGCATGGGCAGGAATTCCTCCGAGCGGACGCCGAGGAGGTCCCGGAACGCGCCCGGGTAGCCCCCGGTCAGTACTCTGTCGTTTTCGTCGACAATGCCGCTGAAGTAGGTGACAACGGCGTGGCCTCCGTTGCTGACAAAGTCTGCCAGGGCCGCGGATTCCTGTTCCCGGACGAGGTAAAGGCCGGGGACCAATGCCAGCTTGTAGCGGGAGAGATCGGAGCCGGGGGCCACGATGTCCACCGTGATGCCGTTTTCCCAGAGCGCTTTGTAAAGGGAGTGCACCTGGTCCAGGTACCGTACGTCCGACGAAGGGTGCGACTCCTGGTCGTAGGCCCACCACGCTTCCCAGCTGAAAACCATTGCAGCTTCGGCCTTCACCGTGGTCCCGGCCACCCCGGCGAGCCTTTCGAGGATGTGGCCGAGCTCTTTGACTTCCCGCCAGATCCGCGAGTCCGTTCCGGCGTGGGGGAGCATTGCCGAGTGGAATTTCTCGCTGCCCTGGACAGAGGCCCGCCATTGGAAGAAGCAGAGTCCGTCCGCGCCGCGGGCCATATGCGTGAGGGAGTTGCGGAGCATCTGGCCGGGGGCCTTGGCGATGTTGCGGGGCTGCCAGTTCACGGCCGAGGTGGAATGTTCCATCAATAACCAGGGTCGGCCCTGGGCCAGTCCGCGGGTGGCGTCGGCAGCGAAGGCCAGCTCCACCGTGGGGTCCTCGAGCCGGTGGTCGAGGTAGTGGTCGTTGGCGATGACGTCCATGTGCGGCGCCCATGCCCAGTAGTCCTGGTTGCGGATGTGGGCAGCGACCATGAAATTGGTGGTGACCGGGATGCTGCTGTGCTTCCTCAGCACGTCCGCCTCTGATTGGTAGTAGCCAAGCAGTTCGTCGGAGCTGAAGCGTTGGAAGTCCAGCAGCTGGGTGGGGTTGTTGGTGGAGACCGTGCTTCGCGGGGGCAGGATTTGCTCCCAGGCCGAGTAGCGCTGGGACCAGAACGTGGTGCCCCAGGCGCTGTTAAGCGCATCGAGGGTGCCGTAACGCGCGGCAAGCCAGGTGCGGAAAGCGGCGGCGGACACGTCGCAGTAGCAGAGGGCGTTGTGGCAGCCGAGTTCATTCGAAACATGCCACAGCCGTACTGCCGGGTGCGAGCCGTAGCGCCGTACAACTTCGTCCACGAGCCGGAGGGCATACTCCCGGTAGCGCGGGGAACTGGGGCACCACGCCTGCCGTCCACCGGGCCATGCCCGGACCCCCGTTGCGGACTCCGGGAGGATTTCCGGATGCAGGGTGGTCAGCCACGCAGGGGTGGATGAGGTGCCGGTGCCGAGGTTGGCCCCGATGCCATTGGCGTGCAGCAAATCCAAGACCTGGTCAAGACCTTCAAAGGAGTAGGTCCCGGGGGAGGGCTCCAATTCGGCCCAGCCAAAGATGTTTACCGCAACGAGGTTGACCCCCGCCTCCTTCATGAGCCGGACATCTTCCTGCCAGACGGCGGGATCCCACTGCTCCGGGTTGTAATCGCAGCCGTAAACGAGCTGTCCGTTCCCGGAAAGCTCGGCAACTGACGTTGTGATGGGGCTCAACCCTGCTCCTTCGGCTTGCTGCAAACGTGCAAGACGGGGAAGCCCCTACTCTTGGACGCTGTTGTCTCAACGATCTCTGTGAACGTTCCCAGACCCAGTCGACAAATAGTGATGCAGGTCATCTGGGAACGTTCCCAGAGTACGGGGGCACTTGGGGCCGTGTCAATGTCTGCGGGAGGACGTCCCCCGTCCAGACTCCGCTACAGTACAAATATGTCGCTGACACGCACCCGTGCCCGCCGCGCCACCATCAACGATGTCGCGGACGCCGCCGGGCTTTCCCGGGGGACCGTTTCACGCGTCATGAACGGGGAAAAATATGTCTCCGACGAGGCCAAGCAGGCCGTGGAAGAAGCCATCGCCCGGGTGGGATACGTCCGCAACAACGCTGCCCGCAACCTGGTCACCCAGGAATCCCGGGCCATCGGGCTGATCATCCACGAACCCCACTCGCTATTGTTCGAAGACCCCAACATTGGCTCCATCCTGCTGGGCGCCAACGAGGTGCTGTCCAAGGCTGATTACCAACTGGTTTCGCTGATCATCGATTCGGACCGCGACAGCCGCAGGGTGGCGGATTACCTGCGGGGCGGCCTGGTTGACGGCGCAGTCATCATCTCGGCGCGCGCCTCTGATCCCATTGCGGCGGCCATAGCGGACATCGGATTGCCCGCGGCATTTGTCGGCCACCCCGAAGGAACCCCGGCGCTGCCGTACGCCGCCATTGACAACGTTGAGGCTGCCCGGAGCATCACCAACAGGCTGCTGGGAACGGGGCGGAAACAGGTGGGGATGATCGCCAGTGCCTTGGACCGCGACTCGGGAAAGGACCGGCTTGCCGGATTCCAAAAGGCAATGGGCGGCCGCTTTGACCCGAACCTGGTGGTGGAATATCCGTTGTACACCTATGCTGCCGGCTTGGAGGGAATGCAGGAGCTGCTGCGGCGCGCTCCCCACCTGGACGGAGTTTTCGCGGCATCGGATGCCGTGGCGGCTGGAGCCATGACGGCATTGCAGGAGGCCGGGCGGCGGGTCCCGGAGGACGTAGGAATCGTAGGGTTCGACGACAGCAGTTGGGCCCTTCGCTGCAGGCCACAGCTGTCCACCGTTCGCCAGCCGGCCGACCTTTTGGGGAGCACCGCCGCTGAACTCGTCCTGGCGCAGCTTCAGGGACTGCCGGGTACGCCCCGTGTCCTCGAGACCACCATCATGTGGCGCGGATCAGCGTAACCGCGCTTACGCGGGCACCACGCGGAGTTTGGCCCGTTCGCCAAGGACGCGCTGGGCCTCGGCGCTGAGCCCGGCATCGCTGATGACCTCATCCACGTCATCGAGTGCTGCGATGGAGCTGATGCCCAGCATGCCCCACTTGGTGTGGTCGGCAAGGACCACGGTTTTGCGGGCGGCGGCCACGAACGCGCGGTCGGTTTCGGCTTCGAGCAGGTTGGGAGTGGTGAACCCGGCGTCCGCGTCCATGCCGTGGACGCCCAGGAACAGGACGTCGAGATGCAGTTGCCTGAGGGCTCCGGTGGCGATGGGCCCGACCAGGGCGTCCGACGGCGTGCGTTCGCCACCTATCAGGATCACGGTGGACCCGCCGGGGTGGAAGAGATCGGCAATCCGCATCGAATTGGTCACCACGGTGATGCGCGGACCGGCTGTCAGTTCCCTCGCCAGCGCCCACGTGGTGGTGCCTGCACTCAAGCCGACCGCCATGCCTTCCTGCACCAGCCCCGCGGCGGCCACCGCGATGGCACGCTTCTCCGCCGTCAGCTGCGTGGACTTCAGCTCGAAACCGGGCTCGTGGGTGCTGGCGTCCCCCGGAAGTTTCGCGCCCCCATGGATGCGTTCCAGCTTCCCGCCCTCTTCAAGCTGCTCAATGTCCCGCCGCACAGTCATCAGCGACACGCCCAGCTGCGCGGCCAGGTCCGAAACCCGCACCACGCGCTCGCGCTGGACGGCATCCACGATGGCCTGGTGTCGAGCAGCTGCAAGCATGTGAACGGATTCCTTCATCGAGGGTTGCGGGGTTTGCTCCCAGCATACGGCGACGGCGCCACCCGGCCGGGCGGCGCCGTCGTCAAACCATGCCTACTTCCGGAGTGACGCGGCGATCTGCTGCATGATGGCCGGGTCCGAAAGGGTGGTGGCGTCGCCCGGATCGCGGCCTTCCGCGACGTCTTTGAGGAGGCGGCGCATGATCTTGCCGGAGCGGGTCTTGGGCAGCTCCGGCACCACCAGGATGTTCTTGGGCTTGGCGATGGGGCCGATTTCCTTGCCCACGTGGTTGCGCAGTTCCTGGACGGTGGCATCGCCGTTGTTCGCGGCGTCGCCGCGCAGGATGACGAACGCGACGACGGCCTGGCCGGTGGTCTCGTCCGTGGCGCCCACGACGGCGGCCTCCGCTACTGAGGGGTGGCTCACCAGTGCGGATTCGATCTCGGTGGTGGAGAGTCGGTGCCCGGAAACGTTCATGACGTCATCCACCCGGCCCAGCAGCCAGATGTCGCCGTCTTCGTCCCTCTTGGCGCCGTCGCCGGCGAAGTACATGTTCTCGAAGCGGGACCAGTACGTGTCCTTGAAGCGTTCCGGGTCACCCCAGATGCCCCGCAGCATGGCTGGCCAGGGCTCCCGGATGACCAGGAAGCCGCCGTGGCCGTTAGGGACTGATTCGCCCATCTCGTCGACGACGTCCACGGCGATGCCGGGCAGCGGCACCTGGGCGGAGCCGGGCTTGGTGGCGGTAACCCCGGGGAGCGGGGCGATCATCTGGGCACCGGTTTCGGTCTGCCACCAGGTGTCAACGATGGGTGCCTTGTCGCCGCCGATGACCTTGCGGTACCACATCCAGGCTTCGGGGTTGATCGGTTCCCCGACCGAACCCAGCACGCGGAGCGACGAGAGGTCGTACTTCGCCGGGATGTCCGAACCCCACTTCATGAAGGTGCGGATGGCGGTGGGCGCGGTGTAGAGGATGGAGACCTTGTACTTCTCCACGATCTCCCACCAGCGGCCCTGGTGCGGGGAGTCCGGCGTGCCTTCGTACATGACCTGGGTGGCGCCGTTGATGAGCGGGGCGTAGGCGACGTAGGAGTGGCCGGTGACCCAGCCGACGTCGGCCGTGCACCAGTACACGTCCGTTTCCGGGCGGAGGTCGAAGACTGCCTTGTGGGTGTAGGCCGTCTGGGTGAGGTACCCGCCGGTGGTGTGCAGGATCCCCTTGGGCTTCCCGGTGGTGCCTGAGGTGTACAGGATGTACAGCGGGTGTTCCGAATCGTGGCCCGGCGCGGTGTGCTCTGACGAGGCGGTGCCGACGGTGTCGGCCCACCAGTGGTCGCGGCCTTCCTTCCAGTCGACGTCCTGGCCGTTGCGCTTGACCACTACCACGTTCTGCACCGTGTGGCCGCCCGCATCTCCCTCGTGGGACAACGCGTCGTCGACGGCGGCCTTGAGCGGGCTCGGCTTGCCGCGGCGGTAAGTGCCGTCCGCGGTGACCACGAGCTTGGCCTCGGCGTCGTCGATCCGGGATCGGAGGGCTTCGGCGGAGAATCCGCCGAACACCACGGAGTGGACCGCCCCGATCCGGGCGCAGGCCAGCAGGGTGATGACCGCTTCCGGGATCATGGGAAGGTACACGGCCACGCGGTCGCCCTTGGCCACACCCAGGGACTCGAAGGCGTTGGCAGCCTTTTTCACCTCTTCGGTCAGCTGCGCATACGTGTACGTCCGGGTATCACCGGGTTCGCCCTCAAAGTAGATGGCCACGCGGTCTCCGTTGCCGGCCTCGACGTGCCGGTCCAGGGCGTTGTACGCGGCATTGAGCTCACCGCCCACAAACCACTTCGCGAAGGGCGGATCGGACCAGTCAAGGGCCTGCGTGAAGTCCTTGGACCAGGTCAGCAGTTCCCTGGCCTTCTTGGCCCAAAAAGCCGGCCGGTCGGCGTCCGCTTCCCCGTACTCGGCGGCGGTGACGACGGCGTTGGCAGCGAACTCCGGGGAGGGCGGGAAGGCCCTGGTCTCATGAAGCAGGTTCGCAAAGGCATCGCCCTGGTGGCCTTGCTGACCTGCCGGCTGGGCGGAAGCGGAAGGAACGGTGGCCGTGGAGCTGGGAGTGTCCTGGGACATGTGAACCTCATCATTCATCGATCTTTGCCGCGCGGGATGCCGCCACCGCGGGGCCCACCGTTCGCACGGCACTGGGCTCCAGCCGGCGCGGACATACCGCAAAGAGCTGTTCCGCAACCTAGCCTAATGCTTGCCGCGTATCCTCTGTGCTCCCCGTCACAGACGCGGCCATGAGCGGCATTTTTTAAGCGGTGAATGGTGTCCGCATTACTCATCCCGGCGCCCCGAAGGCTTGCTCCAGCTAGTGATCAGCCAGGCTGTTGACTAGGCTGAGATGGAATTGTGACTTCACTTCGGACCGCCCCGGCCAGGCACAAACAGCGGCTTGCCGGGCCCGGACCGCATGTCAAGACGGCACAGTTTTCGGGTCCGGACCGGGCCCGGTGCCGCCACGCTAAGGAGAGCAGAATGAACCAGCAGAGCTTCGGCCAGCGAACGGGCCCGGACACCGAGGCGGGCCGCGAAGGCTCCGGATCCGCCGCCGGGGGACCGGGGAACCCGTCGCCCGCCGGTAACACCGCCAACGGACAGGTGGCAGGGCAGAAGGCTGGCTCGGGAAAGATCGACCCGAACGCCAACCAGGCGGTCCTTGGCCCCTTTACCGTGCGGGACCTGGCCGTCTTCGCCGGCACCGTGATCCTGTTCGTTGCGTCCTTGCTGCCCCTTTTCGGTTCCCGGTACAACCTGTGGAACCTGAACAACCTGTTCTTCCTTGGACTGGGCATCATCCTGCCGTTGATCGCAGGCGCGCTGTTCGCCGCCCGCCGCCTGGCCCCTGCCACGAAGATCCGGGTTGGTTCGCTCTCGATCGACCAGTTCGCCTCCGTGGTGGCCTCCTTCGCCCTGGCCTTCTTCTTCCTGTCGGTGGCGGGTGGATACGTGACCAGCCTGCTGGTGGGCCTGATCGGCTCGCTGGTCCTGTTCGCTGCCACAGTGCTGGGCCGTTTCCTGCCGTACCTGTCCGGTGACTTCAAGGACCGGCCCGAGGTCCCGGCGCATGTCGTGGCACGCGAAGCCGCGGTTCCTGCGCGGAAGCCGCGGGCCCCCAAAGCGCCAAAGCCGGAGTCCGGCCCGAACCAGTCTAAGGGTGGCTTCAAGGGCGCGGGTGTATTCGGCGGTGCCGGTGCCGGCTCCTCCGCCGTCCAGCCGGGGACTGCCAGCCCCAGTCCCAGCCCTGAACCGGTCCGTTCCACGCAGGCTCCCGCCACCGCTGCTGTCCCCGTTGCCACCGCCGGGGCCTCGACCTCAGGAACCGCCGGTGCCGCAGTTCCCACGTCGGGAGCCGGCGCTGCTGGAGCCGGCGCCGCAGCCGCCAGGACTGCCGGGCCGGCCACGTCTGCGCCTGTGTCAACCGCCCCCGAAGCTTCGGACCGCACCCCCGCGGTGGACGCCGGCCCGCCCACCCAGGCAGCCGACGTCGTCCGCCCTGCTCCTGCCCCGGCTGTTGAGGAGACCCAGTACGGGGACGTCCCCACAGCCAATGCGCCCCAGGCGGCATGGGAGCCGCCCGCTGCCACCGCCGTCCATCAGCAGGTCCGTGCCGAACAGCCCATCGGGGCCACCGTGGACCCGGCGAACCGCCATGACGAGATGGACGGGCAGCCGATCCACGAGGCCTTCTGGTTTGCCGTTGCCCAGCACCGCACCGCCTTCGACCCCCGGACCGGTGCGCCCGCCTTCGTGATTGAACCCGGCGGCTGGGTACTGGCACTCGAGGACCGCGGCCACGAATTCCTGGTCCAGCACACTGACGGGCGGCTGGGCGTGCTGCGCGACCTCAGCAACATCGAGCGCGGCTGACGCCGGTGGCCGGGGCCCGCACCAAGACCGGCCAGGCCGCAGGGATGCCCGTGGTCTCGTCCGAATCCGTCCTGGCGCTTAAGCGGAGGGCGCGGCGCATCCACAAGGCCCTGGCCGAGAAATACCCGTACGCCCATGCGGAACTGGACTTCCGCAACCCGTTCGAACTGCTCGTGGCCACCGTCCTGTCGGCCCAAACCACCGACGTCACGGTCAACCAGGTCACCAAAGTGCTGTTCGCGCGGTGGCCGAATGCACGGGCCCTGGCCGAGGCGGACCCCACCGAGCTCGAGGCCATCCTCAAGCCCACCGGATTCTTCCGTGCCAAGGCGAAGAACGTCCAGGCGCTGTGCACGCGGCTGGTGGACGAGTTTGACGGCGAGGTTCCCGGCCGGATGAAGGAACTGGTCACGTTGCCCGGTGTGGGGCGCAAGACGGCCAACGTGGTGCTGGCCAACGCTTTCGGCGTCCCGGGCATCTCCGTGGACACGCACTTCGCCCGCCTCGCGAAGCGGTTTGGGTGGACCCAGTCGGAGGACCCCGTGCAGATCGAACAGGACGTGGCCGAACTGTTCGAGCGCAGGGACTGGACCATGCTGTCCCATCGGGTCATCTTCCATGGCCGCCGCGTCTGCCACGCCCGGAAGCCCGCCTGCGGGGCCTGCCCCGTGGCCAACTGGTGCCCAAGTTACGGGCTGGGCGAGACCGATCCCGTCAAGGCTGCCAAGCTTCTCAAATACGAACTCGCTCCCGGCAGCGAGGAGCTGCTGGAGCAGTACCTCGCAGAACAGCACCGGGCCGCGGAGATCCGGATGGCTTCCCAAAAGAGGACCCCTTGAGCGCACGCGAAGACCTTGCCCGGCTGGTCCGGCGGGCTCAAACCGGAACGGCCGGGCCTCCTGATCCGCGCTGGGCAGCCCTGACGGTGGACGCGGCACGCGCCCGCAGGGCTGCAGTCCTGATGCTCTTCGGGGTCCTCGACGACGTCCCCGCGGCGTCCGGCAAGCCACTCGCGCCGGCAGACCTTGACGTCCTGCTGCTGGAACGCGCCCACACTCTGGGGTCCCACCCCGGCCAGGTGGCGTTTCCCGGCGGCGGCATCGACAGGAACGAAACCCCCATAGCGGCTGCGCTCCGGGAAGCCGAAGAGGAGACCGGACTGGATGCAGGCGGGGTCGAGGTGCTGGGGACACTCCAGGAGTTGGGCCTGGCGCACAGCAACTTCCTGGTGACGCCTGTTCTCGGGTGGTGGCAGGCGCCCTCACCGGTCCGGGTGGTGGACTACGGCGAATCCGCCCAGGTGTTCCGCGTCCCGGTGCGGGACCTGCTTGACCCGGACAACAGGGTGATGGCCACCGTCCACCGGGCAGGGCGGACCTTCGACAGCCCCGCGTTCACGGTGAACGGCGTGGTGGTGTGGGGTTTCACGGGCATTGTGCTCAGTGGCCTCTTCGACCAGCTGGGCTGGTCGGTTCCGTGGGACCGGAACCGGCTGCATCCGATCGGGGCCTGACCTTCAGGAGGCCAGGCCTTCAGTAGTCCAGGCTTCAGGCCTGCTGCCGCAAGTCCACCACAATGGCGGTGGCGGCGTTCTCCCGCATGGCCTTGATGCCGTCGCGGAGCATGGTCAGGGACCTGAAGGTTGGCGAAACGGCAACGGTGTTGCCCTCGGCGTCGGTGAGGCGCAGCCGGTACGACTCGTCGCCTGTGCGGTGTATTTCAAATCTTCCCGCCATGGACGGGGACCTCCCTGGTATGCGTCGTTGCATCAGCGTGTGGACCGGTCTGTTTCAGCCACCGGTTCCGACTGTAACCTGCGCCACCCTACCCGTCGAGCTACTGCCGGGTAGGTTACCTTGCGTCTCGTTTGCAGGTACTTGGCGCCCTTCAGGAAAGCTATTTCGCCAGGTTGTAGGAGTCGACGACGGCGAGGCTGACCGGGAACTCCACCGGGATCCGTCCGAACAACAACTCCTTCGCGGCACGGGCTGATTCTTCGATCGCTGAGATGCAGGCGTCCACACCGTCAGAGGGCGCATGCACCATCACCTCGTCGTGCAGGAAGAAGACCAACTCAGCCCCGACAGCCCGGCCGCTGCCGCCGGTGCCGGGCGTCCGCAAGATGCGCAGCCGCCGTCGTAATTCCGCCAGCCAGCATGCCGCCCAGTCCGCCGCAGAGCCCTGGACCACAAAATTCCGGGTGAAACGCCCACGGGACCGGGCAATGGACTCTGCCCGCCGCTGCTCTTCAGCCGTGGTGGAGCGCTGGCTCAGGAACCACCGCTCCGATGGCGGTGGGCTGCTGCGGCCCAACCGGGTGGTCACCGTCCCGCCGGCTTCGCCTGCCCGCGCCGCCCGCTCCACAAAGTCGACGGCACGCGGATAGGTGCGCGCCAGCTGCGGCATCAGGCGCCCTGCCTCACCGGAGGTGGCCCCGTACATGGCGCCCAGCAGGGCCATCTTCGCTTTGGCCCGGTCTCCGCCGAAGCCCTTGGCGGCGATCCCGGCATACAGGTCCTGGTCCCGGGCGGCCTCCGCCATGGAGGAGTCCTGGGCGAGGGCCACCAGGACACGCGGCTCCAGCTGGGAGGCATCCGCGACGATCAGTTTGTGGCCGGGGTCTGCGTGCACCGCGCCGCGGACCTGGCGCGGGATCTGCAGCGCGCCGCCGCCGCGGGACGCCCAGCGCCCCGAAACAACCCCGCCCACCACATACTCGGGCCGGAACCTGCCGCCGTCCACCCAGGCATCCAGCCAGGACCAGCCGTTGGCCGTGTGGAGGCGGGAGAGCTTCTTGTATTCCAGCAACGGCTCGATGACGGGGTGGCTGGATTCCCTGAGCTCCCATTTCCGGGTGCTCTTCACCTCGATGCCGTTCCGGTGCAGGGCGCGCATCAGGTCCTGCGGCGAGTCCGGGTTGAGGCCCGGGGAATTGAGCAGCGTGCGCAGTTCCGCGGCCAATGCCTCCAGTCTTTGCGGGCGCTGGCCGGCGGGCGGGCGCGGACCCAGCTGGTCAACCAGGATCTGTTCGTGCAGGTCCTCCCGCCAGGGGACGCCGGCGTGCTGCATTTCGGCAGCAACCATGGCAGACGCCGACTCCGCCGCCAGCAGCAGCTGCAGGCGGTTCCGGAGGTTCTCCACGATTTCTACGCCGGCGAGGGCGCCCTGCTGGGCAGCGTACTCGGCGCGGAGTTCCTCGAGGGCCCAGCCGGGCGCCGGCCCGGCACCTGGGTCGTCGAACAGCGCGCCTTGGTCCGCAGGGGGACGGGGCGGCAGCAATGACTTCGGCGGAAGCACCGGGTCCTCCACCGGGACCCTGTCTGTATTCCTGGCGTAGTCGGTGTGGGCGCTGAACTGCGAAAAGGCCAGGATGTTGCCGCAGAGCGTGACGTCGTAGCAGCGCTCCACCTCCACGCCTGCTGCGAGCAGGGCGGGGTACCAGTCCTGCGTCCGGTGCCAGATCCAGCGCGGCGGCTGTCCGCCGGGGCGCCGGGCTTCCAGTTCACGGACGACGGCGGAGAGCTCGTTGGGTGCCACCAGCCGGGGCTCGGGGTTGGCCGGTTGGGGGTGGCCTGCCTGTGTCAGTTCCTGCAGTGCCACACCGCGGGGGTGGGCGGCGAGCAGCAGGTACATGCTCCCATTGTGCCTTGCCGGGAGCGGTGGCTCCGGTTGTCCACATACGGGGTTCGCCCCCTTATCTGTCTTTCGCGGCCGCGGCAGAGTGGCTCCATGAGCAGGCACCAGCTGAAAGCACCGCAACCCGGGCCGGGGCAGGCCACAGGTTCCTCCCGGCGGAAACCGAACCGGGACGCACCATCCCGCACTTCGGTGGCGGACAACCTGTCGTCGGGCAGCGAGGCGGGGTACGGTGCGGCCTGGCTGCCGGCCGGTTCCCTGCCGGGGAGTTCAGCCCCGGGTCAATCTGTGCACGATGGACTTGTGGCGGGCGGTCCAGCTTTGGGTGCTTCACCGCCGCATGGTGGGAGGCCGGACGGCTCCGGCGAGGTGCTGCTGGTTACCTCGTCCGGCGTCCTGCGCGCGGAAGTGGAGCGCATAGTGGCAGCCGCTGGTGCCCAGCTCCGCGTGGTTCCGGATGCGGTGGAGGCGGGACGTTACTGGGATGCTGCATCGGCCGTGCTGGTGGGCAGCGATGTGAGGGAGCTTCCACCGCGGCGCCGCATGCCGGCGGTCATGGTGGGCCTCGACGGAGAGGGCGACAGCCTCTGGCACCTTGCCGCCGCCCTGGGTGCTGAACGCGTTGCCGTGCTGCCCGATGCCGCTGCCTGGCTGGCGGATCATCTGAGCCGGTCGCGCTCGCCGGGTCCCGGCGGGCTGGTCCTTGGCATCACGGGAGGTTGCGGCGGGGCGGGGGCCACCACCGCCGCCATTTGGACAGCCCAGGCAGCGGCAGGCCTGGGGGCGCGCGTCCTGCTGGTGGACGGCGACCCCTGGGGCGGCGGCCTGGAGCTTGCGCTCGCCGCGGAGGACAACCCCGGGCTGCGCTGGCCGGACCTCGCGGAGGCAAGGGGCAGCATTGACCCCCTGCAGCTCTCCGACTCCCTGCCCGTCGCCGGAGGGTTTTCCTTCCTGTCCTGGCCTGCCACCCGGGAGCAGCCGGTTCCTGTCCCTGCTGCAACGGCAGCGGGTGTGCTGGACGCTGCCCGCCGTGGTTTTGAGCTGGTCGTTGTGGATGTGGGAAGGGGTGCGGAGTCGCTTCACACTGTGGCGTGGGACTGCGACCGGATCATGGTGGTGGTGCCGGCGCAGCTGAAAGCGGCGGTGGCGGCCGTGCGGCTGCTGCAGGAGCTTCCGCCGGTGGAGGCTGCCCTGCTGGTGCGGGGGCGGCCCGGTGCTGCGCTGGACGGTTCCCTGATTGCTGACGCCGTAGGGCTGCCGGTACAGGGCCGCATCCCCCACCTGCGGGCCGTCCCGGGGGCCATGGAGTCAGGCCGCCTGCTGGACCTTGGGAAGCGGCGGACCATCCGGTATTTCGGCGCCACGGTGCTCGATTGGCTTGGAGAGGACCTGCAGGCGGGGGACGTCGCATGAGGCGGCCGCCCATTGCCCCTTCGTCTCCAGCCCGGGAAACGGGCGGCGCAGGTGGGTCCGGAGGCGTTGGCGCACGGCGCAGTGCACGGATCCTGGAGGCGAACAAGGCTGGCCGCCAGGCGCGGGTCAGCGGCGCCGGTACTGGCCGGACCGTTGATTCCGGGCTGCTGGAGTCTGTCCGTGAATCGATGATGGCGGAGGCAGGAACAGTAACACCTTCGCGCGTTGCCGCGGCCGTACAGGCCACCGGCAAGCTGTTGGGCACCGCCGGAGCGCTTGCCGCAGTGGAGCGGATCAGCGCCGAGCTCAGTGGATTGGGCCCCCTGCAGGAGCTCACCAGGGATCCAGCGGTAACAGACATCTTCGTCAACGCTCCGGATTCCGTGTGGGTGGACCGCGGCCGGGGCATCGAGCGCGTACCTGTCGTGTTCGATGGCGAATCCCAGCTGCGGGCGCTGGCATGCAGGCTCGTGGCCGCAGGAGGGCGCCGCCTGGATGACGGGTCGCCCTGTGTTGATGTCAGGCTTGCCGGCGGCTACCGTGTCCACGCCGTGTTGCCGCCGGTGTCCACGTCCGGGACGCTGTTGAGCGTCCGGATCCGCAGGGAGCAGGTCTTCAGCATGGCAGAGCTGCGTACGGGCGGCATGTTCGGCCAGCGGGTGCAAACGGTGCTCGAACGGATCGTGGACAAGAGGTTGAGCTTCCTGGTCAGCGGTGCTACGGGTTCAGGGAAGACCACGCTGTTGTCCACCCTGCTGGGCCTGTGCTCCGCGCAAGAACGGCTGGTCCTGATCGAGGACGCCTCCGAACTCAATCCTGTCCACCCGCATGTGGTTGCCCTCGAATCACGCCACGGAAACCTTGAAGGCGGCGGTGCCGTGGACTTGGGGGAGCTGGTTCGCCAAGCGCTGCGCATGCGCCCGGACAGGCTGGTGGTGGGGGAGTGCAGGGGTGCTGAAGTCCGCGAGCTCCTCACCGCGATGAATACCGGGCACAGCGGTGGCGGCGGAACCATCCACGCCAATACGGCGGCCGCAGTTCCGGCCAGGCTCAACGCCCTCGGCGCGCTCGCAGGGCTCGGTCCGGAGGCCGTGCGGCTTCAGGCCGCCAGCGCCCTTGATGCTGTCATCCACGTCGGCAGGACACCCAAAGGCAGGGAAGTCCTGGGCATTGGACTCATCGCCAATGGGCCGGAAGGACTGACCGTGCTGCCGGCCATTGGGGAATCAGGTGTCCCGGGTTCCGCGTGGCCGGCGCTCACGGCCCGGCTGGGGATGAACCCCGAGGAGATCCCGTGACGCTCCTCTTCCCCGTGCTCCTGTGCAGCGCTGTGCTGCTGCTTCTCAAGCCGCCCCTGGACGCTGCTTCCAGGTTGCGCGCCGCAACCGGCAACAGGACGAAAGCGGCGGCTCCCCGGAGGGGCCTTGTCCTGCCGTGGAACAGGAAGGGCACCGCAAGGGCGGCAATAGCGCGGGGACCAGGCCTGACCCTGGTGGTGCAGCAGATGGCGGCACTGCTCCGGGGTGGCCGGACGCCCGCACGGCTGTGGGACGAGTTGTGGATGGTGTACGGCAAAGGTGATAACGGGCGGCAACATCAGGAAGCCGCCCCGCTGTCCGGGGCCATGCTGTCAAAGGGATCAGCTGCGGTCCTGGCAACCGCGCGTGCGGCCGCCGCTACCGGGGCTCCCGTTGCGGAAACCGTCCGCCGTGCCGTTTCCACGGCCTTTCCGCCCCGCGACAGGGAGGCCAGGACCTGGTTGGAGCTTGCCGCCTGCTTCGACATCGCCGAAGCCAGCGGGTGCCCGCTCGCTGACGTGCTGACCCGGTTCGCTGCCCAACTGGAAGCAGAGGATGACGCCGACGCGGCCCGGCAGACGGCTCTCGCAGGGCCCAAAGCCACCGTCCGGCTCCTGACCTGGCTTCCCTTGATGGGTCTGGGACTCGGCGCTGCCCTGGGTGTGGATCCCCTGGCCACCCTGCTGGGGACACCCCTTGGACTGGCCGCGTTGTTGGGCGGCGTGGTCCTTACCGCGGCGGGAAGGGCCTGGTCTGCCCGGTTGGTGGCGTCAGCTGCAGGGGCAGGAGCGCAATGAACCCGGTTTGGGCCCCCGGCCTGGCATTGTTCACGCTGCTCGCGGCCGGTGCATGGCTTGCCTGTCCCGGCCACGGGAGGTTGCGAAAACGGCTTCGCCGGGTGTGCCCATCCGCTGCAAGAGCACAGCAGGCGGCCGCCAAGGGGTCGGCAGCGCGTTGCGGCAGCGGCCTGAAGGATACGGCCATGATGCTCGAACTTGTGGCGGCGATGCTGGACGCCGGAGCCGGAATTGGCAGGGCCCTCGACCTGGTGGCTGCTTCCGCTGCGCCACAGTACCGGGACTCCCTGCGGCCTGTGGTCTCCGCGCTGGCCATCGGCGCTGACTGGGAAACAGCATGGCGCAGCTCCGCCGTGCGGCTCCCCGAAATCCTGGAGCTGCGGGACGCCCTGGGCTTCGCCGCGCTCACGGGGGCACCATCATCCGCGATCCTGTATGCCCAGGCTGCAAGGCTTCGCCGGGAACGCTTTCGGGCGGCGGAGAAGCGCGCCGCTTCCTTAGGCGTGAAGCTGGTGGTTCCGCTGGGCCTGTGCTCACTTCCGGCCTTCATCTGCCTCGGCGTGGTCCCGGTGCTCTTGGCCTTGGTGCCGAACGGCGCATAGCCACCCTGCCGCTTCCGTCCCCACGACTCCTCGCCCTGTCTTCCCGTCCCCGCCGCTGCTGGCCCTGTCTTCCCGTCCCCGCCGCTGCTGGCCCGTCCACTCCTCCACAGCGCTGGATCTGCAGAGCTTTTCCACTTAGCGCCCCACCTCCCTTACCGGCAACAGTTCGGCCGGGAAGAGTCAAGAGAGCCGGCAAAACCACCGGCACCAACGGAAAGGAAACACAATGCCCATCAACCACTACCGCCGCAACCCCTCCGCCGGAATGTCCACAGCCCCCTTTTCCAGGCCGATGCGGACTGCCTCCAGTCCGATGTTCGCGGGACCAACCGGCAGCCTTCGCAACACCGGCGCGGCGCCATACGCTTACGCCGTTGACTTCGATTCGACCACGGCCGCATCCACTGCACTCATGCCGAAGGCACCAGTTTCACGTGCATCCTTTCCAGCGGCATCCTTCCCGCCGCCCGGCAACGTGGTGGAGCTGTACCCCGGTGCGGGCGCCACGCGCAAGACCCGGCGCACTGCAAGGCTCGTGGGCTCGGAAGCCGGCATGGCGACGGCCGAATACGCCATTGCCACCCTGGCCGCGGTGGGATTTGCCGGGCTGCTGGTGTTCATTCTCCGCAGCGACGAAGTGCGAGGCTTCCTGCTGAACCTCATCCGCACCGCATTGGCGCTGCCGTGACGCATTCGGCAGGAGTGCTGCCGTCACGGAAGCCCCTGGAATCGGTGACCGGCCGTGTGGCTTGGAGCAACGGAGGAGGGCAACCCTTGGATGAAACCGCGAAGGCCCGGGGCACCGTAACGGCCGAGTTCGCGGTGGCGCTCCCGGCAGTGCTGGCACTACTGGCCATGCTGCTTGCCGGAGCCGCTGCAGGCACGACGCAACTGCGGATCGAAGAAGGAGCCCGGGCCGGCGCCAGGGCCCTGGCCCGGGGCGACAACCCCGCGGCGGTTGAACGGACCGTCAGGACGCTCGCCGGCAGCTCGGCAGTTGCATCAGTTGCCGCCGACGGCGAATGGTTCAGCGTCACCGTGACCGACCGGGTGGCTGGTCCCCTGGGCTCCTCCATTCCGTGGACCCTCACCGCCCGCGCCTCCACGCGCAGCGAGACTCCGGGGACTGCTGCTGCAGGCGGCGCCGCAGGTCAGGCCGGCGCCGGGGGCGCCAGATGATGGATCGCGACGGGCTGCGACACCCCATGATCTGGACCAGATGCCCCAACACAGGGCCCGGTCGCCCTGCCGCCGGGCGATGGCAGCGCACGGCAACGCGGGCTGGCCCTGCTCACGGGCAGTGCAGGCAACGCGGTGCGGATGGCCACGAACGGGGGTCGGGGACGGTCCTTGCCGCAGGGCTGTCCCTGGTGGTCATGATGGCGATGGCCGTCATGTTGCTGCTGGCCCAGTCAGCCGTGCTCGCAAGCAGGGCGGCAGCGGCAGCCGACCTGGCAGCCCTTGCCGGGGCGGATGCCCTTCGCGGCATCACCACGGGGGAGCCCTGCACGGTCGCCGCGGAAGTGGCGGCCCGCCACGCCGCCACGGTCCTCAGTTGCTCCGAGGGTTCGGGGCAGACGATCGAGGTACGCACCGAGCTCGGCGAGCGCCCGCTGCTGGGCGCCGCGACCGGACGTGCCCGGGCGGGTCCGCCGCCATAGGGGCAGCGCCGCCGGGACAGGACACGAGCACATGCGCACACTGTCGCAAGGGGGACGGCGCGCCAAAGAGGGGCAGGGCCATACAGATCAGGGCCATAGGACGGGTCCATAGGACGGGGCCGCCCAGGGACAAGGCCCGTGGCGGGTATCAGCTCCTGGCTTCCAGATCCACCGGCGTGGCTTCCGTGGCGTCCTTGAGCAGCACGTCAAGCAGGGTCACGGCGGCGGCCTTGTCCAGCGGATTGTTCTTGTTGCCGCATTTGGGGGACTGCACGCAGGACGGGCAGCCGGCCTCGCACTCGCAGGCCTTGATGGCATCGCGGGTTGCTGCCAGCCAGACCATGGCTTTGTCGAATCCCCGCTCGGCAAAGCCGGCTCCGCCAGGGTGCCCGTCATACACAAAGATGGTGGGCACCCCGGTGTCGGCGTGCAGGGCAGTGGACACGCCGCCGATGTCCCACCGGTCGCTGGATGCCACCAGCGGCAGGAGTCCTATCGCGGCGTGCTCCGCGGCATGCAGGGCGCCCGGGAACTGCGCTTCGATGAGGCCCGCCCCAGTCAACGAGCGGTTGTCCACCACGAACCACACCGCCTTGGTGAAGAGCTCCCGTGCACCCAGTTCCAGCGGCTCCTCGCCCAGGACCTCATTGGAAATCAGGGCCTTGCGCTGGAAGGAGACAACCTGCGTGGTCACCTTCACGTCGCCGAAGTGCACGGTCACATCGCCCCACTGCATGGTCCGCAGGGTGTCCAGGACTTCGATCTGGGTTACATCCCGTGCTGTGGTGTAGTAGTCGGGGTTGGCCCGGCGGACCATGACGCAGTGGTCGTCTTCGTTCAGGTCCTCCACCACGTAGGTGTCGCCCTGATGGACGTACACCGCTCCGGTGTGGGCTTGGTAGTGCGTTTGAGGCGAATCCATGGTTCCCAGGAGGGAACCGGTCTCTGCGTCGACGATGCTGACGGGTCCGCCGCCGTCTGCCCTCAGGTTGACCATTGCCGCCGCGCTCTGCGAGTGGGTCCAGAACCAGCCGGCGGGGCGCCGGCGGAGGTAGCCTTGCGCCACCAGCCGATCCAGGAGCATTTCAGCGGTCGGCCCAAAAAGGTCCAGCTCGGCAGGTCCCAGGGGAAGTTCAGCGGCCGCTGCGCACAGGTGCGGTCCCAGCACATAGGGGTTGGAGGGGTCAAAGACCGTAGCCTCCACCGACACGTCGAAGATGGCTTCGGGATGGTTCACCAGGAACGTGTCCAGCGGATCGTCGCTGGCCACAAACGCCGCAATGGCATCCTGGCCCGCCCGGCCGGCCCTGCCGATCTGCTGGAACAGTGATGCCCGGGTGCCGGGCCAGCCTGCCACCAGCACTGCATCCAGGCCGGAGATGTCGATTCCCAGCTCCAACGCAGACGTGCTGGAAACGCCCAGCAGCTGGCCCGAACGCAAGGCTTTCTCCACCGCCCGGCGTTCCTCCGGAAGGTACCCCGAACGGTACGCGGCCACCCGTTGCGGGAGGCTCGGATCCACCTCGTCAAGGAGGCGCTTGGTAATGGCGGAGATGGTCTCCGCGCCGCGGCGGGACTTGATGAAGGCGATGGTGCGGACCCGTGCTGATACCAGGTTGGCCAGCAGGTCAGAGGTTTCGGCAACGGCCGTGCGCCGCTCCTTGGCTCCGTTCTCGCCCCTCACGTCGGTCAGCGCCGGTTCCCACAGTGCCACGGTGGTGGCCCCGTGGGGGGAGCAGTCGCGGGACACTGCCTTGACGGGCGCACCGATGAGGCGGGAGAAGGAGACATCGGGCTCGGATGCGGTGGCGGAGGCAGCGATGAACACTGGCTCGGGGAACGTGGTTCCCGCACCGTAGTAGGCGCAGATCCGGCGGAGACGCCGCATCAGGTTGGCCACGTGTGAACCGAACACGCCCCGGTAGCTGTGCGCCTCATCAACGATGACGTAGCGAAGCCGGCGGAAGAAAGCTGCCCACCACGCATGGTTGGGAAGGATGCCGAAGTGCAGCATGTCCGGGTTGGCCAGGATGAAGTTGGCGTGGTCCCGGATCCACCGGCGGGCGGAGGGATCGGTGTCGCCGTCGTAGGTTTCCGCCCGGACCGTGGGCAGCTTCAGGGCGCGGATGGCATTCAGCTGGTCGGCCGCCAGCGCCTTGGTGGGGGAGAGGTAAAGGGTGACGGCGCCGTCGTCGTGAATCCTGCCCGGGTCCGCGAGCACGCGCAGTTCGGACCGGTGGATCGCATCCAGCGAGGGCAGCTGGTACGCCAGCGACTTCCCGGACGCAGTGCCGGTGGCCACCACAACATGCTCCCCAGCGTGTGCTGCATTGGCCGCGTCAACCTGGTGACGGTATGGCTCGCGGATGCCCAGCGTCCCGTACGCCGCAGCAATGTCCGGGTGCATCCACTCCGGCCAGGGCGCGTGGACTGCCTCCCGCGCCGGAATGGTGCGGACATGACGCAGCTGTTCCGGATCCGGGCCGCGGCCCAGCAAAGGAATCAGGGAGTCATGGGGGTTCACCCCACCATTCTTTCATCCGCTGCAGGACCGCATGCCCGCGGTTCGCCCAAGGGAAAACCGTACGGCGGTTCCGGAGCAGCAGGTTCAGCTCAGTGAGAGGTCCGCCCCGTCATGGGACGCTGACAGCATCAGGACCCGGGCCACCGTGGTCCAGCCCAGATGCGAGTAGAGCTTCTGCCCGTCCAGGGACGCCAGCAGCAGGCCGGCGCGGACATCATGCCCGAAGGCCTGGGCCGCCAGCGCCCGCATGATGAAGCTGCCCAGGCCCCTGCGCTGGAACGCCGGCTCGGTGATGATCTTGTCGAACACGGCGGTATCACCCACCACGAACACCCTGCCACTGGCCGCGAGTGTGTCTCCTGAGCGGACCTCCGCGTAATGGACGCCAGCCTGCTCGAAGGTGGACAGGCTGAGGTCGTCGTCGGAAAGCCAGGGGTCCTCGGCGTCCTGCGTCTCCATGTCCACGATCATCATCGTCTGCGAATCAGAGGTGACGTTCAGGCCCCGCCGGGCTACCAGGGCGGCATAGCGGGCGGGGTCGTTGGTGAGGATGGTCAGTACCCGGGCGGGGGATTCCGCCGTCCTGGCCGCGAGGGCGGCGAACTCGTCATCCGTGGGTTCGGACGCGAAGACTTCCCATTCCCCGCTGGTGTCAGCGCGGAGGGCAGCGGGAAATCGGCCTTCCGTGGAAGTCCGGTAGCCGCGACACCCGGCCCAGCCGGCAACCCACACTTCAAGCAGGCCAGTAATGTCTTCCACCATGGTTTGCGGGCTCATGGCATGAACAATATTCCAGCCTGATCACAAGCAACAGAGGGTGCGGAAGTGCTTATGCAATTGTGATCAGCGCCGGGGCCAGGACCTGCAGCCGCCAGGACCGGTCCGGCAGCGCAGCCGGTACCCTTAAATGCGTGGCTTTGAACAAGATTGTGCTCTTTTACGGCTTTACCCCCATTACTGACCCGGACGCCGTCCGCCTCTGGCAGCGTGCCCTGTGCGAAAAGCTTGGCCTGACCGGGCGCATCATCATTTCCAAGGACGGAATCAACGCCACGGTGGGCGGCGAAATCGGCGCCGTCAAACAGTACGTCAAGACCACCCGCGAGTACTCCGGGTTCCGGGGCATTGACGTCAAATGGTCCGACGGCGGCGCGGAGGACTTCCCGCGGCTCAGCGTTAAGGTGCGGGACGAGATTGTGTCCTTCGGCGCGCCCGGTGAGCTCAAGGTTGACGCCGACGGCGTGGTGGGCGGCGGACAGCACCTCAAGCCGGACCAGCTCCACGAGCTCGTCGAGGCCAGGAAGCAGGACGGCGAGGACGTGGTCTTCTTCGACGGCCGGAACGCCTTCGAAGCGCAGATCGGCCGGTTCAAGGACGCCGTGGTGCCCAATGTCGCCACCACCCATGACTTCATCAAGGAGCTGGAGTCCGGCAAGTACGACTCCCTCAAGGACAAACCCGTGGTGACCTACTGCACCGGAGGCATCCGCTGTGAGGTGCTCTCCAGCCTGATGGTGAACCGCGGCTTCAAAGAGGTGTACCAGCTGGACGGAGGGATCGTACGGTATGGCGAAGCCTTCAAGGACCAGGGGCTCTGGGAGGGCTCGCTGTACGTCTTTGACAAGCGCATGCACCTGGAGTTCAGCGAGGACGCCAAGACCATTGGCCAGTGCGCCCGCTGCTCGGCGCCCACCAGTAAATTCGAGAACTGCTCCAACCCGAGCTGCCGCACCCTCACGCTGTACTGCGCCGTATGCGCCGCCAGCCCGGAGACACTCCGCTGCCCGGAAGGCTGCGCGGCGGCCTGAGCCACCAGCGGGTTCAGGCAACCGGGCCGCTCAGCTGGGAACGGCCGGGCAGCCGGCGTCAGAGCCGGTGGACGCGGAACGCGTAGTTCGCGGCAGTCCTGGCCTCCACCCGGACCGTGAGGACGCTGTCCGTTGACAGGTAAATGACGTTCTCGCGGTTGATGCCGCAGCGCAGGCCCAGGTCAACCAGGGTGAGGGTCTCGGTGCGGACCGTGAAGGTCACCCGGCGCTGGCTGCGGCAGGCGATGGACAAAATGTAGGTTCCGGTTTCCAGCTCCGGCGATGAAAAGGTCCGGTCCTCCCCGGCAGCCAGGAGCCCCGCGTCGGCCTGGACCACGGGGCCGGTGGTGCCTGGAAGGGCCCGGGACACCCAGTCACCCAGCTCCGCTTCGCTGACCGGATCCTGTTGCAGCGGGTCGCGGGTAAAGGCCGGCGCCGGGGCAACGGTCGCGGTGCCCTGCGCGTTGCCGGCCCGGCCGTCGTCGTACGTATACTCACAACCGGCCAGCGCACCTGCCGCAAGCACCAGTCCAAGGGCGACGGCGGCCACGGGCTTCGGTGCCCGGGGCGCCCGTGCTGTCCCTTCGGAAAGGGGCGCGGGGGTCCCCCGCACGCTGGGCATAGTCCGACTTTAAGCCCGCAGCGGTCCGCGGGCCAGAGCCCGGACAGTGCTTAGTGCGCCGGTGCCAGCTGGTAGGCGTAGAGCAGCGGAGCGTCCACGCTCGAGCTGCTGATTTCCACCCGGCCCGCGGCGGGCAGGTTGATTTTGGTGGTCTCCTGCCGGCCGTTGCACGCGGCCCCGGCTTCTGCAATGGCTTTGCCGTCCAGGGACACAGCGAAGAAGGCCTTGCCGGTCCCTTCGCAAACCGCCGTGAGTACATAGCTGCCGGCGGGCACCCTGGCGGCTTCCTGCACGATGCGGTCCCGGTTGAGGATCTTTCCCGAATCCTGGAGCACGACACCCGCCGGTGATGATGGCAGCGCTGTGGCCCGCCACTTGGGAACATCCGCGTTCTCCACAGAGTTCGTCGGCGAACACCCCGCCACGGCCAGGCAGAGGACCGCGGCAACCACTGTCCCGGGCAGCGAACGGCGGACTGCGGCGGTTGCCGTGCGGGCGCGCGGAAAGAGGGTGAGTCGGGAAGGCATGGGACCACCGTACCCCGCAGCCACCCCGGACTAAACTTGGGCGATGCCTGGATCCCCTTATGAATTCACCGCCGGAAACACCCCCGACGCTCCCCGCAGCGACCTCCCCGCACTGCTGTCCGCCCTCGCCGCAGACCTGCGCGGGCTGGACTACACGCTCGACGGTGTGGCACGGCTGCTGGGGCCGGCGGCCTCGGCCGCGCTGAACCGGGACCAGATCATCCCCGCGCTGCTCGCCGTTGAGCATGCAGTGCAGGCTGACGACCGGGAGGTGCCGCTTGCCGCCGCCGTCCGCCTGTGGCTCCTCGCCGAGCCGCAGGAACGCCGAACGCTCGACGCCGCCCTGCCCGGTACCGGCGCGCAGGGGCTCCTGGACCTGGGGCTGGTGCAGCCCGTCCCCGGCTCCGGACTGCTCACAGCGAAGGCCGACCTGCGGCCGTACGGCTGGGATAAGAACGACGACGGCAGCGGCGGCGCGGAGCTGTGGGTGGCCAGCGACCTCGCCGCCCACCAGCAGGCGGGGGTACTCCGGCACGACCACGTCCTGGGCATCGGGCAGGCATCCACCACCCTGGTGCAGACCACCATCCGCCGCCACACCGAGCGCGCCCTGGACCTGGGGACCGGCTGCGGCATCCAGGCCTTCCACCTGCTGCACCACTGCCAGCACGTGACCGCCACCGACATTTCGGAGCGTGCGCTGGCCTATGCACGGTTCAACATCCTGCTCAACGCCGAGGCGCTCTCCGTCGACCCGGACCGCCTCGAAGACAGGGTGAGCCTGCGCCTGGGTTCACTCCTGGAGCCGGTGGCCGGGGAGGAATTCGGCCTGGTGGTGTCCAACCCGCCGTTCGTCATCACTCCGCGCAGTACCGGCGAGGACGCGGCGGACCAGTTCACCTACCGCGACGGCGGGCTGCCGGGCGACGGGATCGTGGCCTCCCTGGTGGCGGACCTGCCCACCATTCTGGGGCCTGGCGGATGGGCACAGATGCTCGGCAACTGGGAAGTCGCCAACGGCAGCAGCTGGGATGAGCGGCCGAAGTCGTGGGTGCTGCCCGGCACGGAAGCCTGGTTCATCCAGCGCGAACAGGTCAGCCCGGAACAATACGCCGAAACCTGGCTGCGGGATGCCTCCGAGTCCCGGGACCGGCAGCATTACCAGGAGGCGTATGCGGCCTACCTTGCGGACTTCGCCTCAAGGAATGTCGACGGCATCGGCTTCGGCATGGTCTGGCTGCGCCGCCCCGCCGACGGCCGCCCTGCCGCCATCAGCCGCTTCGAGGAAATCACCTACCCCATCGAACAGCCCATCGGCCCCCACCTGGGCGCCGCCGTCGAACGCAGCGACTGGCTCGCTGCCCATGACCTTGCCGGCACGCACCTGCTCGTGGCTGACGACGTCACAGAGGAGCGCCACCAGCGTCCCGGCGCCGAGCACCCGGGCGTGATACTGCTCCGTCAAGGTGCCGGGCTGCGGCGCACCAACCTCATGAGCACCGAGCTGGCCGGCTTTGTGTCCGCATGCGACGGCGACCTCACCGCCGGGCAGATCGCCGGGGCTTTGGAGGCCCTCCTGGGCGGTGGCGAGGGGTTCGACGCCGGGACCTTCCAGGGTGCGTTGCTCGCCGACGTGGCCAACCTGGTCCGTGACGGCTTCCTCGTCCCGGCCTGAATTCCCGCCCGGCCGCAAGCCCCCTCAAGCCCTCAACAGAGCCCCGTCTTTTCCACATGAATGCGCACGATTCCCCAAAATATGGTGAACTAGGCGAACATGGGCTCATCTGCCCCAGCAACCTTTTTCTGTAGGAGCACCGTGCCAAGCAAGGCCAAAACCGGCAAGAAACTCGTGATTGTGGAGTCTCCGGCCAAGAGCAAGACCATCGCCAAGTACCTCGGCGAGGGCTTCATCGTAGAGGCCTCCATTGGTCACATCCGCGACCTGCCGCAGCCGTCCGAACTCCCTGCCGAGCTGAAGAAAACCTCCGTCGGCAAGTTCGCCGTCGACATCGAACACGACTTCAAGCCCTACTACGTGGTGTCCCCGGACAAGAAGAAAAAGGTTACTGAGCTCAAAGCTGCGCTCAAGGACGCCGACGAACTCTATCTCGCAACCGATGGGGACCGCGAGGGCGAGGCCATCGCGTGGCACCTGCTGGAAGTGCTCAAGCCCAAGGTTCCGGTGTACCGGATGACGTTCGGCGAAATCACCAAGGAAGCCATCCAGCGCGCGATGGGCAACCTGCGCGACGTGGACCAGGACCTGGTGGACGCCCAGGAAACCCGCCGTGTCCTGGACCGCCTCTACGGCTACGAAATCTCACCCGTGCTGTGGCGCAAGGTGGCCCGCGGGCTGTCCGCCGGGCGCGTGCAGTCAGTGGTCACCCGCATGGTGGTGGACCGCGAACGCGAACGCATGGCCTTCAAGGCTGCCTCCTACTGGGACTTGACCGGCCAGTTCGGCGCCGAATCAGGCTCGTTCAAGGCCAAGCTTGCCGCCGTGGACGGTGCCAAGGTGGCCAGCGGCCGTGACTTCAACGACGACGGCGTGCTCACCTCCAAGAACGTTGCACACCTTAACGAGGAGCTGGCAACCTCGCTGGCAGCAGGGCTGCAGAAGGCTGACTTCCGGGTCCGCTCTGTCGATACCAAGCCGTACACCCGCCGCCCGGCCGCGCCCTTCACCACCTCCACGCTGCAGCAGGAGGCGGGGCGCAAGCTGCGGTTCTCCTCGAAGAGCACCATGCAGGTGGCGCAGCGCCTCTACGAAAACGGCTACATCACCTATATGCGTACGGACTCGTCCGCGCTGAGCGACGAAGCCGTCACCGCTGCCCGGCGGCAGGCTTCCGAGCTGTACGGCCCGGAGTACATCCCGGGATCTCCGCGGGTCTACTCCAACAAGGCGGCCAACGCGCAGGAAGCGCACGAGGCCATCCGTCCCGCCGGTGACTCGTTCCGCACCCCCGCCCAGGTGGCAAAGCAGCTCTCCGGCGACGAATTCCGGCTCTACGAGCTGATTTGGAAGCGGACCGTCGCCTCCCAGATGGCTGATGCCAAGGGCTCGACGGCGACCATCCGGCTGGGTGCCGTGGCCGCCGACGGGCGGGACGCCGAGTTCTCCGCCTCCGGCACCGTTATCACGTTCCCCGGCTTCCTTGCCGCTTACGAGGAAGGCAAGGACGAGACCCGGGGCGACGACGACTCCGACGAAGGACGCCGCCTGCCCAACGTGGCCAAGGACGACTCCCTCACGGCCGCGGACATCCAGGCCGTGGGCCACGAGACCTCCCCGCCGCCCCGGTACACGGAAGCGTCACTGACAGCGGAACTGGAGAAGAAGGGGATCGGCCGCCCGTCCACCTACGCCTCCACCATCCAGGACCGAGGCTACGTCCGGAAGCAGGGTTCGGCCCTGGTGCCCAGCTGGATTGCCTTCTCGGTGATCCGGCTCCTGGAGCAGCATTTCTCCGATTACGTGGATTACGAGTTCACCGCCGACATGGAAGGCGACCTGGACAAGATCGCCAACGGCCAGGAAGCCGGTGCCTCCTGGCTGCGGCACTTCTACTTCGGCGAGGATTCCGATCCCGGCCTGCTGAGCATCGTCAACAACCTGGGCGAGATCGACGCCCGGGAAATCAACTCGATCCCCATCACCGACGAGATCACCCTCCGGGTGGGCAAGTTCGGTCCGTACCTGGAAAGTTCTGCCGCCGTGGTGGACCCGAAGACGGGCGAAATCGTGGAATCGGCGCGCGCCAACGTGCCCGAGGACCTAGCGCCGGACGAGCTGACGGCGGCCAAGGCCATCGAACTGATGGAGACGGCTGCGCCTGAGGAACGCGTGCTCGGCAGCGATCCGCACACGGGACACACAGTGGTGGCCAAGAACGGCCGGTACGGCGCCTACGTCACCGAGATCATCCCGGAGATGACCGACGAGGAACTGGCCAACCAGCCGGTGGAGTACTACAAGAACGGCAAGCCCAAGCCGCCCAAGAAGCCGGTCAAGGCCAAGCCGCGCACGGGTTCGCTTTTCAAGTCCATGACGGTTGAGTCCGTGACCCTGGATGAGGCGCTACAGCTCATGAGCCTGCCCCGGGCGCTGGGGGAGGACGCGGAGGGCAACCTGATCACGGTCCAGAACGGCCGGTTCGGGCCCTACCTGAAGAAGGGGACCGACTCCCGCTCCATCGGCTCGGAAGAGGAAATCTTCACCATCACCCTGGAGCAGGCCCTGGAGATCTACTCGCAGCCCAAGCAGCGCGGCGCCCGTGCCGCGGTGCCGCCGCTGGCGGAGTTCGGCCCGGACCCGGTGTCCGAGAAGAACATCGTGGTGAAGGAGGGTCGGTTTGGCCCCTACATCACGGACGGCATCACCAACATCACAGTTCCCCGCGCCACCTCCCTGGAGGAACTCACGCGGGAACAGGCTGTGGAGTTGCTGGCCGAGAAGCGCGCCAAGGGCCCCGTCAAGCGGACCGCCACCCGCAAGGCGCCTGCCAAGAAGAAGGCAACGGCCAAGAAGTAGCCGTGTGGCCGGCACGTTTGCGCCGGCCACCGTATCGTGATCGGCTAGGTGTATGACTGAACAGCCCGCGCACACGGACCTTTCCCCGCTCAACGACCTTGAGGAGAAGCTCGCCACCGGCGGACAGCCTGAGGCGAACCCCGTGGACGTCATCCTGTCGTTCCTCAACAGCGAGGTCTACATCATCAGCTCGGACGCCGTGGAGGGCATCGACTCCCAGGTGGAGCCCCTGGTCCTTGCCAACGCCGACGGCGACCCCGTCCTTGCCGTTTTCTCGCACCCCAGCAGGGTGGACCAGCAGTACCTGGAAGCCGCTCCCAACGTGCTGGGCACGCAGGGCGCTGCCATCATCGCCAACATCGGCGAGGAGCTGGGCATGGTGATCAACCCCGGTGCAGCCTACGGTTTCGAGATCAACCCGGAAGGCGTTGCCAACATCAAGCGCGACTTCAAGCGCGCTGACGAGCAATAATGTCCCCATGCGTCTAGGCGTCCTTGATATCGGGTCCAATACTGTCCATTTGCTCCTGGTGGATGCCCACCCGGGCGCCCAGCCGGTCCCTTTCGCTTCCCATAAGCGGCCGCTGTCCCTGGTGCAGTACCTCGAACCGGACGGCAGCATCAGCGACGAGGGACAGCATGAGCTGACCGAGTTCGTGCTGGAAGCCTGGGAGTTCGCGGCCCGGCACAAAGCGGAGGACCTGCTGGCCTTCTGTACGTCAGCCATCCGTGAGGCCACCAACGGTCCCGCCGTCCTGGCCCGGGTCAAGCACGAAACCACCGTGACCCTGCAGGAACTCACGGGCAGTGAAGAAGCGTCCATGACGTTTTTTGCGGTACGGCGCTGGCACGGCTGGGGAGCCGGTCCCATCCTGAACCTGGACATCGGCGGCGGCTCCTTTGAAATGGCCTTCGGCCAGGACGAGCTTCCGGAAGTCGCCACCTCGGTGCCGCTGGGTGCCAGCAGGCTCACCAGGGACTGGCTTCCCGAAGACCCGCCGTCGGCCAAGAGCGTCAAGGAACTCCGGCGCTACATCAGGGCCACGCTCAAGCCTGCGGTCCGCGAATTCGACGGCCTGGGCCGGGCAAACGTGGTGGCCGGCACCTCCAAGACCTTCCGTTCCCTGGCCCGGATCGCCGGAGCCGCTCCCAGCGCCGAAGGCCCGTACGTCAAGCGGGAGCTGCACGCCTCGGACCTGGGCATCTGGACCCAGCGGATCTCGGCCATGAGTTCCGAAGACCGGCTGCACCTGCCCGGCGTCTCCGAGGCGCGGGCCCACCAGCTCCTTGCCGGCGCTTTGGTGGCCGAAGCTGCGTTGGAAATGTTCAAGTTCAAGAAGCTGCGGATTTGCCCATGGGCGCTGCGTGAAGGACTGATCCTGCGCCGCCTGGACCAGTTGGTGTTCGCCGGACCCCTGGAGCCCGCGCCCCATGTGGCCGCCTCCCGGACAGTCGACGCAACAGTCTAGCCATGGGCATGCTGCCTGGTCTGCAGCCGGCTAGTCAGCCAGTCGGGCGGTTAAAAGCGGAAGCACCGGGGCCGGCAACAGGAAAATGGGGGAAAACCTGCTGCCGTGCCACCGGTGCCCTGGCAGGCATCCCCATGCCTGCCGCATCACTCGCACCCTCAATGAGGTAATAACTACGTTAGGACCCTAAGTTGTGTGCGGGCTGCGCTGAAGATGGGAGTTGCCTGTGAATGCCTCCCAACTGCAATGATGGAGGCATGAGCAACCGAATCGCATTCCTTGGCTGTGGATCCATGAACGAAGCCATTCTTGGCGGCCTGCTGGAGGCGGGGAAGGATCCCGGGGATGTTGTGGCCACGGTCCGCCGCGCTGAACGCGCCGCGGAACTGGCCGAGCGGTACCACGGGATCACCGCCATTGCCGGTGAGGAAGAGCCTGACAACAACAAGCAGGCCGCCAAGGGGTCCGCTGTGGTCATCCTTGGCGTCAAGCCGGTGGGCATCACGGATCTGGCCCGGGAAATCAGCCCTGCCCTTTCGCCTGGCACGGTGGTGGTCAGCGTGGCTGCCGCCGTGTCCATCGCGCAACTGGAGGCCGCACTCCCTGCAGGGCAGCCGGTGATCCGGACCATGCCCAACACCCCCGCAAAGCTGGGCCGCGGTGTCGTTTCCGTCTCGCCCGGCACGCACTGCACCCCGGAACAGCTCCAGATGGTCAAGGACATGCTGCAGGGCGCCGGGACCGTCGTTGAGGTCCCCGAGGAGCAGGTGGACGCCCTCTCGGCCATCAGCGGCTCCGGCCCCGCCTACGCGTTCTACCTTGCCGAGGCCATGGCGTCGGCAGGGGAGGAACTGGGCCTGGACCGGGAGCTGTCGCTGCTGCTGGCCCGCGAAACCGTGGCCGGGGCCGGGCTCATGCTGGCCGAGCCCGGAGCCGATCCTGCAGCGCTCCGCAAGGCCGTCACCAGCCCCAACGGCACCACGGAACGCGCCATCGCCACCTTTGACGAACAGGGCATCCCGGCCATCATCGCCGCGGGCGCCAAGGCGGCAGCGGACCGGGCGGCGGAGATCACCAGGCAGCTCGGCTAACGCTTCGAGGGGACTACGGCCGGGCGGCGAACCTCTCCAGCAGGTCCACGTGGCCGGAGACGATCAGCATGTCCCGTGAGGACACTTTGGTCTCCGGGCGGGCGTAGGTGAAGTCCTCACCCGGGGACTTCACGCCCACGATCGTCACGCCGTACTTTGACCGGACCTTTGACTCATCCAGGGTGAAGCCCACCGTTTCGCGCGGCGGGTACATTTTGACGATGGCAAAGTCGTCGTCGAACTCGATGAAGTCCAGCATGCGTCCGGAGACCAGGTGGGCAGCGCGGACACCGGCGTCGGCCTCGGGGTAAATGACGTGGTTCGCGCCGATCCGGGTGAGGATCTTGCCGTGGGAAGGCGTGATGGCCTTGACCCAGAGGTGCTCGATGCCCAGGTCCACCAGGTTCACGGTGATCAGCACCGATGACTCAATGGAGGTGCCCACCCCCACGACGGCAGAGCTGAACTCCTGCGCGCCGAGCTGGCGGAGAGCGTCGATGTTGGTGGCGTCAGCCTCCACTACGTGGGTCAGCAGGGGTGCCCATTTCTGCACCAGGTTCCGGTCCCGTTCGATGGCGAGCACTTCCCGGCCCTGCTTGACCAGCTGCTCCGCGGTGGATGATCCGAAGCGGCCCAGCCCGATCACCAGTACCGGGGCGTTGTGGGCGGGGCGCCGGGGGGCGTCTGTGGAACTAGCCAATGATCGGCCTCTCTTCGGGGTAGTGGTACAACTGGCTGCGCTGGCGCAGGGCCAGCGCAGCGGCGAGGGTTACGGTGCCCACGCGGCCGGCGAACATGAGGGCCGTGAGGACGTAAACGCCCTCGGGCGGCACCTCGGCGCTGAGGCCGGTGCTCAGGCCAACCGTGGCAAAGGCCGAAATCGTCTCGAACAGTACCCGGTCCAGTGACGCGCCGCTGAACTGCAGGAGCAGGAAGGCGGAGACGGAAACCAGGGTGGCGCCGGCAACGATCACCGAGATGGCCACCCGCATGGTTCCCTGCGGAATGGTCCGGCCGTACACCTTCACGTCGGCGTCGCCGCGGGCCTCGGCAACAATGGCCAGGAACATCACGGCGATGGTGGTCACCTTGATGCCGCCCGCCGTCGACGCCGACCCGCCCCCGGCGAACATCAGCGCGTCGGTCAGCAGCTTGGTGGTGGATTCCATGTGATTCTGGTCCACCAGGTTGAAGCCACCCGAACGCGTCATGACGGAGGCAAACAGGGAATGGGTGATCTTGTCACCCAGGCCCATCGGTCCGATGGTCCGGGCGTTGTCCCACTCCATCAGGGCCCACAGGAAGGTGCCCGCGGCGAGCAGGATGAGGGACACCTGGATGGTGAGCTTGGTGTGGAGGTTCCATTTCTTCCAGTTCAGCCCGTTCTGCTGCAGCACCATCACCACGGGAAAGCCCAGGCTGCCCAGGAAGACGCCCACCATCAGGGGAATGAGGATCCACAGGTCCGTCTCGTAGGGCACGATGCCGTCGGAGTGCGGCGTGAAGCCGGCGTTGTTGAACGATGAAATGGCGTAGAAGACACCGTGCCAGACAGACTGCCAGAACGGTTCGCCCAAGGTGAGGAAGCGGGGGATCAATGTCAGCGCCAGAATGCCTTCGATGACCACTGACGTAGTGATGACGATCCGCAGCAGCGTGCCCACTTCGCCCAGGCGGCCGGCGTTGTTCATGGACTCCGCGGCGATGATCTTGCCGCGCACGCCCAGCCGCTTGCTCACCATGAGCGCCAGCAGCGAGGCGAGGGTCAAGGTGCCCAAGCCGCCGATGAAGATGCCCACCAGGATTACCAGCTGGCCGAAGAAGGACCAGTGGACCGCCGTCGACACCACCGTGAGTCCCGTGACGCACACTGCCGAAACGGCCGTGAACAGTGCTTGGTGGACAGGGGTGGGAGTTCCATCCGCCGAGGCGACCGGCAGGGACAGCAGGAAAGTAAACACCGTGCAGACAGCGGCGAACGCCGTCAGTGCCAGCCGTGCGGGGGAGGTGTTGGCAATATCGTCAATGAAGTCGCGCAGCCGCGTGAAGATCCAGAGGCCCTCCCGCTCCTGCGCCGGGGGGTGCCAGGGGGCCGGGGTCCGGGGCCGCGACTGGCTTTGCGTCATGTGTGGCTTTTCCTCGGTTGAAACGGCTTCCCTCAGTAGTAAACCACTAAAGCCTGCGTCATGGCCGGGCCGGGGGCAGTGCGGGCTCGGGTAGCCTGTGATTGATGACATACCTGCCCGGACTCAGCCAGCCCGCGCCGCCAACGATGGTGGCGTGGAGTCCTGACATGACAGCTTACAACTTCGGTCCGGGCCACCCCATGGCGCCGGAACGGATGGACCTGACGGCGCGCCTGTCCCGCAGCCTGGGGCTCTTCGACCTGGACCACGTTGAGCTGGCAGCGCCCGAGGTGGCGTCCGACGCGGAGCTGGAGTCAGTCCACTCGGCTGATTATGTTGCAGCAGTCCGCCGGGTCAGTGCGGACCCCTCCCGGCCGGATGAAGCGCGCGGGCTGGGAACCGAGGACGATCCGGCGTTCGCCGGCATGCATGAGGCCGCCGCCCGCCTGGCCGGCGGCTCGCTGCTGGCGGCCCAGCACCTGCTGGATGGCTCGGCCGTGCACGCGGTGAATTTTGGCGGCGGCATGCACCACGCCGCCCGGGAGCGCGCCAGCGGATTCTGCATCTACAACGACGCCGCCCTCGCCGTGCAAAAGCTGCTCGACGGCGGCGTGCCCAAGGTGGCCTACATCGACGTCGATGCCCACCACGGGGACGGCACCCAGAACATCTTCTGGGACGATCCCCGGGTCCTCACGCTCTCGCTGCATGAGACGGGGCTGACCCTTTTTCCCGGGACCGGCTTCGCGAACGAGATCGGTGGCCCCGCAGCGGAAGGGACTGCGGTGAATGTCGCCTTGCCCGCAGGCACATCCGACGCCGGCTGGCTGCGCGCTTTCTACGCCGTGGTGCCGCAACTCGTGGGGGCATTCGAACCGGACGTCATCGTGAGCCAGCACGGCTGCGATTCGCACCGCAGCGACCCCCTCACGCACCTCAACCTCAGTGTGGACGGACAGCGCGAGGCCGCGAACGCCGTCGGGCATCTGGCAGAGCGCTACTGCGGCGGACGCTGGATCGCCACCGGCGGCGGGGGTTACAACGTGCTGGACGTGGTGCCGCGGGCGTGGAGCCATCTGGTGGCCATCGCAGCGGGCCGGCCCGTGCCGCTGCGGACGCCCGTGCCGGCGGACTGGCGGCAGTACGTCTTGGAGAAGTTCGGCACCGAGGCGCCCGCCTTCATGGGGGACGACGTGGAGCTGTGGTGGCGCTCCTGGGAGGTGGGTTTCGACCCCAACGACGCCGTTGACCGCACCGTCATGGCCACCCGGAAGGCGCTGTTTCCGCTGCACGGGCTGGACCCCTGGTTCGACTAGTCCGGCCGGAAACCCGTGCCGCCGAAATAGTTGATGCCTTTAGACGTATATGTCGCTAGGGTGGGAGGCATGGTGACAGACGACGTATTTGCCGTCATAGCGGAATCCACCCGGCGGGACATCCTGGTGGCCCTTCGGGCAGGCGACAAAGCCGTGGGGGAATTGGTGGAGGAACTGGCGGCGAGCCAGCCCACCATTTCCAAGCACCTGAAAGTCCTCCGTGAGGCACAGCTGGTCAGCATGCGCGCCCAGGGCCAGAAGCGCTTCTACGCGTTGAACCGGGGCCCTTTGGAGGGCATCGCCAGCTGGCTGGAGACGTTCGACGTCGGCCCTGGCGCCAACGCCGCAGCCGCACCGGCCGGCCTGGATCAGTCGACGGCGGAACAGCCAGCCGCCGGTCAGGCAGTCCCCGCCCCGGCAGCCCCTGCCCACCTGCAGGAAGGCGTCGCCGCTGCCGCCGTGTCGCTGCCGCCGGCCCCGCGGGGGGCGGAGCCTGCTGCGGCGCAGGCGCCCCGGGAGGACGTCCCGGCGCCCCTCCTGGTGCGGGAAGGCGCCGAGCTGAGCCCCGCCGTCGTCATTCCAGGCGGCACTGCCGCCCCGCTGAGCGACGACACCGTTCCGCAGCAAATCGGACGCACCGTTGGCCGCGCCGCCACCAAAGCAGCCGACCTGCTGGCCAACCTCCCCAACCTGCCTAAATTTGGGCGCAAGAAATAGGGTTTGGCCGGAAGGAGCAGGGCTTACTTAGCCAGCAGCCGCACGTGGTCCGGGGTGAGCTCGGAAATCCGGCTGACACCCAGGAGCGCCATGGTGCGGGCCATGTCCTTCTCAAGGATCTGCAGGGCACGGTCCACGCCCGCGCGTCCGCCCGCCATCAGGCCGTAAAGGTAGGCGCGGCCGATCAGCGTGAAGTCGGCGCCCAGGGCCAGTGCCGCCACAATGTCCGCGCCGCTCATGATGCCGGTGTCCAGCATGATGGCTGCGTCGGTGTTGTCACCGGTGAAAGCCTGCTTGACCTCGGGGAGCAGGTGGAACGGGATGGGAGCCCGGTCCAGCTGGCGGCCGCCGTGGTTGGACAGGACCACACCGTCGGCGCCGTGGTCCACAACGCGGCGGGCATCCTCGACGGTCTGGATGCCCTTGACCACCAGCTTGCCCTTCCAGGTTTCACGCAGCCAGTCCAGGTCCCCGAAGGTGAGGGTGGGGTCGAACATGGAGTTGATCAGGTCTGCCACAGTCCCCGTGTAGCGGGACAGCGAGGCGAAGGTCAGCGGCTCGTGGGTGAGGAAGTTGAACCACCAGGCGGGCCGGTAGGAGGCATCCAGCACGGTCTTGAGCGTCAGCGCCGGCGGGATGGTCATGCCGTTGCGGACGTCGCGGAGGCGGGCCCCGGCCACGGCGGTGTCCACGGTGACCATGAGGGTGTCGTTGCCCGCTTTGGCGGCGCGCTCGATCAGCTCCAGTGAGCGGTCCCGGTCCGTCCACAGGTACAGCTGGAACCAGTTGCGCCCGTTGGGGGCAGCGGTGGCCACGTCCTCGATGGAGGCGGTGCCCATGGTGGACAGGGTGTAGGGGATGCCGGCGGCTTCGGCGGCCTGCGATCCGGCGTACTCGCCCTCGGACTGCATCATGCGGGTGAAGCCGGTGGGGGCGATTCCGACGGGGAGCCGCGACGGCTTGCCCAGGATGTCGGTGCTGAGGTCGATGCTGGAGACGTTCCGCAGGATGCCGGGCCGGAACTCGATGTCCAGGAATGCCTGGCGTGCGCGGCGGAGGGTGATTTCCTCTTCTGCGGCGCCGTCCGTGTAGTCGAAGGGGGCCTTGGGGGTGCGGCGTTTCGCGATGTCGCGCAACTCCCAGATGGTGCTTGCCCGCTGCAGCCGGGCAGCCTTGCTGAATTCCGGCTTCTTGAACTGCATCAGCGGCGCGAGGTCCGAGTACTTGGGAATGCGCCGTTTCAGGGCAGCAGGCAGGGCGGACGACGACGGGGCCTGGCCAGATGCCGGCGCTGCGGGAATGTCCGTGGTCTCCGGGGCCGGGGTGGCCTCCGGATTGTTGGGCTGGATGGTGTGGGTCATGGCTCCTCCTATGGTCCAACCACACTCTAGGTCATGTGGTCCAACCACATCAACTACTATTTTGTCATGCGTACTCACCAGCTGGTCCTGCACTGGATCGAGGACCGGCTCTCAGCCGGCGACCTGGCTGTCGGCGGCCGGCTCCCGGCGGAGCGCACTCTGGCGGAACAGCTCCAGGTCTCGCGGACCTCCGTGCGCGAGGCCATCCGGATCCTCGAAGCCATGGGTGTAGTCCGTTCAGGCGTAGGCTCCGGTCCCGACGCAGGGACGGTGGTGATCTCGGATCCCGCCGCCGCCCTCGGCTCAGCCCTTCGGCTGCATGTGGCCACCCAGCACCTGCCGGTGGCGGACATCGTGGAGACCCGTGTCCTGCTGGAGTCCTGGGCGGCTGCAAAGGCCCGCCGGGACGCGCCCGAGCTTGCGGAGGCGGCCACGCTCCTTTCCGCGATGGATACACCTGAAGGACTGCCCGCGCGCGATTTCCTGGCCCTCGATGTGCGGTTCCACCTGGCCCTGGCCAACGCCGCAGGCAACGCAGTGGTCAGCGCCATGATGGGATCGCTGCGCGAATCCATCCAGGGCTACGCCGCCGAACTGACGGGCAACCTGCCGGACTGGAACGCTACCGCCTCGCGTCTGCACGCCGAGCACCACGCCATCCTGGCGGCGATCAGGAAGGGCGACGGCGGCCGGGCGGCCCAGTTGGTGGCTGCCCATATCGAAGGGTTCTACAAAGAAGCCGGGCTGGGCAGGGATCACCCTGCCCAGCCCGGCCTGATCGGCTAGCGGACTTCGATGGCCAGTTCCTGGAAGTCGTCCTCGGCGTGCCGGCCCACGAGGATCCGGAAGGTGCCGCGCTCAAACTGCCAGCCGCCGTCGTAATGCGCGAAGGAACGGGCGGGAATCCGGACCTCCACGCTCTCCGTTCCGCCGGGCGCCAGGTGGGTTCCGGCGAAGCCGGCGAGCCAGCGGACGGGCCGTTCCACGGTGGATTCGGGCCGGTCCAGGTACACCTGGACTACGTCACGGCCGGAGCGGCTGCCGGTGTTGCGGACGGGGACGTGGACTACAACGTCGGAGCCGGCCGGGACCGATTCCCGTGCGTAGGCTGCGCCGAACTCGAACGTGGTGTAGCCCAGGCCGTAGCCGAAGGGAAGGGCCGGTGCGGCACCGCCCGCTGCCTGCTGCTTGAGCCAGGCACGGTAGCCGATGTGGATGCCCTCGGAGTACACCACCTTGCCGTCCACCGGGGTGGTGTCCAGGACCGGGACGTCCGCCAGGGCCGCAGGCCAGGTGGTGGGAAGGCGGCCGCCGGGCTCTTCGGCGCCCAGCAGGATGTCGGCGATGGCGCGGCCGAATTCCTGGCCGCCAAACCAGCCGAGCAGCACGGCCCCCACCTTGTCCAGCCACGGCATCAGGACCGGCGAACCGGAGTTCACCACCACCACGGTGCGCGGGTTCACCGCCGCCACCGCTTCCACCAGCTCGTTTTGCCGGCCCGGGAGGTCCAGGTCCTTGCGGTCGAAGCCTTCGGACTCGATGGCGGCGCTGGTACCCACCACCACCACCGCCACGTCGGCGGACCGGGCGGCCTCCACCGCCGCGTCGATCTCTGCCTGGGGGTCCTCCACCACCGTTTCCTCGCCCAGGAGGATGGCCGTAAAGGGGATGGCCTGCTGCTTGGGCAGCTCGTATACGGCCTCGATGCGCACCGTGCCGCCAGCGGCAGTGGTGACCGGGTGGACAGTCTTGGGCGGGTCGAACAATGCCGCGCCGAGCACGTCGGTGTCGTCCTCGATCTCGCCGTTGAACACCTCCTCACCGTTCAGGGCCAGCCGGATCCGGCCCACGGTGCCGATGCCCAGATGGTGGATGCCCGCCGTCGGGGCGGTCCAGTCCGTTTCCATCCGGATGGCAGCTGCGCCCTCGGGGATGCCCACGCCGAACCAGATCAGGTGTGAGGCCAGGCGGTCCTCGCCCGAAATTTCCGTCCCGTCCTCGGCCAGGAACGTCACCCGCAGGCCGGGCACACCGGAGACCGGGTTGTGCAGCGAGGTGCGGGGGAATGCCTGCAGGCCTTCCGCCACTTTCGCGCCGCGGGCGTAGCTCACGCTGACGCCCGGCAGTGCTTCGCGCAGGCCTTCGAGGGGGGAGACGTTCTGCTTGGGCATGACGGTGGCGCTGCCGCCGCCCTGGGTGCGGGCTTCCTCAGCGTTGTGGCCGCTGACGGCGACGCTGGCCAGGGCCGGGCGATCCAGCGGCAGGAGGCCGTCCCGGTTGCGGACCAGGACGGCGCCGCGGACTGCCACTTCGCGGGCGACGGCGGCGGCATTGAGCGGTGCCGGGAGTTCCGTCACGGAGGGGGAGACGCCGTTCAGGGAACCGACGCGGGCAGCAAGCCGGAGGATGCGGATGACTTTTTCGAGGATGGCGGACCTGCTGACCCGGCCGTCATTGACCGCCGCCAGCAGCTTGGGGCCCCAGTGGCCTACCGGCCCGGGCATTTCCAGGTCCTGGTTGGCGTTTGCGGCGTCGATGGAGCGGACCCCGGTCCAGTCCGAGACAACCACGCCGTCAAAGCCCCATTCCGTGGACAGCGGCGTCTTCAGCAGGTCGTTTTCGCTGGCGGTGGTGCCGTTGATGGAGTTGTACGAGCTCATTACCAGCCAGGCGCGGGCCTCGGTGACGGCGTCCTCGAACGCTGCCAGGTACAGCTCGCGCAGCGGGCGCTCGTCCACCACCGAGTCCGAGGTGAAGCGTTCGGTTTCGGCTTCGTTGGCAAGGTAGTGCTTGGGGGTGGCGCCCACTCCCATCGACTGGACTCCGGCGACGTAGCCTGCGGCCATGGTGGCGGTCAGGCGGGGGTCTTCGCTCATGCACTCGAAGTGGCGGCCGCCCAGCGGTGACCGGTGCAGGTTGATGGTGGGGCCCAGGACCGCGTGGACTCCCTTGCGCCGGGCCTCCTGGCCCAGGACCTGGCCGTAGCGGTGCGCGGTTTCCACGCTCCACGTGGCGGACAGGGCGGACGACGACGGCAGGGAAACGGAGTCGTGGCGCTCGTCGAAGTCTTCACCGCGGACGCCGGAGGGACCGTCGGACATGACAACCCGGGACAGGCCGATAGCGGGCAGGGCATGCGTTGCCCAGACATCCGCGCCGGTCAGCAGCTGGATCTGCTCTTCGAGGGAGAGGCTTTTGGCCAATTCCCGGATGCGGGCCTCGGCATCCGGCGTACCGGCGGCGGGAGCCGTGACGGCGGGGGAGAGGGTGGGATTCATTTACTTGACTCCTTTGATGCGGGTGACGAGGACGGCGCCGATGATGCCGACGACGGCTCCGCCGATGAAGAGGGCCGGGTAGCCGCCGAAGGTGATGACGGGGAAGGCGATGGCGGGTACCAGGGACTGGGGAAGCGCCTGGGCGATGTTGAAAACGCCGAAGGTCTTGGCGTTCTCACTGTTGGTTCCCGGCAGCAGGTCGGTGATGAGGGCAACGTCGACTGCCCCGAAGCAGCCAAGACCCAGGCCGGCCAGGGCCTGTCCCACCAGGACCTGGTCCGTGGTGCTGCTGGTGGCAATGACGATCAGGCCGGCCATCATGATGGCCGCGGAAGCAATGACCATGGCCTTGCGCTTGCCGATCCGGTCGCTGATCCAACCGCCGGCGATGCTGGTGACCACGGTGCCTGCGGAGCTCACCAGGGTTGCCTGGAAGACGAGGCCCGGTACTGCGGTTTCGGCAACGTGGAGGTGGTCGGCAAAGAAATAGGGCAGGTAAAGCAATCCTGCACAGTAGCCGATGTAAACGAGGAACTTGGTGAACCAGGCCCAACCCAGGCCGGGGTACGTGCGGGGGTTGAAGTAGAACGAACCCGCAATCTCCTTCAGGTTGAGCGGGGCGGGCTTTTCCGTCAGCACGCGGTCCTTGAAGGTGAACGCGAAGGCGAGGGTGACGGCAGTTCCTACGACTCCGGGGACCACCGCCATCTGGAAGGCGTTGTCGAACAGCTGGGCAAAGTACGCGGCGGCCACCAGGCCCACCGGCAGGGTCATCCCGATCAGGCCGGACAGGCGGCCTCGCTCGGCGGGGGCCGTCTGGTCCGGGAGGGTGGCCACCAGTGCCGCCAGCGCTGCGTTGAAGCTGAGCTGGGCGATGACCCAGGCAACCAGCACGCCGGTCACGTTGGTGGCGGAGCCCAGCAGGACGAGGGATGCCAGGCCTACCAGGGAACCGCCCACGATCCACGGCTTGCGCATTCCGAAGCGCGATGTTGTGCGGTCGCTGAGCCGGCCGAAGAAGGGGTTGGCCAGGAGCGCGATGAGTGCTCCGACGCCTGCCACCAGGCTAAGCGCGCCGGCGCGTGTCTCGGGGGTGGTGATTTCTGAAACCTTGATGGCCAGCACCACCAGGGCCGGGGCCAGGACGGCCATCCAGAGTCCGGCACTGGCGATGGGCATGCCGATGACGTAGGCCCGGGGTGTGCGGGTGGGCGCTCCCGCAGTAGCGGTTGAAACGGTGGTTGCTGAGGTTCCGCCGGCAGGCAGCCCTGCGGAATCCTCGGTGATGGTCTTGACGGCCACGGTGCCTCCTGACAAAAAGTGACCCTCCGTTGGGTCCTGCAAAAAGATGGTACCGGTAAAAACCGAGTGTGACTAGGTTTTCTCCAAAGGCGGTGAAATACACTGGGCTGATGCCCTCATCAAAGCCGCGCGGCCAATACGCCAAAGGAGCCGAGCGCCGCGAACAGATCATCCAGACGGCCACGGACGTCTTCGCTACTGAAGGCTTTGAAGGCACCGCCCTGAAGCGCGTGGCAGAGCTCGTGGGGGTGAGGGAAGCCACCCTTTTCCACTACTTCCGGGGCAAGCAGGAACTGCTGACCGCAGTCCTGGCTGAGCGGGACCGCCGCAGCCTGGCGGCAATGGGCGCCGAAGAAGCAGGGCTGGCGTTGATGGTGCGTTCTGCGGAGCGGAACCGGAGTGAACCGGGGCTCACCACCCTTTACGCCGTGGCGTCAGCCACCGCCAACGACCCGGGACATGACTCGCACGGCTACTTCAAGGAGCGTTACGGCGAGGTGGTTGACGTGCTGGCAGCTGACATCGAGCGCCGCCAGTCGGCCGGGCAGGCACGCTCCGACCTGCCGGCGGGGGACCTGGCCCGCCTGGTGGTGGCGGTTTCCGACGGCCTGCAGCTGCAATGGCTTTATGACAAGGGCGTGGATGTGGCCGATGGGCTGCGCGAGTTCATCGATGTGCTCCTGAAGCCGCCGTCCGCGTAGGGGGTATCAGCCGTGGACGGTGGTGCGCGGCGCCTTGGCAGGGCCGGTGCTGGCCCGGATTTCAAGGCGCGGCTGGTAGCGGCTGCCCGGGGTTTCGGTCCCTTCCTTCCGGATCAGGGCCCGGAGCTGGTGCCAGGCCTGCTCGCCCAGTTCGGTGATGGGCACCGCGCCGGTGGTGAGTGCCGGCGTCGTATACCTGGCGAAGGGGATGTCATCGAAGCCGGTGACGGAGATGTCGCCGGGAACGTCCATGCCGCGCTCGTGGAGGCCGCTCATCAGGCCCATGGCCACCAGGTCGTTGAACGCCAGGATCCCCGTGGCCCCGCTGGCAAGCACCGCATCCACGGCTTCATGCCCGGTATCGAAGTCAGAGCCGCCCTCCAGCATGGTGACGTCCACTTCGGGGTGGGCGGCCTTGAACTTCTCCAGGCCCTTGAGCCGCATCTCGTTGGAGGCGCTGCGGGGCGGGCCCGCCAGGAAGGCCAGGCGGGTGTGGCCTAGTTCCACCAGGTGTTCGGCGATGTCCTGGACACCTTGGCCGTAGTCCACTACCAGGCTGGGTACATCGGGCGCTGTGGTGGTGCGGTTGATCAGCACCAGGGGGTGGAGTGAGGGTGCAATCTCCTCGAGCTCCGCGTCCGTCATGCGCGGGGCGCACAGGACCAGTCCGTCGCAGCGCCGTCGCGCTTCGCCTGCCAGGATGGATTCCTCGCTGGACACCTCGAACGAGTCCGCAATGAGCACCCGGTAACCGTCCTGCGCCGCGGCCCGGCTCAGGCCGCGGAGGATCGCCTGGAACGTGGGGTTCGCAAGGTCCGGCACCACGATGCCGATGGTGTCCGTCTTGCCCAGCGCCAGGCTGCGGCCCACGGGGTTGGGCTGGTACTTCAGTTCCGCAGCGGCCGCACGAACCCTGGCTGCGATGTCCGGGTCCACGGTGAAGTTCCCGTTCATGACGCGGGAAACCGTGGCATGGGAAACTCCCGCCTTGACGGCGACGTCCGCGATGCCGATCCGGCCGCTTGCCGATTTTCTGGCCATGGAGAACCCTTCTTTTGCGCCGTTGGCCGGCGCCGCAGGCTAAATGTTGGTGTTCGCGGCACGCCGGCCTCCCGGCGGGTGCTGTGAAAGACAGCATATACGGCAGTGGGAAAGCGATTTCTACCTTCTTCCGGGTCATTTTCCCGTGTTGGGTGAAGGGGAGTCGTGATGCCTCGCAGGAAACCGCTTTCTTCCTTTCCTGGAAGTGGTTGACGGATGCGCCGACAGGTTGGTACAACTCTTATAGGGGAGTGAGAAAACGCTTTCTCGCTCCTCTGCCCGGTGCAGCAACGCGCCGCCGCCTGAACACCGCCGCCCTCCGCGGGATATGAGCTTTTTCGAAAGGGACCCCATGGTCAACACAGCCGAGACCACGTCGGCCGCAGCTGCTTCTCAGCCCGGCACTGCCGCCGGCGCCGAGACCGCCACCGCTGGAGGCACTGCCGCCCGGAAGGGCGGGAAGGCCCGCATTGCCCTGATCGGCACCGGCGGCCGCTCCGAAATGTACATCCGCGCCATTTACGGCAAGCATGCGGACACCGCCGAGCTGGTTGCCTTCTCGGATGTGAACCCCGGACGTGTGGGGTTCTACCAGAAGCTCATCCAGGAACTGGGCGCCCCCGGCCCGGTTGCGTCGTTCGACCCCGCCCAGCTCACCGGCTTCGTCCAGGCCAACAACATCGACCGGATCATCGTGACCACGCCGGACTACACCCACGCCGACTACATCGTGGAGGGGCTCCGCGCGGGCGCTGACGTCGTCGTTGAAAAGCCCCTGACCATTGACGCCGGGAGCTGCCGCCGCATCGTCCAGGCTGTCCATGAGACCGGCCGGAATGTTGTGGTCACGTTCAACTACCGCTACTCGCCGCGCAACAGCGCCCTCAAGGAAATCATCCAGAGCGGCGTGATCGGCAAGGTCACCTCCATCGATTTCAGCTGGGTCCTGGACACCGTCCACGGCGCTGACTACTTCCGCCGCTGGCACCGCGAGAAAAAGAACTCCGGCGGGCTGCTGATCCACAAGGCCTCCCACCACTTCGACCTGGTCAACTGGTGGATCGACGATGTTCCGGAGCGGGTCTTCGCTTCCGGCGGCCTGAAGTTTTACGGCGACACGAACGCTGCGGAGCGCGGTCTGGGCCCGCGGCCTGACCGGGGAACGCCCGACGCCGGTGCCCCTGCCGTCGAAAGGGATCCCTTTGCACTCGACCTGAGGGAGGACGAGCGGCTCAAAGCCCTGTTCCTGGACAACGAGCACTACGACGGCTACCGCCGTGACCAGGACGTTTTCAGTGGCGGGATCACCATCGAGGACAACCTCGCGCTGGTGGTGGAGTACCAGGGCGGACCGCGCCTGAGCTACTCCCTGAACGCCCACAGTCCCTGGGAGGGCTACCGGGTGGCGGTCAACGGCACCGAAGGCCGGGCAGAACTTGAAGTGGTGGAGCGTGCCGCCGTCCTGCACAGCACTGACCAGAAGACCGTGGTGGACCCCAGCGCCACCCCCGTCGAGGAGGACGACGCGGTCCGCCGCAACGGCGAACGCCTGGTGGTCCAGCGCCACTGGGAGGCCGCCTACGAAGTCCCCATCATCAACGGCGAGGGCGGCCACGGCGGCGGTGACGAACTCCTGCTTTCCGACCTCTTCAACGGCCCGGGCGAGGACCCGCTGGGCCGTCCCTCCGGCTACCTGGACGGGTTGCGTTCGGTGTCAGTGGGCATCGCCGGCAACCGCTCCCTTGAAACGTCCCTGCCCGTCCGGGTTGAAGACCTGGACCTGGGGGCCGACCTTCGCCGCGGGAGTAAGGGAAAGCCATGAGCAGGATATTCGTTACCGGCGGTGCCGGCCGCCTGGGCCGCAGCGTAGTTGCGGGGCTGGCCGGGGCGGGCCACGAGGTGATCTCCGTGGACCGCGAGGCCGTGCCCGCAGAACTGCTGCCTGCCGGCGTCGTTCAGGAAACCGCCGACCTCCTGGCCCCGGGAGAGGCGCTGCGCCTTCTCCGGGACGCAGCGCCCGACGCCGTCATCCACCTTGCGGCGATCGCGGTGCCGTTCAGTGCGCCCGAGGACGTCATTTTCGCCACGAACACCCGGCTCGCCTTTGCCGTCATCAGCGCAGCGACGGAGCTGGGGGTGTCCAAAATCGTCACGGCCAGCAGCCCCACTGTCCTTGGATACGGCTGCCCGGCCGGGTGGCTGCCGCCGTCGTTCCCGCTCGATGAACGGACCCCGCCGAAGCCCTGGAACGCCTACGCGCTGTCCAAACTCATCGCGGAGCAGACCATGCAGATGTTCGCCGCCGCGCAGGGGGAGAAGATCCGGTACGCCGCGTTCCGCCCCTGCTTCGTCATCTCGCCGGAGGAATGGGAAGGCGCGCCCACGCAGCAGGGCCACACCCTCGCCGAACGCCTGGCGGACCCGGCCCTCTCGGCCCCGGCGCTGTTCAACTACGTCGATGCGCGGGACGTGGCGGACTTCCTGGACCTGCTGCTCGAAAAGATGGAAGACATTCCCAACGGGGAAACCTTCTTCGTGGGAGCGGCAGACGCCCTTGCAACTAAGCCCCTGGCGGAGCTGATGCCGGCACTCCTTCCGGGCAGCGAGGCGCTCAGCTCCGGCCTCACCGGCACCAGCCCCGCTTTTTCCATAGCTAAAGCCCAGGAGCTCCTGGGGTGGCAGCCCAAGCGCAGCTGGCGCACAGAACTCAAGTCAACCCTCAACGACGAGGCCTCCGCGCTGGTAACCGCCGGCACCCGAGGCAAGGAGACATCATGAAATTCGACGGCGTACTGTTCTTTCCCGTGACCCCGTTCACCGCCGAAGGTGCCGTGGACGTGGATCTGCTCAAGGAACACATCAGCTCCCGGCTTCCCTTTGGACCGGGCGGAGTCTTCCCCGCCTGCGGCACCGGCGAATTCCATGCCCTCAGCATCGAGGAGGTCCGCACCGTGGTGGCGGCCGCCGTCGAGGTTGTTGCCGGACAGGTCCCGGTGGTGGCCGGTGCCGGAGGACCGCTGGGCCACGCGCTCGCCGCCGCCCGCGCCGCAGAGGAAGCCGGCGCCGACGCCCTCCTGGTGCTCCCGCCGTACCTGGTCACCGGACCAACCGACGGGCTCGTGGCCTACATCGAGGCGGTGGCCAACGCCAGCAGCCTGCCGGTCATCGTGTACCACCGCGGCAACGCCAGGTTCACGGCCGCCTCCATGGCCAAGCTGGCCGCCAATCCCAAGGTCATCGGGTTCAAGGACGGCCTGGGCGATGTTGGCCTGGCCCAGGAAATCGTCACGGCGGTGAAGGCTGCCGGCCGGACGGACTTCGCCTTCTTCAACGGCCTGCTGACCGCCGAACTGACCCAGGGCGCCTACCGCGGACTGGGCATCCCGCTCTACTCGTCGGCAGCGTTCGCCATGGCACCGGAGATCGCCAAGGCCTATTACGACGCCTACGTGTCCGGCGATGAGGACCGCCGCAACGCCCTGCTCGAAGGCTTCTACGCGCCCCTGGTCCGCCTGCGCGACCAGACCCCCGGGTTCGGGGTCTCCCTGATCAAGGCCGGCTTGAGGCTCGCTGGGCTGCCCGTCGGTTCGGTGCGTCCGCCGCTGGTTGATCCCACGGAGGAACAGCTGGTGGAGCTCAAGGCCATCCTCGCCAAGGGCTACGAGCTGGCTGGCCGCTGATGAGCGCACCGGCCGCGGAGACGGTCCGCACCGTTCCCCGCATTACCGGCCTGTCCACCCGTCTCCTGACGGTTCCGCTGCGGCGGAGCTGGGGTGTGGAGGCGCCCGAGAACCACGTGATCGCCACCGAGATCCACACGGATGACGGCGGCGCGGGGCACGGTTTTTCCTGGACGCCCACCATCGGCCCCCAGGCGGTCCAGGCGCTGCTTGACTACGACATCGCACCGTTCGTTACCGGGCTTCCGGCCAACCCGGAAATTGTTTGGGACCCGCTGTGGAAGCGGCTGCACGAAGCCGGCGGCGGGGGACTCACCACCATCGCGATGGCAGGCGTTGACCTGGCACTCTGGGACCTGCAGGCACGGCGGGCGGGGACGTCCGTCACCGGCCTCCTGGGCCAGCGGCAGGACTCGGCCGAGGTCTACGGGTCCGGGGTGAACCTGCACTACACGCTTGAGGAACTGGTGGCGCAGGTTGACCGTTGGGTCGCCGCAGGCCACCAGGCAGTGAAGATCAAGGTGGGCAAACCGGACCTCCGCGAGGACTATGAACGTGTTGCCGCTGTCCGGTCGGTCCTGGGCCCTGACCGCCGGCTCATGATCGACGCGAACCAGCGGTGGGACCTGCCCGCCACCCTTCGCGCACTGGATGTACTCGCCGAATTCGGGCTGGAGTGGCTGGAGGAACCCATCCGTGCGGACGACCTCTGGGCCTACCGCAGGCTCCGAAAGCATTCCCCCGTGCCCATAGCCCTGGGCGAAAACCTGCACACCATCTACCGGTTCCGTGATTTCATCGAGGCGGAGGCGGTGGACATCATCCAGCCCAACATCATCCGGGTGGGAGGCATCACCCCCTTCCGGCGGATCGTGGAGCTGGCACGGACCCACAGCATCAAAGTCATGCCGCACCTGCTGCCGGAACTGTCCGGCCAGCTGGCCCTGACCCTGGCGGAGCCCACCCTGGTGGAAGACGTCGAAGAGGCGTCCTTCGAACAACTGGGCATCCTTGCCGGGCCATCGCCGGTGCGGTTCCACAACAGCAGGGTGACCCTCATGGACCCTGCCGGGCTGGGCTTCCGCTTCAAGGACGAGCTGTAACGATGCATCCCAACACGACTTTCACTGGATAACGAGGTACCTGACGTGACAACTGCAACGCTTTCCCTGACCGAGCTCACTGCTGCCGCCACGGCGGCAGCGAAAATCTCCGCGGCTGCCTCCGACGCCGAACGTGCGGGCTGGCTCAACGCCGTGGCGGACGCCCTGGACGCCGACGCCGCCGAACTGGTGGACATTGCTGACACCGAAACCAGCCTTGGGGCGCCGCGCCTGACGGGCGAGGTGGCCCGCACCACCGGCCAGCTGCGCCTGTTCGCCCGCGTGATCACCGAAGGCTCCTACCTGGAAGCCATCATCGACCACGCAGACCCGGCGGCAACTCCGCCCAGGCCGGACCTCCGCCGGATCCTCAGGCCCATCGGCCCGGTGGCAGTCTTCTCCGCCTCCAACTTTCCGTTCGCCTTCTCGGTGGCCGGCGGTGACACGGCTTCGGCCCTGGCCGTAGGCTGCTCGGTGATCGTCAAGGCCCACTCCGGCCACGTGCGGCTCTCCGAACGGACCGCGGAAATCATGGCGGAGGCGCTCCGTGCCGCGGGTGCGCCGGAAGGCCTGTTCGCCCTGGTCAAGGGCCGCGAAGTGGGCACCGCCCTGGTCCAGGACCCCGCCATCAAGGCCGTGGGCTTCACCGGCTCCATCCCCGGCGGGCGTGCCCTGTTCGACCTTGCCACCTCCCGCCCCGATCCCATTCCGTTCTACGGGGAACTGGGCAGCCTCAACCCTGTGGTCATCACCGCGGCAGCACTGAAGGCCCGCCCCGCGGAACTCGCTGCCGGGCTGGCAGGCTCCTTCACCCTGGGCGCCGGGCAGTTCTGCACCAAGCCGGGCCTGGTGTTCATCCCGGCCGGGACGGACTTCGCTGCGGAGGTGGCTGCTGCCAGCAAGGACAAGCCCGCCCTGGGCATGCTGACCACCCGCATCGCGGAGGCGTACCCGGACGGCCTGCGCAGCTTCGCTGCAGTGGACGGCGTGGACGTGGTGGGCGGCAGCGTCGACCAGGACGCAGTGGCCAACGGCGCTGCCCCGGTGGTCTTTTCCACCAGCGTGGCAAAGGTCCTGGGGCGGCCGGAGCAGCTGCTCGAGGAATGCTTCGGGCCCACCACCATCCTGATCGAGTATGCGGACCAGGACGAACTGGCTGCCGTCCTGGCCAAGGTCCCGGGCAGCCTCACGGCCACGCTCCACAGCGAACCGGGCGAGGACATCACCGGCCTGGTGGATCAACTGTCCGGGCTGGCCGGACGTGTCCTGTTCGAAGGCTGGCCCACAGGTGTGGCCGTCAACTGGGCGCAGCAGCATGGCGGCCCGTACCCGGCCACCACATCGCTGTTCACCTCGGTGGGGGCGACGGCGGTCCGCAGGTTCCAGCGCCCCGTGGCCTACCAGGACGCCCCGGAATCGGTGCTGCACCCCGCGCTGCGCGAGGACAACCCGCTGGGAATCCCGCGGCGGGTTGACGGGGAACTCCGGCTCCCCTGAAACGCCCGCTCACTTTTGCCCAATTAAACTGGATCGCCCGCTCACTTGCGGCCGCACTGACGGCCCCGAGTGAGCGGGCGTTTCGGTTTTAAGCCCCAAATGAGAGCGGGCGTTGGGCCTAGAGCTGCAGCGTCACCGGCCGGGCCAGCCCGTTCACGGTGGCCACCGGCCAGCGCGGGTCCACGGTAAGGACGCGAAGCCCGGTCTCCGTGAGCTGCACTGTGTCCTCGATCTTGACGCCCGGCCCCGACGGGTTCCACGTGAAGGCCTGGTCCAGCACCACCGTGTCGGTCACAGTAGACGTCACCCGGGGATCCCGGCCGGCGTAACCGGCCGGTCCGCCCTGGTGGTGCTGCTCCCACTGGTCCGCCCCAAAACCGTGCCGCACGTAGGCGGCCTGGATCTCGGCAAAGATCCGATCCAGCGACGCCCCCGGAACCGTGGCGTCGAAAATGTCCGCCTCCACTGCGGCGATGCGGGCCTCGGCGTCGCGCTCCTCGGGGGTGCCGGCGTCGAACCTTATCCAGCGGGTGATGTTGGCAACCAGGCCGTCCCGGCGGGCGCACACCACGGCCATGGCGCGGCGTCCCAAGGGGGAGTGGGTTGCCAGGGGGTGCCGGAAGGCACTGCGGGAGCTGCCGTTGCAGAGGAGAACCAGCGGTTCGGCGCCGGCGGCCACTACGCGGGCAGCCAGTGCAGAAACCAATTCAAACTCTGTGGTGTCCCGGCGGGCTGCGGACAGGACATCCGTCATCATGCCGGCCAACTCCGCGCCAAGCAGCGAGTACCGCGCACCCTCGGCCGGGAGGAGCTGCTGCCGGGCCGCGCGCAGCTCCGCTGTGACGTCGCTTTCCGCCAGCGGCGGCTGGGAGCTATTGCCGGCGGCGGCCGCGGCCTGGGCCAGGTTGCCGTACCAGGGCACACTGTGGAGGTTGACCCCGGGAGGCAGTTCCTCCGCAGCAATGCGGCCGGCTTCGTTATTGAACGTCACCAGGTGGTCGCCGTAGCGGTCCACCAGCAGGGCGGCGATGGGATCACCGGCCAGGCTGATGTGGACCCGGCTGCCGTCCAGGTACCAGGTCAGGGCCGTGTTGGTGGTGAGGAGCAGTGAATCCCGCCCGGCTGCAGCCAGGATGTCCAGCACACGTTGGCGCTTAATGGCCCGGTCGGCCGGCGACCCGGGCGCCAGGCGTCCCCCCTGCGGTGGGGCGGCGGTGGTTGATGTTTGCGTCATGACGGGTCCCCCTGTTGGTTGATGAGTGCTTCGATCTCGGGTGTGGCCAGGATTCCGTCAGCCACGAAAACGGTGATGTGCCGCCGTACCGGACTTCCCGGGCGGGCGATGACGGGGGCGTCCCATGCCAGTGACTGGCCGATGCCCGGGTAGCCGTCCACCCGGACGAACCATGGGTCGGTGCAGTCCCCTGGAGCGACGAACACCAAGGTGGCCGGGCCGCCGTCGAACTGTCCCGACCATGCAAGCCAGCGCGCAACGCTGCCGTGCGTCTCCGCCTCGCCGGTGCCGGCCGGCGTCCATACGGCGGCGTCCGCACAGTGGGGCAGGCGCCAGAAGAAGCCGCCGTAGCCGCCTTCGAACCGGCCGTTGGAGCCGGGGCTGCCCAGGCTCACCGGCTTGTCCCCGGACGGGGACAGCGCGAAGTCCAGGGACAGCTGCCAGATGGAAGGCGCGACGCCGGACCATGCCCAGGTGCGTTCCTCTAGGAGGACGGGGGAGCCGTTGGGTCCGTTCCAGCTCAGGGTCTGCTGCAGACGGCCCTCGTGCCCGCTGCCGGCGTCAGGCTGTTCCAGCGCGGTGCCCGTGCTGGCGATGCTGCCGTGGTCGGGGCGCCAGACGTATGCCCCAGCTTCCCGGGTATAGGTGCGGCCGCCCCAGAAGTTCACCCCGTCCACGTCCTGCAGCGCCACGCCAACGCCCAGGTGCCACACGTGGTCCAGCGGCTGGTGGTCCGTCACCACCGTGCCGCCCAGCGTCCTGACGGGATGCAGGTAGGGCCGCGGGGAGGAGACTGCGCGGATGTGGCTGCCGTCCTGGTAGTCCGCCACCGGCTGGCCGTCCAGGGCCAGCGTGTGGACGGGCGGGAGGCACCGCGCCCAAGGGACACCGAGCTCTGCGAATGTGGCCTGCGCTTTGACGGCGCGCTCCATGAGGTCACTGATGCCCTGGACCACGGGGTGCGCGTCGTCGCCTTGGCCCTCCCAGGAGACGTACTGCGGGTCGATCGGTGTCGGTGCCGGGGAGGTGCGGATGGCTTCCAGCACGGCGGTGAACGCCCCGGTGTCTGCCAGTGCGGACAGCAGCGGTGCCCCCGTGGCACGGGCGTCCAGCAGGTTTTCCAGGAGGTCGGTCCGGCCGTACGTTTCGCGGCGCTCGCCGCCAGGCGTGGAGATAAGGACCTCGTCTTTTGTGTAGGAGAGGGTGATGTCGCCCAGGGTTCCGTGGACGGTGACGGTGGGGTCCAGTTGTTCGGGGGCGCAGAGCGTGAGGGCGCACAGCAGGGCGGATCCCTTGGCGGTGCGGATCCGAAGCACCGAGGTGTCGTCGCTTTCGGTCTCGTGCGCGCGGTACAGGTCCGTTTCCACGGAGGCGACATCCGCCAGGGAGTGGGCACCGGCCACATGCAATGCGGTGGCAACGGCATGGGCCAGCGCATTGGTGGCCACGCCGTCCACCACATCCGTGCCGTCCAGGCTGCGCTTTCCGGCCCAGCGGGAACGCTTGAAATAGGCCTTGGTCCGCAGCCACTGGCCGGTGGCGCTGACACCCAGGACGGTGCCGACGTCCCCGCCGTTCACCGCGTCCCTGATGGCGGGCAGGGCATGCGATCCCAGGCTCTGGAAGCCCACCTGGACCAGCCGTCCGTTCTCCTCCGCCGCTGCAAGGACTTGGCGGAACTGGGCCAGGGACGCCATCGGCGGCTTTTCGACGTAAACGTCCATCCCGGCTTCCAGGGCGGCGATCGCCAGTGGGGCATGGGTTTGGATGGGCGTGGCAAGAATGACGACGTCGACCCCCGGCTGTGCGGCCAGCAGGCCTTCCAGGTCCGGGAACACCGCCACCGACCGGGCCAGCGTGCCGGCTTCGGGCGGGTTGGGATCGGCGACGGCCACCAGTTCCAGGGCTCCGGCCTTTTCGAGCCTTGCCAAATTGGCGAGGTGGTGTTCGCCGAAGCCGTGCACACCCACCAGGGCGATCCGCGGGATTGCAGTGGGCGCGCCCTGGTGGTGCGCGAATTCCGGTGAAGACTGTGTTGTCACGGGCGTCCTTGGGGAGCTGATGGAAGGGTGGTCAGTAGGCCAGCGTCTTGGCCAGGAAATCAGTCGCCTCGGCCTGCATGCCCGCAGTGAAGACATGGCCGCCGGGCCAGAAGCTGCCGGTGTACATGTCCGTGCCGGCATGCAAGGCTTCCAGCCGACGGTGTGCCTGGCGCATCCCGTCCTCTGGAAAAAGTTCATCCGCGAGGGCGTACTGCACCAGAAACCGGGCAGCCGCTGACCTGCCGGTAAGATCCGGCCAGTCGCCGAGCTTCCACAGCCCCGGAGTCTGCAGCAGCCAGGAGTGCGCGTCCAGGTAGGCCGGGAAGAGTGACTCGAAGGTGGTCATCATGCAGGTGACCACCGCAGCCCGGATCCGCGGGCTGAGGGCGGCGAGGACCAGGGACCGGCCGCCCCCGCCCGAGAACCCGATGCACCCCAGGTTCTCCTGCTCCACGCCGGGCAGGGAGGCCAGGATGTCCAGGGCGGCGAGGTCGTCGTACGCCACCGTGCCGGCGAGGCTGGTGCCGAGCAGGCCTGCGGCTTTGGCAACCGTATCCTCGTGGAAGCCGGCGGCCGCGTTGTACTCATCCGCGTCGGAAGGCACGACGCCGTCCTCCCGCCACTGCGACTGCCTTGCCGCTGCCGCGGAGGCGGTCCGCCACGGGGGCGTTGAGAGGTCGAATTTACGGCTGCCCCAGGCGAAGGTGTCGTGGGCCAGCACCGCGAAACCGCGGCGGGCAATATCCGTGGCCAGGGCGCGGCCGTCATAAAGGCCGGTGCGGGCAGCGGTTGCTGACGGGTGGCCCTCCGGGAGCTCCACCAGCCGGTCCGCGCCGCCGAACTTGTTGCCGCCATGGCAGTGCAGTGCCAGGACGCCCGGCAGGGAACCGGAATGTCCAGCCGGCCGGACCAGCCACGCTGTAGTCCGCGGCCCGAAGCCCAACTGCCAGCTGAGCTGGGAGGTGGTGGCGCCGTCGTACGTTTCCTCCCAGTGCACCTTCACCTCTGGCAGCCCGCCAGCGCCCGGTACGCCCAGGGCGTCGGAGAGCTCCTGTGCCGCGGCCGTTGAGGCTCGGTGGCGGGGATGCTCGCGGATGTAGGCAGGCCAGTCATCGTGGCCTGGGATGGCGCTGGGGCGCGGTGCAGACGTCATGCTGCCTGCCTCCTTTCGGTGGGGAGATCTTTCCGAAGAGTACCTCCCTGCCGGTTCCCCGTGCGCCACGGGAGAAGTAACAGAAAGCGTTTTCTGAAAAACTAGCAAAGGGCTATACAGCCGTCAAGAAACCGTTTACTTTGGTACGGAGCCGCTTTTTTGATGGCAGCGCGGCGGCCGGAGTCCTGAAGCCTTTCCAGGCATCAGCCCGGCCGCCGCAGGTGCCGGATCCCCATCGCCCGGCGATGACAGCAACGTGGAGGCCACGATGACCAAAGGAGACCACATGGCCGCAAAACACATCCCCAGGACACCGCGTCCGGCCAAGGTGCCGGATGCCGTGCGCCTGGCGTCCCGGACGGAGCAGTTCCTGTGAGCGCCATCAGCGAGCTCAGCTCCATCACCCGGCGGAAGGGCAAAGCCACCGCCGAGGAAAAGAAGGCCAACAGGCGGGACAATAAGGCCGCCTATATCTTCCTGCTGCCGTGGCTGGTGGGCCTGGTGGCCATCACCATCGGCCCCATGCTGATGTCCCTCTACCTGTCCTTTACGGACTACAACCTGCTCCAGCCGCCCGAATGGACGGGGCTGGACAACTTCACCCGGATGCTCAGTGACGCCCGGCTGCACAACTCGCTGCGGGTCACTTTCACTTATGTCTTCGTCGGTGTGCCTCTGCAGCTCGCCGTTGCGCTGCTTATTGCGCTGGTGCTGGACAAGGGGCTCCGCGGCCTCCCGTTCTACCGATCGGTGTTCTACTTGCCGTCCCTCCTGGGCGGTTCCGTTGCTGTTGCCATCCTGTGGAAGCAGATCTTCGGCACCACGGGCCTGGTCAACCAGGTCCTGGCCATGTTCGGAATCCAGGGTCCGGGCTGGATCTCGGATCCGAGCACCGCTTTGGGGTCGATCATCCTGCTGCACGTCTGGACGTTCGGCGCACCCATGATCATCTTCCTGGCCGGCCTGCGGCAGATCCCCACCATGTACTACGAGGCAGCCAAGGTGGATGGCGCCAGCACGCTCCAGCAGTTCTGGCGGATCACCATGCCGATGTTGAGCCCGATCATCTTCTTCAACCTGGTGCTCCAGATCATCGGTTCCTTCCAGTCATTCACCCAGGCGTTCATCGTCTCGGGCGGCAACGGCGGGCCCTCGGACTCCACCATGTTCTTCACCTTGTACCTGTACCAAAAGGGCTTCGGCCAGTTCGATATGGGCTACGCGTCCGCCATGGCGTGGGTGCTGCTGCTCATCATTGGCGTCTTTACCGCCATCAACTTCATCGCTTCTAAGTATTGGGTTTTCTATGACGACTAACCTGGAGACGCTGCCCCCCGCGGACAAAAAGACCGCGGGCGCCGGCAAGCCTAACAACCGCAAGCGGCGGGTCCGTGAATCGCGTGGGACACTGGCCTTCAGCCGGGCCCAGCGCGGCAAATCGCTGATGAAGCACGGCATCCTGATCCTGGCCGGGGCGCTGATGATCTATCCGCTTCTGTGGATGGTGGTGTCCTCGCTGCGGCCCAACGAGATGATCTTCCGGGAGCCGGGCCTCTGGCTCAACAGCCTGGAGATGGGCAACTATACGTCCGGCTGGTCCGCCCTGACCCACCCCTTTGGCCACTACATGCTGAACTCGGCCATCGTGGTGATTGGCTCCATCCTGGGGAACCTTGTTTCCTGTTCCATGGCCGCCTACGCCTTCGCCCGGCTCCAGTTCACCGGGAAGAAGCTGTTCTTCGGCATCATGCTGCTGACCATCATGCTGCCGTTCCACGTGGTGATTGTTCCGCAGTACATCCTGTTTTCGCAGATCGGCTGGGTGAATACCTTCTGGCCGCTGCTGGTGCCCAAGCTGCTGGCCACGGACGCGTTCTTCGTCTTCCTGATGGTGCAGTTCATCCGCGGCATCCCGCGCGAACTCGATGAAGCTGCGCGGATTGACGGTGCCGGCCATCCGCGCATCTTCCTGCGGGTCATCCTGCCGCTGATGGTGCCGGCGCTGGCCACCACCACCATCTTCACCTTCATCTGGACCTGGAACGACTTTTTCGGGGCCCTGATCTACCTCACCGATCCGGACATGTTCACCGTTCCGGTGGCGCTGCGGGCCTTCGTGGATTCACAGTCGGCCACCAGTTGGGGATCGTTGTTCGCCATGTCCATCGTTTCGCTCCTGCCGGTCTTCCTGGTGTTCCTCTTCGGCCAGCGGTTCCTCATCAAGGGCATCGCCACCACAGGTATCAAGTAACCCCCAGGCAATGCCCCTCAGGGGTCCGCCCCGGCGGCGGGTCCCAGGCTGTTATGGGCAGACGCGTCCACTTACTGCCACGGCCAAGCATCTTGTATTACAAGTTTTAGGCTTGTAGCCTAGGTACCGGAAAGCGCTTTCATAGGTTTCATTTGGACCCGGCGGGTTTCCCGCCCTGACATTCCCCTCAAGCAATTACCAGAGACCACCCACCCGCACCTGGATCAACGAAGATCGGAGTACACAGTGCCGCTTTTTCCCCGACCTGTTTCTGCTGCCAAGCAGCATGCAGGGGCACCCACCTCAGGCCCCAACCCTAGAACCCGCAGTGGCCGGACCCGCAAGGCCGGTGCAGTTGCCGCCGCCGTTGCCGCCGTCATGGCGCTCAGTGCATGCGGGGGAGGAGCCGCGCCGCAGAATGCGGACGGCACCGTCGAGCTCCGCTTCTCCTGGTGGGGCGGCGACAAGCGCGCCCAGCTCACGCAGGAGGCCATCAAGCAGTTCGAAGCCGAAAACCCCAAGATCAAGATTAGACCGGAGTTTGGGGACTGGAGCGGCTACTGGGACAAGCTGGCCACGCAGGTGGCGGCCAATGACGCCCCCGACATCATTCAGATGGATGAAAAGTACATTACGGAGTACTCCAGCCGCGGCGCCCTCCTGGACCTCTCCAAGTACGACATCGACACCTCCAAGCTGGATGAAGCAGCGCTCAACGCCGGCAAGGGAGAGAAAGGCCTGACAGGTATCGCCGCAGGAATCAACGCCGCCACCATCCTGGCCAACCCGGCCGTCTTCCAGGCTGCGGGCGTTCCGCTTCCGGATGACACCAAGTGGACGTGGGACGACTTTGGCCGCATCGCCGCCGAGATTACCGCCAAGTCCCCGAAGGGAACCTACGGCGCTGCGGCTTACGGAACCGACGAGGCGTCCCTGGGGGTCTGGCTCCGGCAGAACGGCAAATCGCTGTATACGTCCGATGGCAAGCTGGGCTTCGAGTCTGGTGACATCGCGGAATGGTGGGCTTTCCTGAAGAAGCTCAGCAAGGACAAGGCGGTGCCGTCGGCATCCGAGGTGGTGGAAGCCGAGGCTGCTCCGCTCGACCAGAGTGGACTGGCAACAGGCAAGAACGGCATGGCCTTCTGGTGGTCCAACCAGGCGCCGGCCCTGGAAAAGGCCAGCGGCGGGGACCTGAAGATCCTGCGGTTCCCCACCAAGACCGGGTCGTCCGCTGACACCGAGCTCTGGTACAAGGCCTCGCAGTTCTGGTCAGCATCATCACGCACCAAGCACCCGCAGGAAACCGCCAAGTTCATCAACTTCCTCACCAACAACGTCAAAGCGGGCGAGGCACTGCTGGCAGACCGCGGCGTCTACCCGAACTCCGACGTCCGGGCAGCCATCCAGCCGAAACTCACGCCGGCCGACGTCAAGGTGGTCAACTTCATCGACCAGATCAAGGATGAGCTCGGCGAGGCCCCTGCCCCGCCGCCGAAGGGTGCCGGCGCCATCCAGGAAATCATCAAGCGCTACACCTCCGAAGTTCTCTTCGAGCGCTTGTCCCCGGAAGATGCCGGCAAAAAAGCAACGGATGAGATGAAGTCGGCCATCACCAAGTAAGTCCACCGCCAACACGGCTCCGGACAGTCTGCAGGGACGCCTCCCAATCCAGACGTTCGACGGCGGGTCGCAGCCCTGCCCCGGAAAGTAACCAATGGTTCTTCCCGGGGTGGGGCTGTTTGGCGCTCTGTTGACTCCGGTATCAGGCACCGCGTGAACTCCGGCGTCAGCAGGGCGAGCAGTACGGAACGCCTGTCTTGCTGGGCCTCGAGTCTTGGGGGAGCTGCCGGGGCCCGGTGGCGCGGGACGGTGCGACCCTCCCCAAAGTGTGGACGGCATGAGTGGGCAGGGCCTGTACACCTTCCTGCGGCCCCTCTGCGCCGCCAGTCCGCCCGGCCGGCGGCGGTGGGACTTCCTGATCTTTGGTTTGTGCTACACAATCCCCGCTGGATGAAAGAGGAGGGCTCGCAGGTCGGGCCATTGGTGGATCGGCCAGTCGAGTGCCTGGGAGTGGTGGAGTGGTAAGTGTGACCGGTTGGGGTGGTGTTCGCCACCGTGTGCCGCGGACCGGGGACGGGTTCCGCTGTCCATCTGGGTGTTTCTTTGGTGTGGTTGCAGGCTTCGCACAAACCCTGCCCGTTACTGGCCGTCGTGGGTCCGCCGTTGTGCCAGGACGTCACGTGGTCGTGGTGCCGGATGGGGGCGTCACAGTACGGGGTCCGGCAGGTATCGTCCCGGACCTGGAGGAAGCGTTTGAGTCCTGCCGGGAAGAGCCGGGCTTTGGAGTCCATTGCCACCAGGTTCCCGCTGCCAGGGGCGGTGTAGAGCCGGCGGACCCAGAGGTCGAGCTCGGGATTCGACCCCGAGTCACGTGTTGCCGTTCCGGCGCGTGCTTCGGTGCCGGCAAGGGCGAGTTCCCTGGCGACTCCTGCGGGAATAATGCCGTAGCCGGGCAGCCGTGCCGGTTCGGCGTCGGCCTGCAGGAGGGTGCGGTCGGTCATGACGAGCTGGATCTCCACCCCGGTGATGCCGCCGGGGGTGCCCGTGACGCGTTCGACCAGGGCGTCCGCCATCAACTGCCCCCGCGACTGGTCATCACCGTTCGAGCGGGCGGTGTCAGCGTCTGTACTGAGAGCGGCGTACGCGGCCACGCCCTGGGCGAGGGGCAGCAGCGCGGTCAGGTAGGCCATCGTGTCCGGGGCCGGGCGCAGGCTCACGGTCCGTTCCGTGACCGCCCGTGCCGCCCGTTTCGCGACCGAGGCGGGGTCCCGCCGGTACGCCGCCGCCCGGACCGCGGCGATGATGGCCTTGTCTCCCATGCCCTCCAGCGCACCGGTGTCGGCGGCGAGTTCCTCATCCACCCCGGCCCGGTCCTCGACCGTCAGGCAGATGGTGTCCTTCACGATCAGGGTGGCCCGCCACTCATTCAACAACCCACTGCGGAACGCCGCGAACGTGTGGGCCATTCCGGTCAATGTTTTGGCCAGGCCCAGCAGCCGGGAACCCCGGGCTGGTGACTCCCGCCGGGCCAACGCGATCTGCGCCGCGACTCCAGAGCCCTGTTCCTCGGCCGGCACTCCGGCGGCCGCCTGCTCCCGCCGCTGGGACAGATCAAAAGCCACGGATATTTCGGCCTGCCGGGCACCCGCGAGTGATTTCAGGTCCTCCAGGCCACGAATCTGATCGATCATCCCCGCACCATCGGCAGGGAACGGGACGCGGGAGAGCAGGCCCAGGACATCACCAAGGGAAGGTGCGGCGGGCGGGTAAAGAGCGGCACCAACAGCGGACAATCCGACGCGTCCCACCGCCCGTTGTACTCCCACCGATTCCACAACCGCTTCCATAACCAAAGTCTTCCACCAGGGTCCGACAACGCCAGCCACCCAAAAGCCCCATGTGGAAAACACGACCTGCGTCCGCAGGAGCCCTGCCATAAACGGAAAGGGCGGCACCCAAAGGGAGCGTGCCGCCGTCGTACGTTTGGCGCAGCAGAGCCTAGCCCTCAGCAACCACCGCCACGCCGCCCGCGGGAACAGAGCCGCCAAATGGCTCACCTGTCAACAGATCGGTGCCCGTGGCGGAAACTGAGGCATCCGAACGAGTGTGGTTGATGGCGAACAGGAAGCTCTGCCCGTCGGCCGACGTCCTGCGGACCAGCTCCACCCCGGCATCGGCGGCGGCAGCGGGGGAGACCCCCGACTCGGCCACCAGCTTGTCCAGGAGAGCACCAATGCCATCCGGGTCGGGGAAGGTCGCCAGGTACCAGGCCGCCCCGGAACCTACGGCACGGCGGGTAAGGGACGGAACACCTTCCAGCGGGTATTCGGTAAAGGCCTGGACGGCTTCGGCGCCCTCCAGGTGGACATGCTCGCTCCACACCGAGGAGACCGTCCCGTCGCTCAGCTTGAGTTGCGACCCGGCAAGCAGGGGGTGGAACTCCTCCACGCGCGCCCCCAACAGGTCGCGGAATGCGCCGGGATAGCCGCCCAGCCGCACGTGGTCCTGCATGTCAACGATCCCGCTGAAGTAGCCCACCAGCACGGTGGCGCCGGCAGCAGCCGCGGCAGCGATGTTGGCTGCATTTCCGTCCGACACCGCGTACAGCGTGCACACCAGCACCAGGTCGTATCCCTCCAATGACGCGGAGGGATGGACTACGTCCACGGAGATCCCGCGGAGGAACAGGTCGCGATGGAACGCCCGCAGCAGGTCCAGGTACTTCACATCGATGCTGGGCTTCGAGTCGATTTCGCCGGCCCACCACGCCTCGTAGTCAAAGACAATGGCGGCCCGGGACCGCACCCGTGAGCCGCGGACCGGCTCCAGCCTCTTCAACGCCTCGCCGAGTTCCACAACCTCGCGCCACACGCGCGTGTCCCGGCCGCCGTGCGGAACCATGGCGGAATGGAACTTCTCCGAGCCGGCGAAGCTCTGGCGCCATTGGAAGAACATCACTGCATCAGCTCCACGGGCCACGTGCGCTAAGGAATTGCGCAGCATCTCGCCGGGCATCTTGGGCTGGTTGCGGGGCTGCCAGTTGACGGCCGACGTCGAATGTTCCATCAGGATCCATGGGTCGCCGCCCGCAATGCCACGGGTGAGGTCCGCGCTGAACGCGAGTTCGACATGGCGTTCGGGGTCTGCGGCCACCAGATAGTGGTCGTTGGCGATGACGTCCAGGTCCTTGGCCCAGTCGAAGTAGTCCATGGCCTTGGTGGCACTTGAGGCCATCAGGTTGGTGGTGCAGGGGATATCCGGGGTCAGCTCGCGCAGGATTGCCACGAGCTCGCGGTAATAATCCATCAGCGCCCAGGAACTGAACCGCTGGAAGTCCAGTTGCTGGCCCGGGTTCAGCGTGGACGGCGCAACAGAAGGCGGCAGGATCTCAGCGAAGGAGCCGTAGTTCTGGGACCAGAACGCCGTGCCCCAGGCGGCGTTGAGCGCGCCGATGGTCCCGTACCGCCGCTCAAGCCACGTGCGGAAAGCGGCGGCGTCTTCCTCGCCATGGAACTCCGAGACGTGGCAGCCCAGCTCGTTGTCCACGTGCCACAGCGCCAGGGCCGGGTGGTCCCCGTACCGTTCGGCGAGGGCCCGCGTGATCCCCGCGGCGTAGCGGCGGTAAACGGACGACGACGGCGTGTAGTGCCGCCGCGAGCCCGGCCCCAGCACGGTTCCGTCAGCCGTGACCGGCAGGATTTCCGGGTGCTTGCGGACCAGCCAAGCCGGGGGAGCGGCGGTGGCGGTGGCCAGGGCTACCTTCACGCCGATCCCTGCGAGGTTGTCCATCACCTCATCCAGCCACCCGAAATCGTACTGCCCCTCGGCGGGTTCAAGCAGTGCCCACGAGAAGATCCCCACGCTGAGGAAGTTCACGCCCGCCTCCTGCATGAGATCCAGGTCCTCCAGCCGGACGCTCACCGGCCACTGCTCAGGGTTGTAGTCACCGCCGAAGGCGAGGCCCTCAACCTTGTTCCAAATGCTCGGAGGGGCGGTGGTTTCCTGCTGTGCCATGTGGCTCCTTTGTCTGCTCGGGAGTTGGAACGGGGTATTGGACAGACGTCTGGAAAACGCTTGCCCAATGACGGGAATGCCGCTATTGTATCGTTTCAGAAGCCGTGTAAGCCAGCTCACTACTCACGTTGTAGAAAGAGAAAAGGGCGACACACATCGAGCAAGGAGGCTCCCGTGATCAACAGAAGGCATTTCCTCACAACCGTGGCCATCGGTACCGCATCTGCCGCTGCACTTTCGGCGTGCGGGTCCGGATCCAGCTCTTCCGGCCAGACCGGAAGCGCCGAGAAGCCTGTCACCATCAACTACACGTGGTGGGGCAACGACGACCGGGCCGAGCGGACGCGCAAGGCCATTGCCCTCTTTGAATCGAAGAACCCCGACATCAAGGTCAACGGCAACTTCACCGACTTCGCGGGTTACTGGCAAAAGCGGGCCACCGAGGCCGCAGGCGGCGGACTTCCCGACGTCATGCAGTGGGACCTTTCCTACCTGCGCGACTACGGCCAGCGCAACCAGCTCCTGGACCTGGGCACGGTCAAGATCAACACTGACGCCTTTGAGAAGTCCCTCTTGCCCTCCGGCCAGATCAAGGGCAAGACCTACGGCATCCCCACCAGCACCAACGCCTTCGCCGTCTACTACGATCCCGCCAAGCTCGCCTCCCTGGGCATCGCCGAGCCGGACGGCAGCTGGACCTATAAGGAATTCAACGACTTCCTGTCCCAGGTGGGTGCTAAGAGCAACGGCGCCCTTTACGGCGGTACCGATTACACCGGTGTGTGGTGGATGTTCAACATCTGGCTGCGCCAGAACAAAATCGAGGCGTTTACCTCCGACGGCAAGCTCGGCTTCACCAAGGATGACCTCAAGAAGTGGTGGGACCTCCCCGCCGAGCTGCGCGGGACGGGTGCCATTATCCCTGAGGACCGCGTAACGCAGCTGGCACCGAAGTCGCCGTTCGGCTCCAACGCCACGGCCACTGAAGTGACCTGGGACAACTTCATGGCCGGATACCTTGGAGACAGCGGCGCGAAGGAACTCAAGCTGGTTCCAGTCCCGTCCGACGACCCGGACAACCTGGGGCTGTTCCTTAAGCCCTCCATGCTGATGGTTGCCAGCGCCAAGACCAAGTTCAAGGATGCGGCCGCCCGCTTTATCGATTTCATGGTCAACGACCCCGAGGTGGGCCAGATCTTCAAGACCTCCCGCGGCGTTCCCGCCTCAAAGACCCAGCGCGACGGCACCACTTTCGAAGGAACCGACAAGCTGGTGGTCGACTACGAGAAGTCCATCGAGAAGTACCTCAAGGATGCACCCGAGCCGCCCATCGTTGGCTTCGGCACGCTTGAAGCCTCCTTCAAGCGCATCGCATCCGACCTGAACTACGGCAAGCTCACCATCGACGGTGCCGCGGATGCGTGGTTCAAGGAAGCCGAAGACCTCATCAAGCAGAACGCCTGATCCGGCGCCATGCCCTCCCACCCAGGTTCCACGACTGACGGAATGAACTCGTGACTCAAAGCCCAACCCTGAGCAGGCCTCCGGCGTCGTCCGCCGCCCCGCTGCCGCGCAAGACACGGCAGCGGGGCGCGGACGCCCGCGCCGGCTACACCTTCCTGCTGCCCTGGCTGCTGGGATTCATTGCCCTCACTGTGGGGCCGATGATCTCCTCGCTGTACCTGTCCTTCACCAACTACAACCTGTTTGAGCCGCCCAAGTGGATCGGCCTGGACAACTACACCACCCTGTTCCAGGACGAGCGCTTCCTGCAGTCCGTGGGCGTGACAGTGGGATACGTGGTCTTTGGTACCCCCTTGAAGCTCGCGGCGGCGCTGGCGGTAGCGATGCTGCTGAACAGCAAGCGCCGAGGCCAAGGCTTTTACCGGTCCGCCTTCTACGCTCCGTCCTTGATCGGCGCATCAGTCTCCATCGCCATTGTCTGGAAAGCCATGTTCGGGGACTCCGGTCCAGTGGACCAGGGCCTGTCCTTCTTCGGGATCAACCTGGGCGGCTGGGTGGGCAACCCCTCAATGACCATGCCGATGTTCATCCTCCTCACGGTGTGGCAGTTCGGAGCCCCGATGGTGATCTTCCTGGCCGGGCTCAAGCAGATCCCCGGTGAACTGTATGAGGCTGCGTCGATGGACGGCGCCGGACCCGTGCGGAAGTTTTTCAACATCACCTGGCCCATGCTGTCGCCGGTGATCTTCTTCAACCTGCTGATGGAAACCATCCACGCATTCCAGATCTTCGCGTCGGCGTACATCATTTCCAACGGTGAAGGCGGCCCCGCCGGCTCCACCCTCTTCTACACCCTCTACCTCTACCTGCGGGGCTTCAGCGACTTCCGGATGGGCTACGCCTCGGCCATGGCATGGCTGTTGGTGATCGTGGTGGGCATCATCACCCTGATCTTCTTCCGCACGTCCAAGTCCTGGGTCCACTACAGCGGTGATTCGAAATGACAACCATGGCAACGCCCACGCAGTCCACACCGGAGGCCGCCGCGCCGGCCTACAACCCCAAGTCAGAGTCGGTTGGAGCCAAACGCGCCAAGAGCGTCATCTTCCACCTCGTTGCCCTCGTCCTTACCGCCATCGTGCTCTACCCCGGCCTGTGGATGATTGCCTCGTCCTTCAAGCCCAACTCGGAGATCGGCGGCCAGAACACGTCGCTGTGGTCAAACAACTTCAATTTCGACAACTTCGTCACGGCGATGGACGGCATCGGCGGGGTGTCCACCCTGCAGTTCTTCACCAACTCGCTCATCCTGGCCCTCGGCGCCGTCGTCGGGACCATCCTGTCCGCCAGTGTCTCGGCGTACGCGTTCGCCCGGATCAACTTTCCGGGCCGCAGCGTGTTCTTCGGCATGATGATCGCCACGCTGCTGCTGCCCTTCCACGTGGTGATCATTCCGCAGTACATCATCTTCCAGCAGCTGGGCCTGGTGGATACCTATGTACCGCTGCTGATCGGCAAGTTCCTGGCCGGGGACGCGTTCTTCGTCTTCCTGATGGTCCAGTTCATGCGCGGCCTGCCCGCAGAGCTGGATGAGGCAGCCAGGATCGACGGCGCCGGGCACGCGCGGATCTTCGGGTCCATCATGCTGCCGCTGATGAAACCGGCCCTAATCTCCACCTCGATCTTCTCCTTCATCTGGAGCTGGAACGACTTCCTGGGGCCGCTGCTGTACCTGAACACCCCTGACAAATACCCGCTGCCGCTGGCCCTGCGGCTCTTCGTGGACCAGACCCAGTCCTCCGACTACGGCGCCATGATCGCCATGTCGGTGCTGGCCCTGCTCCCCGTGCTGATCTTCTTCCTGATCTTCCAGCGGTACATCGTCGAAGGCGTCTCCACCCAGGGACTGAAGGGTTAGGAAAAGGAAAATGAGCGTTATGGACAGCACCACATCCGCAGCAGGCCACCAGCCCATCCCGGTGAACCGGTTCGCCCTGTTCTCCGAAACCGTCCTGGCGGGGGTGCTGGTGCTGGTGCTGTCCATCCCGCTGGTCACCATCCCGGCCGCCTACGCGGCCGGGATCGCGCACCTGGAGCGGCACCTGAATGGCCGGGACGATTCCGTCCGCGGCCTGTGGGGCCTGTTCAGGGCTGCCCTGCCCGGCAGCTGGAAGCTTGGAATGACGACGGCGGCAGCCGCCGTCGTGATTGTCCTGAACCTTTTGCTCGCGTGGGTGGGGCAGCTGCCGGGCAGTGGCGTGGTCCTTCCGGCCACGCTGGTCCTCGCCGCCGGCGCGGCCATCCTGCTGCTGCGCACCGCCTCCGCCTGGTCCGGCGTCCGGGCTTCCGCTGCCACCGGCACGGCCGCCTGGCGCCAGGCCCTCCTAACCGGCAAGGACATCTCCCTGCGTGACTGGACCGGCTCGCTGCTGCTGGCTGCCGCCCTGTTCTGCGCCGTGGTGTTCGTCTGGATGTTGGCCGCACTCTTCGTAGTGGTTCCCGGCACCCTGATCCTGGCCGCGGCCGCCGTCAAACTGCGGTCCAGCAACTCCCGGCGCTGACGGTGCCTTCCCGCCGCGCCCGCTCGGCGCCGCCGGCCCGCCCCCGCATCAGCGAGCCACGCTGGTACCACCCCCTGAAACAACACAATTACCGGATCTTCCTTGCCATGCAGCTGGCCGGCAGCCTGGGCGTGTGGATGCAGCGCCTGGCGCAGGACTGGCTGGTGCTGCAGCTGACGGGAAGCCCCGCCGCGGTGGGCGCCGCCGTCGCCCTCCAATTCCTGCCCATGCTCGTGGTGGGCCCGCTCGCCGGACTGGTGGTGGACATCTTCCCCAAGCGCAGGATCATGATGGTGTGCCAGTCAGTCATTGTGCTGCTGGGCCTGGGGCTGGCGGCCTGGGCTGCCAGCGGCACCATCACCGTCTGGGTTGTGTACGCCAGCTGCATGGCGCTGGGCATCACCGCGGCTGTGGACCAGCCCACCCGCCAGGTCTTCGTCAACGAAGTGGTGGGCGACGCCGCCCTGCGTCCCGCCATCGGACTGAACAACGCCCTCGCCCAGCTGGGCGCCATGGCCGGACCGGCGCTGGGCGGCGTACTGATCGCACAGGCGGGACCGGCCGCCGCCTTCGCCTCAAACGCACTGATCGGTGTGATGGTGCTGGGTCTGATCGCCGGCATCCGGCTGCACGAACTGCATCCGGGCACACCCGCCGAGCGCGGCCGCGGGCAGGTGCTTGCCGGCTTCCGCTACGTCCGCGAACGCCCGTGCCTGCTGCTCCTCATCCTGCTGGCCGGCCTGCTGGGCGCCTTTGGCATGAACGGGCCGGTGGTCCTTGCGGCCTTCGCCCAGGAAGTGTGGCACAACGGCGCAACCGGTTTTGGCTTGTTCAATACCGTCAGCGCCGGCGGTGCCCTGGCCGGCGCCCTCCTGGCGGCCCGGATCGGGAACATGGGCCGCAGGGGCATTGTGGCCGCAGCCGGCCTCTTTGGCCTGTCCCAGCTGGTTGCCGCACTGATGCCCACCATGGTGCTCTTCGTGGCGATGCTGGTGGTGGTGGGCATGATGACGCTGTTGTTCCTGACCAGCGCCGCCACAGCCGTCCAGCTCGAAGCCGGGCCTGCCATCCGCGGCCGGGTGATGGCGTTGTACCTTCCGCTCCTGCTTGGCGGCCACGCTTGCGGCGGCCTGCTGGCGGGCTGGCTGACCGAAGAGTTCGGCGTCCGGACGGGGCTGGTGGTCACCGGCGGCCTTGGCATGCTCTCCGCGGCCGTGGTGGGCCTGCTCCTGTGGCGGCACGCACGGCACCGGGCGGTCGCTGCCCGGGACTGAAGGTCCAGGTTCGGGCTGGTTCTGCCGCCGGGTCTTGAAGCGCTATCAGGACGCCGGGATGTCGAAGACCACCGGCGCAGCGGCAGCCCAGGGCAGCCCCAGCCCGCTGAACGTGGCGTGCTCCCGGCCCGCCTGCTCCAAGGCTTCCTCGATGCCCACCACCACGGCGTGTGCCGCGTCTCCTTCGCCTTCCCAGCGGAGGTAAGCGGGATCGATCGGGGCGGGAAGCGGCGCGGTCCGGATGGCTTCCAGCACCAGCATGAAGGCTCCGCTGTCCTCCAGGCTGCTGGTCAGCGGAACGCCGTGAGCCCGGTGGGCCACGAGGTTCTCCGTCAGGTCGTCCCGGCCGTAGGTTTCCTCCGTACGCCCGGCCGCCGTCTCCACGGTGAGCCGGTCCTCGGTGTAGTGGAACACCGCGGTGCCTGCCGAGCCCTGGAGGGTGACGTACGGCTCAACGGACTCGGACGCGCAGATGGTCAGGGCGCAGGTAATGGGCAGGCCCGCTGCGGTGCGGATCCGGATCACGGAGGTGTCATCCGATTCGATGTCATTGGCCCGGTACAGCTCCGTCTCCACGGAAGCCACATCCCCGGTGGTGCGCGCACCGGCGATCCGAAGGGCAGTCGCGACGGCGTGCGCCAACGGGTTGGTGGCCACGCCGTCCACCACATCGACGCCGTTCATGCTCCGTTTCCCTGCCCAGCGGGAGCGCTGGTAGTAGGCCTTGTCGCGGACCCACCGGCCGGTGGCGGAGATGCCCTCCAGTGTTCCGATGGTCCCGGCGGCGAGCAGTTCCCCGATGGCTTCAAGCGCCTGCGAGCCGAGGCTCTGGAATCCGATCTGGACCCCGCGGCCCGACTCCGCGGCCGCCGAGCACAACCGGTTGAAGTCTGCCAGCGAGGCGACGGGAGGCTTCTCAAGGTACAGCTCCGCGTCAGTGGCCAGGGCAGCCAAGGCCAGCGGGGCGTGCGTCTGGATGGGCGTGGCCACGATGATCAGGTCCAGGTCCCGGGTGGCAGTAAGGAGCTCCTCGAGCCCTGGGTAAACAGCGGCCGACGGCGGGACGGCGCCCGGTGCCGGCGGCTGCGGGTCCGCCACGCCAACCAGTTCAACACTTCCTGCCGCCTGCAGCCGTTCGAGGTTCCGCAGATGGTGGGTGCCAAAGCCGTGCACTCCCACCAGCGCAATTCTTGGTGCCGGTGCGGTTGCTGGGGCTGTGGCCGAGGTGCTGCCGGCGGCTTCCGTTGCCGTTTCCATGGTTCTCCTTCTGCCATTTGGCGCCAGCGTGGCGGGCACCGGGATCTTACGCGAGCACATAGTCAGGCAAGCGCTTTCCACCTTCATTCTGCGCGATCAAGGCCGTTCCCGTCTAGCTGTGTAACGATTCAATTCTGGCCCGCATCCGCTCTGGGAAGCTCCAAGCCGCAGCGGTCTTAGCGGCAACGCAAAGATGGGCAGCCCCTGGGGGACTGCCCATCTTTGCGTTGCAGTAAGTGCTCTAGTGAACTACCGCGTACTAGAGTCCCAGGAGTTGGTTGAGCAGGTTCGCCAGGCCGTTCAGGCCCGTGCCGCCGTCCAGGAGCCCGGTCACCGCGCAGAGCAGGTTGCCCACAAGGTTGCCCGCGCCGGTCTGGGAGGTGATGTCCAGGACAACCTGGTTCAGGTCGACATTGAGGCCCAGAAGGTCAAGATGCAGCGGTCCGAGGACCAGGTTGAGGACGTCGCAGGAGCCGCCCGAGGCTGCGGCTGCCGCGGTGGAGGGTGCCGCAGCGGCGGTGGTGGTTACCGTCTGGCTCACGGGGGTGGCCACACCGGCCAGGTTGGTGAATGTACCCTGCACCAGGCCCGTGACGGTCAACTGGCCGTTTTCGGCGCTGAAGCCGGACGGCGTAAACGAGCCGACGAAGGTGCCCACGCCGTCGATGGTCTGGTTGATTGTTCCAGAGACGTTGGCTACCTGTGATGACTGGGAAGTGGCGGAAGGAGCCGCGGGTGCCGCGGCGGTCGCCGGGCCTGCCATGCCGAAGAGCATGGCGCCGGAGAGGGCGATGGCGGTTACTGAAGCTGAGACCTTTGTGCGCATTTTCGGTAAATCCTTTCAGCACCGGGTTGCGGTGCAATGAATCCCCGAGGCTCCGCCCCCATGGAGAACCCCGGCGGAACTGTTTATTTCAAATGCAGTTCATTTCTGATGCAGCCCTGGCGGGCCGCGACGCGTGGCGTTGGACCGTGATCCCGGCCACGGGCACGTCGACCAACGTATTAGTAAGTATGCTGATGAGTCAAGCTGGCCGCGGGACTGGCTGGGGGCGTAAGCGCCTGGACGGTGCGAGGTGAGGCAAGATGGGGAAGGTCAGGAACTGCCCACTGGAGGGAGGCGTGGTATGGAGCCTGTATTGGTCGACGGCGGCAAGGGCACCGTGGAATTACGCACTGACGGCGTCATCCACCTCATCTGGGAGCCGAAGGTGCGCATCGAAATGGAGGACGCGCAGGCCGCGATGGCTGCCGTGAACCGGATCGCGGGGGACGGCACCTACCCGATGCTGGTGGACATGGCCACCACTGAGAACGTCAGCATGCCGGCCCGCTCGGTGTTCTCGGTCCCGTGCGCGGCAAGCCGGATAGCGCTGCTTGGGACAAGTCCGGTAGACCGGATCCTCGCGAATTTCTTCCTGGGTGTCCATGTCCCGCCCTGCCCAACGCGGTTCTTCACCTCCCGGACCGAGTCCATGAAGTGGCTGCAGGAGACGGGCAAGTAATGCGCGCCGGCTGATCAGCCGGCGTCGGACGCAGCCGTGCTCTGCCGGACAACCAGTTCCGGCGTGAAGACCACGGACCGGTGGGCGGGGTTCTGGGACTCCACCTCTTCGGAGAGCAATTCGATGGCTGTCCGGCCCAGCAGTTGGGTGGGCTGGCGGACGGAAGACAGGGGAACCACCGCGGAGACTGCAAAGTCGATGTCGTCATAGCCGATCAGCGCCACGTCCTCGGGGATGCGGAACGTGTGGGTCATGGTCAGCGACTGCATGACCCCCAGGGCCAGGAGGTCGTTGGCACAGAAAATCCCCTCGGGCAGGTCGGCCCGGCCGCGCCGCACCAGCATGTCACCCACGCTCCGGCCCGCCAGGACGGTTTGGCCCTCCGTGTCCAGCACCTCGAGCGTGGCCGCTGGCTCCTCCTTTACGGCCCGCTGGGCCCCCTGGAGGCGGTCCGCCACCTGCCGGATGGACGCGGGGCCGCCAACGAAAGCCAGCCGACGGCGGCCAGTGTCCAGCAGGTGCCGGGCTGCGAGGTAGCCGCCGGCGTCATCGTCAACGGCAACTGAGCTGAACTTTGATTCGTCAGCCAGCCGATCCACCAGCACTGTGGGCACGCCGCGCTCACGGAGGAGGTCCAGCCTGTCCGTCACATCGCCCACCGGCGAGATCAGCAGGCCCTGCACGCGCTGCTCCTGGAAGAGGTCGATGTAGTTCGCCTCCCGGCTGGCGTTGTGGCCGCTGTCGCCCAGCAGGACGGCGCTTCCCTGCAGTGCTGCCGCGTCCTCTGCCGCCCGGACCACTGAGGTGAAGAACGGGTTGCCGACGTCAAGGACGATGAGCCCGATGGTGCGGCTGTGGCCCACCCGGAGTTGGCGGGCGGCATCGTTGCGCACAAAGCCCAGATGGTCGATGGCGCGCAGGACCCGTTCCTTGGTCCGATCCGACACCCGGTCAGGGTAGTTAAGGACATTGGAAACCGTCCCCACGGCCACGCCCGCGTGGTTGGCCACGTCCTTGATACTGGCTGTGCGGTTCATCGATTCTCCGTGCCGACATGCCCGCCGCGGGAGCTTCCGCGCCGGAAATCAAAAGTTTCTGCCATTGCTTGACACCTGCTCAAATCCAAGAGTACTTTGAATCGTACCAATGAAACGATTCAAAACTTTTTGAAGTTGGAAGGGACATCCAGATGAGGGTGTGTTTCCGTTCTTCCGTCCAGCCAGCGCTGCTCGACGAATATCGACGCCGGCACGCCGCGGTGTGGCCGGAAATGCTGCACGCACTCAAGGAGGCCGGCTGGCATAACTACTCCCTCTTCCTGGCAGAAGACGGGCTCCTGGTGGGGTACGTGGAGTGCGACGACTTTGACGCCGTCCGTGCCCGCATGGCCCTGACGGATGTTAATGCCCGTTGGCAGGCCGAGATGGCCCGCCTCTTTGAAGATTCCGGCCAGGCACCCGACGAAGGGTTCCAGGTGCTGGAGGAAGTCTTCAATCTCGACAGCCAGTTGCTCCAGCAGCGGGGCATCAACCAATCGCATCAGACAGACGCTCAACACCGGAAAGAACCATCATGAACGACGTAGCAACGGCGCTGGGCAGGCTCGGGGAGCTTGCCATTGAGGTCCCTTCGTGGGCCTATGGAAATTCAGGCACGCGCTTCAAGGTGTTCGGCACGCCGGGCACGCCGCGGACCGTGCAGGAGAAGCTGGCGGACGCCGCCAAGGTCCATGAGCTGACCGGCCTGGCCCCGACAGTGGCGCTGCATATCCCGTGGGACAAGGTGGATGATTACGCCGCTTTGAAGGAGTACGCGGCGGGACTCGGTGTGGGGCTGGGCACCATTAACTCCAATACCTTCCAGGACGATGAGTACAAGTTCGGCTCATTGACCTCTTCCAACGAGGCTGTCCGCCGGCGGGCTATCGACCACCACCTGGACTGCATCGGGATCATGCACGCTACGGGCTCGCAGGACCTGAAGATCTGGCTGGCGGACGGCACCAACTACCCGGGCCAGGATGACATCCGTGGCCGCCAGGACAGGCTCGCGGAAAGCCTGCAGGAGATTTACGCAGCCTTGGGCGACGAGCAGCGCCTGGTGCTGGAGTACAAGTTCTTCGAGCCGGCTTTCTACCACACCGACGTGCCGGACTGGGGCACCTCCTACGCCCAGACCCTGGCCCTGGGGGAGAAGGCGTTCGTCTGCCTGGACACCGGGCACCATGCCCCGGGCACCAATATCGAGTTCATCGTGATGCAGCTGCTGCGCCTGGGCAAGCTGGGGTCCTTCGACTTCAACTCCCGCTTCTATGCCGACGACGACCTGATCGTGGGTGCCGCGGATCCGTTCCAGCTCTTCCGCATCATGCACGAGGTGATCCGGGGCGGTGGCTACGGCAAGGACTCCGGTGTGGCGCTCATGCTGGACCAGTGCCACAACCTGGAAGAGAAGATCCCGGGCCAGATCCGCTCCGTGCTCAACGTCCAGGAAATGACCCTGCGTGCCCTGTTGGTGGACACCGAAGCGCTGAACGAGGCACAGTGTGCGGGCGATGTCCTGGCCGCCAACGGCATCTTCAATGATGCCTTCTACACCGACGTCCGGCCCATGCTGGCCGAGTGGCGTGAATCCCGCGGCCTGCCCGCGGACCCGATGGCAGCCTACAAGGCCAGCGGCTACCAGAAACAGATCAACGAGGACCGCGCAGGCGGCCAGCAAGCCGGATGGGGCGCATAACCAGCCATGAGCAATAAGACTGTTGAAGACCTGATTTCGCGTTCGAACCGCCTGGGCGCGGATAAGCGGAACACCAATTTCGCCGGCGGCAATACCTCGGCCAAGGGCACCGAGAAGGACCCGGTCACGGGCCAGGACGTGGAACTGCTGTGGGTCAAGGGTTCCGGCGGGGACCTGGGCACCCTGAAGGAGCAGAACCTTGCGGTGCTGCGCCTGGACCGGCTGACCGCGCTTAAAAACGTCTACCCCGGCGTCGAGCGGGAGGACGAGATGGTGGCCGCCTTCGATTACTGCCTGCACGGCAAGGGCGGCGCAGCCCCATCGATCGATACGGCCATGCACGGCCTGGTGGACGCCGCACACGTGGACCACCTGCACCCGGACTCCGGCATCGCCATCGCCACCGCCGCTGACGGCGAGGCGCTGACCGAAAAGATTTTCGGCAACAAGGTGGTCTGGGTGCCCTGGCGCCGTCCCGGGTTCCAGCTGGGCCTGGACATCGCCGCGATCAAGGACGCCAACCCGCAAGCGGTCGGCACCATCCTGGGCGGCCACGGCATCACCGCCTGGGGCGCCACCAGCGAAGAAGCCGAAACCAACTCGCTGTGGATCATCGACCAGGCCGAAAAGTACATCAAGGACAACGGCAAGGCCGAGCCCTTCGGGCCCAAGCTGCCCGGCTACGCTGCCCTGCCCGAGGCCGAGCGGCACGCCAAAGCCGCAGCCCTGGCACCGGTGATCCGCGGCCTGGCCTCCACGGACAAGCCGGTCCTGGGGCACTTCAGCGATGACGCCGTCGTCCTGGACTTCCTCGAAGCCGCCGAACACCCGCGGCTGGGCGCGCTCGGCACCTCCTGCCCGGACCACTTCCTGCGCACCAAGGTCAAGCCACTGATCCTGGACCTGCCCGCGGACGCCTCCATCGAGGACTCCATCGCCCGGCTGCACGAGCTGCACGCCGACTACCGCGAGGACTACCAGGCCTACTACGACCGGCACGCGGACGTTGGCTCCCCGGCGCTGCGCGGCGCGGACCCGGCGATCGTTCTGGTCCCCGGCGTGGGCATGTTCTCCTTCGGGGCGAACAAGCAGACCGCCCGGGTGGCCGGGGAGTTCTACCTCAACGCGATCAACGTCATGCGCGGCGCGGAGGCGATCTCCACCTACGCCCCGATCGAGGAATCCGAGAAGTTCCGGATCGAATACTGGGCCCTGGAGGAAGCCAAGCTGGCCCGGATGCCCAAGCCCAAGTCCCACGCCACCCGCATCGCGCTGGTGACCGGTGCCGCGTCCGGCATCGGCAAAGCCATCGCCACCCGCCTCGCCGCGGAAGGCGCCTGCGTCGTCATTGCCGACCTGAACGTGGAGAACGCGCAGAAGGTCGCCGAAGAACTCGGCGGCTCCGACGTCGCCATCGGTGTCCAGGCGGACGTCACCGACGAGGCACAGGTCTCGGCCGCGATCGACGCCGCGGTCCTTGCATTCGGGGGTGTGGACCTGGTGGTCAACAACGCCGGCCTGTCCATCTCCAAGCCGCTGCTGGAAACCACCGAGAAGGACTGGGACCTGCAGCACAACGTCATGGCCAAGGGCTCGTTTCTCGTGGCCAAGGCCGCCGCCAAGGTGATGATCGCCCAGGGCATGGGCGGGGACATCATCTACATCTCCTCCAAAAACTCTGTGTTCGCCGGCCCCAACAACATCGCCTACTCCGCCACCAAGGCAGACCAGGCCCACCAGGTCCGGCTGCTCGCGGCCGAACTGGGCGAGTACGGCATCCGCGTCAACGGCATCAACCCCGACGGCGTGGTCCGCGGCTCCGGCATCTTCGCCGGCGGCTGGGGCGCCAAGCGCGCCGCGGTCTACGGCGTGGACGAGGAAAAACTGGGCGAGTACTACGCCCAGCGCACCCTGCTCAAACGCGAAGTCCTGCCCGAGCACGTGGCCAACGCCGCCGCCGTCCTCACCGGCAACGAACTGTCCCACACCACCGGCCTGCACATCCCCGTGGACGCCGGCGTCGCAGCAGCCTTCCTGCGATGAGTAGCGTGTCAGGCGGGGCCGACGCGCATCCTGCCTCTGGCGTGTTTGCCGCCGTCGACATCGGCGCCTCCTCGGGCCGGGTGATGCTGGGACGGGTCTCCCCTGAAGGGGTTTCGCTGGCGACTGTCCACCGCTTCCCCAATGGTGTGGTGGAGCTCGACGGCGGCCTCCGCTGGGACTTCGACGCGTTGTTCGCGGAGGTGCTCAAGGGCTTGGCCGCCGCAGCGAAAGCCGCCGCCGTGCAGGGCGAAACGATTGCCAGCATTGGCATCGACACGTGGGCCGTGGACTACGGGCTGGTGGACGTCGCGGGAAATTTGGTTGCCCAGCCGTTCAGCTACCGGGACGACCGCAGCCGGGCCGCCGTCGCACCTGTCCACGCCAAAGTGGACCCCGCACGCCTGTACCAGACCACCGGACTGCAGTTCCTGCAGTTCAACACCATCTACCAGCTGGCCACCGAGAAGGACCTGGACGGGTTGCAGGCGCTGCTCATCCCGGACCTGATCGCCTTCCTGCTCACCGGAGTGCGCCGGACCGAGGCCACCAACGCCTCCACTACGGGGCTGTTTGACGCCGTGGCGGGGGAGTGGGCCGCCGAATTCTTCACGGCACTGGGGCTGCGGAAGGACCTGTTCCCGCCGCTGATCCAGCCCGGCGAAGCCTACGGGCAGCTCCTGCCGGGGATCGCTGCGGCCCTTGGACTGCCTCAGGACACCCAGGTGGTGGCGGTCGGCTCGCACGACACTGCCTCCGCCGTCGCAGCTGTTCCTGCCGCGGAAGACGCCTTCGCCTACATCTCGTCCGGCACGTGGTCACTGGTGGGGCTGGAACTGAAGCATCCGGTCCTGGCCGAGGCCAGCCGGGAAGCCAACTTCACCAATGAACGCGGTGTGGACGGCACCATCCGCTATCTGCGCAATGTGGGTGGATTGTGGCTGCTGAGCGAGTGCCAGCGGACCTGGGCCGGCGAAGGCTTCCAGCCGGACCTTGGCGCGCTCCTCGCAGCCGCCGCTGCCCTTCCCGCAGGCGGCCCGCAAATCAACGCCGATGACCCGTACTTCATCGCCCCGGACAACATGCCCGACCGCATCCGGGCGGCGGTGCGGCGGACCGGGGAGGTCCTGCCCAATGATCCCGCGGCCATCGCCCGCTGCATCATGGACAGTCTCGCAGCCGGCTACGCGAGGACCATCACTGCTGCGGAACGCCTCGCCGGCCGCAAAGTGGACGTAGTGCACGTGGTGGGCGGCGGCTCGCAGAACAGCCTGCTGTGCCAGCTCACTGCCAATGCCACCGGACGGCCCGTCGTCGCGGGTCCGGTGGAAGCCACTGCCTTGGGCAACGTGCTGGTCCAGGCCCGTGCCGCCGGGGCCGCCGCCGGAGGACTGGCGGAATTGCGTGGAATCGTCGCGGCCGGAACAAGCCTTTGCCGCTACGAACCACTTATCAGCGTGCGTCAGGAATCCATGCAGTAGAAATAGAGGAACTCCACGGCGAGGCTGCCGGCCAACCGAAAACAGGACAGGACAACGATTCCATCTTCGACCTTCCGCTTTCCGGGCTCCGCAACTACGCCTCCGATGTACGGTCCAATGTGACGCGCGTAATTTGGCGGCTGGGCCAGCCGGGGCTTATGGTCTCTTCCATGACTAACCGTTGGTATGCGTATTTTTCGTTGGCTCTGGAGGAGCCCGCGTCTAACTGACACGCATCCAACTTCCTTCAGAGCCAACAGGGCAGAGATCATTCTCTGCCCTTCGCCGTTTCTCCGGCGGGTTCTGAAATCCGGGCCCGCTTCCCATCTGGAACAGGACCCCGAACATGAGCACCGCAACAGCAGCAGCCCCGGCCAGCGCCACCAAGTCCACGTCCAACCTGCGCGTGAGCGAGTTCACTCCGCTGCCCACCCCTTCGGACCTTCTCACCAAACTGCCGCTGGGCGCGCGGGAGGCCGCCGTCGTCGAACGCGGACGGGACGAAGTACGCGCCATCATGGACGGCGTGGATGACCGCCTGCTGGTCATCGTGGGCCCCTGCTCCATCCACGACCCCAAGGCAGGGCTGGAATACGCGCGCCGCCTGGTGAGCCAGGCGGAGAAGCACAAGGCAGACCTGCTGATCGTCATGCGGACTTACTTCGAGAAGCCGCGCACCACGGTGGGCTGGAAGGGCCTGATCAACGATCCCCGGCTGGACGGCAGCCACGACATGGTCACCGGCCTCCGCGCTGCCAGGCAATTCCTGCAGCAGGTCACCGCGCTGGGCCTGCCCACGGCCACTGAATTCCTGGAACCGATCAGCCCCCAGTACATGGCCGACGTGATCTCCTGGGGCGCCATCGGCGCACGCACCACGGAGAGCCAGATCCACCGGCAGCTGGCCTCCGGGCTCTCCATGCCCATCGGCTTCAAGAACGGGACCGACGGCGGCCTGCAGGTTGCCATCGACGCCTGCGGTGCCGCCGCTGCGGCCCAGGCGTTCCTGGGGATCGACGGCGAGGGCCGGGCCGCGCTGGTGGCAACGGCAGGAAACCCGGACACGCACGTCATTCTCCGCGGCGGCCGCAAGGGGCCCAACTACTCAGCGGCTGACGTCGAACGGGCCTCCACCGAACTCGCGGGCAAGGGGCTCAACCCCCGCCTGATCGTTGACGCCAGCCACGCCAACAGCGGCAAGAGCCACCACCGCCAGGCAGAAGTTGCACTGGAAATCGGTGCGCAGCTTGAGGACGGCGGCGCCGCGGCGCGGGCCGTTGCCGGTGTCATGCTTGAGAGCTTCCTGGTGGGCGGCGCCCAGAACTTGGACGTTGCCGAGCACGCCGCGGGCCGGGCGGAGCTGGTGTACGGCCAAAGCGTCACCGACGCCTGCATGGACTGGGACGTTTCCGCATCGGTCCTGGAACAGCTGGCGGCATCGGCACGGAAGCGGCGGCAGTCGAATTAGGGGGTGAAATAGGGGAGGCACTACTTTCACATCTGCCACATGAACATCTAGAGTATCTACTTAGGTGGTTGGTGGATGGCTCAGCATCGGAACACCGCATTGGCACGTACCTGGGGTCACTGTTGTCCATCCGTCAGCAAAGGAAAATAGGGAAATGTCGGCAGAACAGAACTTCTCCAACGCGAAGTTCCTGACCGTGGCTGAAGTAGCCGAGGTCATGCGCGTCTCCAAAATGACTGTTTACCGGCTGGTCCACTCCGGCGAAATGCCGGCGGTGCGGTTCGGCCGCTCCTACCGGGTCCCGGAAAACGCCGTTGAGCAGTACCTTAAGGGCGCCGTTGTGGACGGCCACACCGAGACCGCCTGAGACCGCCTGTCCTGAGCCGCCTCCGATAGGCGGTACCCTGTTAAGGAACGTTTTACGTCATTGTAAGAATCTGTCAGTTGTTCAGTTCGTAGCTTTGTCCACGGACATTCCCCATCAGGCAGGTACTGCATCTAGTTTGTAAGGAACTTTCGTGGGTTCAGTTATCAAGAAGCGTCGCAAGCGTATGGCCAAGAAGAAGCACCGCAAGCTGCTTCGCAAGACTCGTCACCAGCGCCGCAACAAGAAGTAGAGATACTTCGAACAGCGTGGAAATGCCCGTCGCCTACCCAGGCGGCGGGCTTTTCTGTTACCCGGCACCCAACTGGCTGGCAGTAGATGTCGTTTTGGGCGCTCAAAACGGCATCTACTGCCATCTAGATGCGGGGGCCGCGGATGCGGGCGAAGCCTTTCCAGAGGCCATACACAGCACCGCCGAAGGTTGCCGCCTTGAGGCCCAGCGTGGCAGCGCGGCGGCCGGACCGGAAATCATAGACAGGCCAGTTCCGGTCACGGGCGTGGCGGCGGAGCTTGGCGTCCGGGTTGATGGCCACAGGGTGTCCCACCAGTGACAGCAGCGGGACGTCATTGTAGGAATCGCTGTATGCCCAGCAGCGCTTGAGGTCCAGATCCTCTTGGTCCGCGATGGCCTGGACGGCCACGGCTTTGGCCGAGCCGTGCAGGATGTCGCCAACCAGGCGCCCGGTGTACATGCCGTCCGACACTTCGCCCACCGTGCCCAGGGCTCCGGTCAAGCCCAGCCGGGTGGAGATCACCGTTGCCACTTCGATGGGCGTGGCCGTCACCAGCCATACGCGGCGGCCCACCCGGAGGTGCTGCTCCGCCAGCGCCTTGGCGCCAGGCCAGATCCGTGACGCGATCATCTCGTCATAGACTTCCTCGCCGAGGGCCTTGATGTCGTCAACGGTGATTCCGGCGGCCAGCGTCAGGGCCGAATCGCGCACCGCATGGACGTCGTCGATGTTTTCCCCGCGCGTCACGAACTTGAACTGCTTCCACGCGAACCCGGCGGCCTGGGCCAAGGTGAAAGCCCCCCGCTGGTGCATCTTCCGGGCTACGTGGAAGAGGCTGGCCCCGCGCATCAGCGTATTATCCACGTCGAAAAACGCCGCTTCACCGGGCTGCGGCGCAGCAACCGGCCGCGTGACGACGGCGACGTATTTCTCCTCGGGCATGGACTTGAGTCTAGTCAATCCACCCCCGGGCCGCCGTCGGCGTCACCCGGACGGCGCGAACGGCGATACCGTTAAGCCATGGCTACCCCCCGCGTCGTCCTGGTCACCAAAGCTGACTGCCACCTTTGCGAGGAGGCGCGCGACGCCGTCGGCCGGGTCACTGCCTCGCTGGGGCTTACCTGGAGCGAAGAGCGGGTGGACAACCAGCCGGAATTGCGGGAGCGCTACGCCGAGGAAATCCCGGTGGTCCTGGTGGACGGGGTGCAGCGCGACTTCTGGAAGATCGACGAGGCCCGGCTGGAACGCGTCCTGCAGCGCGCCATGGCCAATTAGGGGGATGTGAGTGACGTCCTTGGATTCAACGTCCCAGCCTGTCCCGGGCCTTCCGGATGCCACGGGCGCACCGGCAAAGCAGATTCCTCCTGCCGCCGTGGCCCGGCTGACGCTGTACCTCCGTGCCCTGAACACCATGCTGTCCGAAGGAGTTGAGCGCGTCTCCTCCGAATCCCTGGCGGAAGCCTCCGGCGTCAGTTCTTCCACGCTGCGCAAGGACCTGTCCCATGTGGGGTCCTACGGCACCAGGGGCGTGGGCTACGAGGTCCAGTACCTCAGCCGCCACATCGCGGCAGCCCTGGGACTGACGCATGACTGGAAAGTGGCCATTGTGGGAGCCGGAAACCTGGGCAAGGCGCTGGCACGCTACGGCGGTTTCGAATCGCGGGGCTTCGACGTGGTCGCCATCTTCGACGCTGACCAGATGGTAGTGGGCAGTGAGGTGGGATGGCTGCGGGTGAGCGACGTGGCCGACCTTGAAACAGTCCTGCACCGCACCGGGGCCAACATGGTGGTGCTGGCGCTGCCGGCCGCGGTGGCCCAGGGTGTCTGCGACCGGGTGGTGGCGGCGGGCGTGCACAGCGTGCTCAGCTTCGCCCCCGTGATGCTGCAGGTTCCGGAGGGGGTCAACCTCCGTAAGGTGGACATGGCCACGGAACTGCAAATCCTGGCCTATCACGCCCAGCGCGCGCAGACGCCGGGTCAGACAGCCTAGAGGCCAGCATTAAAAGCGGCGGCCCGGGATGCTGGACATCCCGGGCCGCCGATGCGCTGGACAGCTGGAGGTTACCGGCCGTAAGGGTTGCCGAAGCCGCCGGAATACGGGTTGGTGAAGGGCTGCTGCTTCCGGAAGTACGGGGCAGCGGCGGGGAGGTAGAGCAGGACGATGGCGGCGATCCCAAGGACGGTACCCAGCGTTCCGAACGTGGGAACTCCGAACAGGCCGAGTACGGACAGCGCTGCAAACACCGTTCCGAGGATGCGGGCCCAGTTCTTGCCCTTGCGGATGAAGAAGGCCACCAGCAGGTAGAGGGCGGCGCCGATGATGGCGAAAACCACCAACGTGCCGGCGATGACGCTCTTGATGTCGTCGTAGGTGACCCCCGCCCCGCTGGCCTGGACCTGCTGTTCAAAGGCCTGCCGGAACTGGGGGTCATCCAGCTGGGTAAGGCCGGTGAGCATGGCGATGACAAAAATTACGGCGGAGGCGATCAGCAGCCAGAAGGAGATGTTCACCAACTGGGGGATGCCGTTGCTGCCGGCCGGCTGCGGCTGCTCTGAAGGGTACTGGGCGTAAGGGGACTGGCCATAAGGCGACTGGCCGTACTGGGGTGGGTTCTGGCTGTAGCCCGGGGCCTGCGGTGCATTCTGGCCATACTGGGAACCGTACTGCGGAGCGTTCTGCCCGTACTGTGGCGCTGCGGGCGGCTGGGATCCGTACTGGGGCTGGTTCTGACCGTACTGGGGAGCGTTCTGGCCATATTGCGGCGCGTTCTGGCCGTAGCGGGGCTGCTGCGGTCCAGGCTGCTGGCTGCCGGACTGCTCACTGCCTGGCTGGCCATTGCCGGAGTGGGGGTCTTGGGGCGCGGGAGGCGGGACGGGAGGAGTACTCATTGGCGTTCCTTCTGCAGGTCGGGATCCGGGTAGGGCTGCCGGGAATCGGTCCTCAGCCTTCCCCCCAGCATGGCTTAAGACCACCGTACCCCCGGCGGACTGCCTTGCGGGTGATTCAGGCGGGATCAACGCCCGCGGCCGGGAGGTAAACCCGAGCGTTGGGAGCCCTTTGTTAAACACGGCACCCCGGTACAAGGCCGGACTGGCCTGGTACCGGGGTGTCCGTGAACGGGGAGACTTATGCTGCGGGGGCGATGAAGGCCAGTTCCAGGTTGATGGCAACCTTGTCGCTGACCAGCACGCCGCCGGCCTCGAGGACGGCGTTCCAGGTCAGGCCGAAGTCCTTGCGGCTGATGGTGGTTTCGGCGGTGAGGCCGGCGCGGGTGTTGCCGAACGGATCGACGGCCACACCGTGGAGCTCGGTCTCGAGGGCGACGGGACGGGTGACGCCCTTGATGGTGAGGTCGCCCTGGAGCTCGTAGGCGTCGCCCTTGGCGACGATCGCGTTGGAAACGAAGGAGATTTCCGGGAACTGCTCGACGTCGAAGAAGTCTTCGCCGCGGACGTGGCCGTCGCGGTTAACGTCGCCGGAGTCGAAGCTGGCGGTCTTGATGGTGGCGTTGACCTTGGAGTCGGCCACGTTTTCGGCAAGGTCCAGGGTGGCCTCGGCTTCCTTGAACTGGCCACGGACCTTGCTGATGCCCGCGTGGCGGACGGTGAAGCCGATCTCGCTGTGGGAGTTGTCCAGGGTCCAGGTGCCGGTGGTGACGTCTGCGGGAAGTGCCATGATGTTGCTCCTTGGTGTGAATGCTGCTGCTGTGATCGTGCGGTTGAACCTTCATCGGTTGAAGTCTCAACTAACTTGGTGCATCCAGTATAAACATGCGTTTGCATGTTTTGTTCCCGCTTTCGGAACATTTCTTCAGAAACTTGGGTTCTACTCTTTGTAGAAAGCGCGCACGGAAGATTTCGGATCGCACGCCATCTTTGAGAAACTGGTAAACATGCCCCAAGCCACTGTCCATCTGCTCCGCCACGGCGAGGTCCACAATCCCGACGGCGTTCTCTATGGACGGCTCCCGGAATTCCACCTCTCCGAACTCGGGCAGGAGATGGCCCGGGTGCTTGCCGAACACTTTCGCGAGCGCGCCGGGCGCGGCGCCCGGATCACCTACCTGGCCGCCTCTCCGCTGGACCGTGCGCAGGAAACTGCACGGCCGACGTCGGAAGCGCTGCACCTGCAGATCCACACCGACGGGCGCATCATCGAAGCGGAAAACTACTTCGAGGGCATGAAGGTCACCAAAGCCGAACTCCGCCGGCCAAGGCACTGGCCGCACCTGGTCAACCCGCTCCGTCCGTCATGGGGCGAACCGTACAAGCAGCAGGCAGCGCGGGTGGCGGCCGCCGTGCAGGACGCCCGCTTGCGGGCAATCGAACTGGCCGCCGGCGACTTCGGCGCCACAGGCCCGGAGGCCATTCTGGTCAGCCACCAGCTCCCAATCTGGGCGGCACGGCTGAGCGCGGAGGGCCGGCCGCTGTGGCATGACCCGCGGAAGCGCGAGTGCACCCTCACGTCCGTTACGTCCCTGGTGTTCGACGACGACGGCTCGCTTTTGCGGGTCGAGTACAGCGAGCCGGCGGCGTCCCTTCTTCCCGGTGCCGCCAGCACCCCTGGAGCCTAGCAGTGAGCAACAACAATCTTCCTTCGCGCCGCAGCATGCTCGCAGCAGGCGGCATGGCCCTGACTGCGCTGACCCTGGGCCTCTCCGGCTGCGCCCAGGAGGACGCGCTGGCCAAGCAGGCCAAGGCGGGCGACAACAAGAATTACGTTGCCGGCGATGGGTCCGTGACCGAGTTCGCCGTCGGGGACCGCAAGGAAGCCGTGCAGATCCAGGGTGCACTCTTCAACGGCGCCGCAGTAACCGCGGCCGACTTCCAGGGCAAAGTCAGCGTGCTGAACTTCTGGTTCGCCGCCTGCGCCCCGTGCCGCGTGGAAGCGCCGCTCCTTGAAGAGCTGCACCAGGAGTTCAAGGACCAGGGCGTGCAGTTCTTCGGCGTCAACCTACGGGACGAGAAGCCCACGGCCGAGGCTTTCGAGAAGACCTTCAACCTGACCTACCCCAGCTTTGACGACAAGGACGGCGGCGTCCTGCTGTCCGTGTCCGGCCTGGTGCCGCCGGGCGCCGTGCCCACCACCCTGGTGCTGGACAAGCAAGGGCGCGTGGCCTCCCGCGTTCTTGGCGAAATCGAGAAGGGCACCCTGAAGGCCCTCATCACCGCCACCGTGGCGGAATAGGGACGGCCCGGGACCGTGAACAGCCCCTTCGCCGAAGCCATCCTCAGCGGCTCGCTCCTGCTGGCCATTCCGGTGGCACTGCTTGCCGGACTGGTGTCCTTCCTTTCGCCCTGTGTCCTTCCCCTGGTGCCCGGCTACCTCGGCTACGTGACAGGCCTGAGCGGCGTGGACCTGCAGAAGCAGAAACGCGGCCGGATGCTGGCAGGCATCGGGCTGTTCGTCCTGGGGTTCTCCGTGATCTTCGTCCTGCTGGGCGGCGCGTTCGGCCAGCTGGGGACCCTGATCACGGGCAGCCAGAACGCCTGGATCACCCAGCTCCTGGGGGTCCTGGTCATTATCATGGGCGTCGTCTTCATGGGCGGCTTCAGCTGGCTGCAGCGCGATGCGAAGATCCATGCCAAGCCGCCGGCCGGGCTGTGGGGTGCTCCGCTGCTGGGCCTGACCTTCGGCCTGGGCTGGGCCCCGTGCATCGGTCCCACCTACTCGGCCGTGCAGCTGCTGAGCCTCTCCGGCGGATCCTCTGCCGCCAAGGGGGCCTTCCTTGCCTTTGTGTACAGCCTGGGACTGGGTATCCCGTTCCTGCTGATCGCGCTGGCCCTGCGCCGGGGGATGGGCGTCATGGCGTTCTTCCGCAAACACCGCGTGGCAATCCAGCGCACCGGCGGCGGGATCCTGGTGGTGCTCGGGATCCTGATGGCCACCGGGGTGTGGGGTGCCTGGGTGACCGGGCTGCAGTACTGGTTCCAAACCGACGTGAAGTTGCCGATCTGATGAGCGAGCGTGTGAACGTAAAGAAGAAGCAATCCGCCCCTGTCGCAGAGGCGAAAGCCCAGGCCGCCCTTCCGGCCCTGGGGCCCAGGGGCATGCTGCGGTGGGCCTGGACCCAGCTGACCAGCATGCGCACCGCGCTGTTCCTGCTGCTGCTCCTCGCCGTCGCCGCCGTCCCCGGATCGCTCTTCCCGCAGCGGCCCGCCAACCCGGCAGTGGTGACCCAGTACATCAAGGACCACCCGGATTACGGCAAGCTGTTGGACTCCCTGCAGCTCTACGACGTCTACTCCTCGGCGTGGTTCTCGGCCATCTACCTTTTGCTCTTCATCTCCCTGATCGGCTGCGTGGTGCCGCGCGCCATCGCCCATTACAAGGCCATGCGCTCCCAGCCGCCGCGGACCCCCCAGCGCCTGTCCCGGCTGCCGGAATACGGCACCCTGGTGATCCCCGCCGGAGCCGCCATCCCGGCGTCGGAAGCCATCAACGGTGCGGCTGGGCTGCTGCGCAAGCGCGGCTACCGGGTGGAGGTCAGGGATGCCGACGGCGCCCTTCCGTCCCTGGGTGCCGAACGCGGCTTCATGAAGGAAGTGGGCAACCTGGTCTTCCACACCTCGCTCATCGGCGTGCTGGTATCCGTGGCCGCCGGTGGCCTGTTCGGGTACAGCGGCCAGCGCATCCTGGTGGAAGGCGACACGTTCGTGAACACCCTGGTGGGCTACGACCAGTTCAACCCGGGCACCAACTTCCAGTCCACCCAGCTCCAGCCCTACTCGCTGCAGCTGGACAAGTTCAACATCACGTTCGACCGCGAATCCAGGGGCAAGTTCGGCCAGCCCATCGACTTCGCCGCCACCGTGACCACCAAGGAAAACCCGGATGCTCCGCCCAAGCAGGAGATCCTGAAGGTCAACGATCCCGTAAGCCTGGGCGGCACCAGCATCTACCTCACCGGCAACGGCTACGCGCCGGTGGTGACCATCCGCGACGGGGCGGGCAACGTGGCAATGCAGGGCCCGGTGGTGGCCAAGCTGCAGGGCGACAACTACTACTCCTCCGTGGTGATCAAGGTTCCGGACGCCCAGCCGGACCAGCTGGGCTTCGTGGGCTTCTTCCTCCCCACTGCGTTCGTGACGGACAAGAACGTCTCCTTCAGCGCCGACCCTGAGCTGTTCAACCCGCAGCTGACCTTGAACTCCTATTACGGCGACTTGGGCTTGAACAAGGGTGCACCCCAGAATGTCTTCGAACTCGACGTCAAGAACCTGACTCCGCTGAACGCCAGGAACCTGGCAGCCGGCGGCATCACGCTGGCACCCGGCTCCACCTACACGCTGCCGGACGGCAAGGGCAGCATCAGCTTTGACGGGGTGAAGCGGTACATCGGCGTGGACATCCACCACAACCCCGGGCAGCTGTACGCCCTGATCTTCGCCTTGCTGGCCGTGGCCGGCCTGATCCTCTCGCTCTATGTGAACCGTCGGCGCGTCTGGGTCCGCACGGGCACCGCGATTGACGGCCGCACCATGGTGGAGTACGGCCTCCTTGCCCGCGGCGAAGACCACCGCCTGGCCGGCGAGGCGGCGGCGCTGCGGAAACTCTTCGCCGCAGAGTGGAAGCTGCCTGACGACGCGGCGCCCGAAGACGCCGCTTCCGAAAATGCTGCCCCGTCCCAGCAAACTCCCAGCCGGACAAGCGATAATGTCGCAGGCTCCGCCGGTAAAGCCGAGGGCTCCGCCGAAAACGCCACAGGCTCCGTCACCACCCCAGCAGGCCCCACCGGGCCCGAAAAGGACCAGTAATGCCATTTGGAATCAACGAAACCATGGGCCAGTACAGCGAACTCTTCATGCTGCTGGCGGCGGGCACCTACACAGTGGCCTTCATTGCCTTCGCCTGGGACCTGGCTAAAAGCAGCAAGGCCCTTCGCGCCGTCGATCTCAAGGCCGCCCAGGCCGGGACGGCCACCAAGGTTCCCGTAGCAGCCGGCGTTGCCGCGGGCTCTGCCGGGGGCCGGCTGAGCGGACCCGCCGACCGTGCCGAGCGCCCGTCGTCGTCCGCTGGCAGGGCCGGCGGGGCAGGAACCGGCGGCGTGGCAACGGCCGACGGCGACATGAAGTACGCCAACGAGCGCCGGGTTCCGGCCCGGGTCGCCGTGGCCCTGACCACCCTTGCCGTCCTCATCCACGGCGCCGGCGTGGTCACCAGGGCTTTGGGCGCCGGGCGGGTGCCCTGGGGCAACATGTACGAATTCCTCACCACGGGTGCGTTCCTGGTGGCGGCCGTCTTCCTGCTTTCCCTGATCCGCCGCGACCTGCGCTTCCTGGGCACCTTCGTGGTGGGCCTGGTGATCATCATGCTGGTGGCTGCCTCGGTGGCCTTCTGGACCCCCGTGGGCCACCTGGTCCCGGCCCTGCAGAGCTACTGGCTGGTTATCCACGTTTCCATTGCCGTCCTTTCCTCGGCATTGTTCACCTTGACGTTCGCGATGTCCGCCCTGCAGCTGGTGCAGTCCCACCGGCAGAGGACCGTTGCTGCCGGCGGGGCCGACAAGCTCGGCTTCATGCGCCTGGTGCCGTCGGCGCTGAGCCTGGAGAACCTGTCCTACCGCATCAACGCCATTGCGTTCATCGGCTGGACCTTCACCCTGATGTTCGGCGCGATCTGGGCGGAAAAGGCCTGGGGCCGGTTCTGGGGCTGGGACACCAAAGAGGTCTGGACCTTCGTGATCTGGGTTGTCTATGCCGGATACCTCCACGCACGCGCCACCCGCGGCTGGACCGGAACACGCGCGGCGTGGCTGTCGATCGTGGGCTACCTTTGCGTGATCTTCAACTTCACCATCGTGAACCAGTTCTTCAACGGGCTCCACTCCTACTCCGGCCTCTAAAAGCGCCGTTCCCGGGCCGCGGACCCGAAATCCAACCGCATCGCGGCAACTGATCGCCAAATAACCATTCGATGTAGCAACAGGGCTGTCCCAGGGTCCCCCGGAAATGCTACGTTGGTGAGGTTCACTGTGATGAAGCTTGCATGTGGACCACCAGCCTTCCGAGGTAACCATGAGCTACGCTCTCGCCGTAGACGTCGGGACCAGCTTCACGGCAGCCGCCGTTGTTCGCTTTCACCAAGGTCCTTCCGCTGTGCCTGAGTGCCTGCCCCTGGGCGCGCGGGGAACATCCGTTCCCTCCGTGGTGTACTTCCCGGAGGAAGGCACTGTGCTGGTGGGCGAAGCTGCCGAACGCCGCGGACTGGACTCGCCGGAACGCGTGGTGCGGGAATTCAAACGCCGGATCGGTGATGACGTCCCCATCATCCTTGGCACCCTGGCGCTGCAGCCGGAGGACGTCTTCGCCACCATGGCCCGCTGGGTTGCAGACCGGGCTGCCGAACGCGAGGGGGGCCCGGCGTCGGCCGTCTTCCTGACCCACCCCGCCGCGTGGGGCAACCACCGCCTGTCCGTGATCCGCGACGCCCTCGCTGCGCACGGCCTGGAAAACGTCACCCTCCTTCCCGAACCGGAGGCCGCTGCACTGCACTACGCGTCCCAGGTGCGGGTGGAGGAAGGCAGCACCATCGCCGTATACGACCTCGGCGGCGGCACCTTTGACACCGCCGTCCTGAGGAAATCCGGGAGCAGCCGCTTCGAACTGCTGGGCCGTCCGGAGGGCATCGAAGACCTGGGCGGCGCCGACTTTGACGCCGCGGTGTTCAGCTATGTTGCCGGGCACACCGGCACTGCCCTGGCAGAGCTCGACCCCACCGATCCAGCGGTCCTTGGGTCCCTCACCCGGCTCCGGCGCGAATGCGTGGAGGCCAAGGAAGCCCTGTCGGTGGACAGCGAGGCAAGCATTCCGGTCCTCCTTCCCGGCGTCCAGCAACAGGTCCGCCTGGTCCGTTCCGAGTTCGAGGCCTTGATCGAAGAGCCCGTGCGGGAAACGGTGGACGCGCTGGAGCACTCCCTGGCCCAGCTCCACCTGGAGCCGGCAGACCTGTCCACGGTGCTGCTGATCGGAGGATCATCCCGGATTCCACTGGTGGCACAGGTGGTGTCGGAGGAGCTGGACCGGCCCATTGCAGTGGACGCGGACCCGAAGTCCTCCATTTGCCTGGGGGCAGCTATGGCGGCGCTTCTTGCCCACACCGCGGCCGCCTTGGCAGAGGCTGAAGCGGCAGAAACTGAACCGGCCGCCGGAGAGCCGCCCCCCGCCGTCGTGCCCTCCGAAGTGCCTCCCGCTCCGGCCGGGCCGGCGCTGCCCAGTTGGTCGCGTAAATATACGACGGCGGCGGCAGCATCAGCGGGACCAGGCCCCGTCCGCGGTGCAAGGCTTGGCGGACGGGGGGCGCACGCCCCGAAACCCACCGTCCGCGTCACGGCTGTCGCCGCCGCGGCAGCCCTCCTGACGGTCCTCACGGCCACTGCGGCCCAGAGTCCCGACGGCTTCGGAAGCCTGACCGCCATTTTCGTACCGCAGGCTGGAGCGAGTACCGAGGGCGGTTCCACCGCCGCCGCTGGGGCGGCCGGGGCGGAAGCGCCGGGCGGAGGGGGAGCAGCCGCCCTTGGCGCGCCCCAGCCGCTCGCGGGCGTCGAGGCCAGTTCTAAAAAGCCGATTGGGCAAGAGCCCGGACTCGATGTGTCTGCCTCACCCACCAGCAGCGAAGCCGCACCCGCACCGGGCGGGCCGGCTGCGGGCGGACCTGCCGCAGCCGGTGGCGCCCCTGCTGCGGATCCGCCCTCCGAATCGGGCGGGAGCACGCCCGGGACGGGCATTGTTCCCGACTCCGCCACCCTTGGCCCCGCGACGCCGCCGAGTGCTACGCAACCCGCCCCCGCGGACCCTGCCCCCACCGGCACCGCCTCCCCGGGTTCCAGCCCGCCGACGGCCACGGCTCCGGACACCAGCTCCCCGACAGCCACGTCGCCCAGCACGTCCTCGCCCGGCACGACTGTTTCCCCGACGCGTGATTCCGGCACCCCTCCCGCCGACCCCGGCACGTCGTCCCCCGCTACCGGGGGAGCGACCCCCACCATACTGCCCACGACCTCTGCCCCGGCCCCCACGGATGGTCAGCTCGTTTCCCCCACAGCTGACCTCATGCCCACACCGACTGTTGCACCTTCACCCTCACCGGAGGAGGCCGCCGCAACTTCGCCTGAGACTGCGGTGGCAACGGCCCTGACCACCTCTCCGGGGGCCTGACATGGACGGACACCTTCAGCGGGCGGAGCGCCCCATACCCCTGCACACCACACCGGACCATCAGGGTAATCCGCCCCACGCCGCAGAGCTGATGGCCAAGCAATTGAAGGGTGCAAACGCTGCTGTCCGGGAACTGCTGCTGGCACTCTCGGTGGGCTTCGCCCTGCCGGGACCGCTTCCGGCCGGCCTCCAGAACAAGTTCATCAGTGGAACCGTGGAGGACCTTGACTCCCTGGTGGACCGCGCGGAGGCTGCGGGACTGCTGAGGCCGGACGGCACAGTGGTAGGGACTGCCCAGCACGCGCTCCTGAGCGCCGCGCCCACGGCCAAGGTCCAGGCGCTCCAGCGTGAGCTCGTGACCGTCTTCTCGTCTGCGGGACAACCGCTGGGCAACCTCGCCCGCGAGCTGGCCCGGGGCGGCCTCGCTGATCCCCGGGTGGCCGCGGAACTGGAGCAAGCGGCGGACGCCGTACTGGAGAATGACCCCAGGCTTGCGTCGCAACTCTACGAGGAAGCCCTCCTGGCCGGTGCCGACCCGCTGGCCACGGCGGCAAGGCGTGCCCAGGCCGCAGCCGGTGACGGGGACCTCGATGCCGCGGCCAGGATCATCGATGCACTCCTGGTGAGCCAGGATCCGCCGGATGTGCGCCGCGGAGCCGATGTTGCCGCCTCTGTCTGGGCGCAGCGGGGAATGCTGGCCCGGGGAGGGGACGTCTACAGCTGGCTTGGTCCGGGACGGGTGGGCCCCTCCGCCCCGCTTGCCGCCGTCGCCATGATTGGCGCCGGTGACCGGGCTGCTGCGGAGTCGTTTTTCCAGCCCGATGCTCCTGCAGCCTCGCCCACGCTGCTTGCGGCTGCCCTGGTCCAGACCGGCCAGGGAATCCTTGCCTCGCTGGGGGATAAGCCGCAGCAGGGCATCTCCATCCTGATCCACGCATCAGACATGCTGAACGCTGCCGGCACAGCCCTGCCGCTGCCGGAGACGCCGGCCGCACTGGCAGCACTGCTGGCACTGCACAGCGGCGAGCCGCACCTGGCGGAAACCGTCTGCAGGGCGGCAGCCGCAGCCGGGCAGGGCGGCGATGCGGCCCAGCCCAGGCTCCTGCTGCTCCAAGCCTGGGCAGCGATGATGCAGGACAAACTCGAGGACGCCCGCCTGGCGGCCACGGAGGCGGCCAAAGCAAATCATTGGCCGCTGGTCCCGCGCGACGAGTTCATGTGCGCGGCCCTCGAAGTGGGGATTGCCCGCCGGAACGGCGACGTGCCGGAGCTGCTCAGGGCATGGGAACGGGCACGTGAAGCCATGCTCCACACCTCGGTGGACCTCTACAACCTGCTGCCGTGGGGGGAACTGCTGATTGCCGCGGCCCGGCTGCGGGAGACGCGCCGTGTGGCGCAGTACCTGGAAGACGCCTGGAAGCTGCTGGGCCGCCTGGGAAGTCCAGCCCTGTGGGCCGTCCCCCTGCACTGGTCCGGCGTCCAGGCTGCGTTGCTGAATGAGAGTCCCGCCGATCTTGCCCCACACGCAACGGCACTGGCACGGGCCTCTGCCCACAGCCAGCTTGCCGCAGTCCTCGCCACGGCGGGCAAAGCCTGGGTCTCGGTACTGGCTGGCCGGTTCCGAACCGCCGATGTGGAGGGTGCGGCCCGGCTGCTCGGTGCAGTGGGCATGCCCTGGGAGGGCGCACGGCTCGCCGGGCACGCTGCCGCGCGCGCTGATGAGCGGCGGGACATGATGCGGCTGCTGGCCTGTGCACGGGACCTCCATCCTCAAAGCAGTGCCGCCGGAACATCCGGGGCGGCGGAGGCACAGGCAGGAAGCGGTGCCGACGCCGGCAAAGGGAACCAGCCGGACGCCTCCGGCTTGAGCGAGCGCGAAAAGGAAGTGGCCAGGCTGGTGCTTGAGGGCAAGACCTACCGGGAGATCGGCGAGGCCATCTACATCTCGCCCAGGACCGCAGAGCACCACATTGCCAGGATCCGGCGGCGGCTGGGAGCGGAAAACCGTTCCGACCTGCTGGCCCGTCTGCGCCTGGCCCTGGGGGTGGAGCATTCCCAGCAGCTGAATCCGCAGCAGGAATAACCCCTAAATCCCCTAGGCATCGGGATGCCAGTGCCCCGGAACAGCACCTGCGGGTAGGGGGAAGGCGCCCGTTGCCCTGTACCCGGCGGCGAACCTAGGTTTGAAGCACTCGGATACGTGCACCGGATGATCCACGACTCAAACAAGATGTGAGGACCAAGCATATGCCAACACTCGCGAACGACCTTGTTCAGTTCCTCATGCAACTCTTCGGCAACCGGGAAGCGGTCCAGGAGTTCCTGGATGATCCGGAGCGGGCGCTGGAGGAACACGGCCTGGCCAACGTGTGCTCGGCTGACGTTGACGCCGCCATGCCGGTTGTCCTCGACTACGCTCCGATCACCGTCAATGCCACATCCTTCGCCCGGGAGCACACCACCGGCGGCAACAGTGTGTGGGCCGGGCAGGCCACCACGCTGGGCGGCCACGCCGGAAGCGCATCAGCCATCCATGCAGGAGGAGCGGCTGCAGGGGAGGAAAGCGGCGCCTACGACCATGACGACCACGCGCACGCGGTACAACAGCTCCACCACGTGGTGAACCGCTTCTCCTACACCACCAACACCACCCTGCTGGATGATCGCGACACCATCACGGACCAGTCCGTCAACCAGAACATCTGGGCGCACGGGGACGTGGAGCAATGGTTCGACAATGACGCCGCCGTGGCGGCCGGCGACCGTGCCGTTGCCGCCGGCCATGACGCCGCTGTCAGGGACTCCAACAACATCAGGGACTCCTACAACACCGACCACTCCACCGATAACTCCACGGACAGCTCCATCCATGCCGGCGGTGATGTCAGCATTGGCAACGAGGAAACGGCGATCTCCGACTCCTTCAACACCGACGTCGGCCTGGACGTGGACGATTCCTTCAACGACAACTCCGACCATTCCGACCACACGGATCTTTCGGACCACTCCATCAGCACCGACGTGGACCTCGACGTCCGGGACTCTTTCAACGACAATTCGGACAACTCGACCCACAACTCCATGGAGGTGGACGACTCCTTCAACCAGGACAGCTCCACCACTACCGCGGTGGATGTCCACGTGGACGACTCCTTTCAGGACAACTCAGCCACAAGCATTGTTGAGGACAACCTGGTGGTGGCGGACAACCAGCTCGATTTCACGGAGGACAACTCCACGCACACGGATGTGGACCTGGATAACCACACCACCATCGACGGTTCGGTGGTTGACGACTCCACCGTCCTGTAACACGCTGTTCCCGGGAGGGCGAACCGCCGGGCAGGAGGCAGCCACCTCCTGCCGGGCTCTTCCGGTATCGCCGGGTGCAGGACTTCCGGCAATGGAACAGGGCACGGGAAAAGATCATTCAGGCACTGGGGCAGGGGGAGATGCTGTGGCAGATGCGGGACCGGCAAGGCTGGCGGGGCCCATGACGGCGGGACAGCTGGTAAAGCTCGTCGAGCAGGGCCTGGAACTGGTGGGCGCCGGGGACCGGGCGGACCTGCGCAAAAGGCTGCACCAGGCCATGGTCCGCCTCCAGGACCCCAGCATCAGGGTCATCGTGGTGGGGGAGTTCAAGCAGGGGAAGAGCAAGCTCATCAATGCCCTGGTGAACGCGCCGGTGTGCCCGGTTGATGACGATATCGCCACATCGCTGCCCACCATCGTCCGCTACGGGGAGCCTGCCTCGGCGGCTGTATTGGTCCCCGCGACGGACAGTCCCGCCGGGAACGCCGCCGCGAACGCCGGCGGAAACGCTGCGGTCGACGGCGGGGACGGCAGCATCGAGCGCAGGCCCGTAGAGCTGTCAGACCTGCCGGCCCTTGTCTCCGAGCAGGGCAACCCGGGAAACAGCCGGAAATTCGCGGCTGCGGAAGTCTGCCTGCCCCGGCGGATCCTTAGCGGGGGACTGACCATCATCGACTCTCCTGGCGTGGGCGGGATGGGCTCCACCCACACCCTGACCACCCTGACCGCCCTCCCTACCGCGGATGCCATGCTGCTGGTCTCGGACGCCTCCCAGGAATACACGGAACCGGAACTGCGGTTCCTGCGCCAGGCCATGCGCATCACCCCCAGCGTTGCCGCGGTCCTCTCCAAGACCGACCTCTACCCGGACTGGCGGCGCGTTGAAGAGCTCGACAGGGCCCACCTGGTCACGGTGGCCCCGGACATCCCGCTGTTCCCATTGTCCGCGGACCTCCGCCTTGAGGCCGCACGGCTCCAGGACACCGAGCTCAACACCGAGTCCGGCTTCCCGGACCTGGTGGCGCACCTGCGCAACGAAGTGGTGGGCAAGGCGCAGCGCATCCAGCGGCGCTCCGTCAGCCAGGACCTGCTCTCCGTCACCGAAAACCTGCGTCTGTCCCTGCAGTCCGAGCTTGAGGCGTTGGAGAACCCGGGTGGCACGCCGCAGATGCTCGCAGCCCTGGAACAGGCCAAGACGGAGGCGGACGAGCTGCGGAAGCGGTCCGCCCGCTGGCAGCTGACGCTTAGCGACGGCATCAACGACCTCATCGCCGATATGGAATACGACCTCCGCGACCGCCTACGCCGGATCCAGAAGGAAGCCGAGACCGCCATCGACCAGGGCGATCCCGGTCCTGTCTGGACGCAGTTTTCCCAGTGGCTCGAGGAGTGCGTTGCCGCGGCGGTGTCGGACACTTTCGTCTGGACCAGCGAGCGGTCGCAATGGCTGGCAGCGCAGGTTGCCGAACACTTCGCCGCCGACGAGGTGTCGCTGCCCGTCCTGCACGTCTCCGACTCCGGTGACGCCCTGGACCCGGTGGACCAGATGCCGGAACTGGATTCCGGCCGCGTGAACCCGATCCAAAAAGTCCTCATCGGCATGCGTGGATCCTATGGCGGCGTCCTGATGTTCGGCCTCCTGACGGGAATTTTCGGGATGGCCCTGATCAATCCGCTCTCGGTTGGCGCCGGGCTGCTGCTGGGGCGCAAGGCCTACCGGGAGGACAAGGAAACGCGGCTGAAGCGCCGGCAGGGCGAGGCGAAGGCCCTGGTCAGGCGGCAGCTGGACGATGTGACGTTCCAGGTGGGAAAGCAGTTGAAGGACAGGCTGCGCCTGGTGCAGCGCACCATCCGGGACCACTTCACCGAGATCGCCGATGAATACCACCGCTCGCTGTCCGATTCCGTGGCAGCAGCCCAGAAGGCAGCCAACTCGTATGCCCAGGAGAAGGAAGGACGCATCCGGGACATCAAAGCCGAGCTCAGGAAGGTGGACGCGCTGCACCGGGCCGCGGAAGCGGTATCCGCAGAGGCTGCCGCCGCCGGGACCCGCACTGCGGCAGGGGTGTGATGACGGCATCCACCACAGCCGGAGCCGCTGCGCTGATCCGCGAAGCGCTGGAGGTCTATGCGGATGACCCGCAGGCCGTCCAGGCGCTGCAGGGTTACGCACAGCGCTTGGCTGAGCCCCTGAGGATTGCCGTGGCCGGCATGGTGAAAGCAGGGAAATCCACCCTCCTCAACGCCATCATCGGCGAGGAAATCGCGCCCACGGACACCGGTGAATGCACGCGCATTGTCACCTGGTACCGGCACGGACGCACTCCCCGCATTACCCTCCACCCCACGGAAGGCGAGCCCCGGAACCTTCCGCTGAAGCGTGTGGACGGGCGCCTGGTCTTCGTCCTGGACGGCGTGCGGGCGGACGACGTGGAACGGCTCGACGTCGAATGGCCGTCACCGGCGCTGCAGGCCATGACGCTGATCGACACCCCCGGCATCGCGTCCCTTTCGCAGGAGGTGTCCGCACGGTCCGTCCGGTTCCTGACCCCGGAGGAATCGCCGTCGGAAGCTGATGCCGTCATCTACCTCATGCGCCACCTGCACGCATCCGACGTCCGGTTCCTGGAGTCCTTCCGCGATACCGAGGCCGGACGCTCGGGAACCGTCAACGCCATCGCGGTCCTGTCCCGGGCCGATGAGGTGGGAGCCGGGCGCATCGACTCCCTGCTGTCCGCCGCCACCATCGCGGAACGGTACAGCCGGGACCCCAACCTGCGGAAGCTGGCACTGGGCGTCGTCCCGGTGGCAGGGCTCCTGGCCCAAAGCGCCCGTACCCTGCGGCAGGCGGACTTCGAAGCCCTCCAGCTGCTGGCCAGCCTGGACCGGCCCGCGCGGGAACGGATGATGCTTTCGGCCGACAGGTTCCGCCGCGCCGCGGAACCGGAGGGACTGACGGAAGAAGCACGGGCATCATTACTCGAGCGGTATGGTCTCTTCGGCATCCGGCTGGCCATGGTGCTGGTCCGCAACGGGTTCGGGGAGCCAACTCCCCTGGCCCATGAACTTGCCAGGCGCAGCGGTCTGGACCCACTGCTGGAGCTGCTGGAGTGCCAGTTCCAAGCGAGGGCAGAGGCACTGAAGGCCAGGACGGCGCTCGCAGCCGTGGACAACCTCCTGGCCAGCCGGCCGCGGCAGGGGACCGGGCTTTTGGCAGCGTCCCTGGAGCGGCTGCAGGCCAACGCGCACGAATTCCGTGAGCTCCGGCTGCTGGCGGCACTGCGGACCACGGGGGTGGAACTGGCTCCGAAACTGGCAGCGGAAGCTGAACGGCTCATCGGCGGGCAGGGCGCCGCGGCATCCCAGCGGCTGGGGGTGCCGGCCGGCTCGGGTCCGGAGGTATTGGCGGCCCAGGCCCGCCAGGTGCTGGCCCGCTGGCGTACCGTTGCTGAAAGCCCGCTGACTGCAAGGTCCGCTGTGGAAGCCTGCAGAGTGGTGATCCGCAGCTGCGAGGGCGTGCTGGCCGAATGCACCGGCAGGGCCCGGCAGCCGCAGTCGGCATAGTAAGTGTGGCGGCAGTCAGCCCCGGCGGCGCTCCCGCTTCAGCCAGGCTCCGGCGGAGGGCAGGAACAGGAGCACGAGCCCGGCGAAGGCCAGGAGAAGTTCTGCGCCCCACAACATCACGACGTAGCTGCCCGCGGCGCCGCTGGGAACCAGGAACGCGGACGCCAGGAGCATGACCGGCACGTGGGTGGCCAGCAGCGGCACCAGCGCCCACCGGGCCCAGGTCCGGCGGCCCCACACCGCGGCCAGGACAGCCGCCTCAAGCACGGTCACCAGCAGCAGGGCACCGATGCTGCCCCAGAACACCACGTTCGCTGCGGTTCCCACGGACCCGGCATCGCTGCCCGCTGCCATGTCCGCCACCACCCCGCGAAGCCGCTGCAGGTTGGAGTCGCGGGCTACGAAGGACCCCAGCAGGACTGCCAGCCCGGCGACGAAGCTGAAGAGCCAGAGTGAGCGGGCGGTGCGGACGGTCCGGGGCACCGGAGTCGTGACCGGGATGGGTGGTGGTGCGGAATAGGACAGGCCGGGCCTCGGTGGGGGAGCGGACAGGCGCCGCTCTTCTCCTCCGGATGGGGACGCCATAGGCCTATTTCAGCCCGTCGGCATCGTGTTCGTCCGTACCGCGCTGGCCCTTCCCGCCGTCTTCCTTCGCCTTGGACTCCAGTTCGTCACGGAGTTTCTTGAGGCGCTCGGCCTCGGCCTGGTTGCGGCGCCGCGACTCCAGGTTGCGGAGGAAATCCGGGTCATCATCCGGAGCGGTGGGGTGCGGGTAGGAGGGCCGCGGCTGTGCGGTCCCACGCGGCCGGCCGATCAGCAGCCACAGGACGGCGCCGAGGACCGGGAGGACGATCTGGACGATGATCCAGGCGGGTTTCGAAATGCCCCGGGTCAGGCGGCCCTCAGTGCGGATCACGTCCACCAGGCCATACACAAAGATGACGAGGACTGCCACGGCCAATGCCACACGGAAGAGCATGCCATTAAGTCTATCGTCAGGAGGCGCAGGGGCCGCTGGCCCAGGCGGCTAAACTTGAATAGTGGCCTTTTTGAAATATTCCCTGATCCGCCTGGCAATCTTCGTGCCCCTGTTTGTCCTGTTCGCACTCCTTCAGGTCGGGGTGCTGATGTCGGTGATCTGCTCCGCGCTCATTGCCTTTGCCATCAGCTACCTGTTCTTCCAGAAGCAGCGTGACGCCGCTTCCGCAGCCCTGCAGCACCGCTTCTCCGGAAAGGCCAAGCCGCTGCGCTCCGCCGGTGAGGTCCAGGACGCCAACGCCGAGGACGCTCTGCTGGACGCCAACCCGGACATCACCATCAACAACGCCAAGGGCAGCAAGAACAGCTAGAACCCGTGGCTGAGGATCAGCCCCAGTGCGAACAGCACGCTGTAGCCCAGGTTGATCAGGCCGGTCTGCTTCAGCACCGGGATCAGGCTCTTGCGCTTGCGGCCGTTGATCATCAGCCAGGCCGGCATCAGGCAGGCCGGGATGAGCAGCAGCACGATCAGGATCCACGGCCGGCCCGGCGCCAGGATCACTACCAGCAGGATGGCCACGGCCAGCATCAGGACGTAGCTTTCGCGCGCGTGCTTGTCCCCAAGGCGCACGGCCAGGGTTTTCTTGCCGGCCTGCATGTCGGTGGGAATGTCCCGGACGTTGTTGGCCATGAGCAGCGCGGTGGCGATGAGCCCGGTGCCGATGGCGCCGATGACCGCGGACAGGCTGATATGCCCTGCCTGGGTGTACGTGGTACCCAGGGTGGCAACCAGGCCGAAGAAGACGAACACGAACAGGTCGCCCAGGCCCATGTAGCCATAGGGGTTCTTGCCGCCCGTGTAGCCCCACGCGGCCAGGACGCAGCCCAGGCCCACCAGGATCAGCCACCATGCCTGGGTGAGTAACACCAGGACCAGGCCGAACACCATGGCCAGTGCGAAGGTGCCGAAGGCGGCCCACTTGACGTGTTCGGGCTTGGCGGCACCGGAGCCCACCAGCCGCAGCGGGCCCACCCGGTCATCGTCGGTCCCGCGGATGCCGTCCGAGTAGTCGTTGGCGAAGTTCACGCCTACCTGGAGCAGGAGCGCCACCAGCGCCGCGAGGATGGCGTTGGGCAGGAGGAACGAGTCCATCTCATAGGCGGCGGCGGTGCCGATCAGCACCGGCGCGATCGCTGCCGGCAGCGTCCGGAGTCGGGCGCCTTGGATCCATTGGGCGGCTGTTGCCACGGTTAGTACCTCGTGTTGTTTCGATGAGACGGCTGGATGGAACGTGCGCACCCGCCGCGGTGGTGCAGGTCCACTCTACTTTCCCCCATGCAGGGTGCTGAGTTCGGAGGTCATGGCGAGCCGGTCCGGTTTTCCGTTGGGAAGCATCCGAAGGGCCGGTGCGGTGAGGACGGTTTTGGGGGCCAGCGCCCCCAGTTGCCGCTGCCAGTGCTGTTGAAGTACGACGGCGGGGTCCCCGGCTTCCTGCCCTTGGCCGCCGTCACCGGCGGCACCTTTGCCCGCGGCACCTTCCGGTGCCAGCGCCACGTAGGCCGCCACGGCCTGGCCCCATTCCGCTGAAGGGACGCCGGCCACGAAAGCCGCTGCGACGGCGTCGGACTTTTCCAGCTGCTCCTGCACGTGGCCGGCCGAGACCTTGACGCCGCCGGTGATGATGACGTCGTCCGCCCGGCCCAGCACGGTGAGCCGGCCGTCGTCGTCAATCGTGCCGAGGTCGCTGGTGCGGTACCAGCGAACCCCGTCCTCCTCGAAGAATGTTCCGGTCTCCTCGTCCGGGGCCTCAATGTACCCGGCAGCCACGGTGTCCCCGCCCAGCAGGATCCGGCCGTCCTCCGCCACCCGCGCCGAGACGCCTTCCAGGGGGTAGCCGTCGTACACGCACCCGCCGGACGTCTCCGCGGAACCGTACGTGGTGACCACCCGTACTCCGGCGTCGCGGGCGGCGGCCAGCAGTGCCGGGGACGCAGGGGCGCCGCCCAGCAGGACGGCGTTGAAGCGGCGGAGCACGGCGAGCGTGTCCGGGGAAGGATCAACCAGGAGCCGCTGGAGCTGGGTGGGAACCAGGGAGGTGAAGCGGATCTTGTCCGTCAGTTCCAGTGCCGCAGCGGTGAAGGCCTCCGGGGTGAAGCCCCCGGACATGTCCATGACCCAGGGCCGCGTACCCGCGAACAGCGAGCGGACCAGCACCTGGATGCCGGCCACGAACTGCACGGGCAGCGCCAGCAGCCACTGGCCCTCGCCCTTGAGCCGCAGCGCGGTGGCCATCGAGGATGCTGCCAGGGACTCCACGGTCAGCAGGGTTGCCTTGGGCGTGCCGCTGGAACCGGAGGTGCGGACCACGGCGACGGCGTCGTCGCAGCCCGGGGTCTCCACGTGGCCCACCACCAGTTGGCCGTCCGTCCCAATGGACAGTTCGACGGCGGGGCCCTCGCCGTGGAGGGCGGCCGCAAGGGCTTTCAGGGCCGGTTCGATGTTGAGCGGGCCGCCGTGGGCCGTGCTGGGTGAGGCTTCGCTGTTCATGGCCGTCCTGCCTTAGAAGTAGTGCGGGAAGCGTGACCAGTCGGGGTCGCGTTTTTGCAGGAAGGCCTCCTTGCCCTCCACAGCCTCGTCCGTCATATAGGCCAGCCGGGTGGCTTCGCCCGCGAACACCTGCTGGCCGGCCAGGCCGTCGTCGGCCAGGTTGAACGCGAACTTCAGCATGCGGATGGCCTGCGGGGACTGCCGGGCGATGTCCGCGGCGTACTCGAGCGCCACCTCCTCCAGGCGTTCGTGGGCAACGGCCTCGTTCACCGCACCCATGCGGACCATGTCTTCAGCGGAATATTCGCGGGCCAGGAAGAAAATCTCGCGGGCGGTCTTCTGGCCCACCTGCCGGGCCAGGAGCGCCGAGCCGTAGCCGGCGTCGAAGCTTCCCACCGTGGCGTCCGTCTGCTTGAACTTTCCGTGCTGCCGCGAGGCGATGGTGAGGTCTGAGACCACGTGCAGGGAATGCCCGCCGCCCGCTGCCCAGCCGTTAACGACGGCGATGACCACCTTGGGCATGGTGCGCATGAGCCGCTGGACTTCCAGGATGTGCAGCCTGCCGGCCCGGGCGGGGTCGATGGTTTCCTGGGTCTCGCCGTCGGCATATCTGTAGCCGTCCCGGCCACGGATCCGCTGGTCGCCGCCGGAACAGAAGGAGTGGCCGCCGTCCTTAGGGGAGGGGCCGTTGCCGGTCAGCAGGACGGTGGCGACGTCGGGGGTCATCCGGGCGTGGTCCATGGCCCGGTAGAGCTCATCCACGGTGCCCGGCCGGAACGCATTGCGGACCTCCGGGCGGTTGAATGCAATCCGGACGGTGGGCAGGTCACGTACCCAGCCGCCGTCGGAATCCCGCTCCACCTGCCGGTGGTAGGTGATGTCCTGGAAGTCCTCGAAGCCGGAGACCACCCGCCAGCGCGTGGGATCGAAGACATCGGACACCGGGGCGGGGATCTGGTTGCTCACCGTCCAAGTCTAGTAATCGGCGTCAGCTGATGCAGAACTCGTTGCCCTCGGGGTCCGCCATGGTGTGCCAGGAATGCGGGCCCTGCCGCGCGGACCAGAGGAAGGAGGCGCCCCGGGCCTCGAGTTCGCTGCGGACCTCGTCCTTGTCCCGGCCGTCCAGCCGGACGTCCCAGTGCACCCGGTTCTTCACCGTTTTGCCTTCGGGCGCGGTCTGGAACAGGATGCGCCGCTCGGGGGCCTTGGACTCTATCTCTTCCGGTGGCCTGATGGCGGCACCGTCCTTCCACACCAGGTTGCCCCGGTGGGTCATGGTCTGGCCCTCGGTGGCGTACCCCTGCTCGATCATGGAGCGGATGAAGCCCGCGTCCTGGGGTTCCACCGCCCACTGCAGGGTTTCGGCCCACCAGTCGGCGAGTTCATGCGGGCTGGCGGAATCGACAACGATCTGGATGTTCAGTCCCATCCGTCCACGGTAAAGGCGGCAAGGGAATTGCGGAAGGTCCGGTGCGGGGACTCAGGCCTGGACGTTCTGCATCTGGCCGAAGAGCTCCGGCGGGATGGCGTAGACGAGGATGACGGCCAACAGGTTCTTCGCGGCGTGCACGAAGTAGGAGAACATGACGTTCTTCCCGGTCCACATGTAGACGAACACCAAGGTGGCGCCCATAGCCAGGTAGGGGAGCAGCGCGGTAAGGGTGACCGCTTCCTGTCCCACGATGTGCAGCGCGGCGAACAGCACCACGGACAGGGCGCAGCAGATCCAGATGTTCACGCGCCTGGACATCTTGCCGATGAGCAGGTGCCGGAAGATGTACTCCTCCACGAACGGACCCACCACCACCAGCAGCGGCACCATGAGCCAAGCGGGGACCTGCTGCATCAGCGCCTGCAGCCCGGCCTGGTTCTGCGAGGTTTCCACCTGCCCGTTCGCCGCCACCACCACCGCGGTGAGGATCATCATGGCAATGACCGCTGCCGGCACCATCAGCAGGGTGAACCAGGGCCGCGCTGCCAGGACTTTGAGGTCCCGGACCACCACTTTGCGGGCGGCCAGGAACGCCAGTATTCCCACCGAGGCATAGAACAGCAGGTTCACGGCATAGGAAGCTGCTGCCGGGGACGGGGCCACCTGCCGCAGCAGCGGGGCCAGCATATCCCCAGCCACAGCGAACAGCCCGGCAATCGCAACATAGAGGCACAGCGTGGCCAGGTCCATCGGGGAGAAACGATACAGCTGGGGCTGCGGAGCGGGCGGTAAGCGGTGGGCTGTTGCCATGCCCCCAAGCCTATCGCCGGGCGCTGGGATGTAGTGCGGGTCACGTACCACTCCGGACCGTCTTGTAAGATGGTCAGGTCGCGTGAAGCTTCGGCAGTTCGACCGATCCACCCTCACATCTGTGGTTGCCAGGCCTAAAGGCCGAATTTTGTGAGCTTGATCATACGAAGACCGGATGCGGCCAACCCCCAACCCACAAGGAACAGTTGTGCCTCAAAGTACCCCCACAGACCTAAAGAACAGCACGGCGCCATCCCCCGCCGTCGACCCCTCCCTCAGCGCCGAGGGCTACAGCAAGACCCTGGGCCGCCGCCACGTCACCATGATCGCCATGGGCGGCGCAATCGGCGTCGGCCTCTTCATGGGGGCAGGCGGCCGCCTCGCCTCCACCGGTCCGGCCCTGATCTTTTCCTACGCCATTGCCGGCGTCATTGCCTACCTCCTGATGCGGGCCCTGGGCGAGCTCATCATGTACCGCCAGACCTCCGGCTCGTTCGTCAGCTACGCCGGCGAGATGTTCGGCAAGAAGGGCGCCTTCCTGTCCGGGTGGATGTACTTCATTAACTGGGCCATGACCGGCATCGCCGAGCTCATCGCGATCGGCCTGTACTTCCAGTTCTTCTTCCCCAACGTTCCCGTGGAACTGTCCGCCATCGCAGCGCTGGTGCTGCTGGTGGCCGTGAACCTGTTCAGCGTCAAGGCGTTCGGTGAGTTCGAATTCTGGGCCTCCTGCCTGAAGGTGGCCGCGATCCTTATCTTCCTGGCCGTCGGTACCTTCATGGTGGTCACCAACGCCAGGGTGGGCGGCGGCCACGCCTCCGTCAACAACCTCTTCGCAGCAGACGGCGGTATGTTCCCCAAGGGCGCCCTGGTGATGATCCTGGTCCTGAACGCCGTGATCTTTGCCTACAACGCCATCGAACTGGTGGGCATCACGGCCGGTGAAATGCAGGACCCGGAACGCGAAGTGCCCAAGGCGATCCGCGCCGTCGTGGTCCGCATCGTGGTGTTCTACGTCGGTTCCGTGACCCTGCTCGCCATGCTGCTGCCCTCGGACCAGTACAAGGCCGGCACCTCCCCGTTCGTCACCGTCTTCGGCCAGATGGGCCTGGGCTGGATGGGCGACGTCATGAACATGATCGTGATCACCGCCGCCCTGTCCTCCTGCAATTCGGGCCTCTACTCCATTGGGCGCATCTTCCGCACCATGGCCAACAATGGACACGCTCCGCAGTGGCTCACCCGCATGTCCACGCGCCATGTGCCGTACGCAGCGATCCTGGCCATCGGCGGCGTCTACCTGGTGGGCATCCTCCTCAACATCTGGCTTGGCGGCTCGCACGCGTTCGACCTCGCCCTGAACACCGCCTCCATAGGCGTGATCTTCACCTGGGGCTCCATTTTCGCCAGCCAGATCGCGCTGCGGAAGAAGAAGGGCAACGTCTCCAGCCTGCCGATGCCGGGTTCGCCCTGGACCAGCTGGGCCGGCCTCATCGCCCTGCTCATCATCACCGTGCTGATCGGCTTCGACACCATGACCAGCAAGGACGGTGAAGTGTTCTACCTGGGCCTCTGGACGCTGGCCACCATTCCGTTCTTTGCCGTGGTCCTCTGGCTGGGCTGGCAAAGGGTCAAGAACAACCAGCCCAAGAGCGAGCTCTTCAGCTAGGTTCCTCGACGAACGTCCGACGGCGGGCCGCCCCTTGAGTGGGCGGCCCGCCGTCGGCGTTTCCGGGGATGGGTCAGTCCTTCAAGTACCTGTCAGTCCTTCAGATACCTGGCGAAGTGGTCCTCGATGCGCTGCCAGGCCTCGGGGGCGGACGCCGGGTCCGGCCCCACGCCCATGACCCGCATCAGCGGCCTGAGGAGAACCGGTCCCAGCTCTGCATCATTGAGGAAGGCGTGGCCGGCGCGGGGAAATTCCTTGACGCTGTGCTCGATGCCCAAGTGGTCGAGGGCTGATTCGAGCCGGGCCGCGGCTCCCTTCAGGGACTTGTCCGCACCGCCGAAGTTGGCCACGATAGGGCAGGCACCGCGGAGTGCGTCTTCCAGGTCCTGCTGCTGCTTCCCTGGGAGCCGGCCGTAGTTGACGGAGGCGGCATCGAATCCGTCCCGTGCCACCAGCAGCGCGAATCCGCCGCCCATGCAGAAGCCGATCACCCCGGTTTTGCCGTTGCCCAGTTCAGACTCCGCCAGCCAGGTGCGGGCCGTGGCGATGTCAACGAAGGGCCGCCCCGTGCGGGCGGCCATGGCACGCATGGTTGCCACCAGGCAACGCCGCGGGCCGCCGTCGCTGTATAGATCCAGCGCCAGGGTGAGGTACCCCGCGCGGGCCAGCCGGTCCGCGTGGCGCCGGGTCTGGTCATCCAGGCCGAAAGCCTCGTGGATCATCACGATGCCGGGAAAAGGCCCCTGCCCTTCGGGCACGGCAAGATAGCCGTGCAGGGAAGGGGATCCGCCGGCAGCGGTGCTCGCAGCGCTGAGGTCTACGTTCGTCATGGCCCAAGGCTAACCGGCAGCCTCCGGGATGTCGCGCGTTTGTGCCCCGGGGTATTCGACGGCGGGAGGCCGGGTGGTGCGCGCGGCGCTGCCGGGGCAGACTGGGCCTGTGAACGAACCGTGGGTGCTGCATGTGGACCTGGACCAGTTCATCGCCGCCGTCGAAGTGCTGCGCCGTCCCGAGCTTGCGGGCAGGCCGGTGATCGTGGGCGGCCGTGGCGACCCCACCGAGCGTGCAGTCGTGTCCACCGCGTCCTACGAGGCGCGGGCCTACGGCGTGGGCTCCGGAATGCCGCTGCGCATTGCGGCGCGGAAAGTGCCCGATGCGGTCATCCTGCCGGTGGACCACGAGGCCTACCTGGAAGCATCCGAAAAGGTGATGGCGGTCCTGCGCGCCCAGCCGGGAACCACCGTCCAGGTGCTCGGCTGGGACGAGGCATTCGTCGGCCTTGAGACGGCCGATCCCGAAGCCTTCGCCCGCCGGCTGCAGGAGGAAGTCCTGGCGGAAACCCAGCTGCACTGCAGCGTCGGCATCGGGGACACCCTGGTCCGTGCCAAGGTCGCGACAACGTTCGGCAAACCCGCCGGCGTCTTTCGGCTCACGCAAGGGAATTGGCTCGAGGTTATGGGGGAGCGGCCCACCATCGATCTCTGGGGCGTGGGACAGGCAGTGTCCCGCCGTCTCTCCACCCTCGGTATCACGACCGTTGCTGACCTGGCAGCGGCCAACCCTGGGGACCTGGTTCCCGAATTCGGTCCAAAAATGGGGCCCTGGTACGCGCAGTTGGGGCGGGGAGACGGCTCCCGGGTGGTTGACGACACCCCATGGGTGGCGCGAGGGCACAGCCGCGAGACTACCTTCCAGCGGGATCTGACGGATAGGGCACCGATTGAGGATGCCGTCCGGGAGTTGGCGGCGCACGTCATGGAGGACGTCGCTTCCGAAGGCAGGCCCGTGATCGGCCTGACGCTGAAGGTGCGGTACGCCCCGTTCACCACCAGGACCTACGCTCGGAAGATCCCCGAGACATCCGATCCCGAGGTGGTGCTGGCACAGGTGCTTGACCTGGCCTCGAAGATCGAACCTGGGCAAGCTGTCCGGCTGCTGGGTGTCCGTGCCGAGATGACCATGCCCGAAGATTCCCGGAAGGGGCACACGCCGACCCGCAGCGGCTGGTGAGATTTCCCCCATCGATTGCTCCGTACTTGTCGTTCTGACGCCTCAAAACGGCAGGTACTCAGCAGTCGATGGTGGGTGGACAGCGAAACGGCGGCGGATCCGATGGATCCGCCGCCGTTTGGGGCTGTTGCAGCACGCCGTTCGCTGCGGCTGCACCAGCAAGGACTAGTCGCGCTTGAACTCGTCCTTCACGCTTTCGCCCACCTTCTTGGCGTCTGCCTTGACCTGGTCGGCCTGGCCTTCTGCCTTCAGGCGGTCGTTGTCGGTCGCGTTGCCTGCAGCTTCCTTGGCCTTGCCGCCGAGGTCCTCTGCCGCGTTACTGATCTTGTCTCCGAGGCCCATGGTTCCGGCCTCCTCTCGTTTCCGTCGATCAACCGTGCCCTTTCACAATAAACAAAGCTTGCTTACTGTTTCAAGCCCTCCTGTGTGGTGTTCCTTGTCGGGGGCCGGCGCTAGGCTCGGGGCTATGGATAAAGCACGTGGCACGGCGCCGGCCAAGGTCGCTGCACCCCGGCTCTCCGCGGTTGAGCTGCCGGACCTTGAAGACCTGCCGGACCCGTCGTTGGGCCGCGGGGGCCGGTACGAGAACGTACGGTTCAACCGCACCACCCTGGACGGTCTTGACCTGGGGGAAGCTGTATTCGCCGAGTGCCGGTTCGATGCCGCATCTTTCAACGAGGCCCAGCTCCGCGGTGCCTCGTTTCGCGACTGCATCCTGGCGGAGGCCTACGCGCCGGTCTTCCAGGGCGCCCGCAGTACCTGGCGCGACGTGGAGCTCCGCAACCCGCGCCTGGGCTCCGCGGAATTGTATGAAAGCGGCTGGCAGTCAGTCAGGATCGACGGCGGCAAGCTGGACTTCCTCAACCTCCGCGGCGCCAAGCTCAATGACGTGCTGATCAGCGGCTGCATCATCAACGAACTGGACCTCGGGGGTGCCGGCGCAACCCGCGTGCGGCTGGAAGACTGCACTGTTGGATCGCTGGACGTGGCAGGAGCCAGGTTGAAGGACTTCGACATCCGGGGCACGCAGTTCCGCAGGATCAGCGGCCTGGGCAGCATGTCCGGACTTGTCATTGATGAGTACCAGCTAGGCCTCCTGGCGCCGCTGATCGCCGCGCACCTGGGAGTGAAGGTCCTGTAACCGGATGCGCACCAAGAGCCTTGCCGTGTACCATTTACAGAACGAACGGTCGGTAAGTGGAAGATTCCGCTGTGCCGGCCGCCGATGACAGTGCTGTTTATCGCGTGAAGGGTGTTTCCATGGCTGCAACTGCAGGTCCGCAGGCTTTCCTTGTTGGCGGCGTCCGAACGCCCGTGGGCAGGTACGGAGGTGCCTTGTCCTCCGTGCGGCCGGATGATCTCGCCGCCCTGGTGGTCCGCGAGGCCGTGGAACGTGCCGGCCTGGATCCTGAAAGCATCGACGAGGTGATCCTGGGCAACGCGAACGGCGCGGGCGAGGAAAACCGGAACGTGGCCCGGATGGCCACCCTGCTGGCCGGGCTGCCGCTGCACATTCCGGGAATTACGGTCAACCGGCTCTGCGCGTCGGGACTCAGCGCCATCATCCAGGCCAGCCACATGATCAAGGCCGGAGCCGCGGACATCGTGATCGCCGGCGGCGTGGAGTCCATGAGCCGCGCACCCTGGGTGCAGGAAAAGCCCACCGCCGCGTTCGCCAAGCCGGGCCAGATCTTCGACACCTCCATCGGCTGGCGTTTCACTAACCCGCACTTCCAGCACGGCGGCCTGTCCCGGGACGGGAAGATGACGTACTCCATGCCGGAGACGGCGGAGGAAGTGGCCCGTGTGGACGGCATCACCCGCGAAGACGCTGACGCGTTCGCCGTCCGTTCCCATCAGCTGGCCCTGGACGCGATCGAGGCGGGCCGGTTCAAGGACGAGATCGTCCCCGTCACGGTCAAGACCCGCAAGTCAGAGACCGTGGTGGACACGGACGAGGGCCCGCGGGCCGGTACCAGCATGGACGTTCTCGCCCGGCTGAAGCCGGTGGCGCACGGCGGTTCCGTGGTGACGGCCGGGAACTCCTCGTCCCTGAATGATGGCGCGTCGGCCATCATCATTGCCTCGGAAGCAGCCATTGAGCGGCTGGGCCTGACGCCCCGTGCCCGCATCATTGACGGCGCTTCTGCCGGCTGCGAGCCCGAGATCATGGGCATCGGCCCGGTCCCCGCCACGCAGAAGGTGCTCAAGCGGAGCGGCCTGAGCGTCGGTGACCTGTCCGCCGTCGAACTTAATGAAGCCTTTGCCACGCAGTCACTGGCCTGCATCCGCCGGCTTGGACTCGAGCCGGAGATCGTGAACCGCGACGGCGGCGCCATCGCTTTGGGGCACCCGCTCGGTTCCAGCGGGTCACGGCTCGCCATCACCCTGCTGGGGCGGATGGAACGCGAAGACGCAAAGATCGGCCTGGCCACCATGTGCGTGGGCGTTGGGCAGGGCACCGCGATGCTGCTGGAGAAAATCTGATGACCGCCACGGTGGACCTCACGGCAGAGAACTTCTCCGCGCTCCTCGTGGAGGAGCGTGAGGACCGGGTGGTGGTGCTGCTCAACCGGCCCCAGGTGAAGAACGCGATCGACCAGCAGATGGTGGACGAACTCCACACTGTCTGCGCGGCACTGGAACAAAACCCCAAGGTGCTGATCATCGCCGGCGTGGACGGGGTCTTCGCCTCCGGTGCCGACATTGCCCAGCTGCGCGAACGCCGCCGTGACGATGCCCTGCAGGGCATCAACTCCACCATCTTCGTCCGGATCGCCAAGCTGCCCATGCCGGTCATCGCCGCACTGGACGGCTACTGCCTGGGCGGCGGCGCCGAACTCGCCTACGCCGCGGACTTCCGCATCGGCACCCCCAACGTGCGGATCGGCAACCCGGAAACGGGGCTGGGAATCCTGGCCGCAGCCGGCGCCAGCTGGCGGCTCAGGGAACTGGTGGGCGAGCCGCTGGCCAAGCAGATCCTGCTGGCCGGGCTGGTCCTTGGCGCAGACGAAGCCAAAGCGGCCAACCTCATCACCGAAATCCACGATCCCGCCGAGCTCCTGGACGCCGCCCACAGCCTGGCCAACAGGATCGGGCGGCAGGACCCGCTGGCCGTCCGCATCACCAAATCCGTTTTCCACGCCCCCGCAGAAGCGCACCCGCTGATCGACCAGCTGGCGCAGGGCATCCTCTTCGAGTCGCAAGCCAAATTCGACCGGATGCAGGCGTTCCTGGACCGCAATGCAGCGAAGAAGGCAAACACCGCCTCCGCACACCCCGCCGACGGAAAGTAGACCATGAGCAACCCGAAAGTTCCCGCCAACCTTCCCCCTCTCGTGGGGGTGCTGGGCGGCGGCCGCATGGGCGCCGGCATCGCCCACGCCTTCCTGATCAAGGGCGCCAATGTGCTGGTGGTGGAGCGCGACGACGTCTCCGCCGAAGCTGCCCAGGAACGGGTGGAGTCGGCCGCGTTGAAGAGCATCGAACGCGGGGCGGTGGATGCCAACTTCGAGGAACTGGTGACCCGCCTGACCGTCAGCACCGACTACGACGCCTTTGCGGACCGGCAGTTGGTGGTGGAAGCGGTCCCTGAAGACTGGGACCTCAAAGTCACGGCATTGAGGGGCATCGAGGAACGGCTGGGGCAGGACGCCTACATCGCATCCAACACCTCCTCGCTGTCCGTCAGCGGACTCGCCCGTGAACTGAAGCGCCCGGAAAACTTCGTGGGCCTGCACTTCTTCAACCCCGTGCCTGCATCCACGCTCATCGAGGTGGTGCTGGGGGAGCGCACGTCTCCCGAACTTGCTGCCGCCGCCAAATCCTGGGTGGAGGCACTCGGGAAGACCGCCGTCGTCGTCAACGATGCCCCGGGGTTCGCGTCCTCACGCCTGGGCGTGGCCATCGCACTGGAGGCCATGCGGATGGTGGAGGAAGGAGTGGCGTCCGCCGAGGACATCGACAACGCCATGGTCCTGGGCTACAAACACCCCACCGGACCACTCAAAACCACTGACATCGTGGGCCTCGACGTCCGCCTGGGCATCGCCGAGTACCTCCATTCCACCCTCGGCGAGCGGTTCGCGCCGCCGCAGATCCTTAGGGACAAGGTGGCGCGGGGGGAACTCGGACGCAAAACCGGGAAGGGCTTCTTCGACTGGCCCAGCTAGGCTGTCCGCCTTCGGGAATGGGGGCTAGTCGAAAATGCCCACGATGTAGCCGATGAAGTACAGGAGGCACAGCAGGACCACGACGCCAATGATGCCGATCCACAGGAACTGGGTGCCTTTCCTGGTGCCGTGCTCTTCGTGGCCTTGCGGGCCTGCGGTGGAGGCTTCTCCCGGCGGGGTTTCACCCGGGGGAACTCCGCCGCCGGGCTCCAGGCCGGTGATCTTGTCGTCCTCGGGATCCGGGTTGGGTCCTGACACAATAACTCCCTCGCTCGACGTCGTGGTGCTTGCCCCAGCGTAACCCGCCCTGCCGGCGGGCCTAGGCTGGTGCAGTGACTTTCCTTGAACCCCTTACCCTGACCGGCCGCTATGTAATCCTGGAGCCGCTCGCGGAAGAGCACCACGACGGGCTGCTGGACGCGGCTAGGGACGGCGAGCTGTGGAAGCTCTGGTACACGTCCGTGCCCGCGCCCGACGCCATGGCGGCCGAGATCAGGCGCCGGCTCGCCCTGCAGGAGCAGGGGTCGATGCTGCCCTTCACCACCCGGCTGATTGATCCCGGCACGGGCCGCCCGGGCCGCATCATCGGTATGACCACGTACATGAACATCGATGCCGCCACGCCCCGCGTGGAAATCGGCTCCACGTGGAACGCGGCCTCCGTGCAGGGGACAGGGACCAACCCCGACTCCAAGCTCCTGCTGCTCCGGCATGCCTTCGAGGTGCTGGGCTGCCCAGCCGTGGAGTTCCGCACGCACTGGCTGAACCACCAGTCGCGGGAGGCCATCGCACGGCTGGGAGCCAAGCAGGACGGGGTGCTCCGCAGCCATTCACGGACCAGCGACGGGAACCTGCGGGACACCGCGGTGTTCTCCATCCTGGAGCACGAGTGGCTGGCAGTCCGCGCCGGGCTTGAGTACCGGCTGGACCGGCGGGGTTACGGAACGGAGTAAACGCCCGATCCGCTGAGTGCCTTGAAGTAGGCCTGGTAGCCCGCAGCGTTTGGGTGGAAGCCATCAGGCGCGGTGCCAAGGTTGATCCACGGCTGTGGCGACAAGGCGCCGTGGCCGAGGAAGACGGTCCGCACATCGACGTATTGCACTTTGGGGTCCCCGGCAGCGGCGGCATCGGCCTCCTTCGCCGCGGCGTCGATCGTGTCGTCCAGCCGGTCCGCCAAGTTGGTGGCCGTGTAGATGAACTGCGCAGCCGGGTCGGTCATCCCTGCCGGGATTGGGTCCAGGAGGTAGGGATAGCCGGTCACCACAATCTTGGCGTTTGGCGCTGCGGCCCGCACGCTCTGGATCATCGTAACCAGATCGCTTTTCAGCTGGCCGCTCTGAAGCTGTATTCCGATTGCTCGAGGGCGCCGCCACATTTCGGAGCCGGTGGGAGCTGCGCCAGGACGACTCCGCAATAGTTGATGATGTCCCCGAAGCCGATGTTGTTGCCGCCTGCCGTGATGGTCACCAGTTCCGTACTCTTATTCAGCTGGCGCAGTTGGGTGTTCACGACGTCCCATGTGGTCTTGCCGCTGCAGGCAGCATTGACTACCAGTTTGACGGCCTTGTCCTCGGCGGCGAGTTCGGAATAGCTGTTGTCGCTGCGGTAGCAAGCATCCTGATACGCCCCTGCCCCTTGGCCGGCGGCATAGGAATCTCCGAGGGCTATGTATTTGATCTTGTCCGCGGCCTGCGCAGGGCGGCCGTTAAACCAGCGGTGATTGCCAAGGCGGCGAGCCCTGCTGCGAGACCCGACTGCCGCCGTCGTACTGAATTCTTCATCTTTTTGTCCCCTGAAATGACGTGCTGCCCCCGGATTGAGGGCAGCAGAGAGTAAGGCTACGCGGCAACCCGGCGGAGGACTTGGGCCGGGCAGCCCTTCCTTCGGCAACGTTTCTCCGTTATGTGACCCGGGCTCGCAGGTGTGTGGTTAGCTGTGCGGATGAGCAAGCAGGGCAAGTCCGTGGAGTGGGATGGCGCTGTCAACGCATGGCACGTCTCCGGCGGAATCTACCGGATGGGGCGGCGCGAGTGGCTGACCGAAGCAGGGTGGAAGCAGGCGTTCGACGACGGCGTCCGCACCGTCGTTGATCTCCGCAACCCAGGCGAGGGCCGGCGCCGCGACAGCGATCCTGATGTGCCTGCCGCAGCCCGGGCGGACATCGATGTGGTGCAGGCACCCACGGAGGAACCGGGGGATGCGCGGTTTACCGCCGTCACAGGTCCCTACCTGAACGATCCTGCACACTATGCCGATAATGCGCGGCTTTTCCCGGAGAGACTGGTGGGCGTCTTCCGGGCCATTGCCCTTGCCGCGGCCAAGGGGGATGTGGTGCTGCACTGCGCCGCCGGGCGGGACCGCAGCGGACTGGTGGCTGCCATGGTCCAGGACCTGGCGGGTGACTCCGATGAGGCCATCGCCGAGGGCTACCGGCGGGCAGCCCGCGGGATCAACGAGCGCTACCGCACCCATGGGCCGCCGCACAGCCGGGAACGCTACCTGACCGAGCCGGAGCTCGAGCCCCTGCTGGAGCAGCGAGGCCTCGCGGTAGTCGCATTTGTCCGGGCCCTCGACACGCGTGGCTATCTCCTGGCCAACGGGCTGCAAACAGCCGAACTGGATGCTGTGCTGGCCCTCTCCGGAACGCATGCGCCTACACTGGGACCAGTGTGACGTATGTGACGTGAGGGACTACTGCCTCCGTTGCGTGGACCGGCAGAGAGACGGCTATGAGCGGAACGGCAGCACCAGGGAACCAATTACTTGCCGCGGGAGTGATGGCTGGCATCGTTCTTGCGTTGGGCGTTGGTGCTGTGCCCACCGCGGCCTTCGCCGGGGGCCCCGAGCCAGGCAGCAGGTTGGCAGATCCTTATCCTTCGCCGGCTCCTTCCGTCGAAGGGCTCGCCGAAGCCGTGCTCCGTGACCTGGGCATGACGCTGGCGGAATTCAACGCGGCGGGCGAACTGGGGCGGCAGGCCATGCAGGCCCTGGACTCCCTCCAGGTGCTCCCGGGCTACGAAGGACTCAGCATTGGAAACGGAAAGATCCAGGTGCGGGGCACAGGTTCTGCCCTGCAGGCCCGGGTGGACGAACTGAACAAGACCGGCGGCGGCACATTCGTGCTCGTTGCACCCCCGGCACTCGAGGCCTCAGTCCCAGCGCCGGCACCCGATGCGCCGTCCGCCCCACCCCAATCCAAGGTCGCTCCAACAGCTGAGCCAGCCCCGGGCCGGCAAGTCGCAGTGAGCGCCGCCCAACTCTTCCAGGCGTACTTGCGGGACGTCGGAACAGCAGACCTGCAGGCTGTGGTCTCCGAGGCTGGACAATTCGTGATCCGCACAGGCGGAGTCGCCGCGGCACAGTCAGCATCTGAAGGAGCTGCAGCGGCAGGCACCGCACACCAAAGCGGCGCCGCAAGTCCCGGCAAGATTTCGCCATCGGAATTCGTCGCGAAGTACGCGAACGTCGTGCTCGACGGCGCTGCCCCCCTTAAGCCGGAAGCAGACGTGCCGGGCGGGGTTGGCTACAGGTCGGACCAGGGGTATACCTGTTCGACCGGCTTTTCCGCCTTTGACCCGGCGGGGCTGCCCGCTGTCCTGACTGCCGGACACTGCGCGGAAGACGGTACTGCCACAACCGTTGACCTGCTGCTCGGGGGAGTGCCTTCCGGGCGGCTGGGAACCTTCCAGTTCAGCCAGTTCGGCGGTCCAGGTAACTCTCCGGTGCTCGATCCAACAACCCCCACCGGTCCCGACTACACAGCAGTCACCGATCCCGGGAATGTGGGCACCGACATAGCCGTCATCGGGGCGATCGGGCAGGACCTGGACCCTCTACCGGCCACCAGTACCCACGGGAACCCGTTACAGCCCGGCCCGGACGTCAAGATCATCGGAACGGCTGCCCCGGTGCCCGGGATGCCCGTCTGCCGCTCGGGGTGGAGGACGGGGTGGTCTTGCGGCCACGTCAGTGCCGTGGGGATCTTCCTGGTGGGCGGCCCCACGTACGTCGATGACCCTGCCGATCCCGGGCACAATGACATCCGCGCGTTCAACGGGTTCCTCTCCTACGATGTCCAGTCCGCGGGCGGTGACTCAGGTGGCCCGTGGATCAGTGGCAACTTCGCGGTGGGCATCCATTCCGCCGGCGAATCGGGCGGGGCGGTAAACATTGCCGTGGCTGCTACGCTCCAGGACTCCCTGAAGGTACTTCACGGCTATCAGCTGGAACTTTTCCTGAACAAGCCTGCCATCACGGCACCCGCGTCCGGAGCCGCCTACCAGCCGGGCCAGGTCATCAGCGGCCAGGTTCCCGCGGCTCCCGCATCTGCCGTTGCCGCCGGATCCACGGTCCGGGTCACGCTCCAGGGAAAGGACCCGTTCGAGGTGCCCGTGGACTCGGCCGGCAAATGGAGCTTTACGGCTCCGCAGGGCACGGAAACGCTCCGCTTCACCGCAGAAACGGTAAACGGGTTCAGCCGGTCCGGTGCCAACAGCTTTGAGTATGCGTCGGCAGCGGCACCGCCCGCCCCGCCGGCAAGCCCGGCACCCACTGAGCCGCCGGCAAGCCCGGCACCATTGACGCCCGCGCCGAGCGGGCCTGCCCTGACTGATCCTGCCCTGACTGACCCAGCCCCCGCGGATCCGCCGCCTGCCCAGCCTGCGGAAACTCCCGCCGTCGTACCTCCGCCGGCAACCAGCCCGGCTACCGCCGCTCCTCCTGCGGACCTTGCCAACACGGGTGGAAGCGGTGATCCCGCCAGTGGCGGCCTGGCGTACACCGGGTCAGCCGGGTTGCTTCCCGCGGCTGCTGCCGCCGCGGGCGCCCTTGCTGTCGGGATTGTGCTGACGGTGCTTGTCCGCAGGCGGAAGCGGCGGGCTTCACGGTAGCCGCCACGCGCCGGGTCGCCGTTAGGGGACCCGGCCCGTGGCGACGCCGCGAGGATGATGCGCAGCACCTGCCTCAGCGGCGGCCCCCGCACCTCTCCTTGCCGTCAACCACCTGGACCGCCACGTCCAGCGTGCCGTCGGCCAGGCTTCCCCAGGCATAGACGATGGTGTTCTTGCCACCTTCGACGGTGATATCAGCCGGGCCAATCACGGGGTCGGTGGTCCCTGCCGCTGCCACCGAAGCTGAAACCGTGCCGGCCTTCAGCTTCAGGGTTGCCTCGTCCGGGTTGCTGAGGCCTTCAATTACGGCGGTTCCGCCGGCCAGTACGTCCACCGCGGGCGCTGCGGCGACGTGCCGGACCGTGAGCTTGCCCTTCGTGTCATTTCCGGGAGCCTTGGTGTCGTTCGTGAAAAGGGACGCGGTAGGGGCTCCGTCCGCGTCAAGGTGCGCCACTGCCGTGTAGTTGCGTCCCTCGTCGAGCTGCACGTCGACCGGGCCGATCACCGGGTTTTCGGCGCTGGTGGCGTCCGATGCGGTGATGGCGATCTGGTAATCGCCGGCGGCCAGTTCCAGTGGTCCGGCCAGGGTCCCGGGCGTGAAGTCATCAAGGGTGAGCTCGCCATTCACCCATACATCCACGGTCAGGCCGGGAACGCCGTGCAGGACGGACAGCAGGGCGGGGTCGTCATCGTGGTGCCAGTTGCCGGCCTGGGCGGGAGCGGCGAAGGCCAGTGAAGCAGCAAGGGAAAGTGCTCCAGCGGCGTAGGCTATTTTGCGCATGTCGAACTCCTTGGGGGATGCCCGGTATCCGGGCTGGTGATGCTGACATGCTTATTACCTCTGCAGTGCCGCCCATGGATGCACCGCCCGGGAATTTTTTTCGTTAGTTCTTCCGCTTCATCAGCAGGTTGGTGATGCGCAGGGTGCACAGCCGCTGGCCTGCCTCGTTGGTGATCAGCACCTCGTGCGTGGCCAGCGTGCCGCCCAGGTGGATGGGGGTGGCCGTGATGGTCACCTGGCCCTCGCGCGCGGAGCGGTGGTGCGTGGCGGAAACGTCAACGCCCACCGCCGTCTTGCCCATGGTGCTCGCGTGGATGACGGCCGCCCAGGACCCCACCGCCTCACCCACAGCCAGTGAGGCGCCGCCGTGCAGCAGCCCGAACGACTGCCGGTTGCCCTCCACGGGCATGGTGGCCACCACGCGCTCCACGGACTCCTCCAAGATTTTCACGCCCATCTTCTCGTCCAGCTCCCCGAGGGTGATTTTCCAGAGCTCGTGCTGGCTGGCGGAAGCGTCCTGGGGTGACGGGGCGTTCATGCGTTCTCCTTTGGGTGGCCAATTCGGTCCTGGCCTTCTAGTGTGCAGCACGGCACTTCATGTATGGTGAATATATTACCGAACGGACGGTCAGTAATGGCCGCCTTGTTTGCCTGCCCCCTTGTTGGAAGGACCGTCAACGATGACCACCACAGCCACAGCTCCCCAGGCCACGGTCGACACCGTGGAGACAGTGCCCAGCTTCGTCATGGACGCATGGTGGACGCCCGACGCCGGCTCCTCGGCTTCCGCGGTCCCCGTCCGGGATGCGAGCACGGGGGAGATCCTGGCCAAGGTGAGCACGGAAGGCCTGGATCTTGCCGCCGTCGTGGAGTACGGCCGCACCACCGGCCAGGCTGAGCTGGGCCGGCTGACGTTCCACCAGCGCGCCCTCAAGCTCAAGGAGCTGGCGCAGTACCTGAACGCGCGCCGCGAGCACTTCTACAACTTCTCATTCCAGACCGGCGCCACCAAGATCGATTCCATGGTGGACATCGACGGCGGCATCGGCGTCCTGTTCACCTTCGGCTCCAAGGGCCGGCGTGAGCTGCCCAACTCCCAGGTGGTGGTGGACGGCCCCATGGAGGTGCTGTCCAAGGACGGCTCCTTCGCGGGCGAACACATCTACACCCGCATCCCCGGCGTTGCCGTGCAGATCAACGCCTTCAACTTCCCCGTCTGGGGCATGCTCGAGAAGTTCGCCCCCGCCTTCTTGGCCGGCGTCCCCACCATCGTCAAGCCGGCCACCCCCACTGGCTATGTTGCCGCCGCCGTGGTCAAGGCCATCGTTGAGTCCAACATCCTGCCCAAGGGTTCGCTGCAGCTCATCTCCGGTTCCGTCCGCGGGCTCCTGGATGTACTCGATTACCGCGACCTGGTGGCGTTCACCGGGTCCGCCTCCACGGCCAAGTCCTTGAAGTCCCACCCGAACGTGGTGGAGGGCGGCGTCCGGTTCACGTCTGAGACCGACTCCCTGAACGCTGCCATCCTTGGCCCCGACGCCGTGGAGGGGACCCCGGAATTCGACGCCTTCGTCAAGTCCGTGGTCACCGAGATGACTGTCAAGGCAGGCCAGAAATGCACCGCCATCCGGCGCGCCATCGTGCCGCAGGAACTGGTGCCTGCCGTGTCGGCAGCCATCGGCAAGCGCATCGCCGAGCGCGTGGTCCTGGGCGACCCCCGCGGCGAAGGCGTCACCATGGGCGCCCTTGCGTCGGTGGAACAGCTGGAGGACGTCCGCGCAGCCGTCCAGTCAATGCTCGACGCCGGCGGTGAGCTAGCGTACGGAACGCTCGAATCGCCGTCGGTCACCTCCGCCGACGGAACCACCGGGGTAGTGGACGGTGGGGCCTTCATGGCTCCCGTCGTCCTGAACTGGGACAACCCGGAAGCGGAAGCCATCCACTCGCTGGAGGCGTTCGGGCCGGTATCCTCCGTTATCGGCTACAAGGACCTGGCCGACGCCGTCCGCCTGGCCGCCCGCGGCGGAGGTTCGCTGGTGGCCTCAGTGTGCACCAACGATCCCGAGGCGGCCCGCGAACTGGTCACCGGCATCGCGGCCCACCACGGCCGCGTCTTGATGCTGAACCGCGAGGACGCCCGGTCCTCCACCGGCCACGGCTCACCCGTTCCCCACCTGGTCCACGGCGGCCCCGGACGCGCGGGCGGCGGCGAGGAACTGGGCGGGATCCGGTCCGTGCTGCACCACATGCAGCGGACCGCCATCCAGGGCTCCCCGAACATGCTGACCGCGGTCACCGGTGTGTGGCACACCGGGGCTGACCGCAACTTCACCGTGGAGACCGAGGGCGCGCATCCGTTCCGGAAGCACCTGTCCACCCTGCGGATCGGCGACGCCGTCCGTTCCGACCTGCGGCAGGTCACCCTGGAGGACATCAGCGCGTTCGCCCACTCCACCGGGGACACGTTCTACGCCCACACCAACCAGGAAGCAGCCGAAGCCAACCCGTTCTTCCCGGGCATCGTGGCGCACGGCTACCTGCTGCTGAGCTGGGCTGCCGGACTCTTCGTGGAGCCTGCGCCGGGCCCAGTCCTGGCCAACTACGGCCTGGAGAACGCACGCTTCCTCACCCCGGTTGCCGCCGGCGATTCCATCCGGGTGACCCTCACCGCCAAGAAGATCACCCCGCGTGAAACCGACGAATACGGTGAGGTGGCCTGGGACGCCGTGCTCACCAACCAGAACGACGAAATCGTGGCAACGTACGACGTCCTCACCCTGGTCGAAAAGTAACCACCAACGCCCCATCACTTACCGCCGGTTCTTCCCAAACGCCCCATCACTTCTTTGAGGAAAGTGATCGGGTGTTTGGGTTTGGTGGGCGGGAAGTGATGGGGCGTTTGGGTTTGGGAGGCGGGAAGTGATGGGGCGTTTGGACCGGTTCTTTTTACTGCTGCCGGGCGTAAGATTCTGCCCGTAGGAGGTGGCCCCAATGACCCTGAAAATGAACACAGCCACAACCATCCTTCCGGTCGACGATGCGGCCCGCGCCCGCAGCTTCTACACCGAAAAACTCGGACTGCCGCACCGCGGAATGACCGATGACGGAAGCGAATTGCTGGGCGCCGACGGCGGTCCCATGCTGCAGCTGATGCCGGTCTCGGACGGCAGGCACTCGGACCATACCGCGCTGAGTTTTGAGGTCGCGGATATAGAGGCGGCAGTCCGTGACATGGAGGCAAGGGGCGTCATGTTCCAGGACTACGACCTGCCCACCCTGAAGACAGAGAACCATATCTGCACCACGGAATCGGAAAAGTGCGCATGGTTCATGGACACCGAGCACAACATCCTGTGCATCCACCAAAACCTGGGCGGCGCGCTCGAGTACCAGGTCTAGGCGCGGTGGGTGCAAACCACGTGAGCACAAACTAAAGCAGCAGGGGTACCCCGGTCGGATCGGGGTATCCCTGCTGCCTCAGTTCAAGGAGAGTCAGCTTTCGGCGCCGCCGTGCAGGGCGTCGTCGCTGCTGTCATCCTCGGGGCCGGTTCCGCGGCCGTCTTCGCTGCGGTCGGAGAGGTCCATGTTGCCGCGGGCCTCATCCATGGTGGGCCCGCCTCGCGGGACGCTGTAGGTGTCGGGGCGGATGCCGTGCGACTGTTCCTCGATCAGGGCCTGCTCCTCGCTGAAGCGGATCACGTTGGCCTCGTCGCCGGCGTCGCCGGGAATGTCCTCACGGAGCTTTGACGGATCCGGAACGATGAATCCTGCGTCCGGTTCTTCCTTGGGGTGACTCATGTTTCTTCCTTCCTATCGGGTGGTTGTGGCGGCGGGGCGGTCGGTGAGGTCCACCTTGATATCCAGGGTCTGGTCGCCCCGCTTGACCTTGAAGCCTACGGTGTCGCCGGGGTTGCGCTTGCGCAGTTCCGCCAGGAGCTTCTCCGGCGTGGTGAGCTCCACCCCCTCCATGGACGCCAGGACGTCGCCGGGGCGGATTCCTGCCTTCCCCGCCGGACCGTCAGCGTCTGCGGCGAGGACCACGACTCCGGATCCTGCCTCGATGCCCAGTTGGGCGGCGATCTGGGCCGTCAGTTCGCCCGGGGTAAGGCCCAGGTAGGCGTGCTTGGCGGTGCCGTTGGCCAACAGTTCCTCCGCCACGTCCACGGCGGTGGCGGCGGGGATGGCGAAGCCAAGGGAGACCGCGCCGGCTGACGGCGGGATGTACGCCTCGCTGATCCCGATTACCTCGCCGCGCATGTTGATCACGGCGCCGCCGGAGTTGCCGGGGCTGATGGGGGCGTCCGTCTGGATAAGGTCCACCAGCGAGAGGCTGTTAGAAGCGGAGCCCGGGATGGAGCGGTGCAGCCCGGAAATGATGCCCGCGGTGGCCGTGTTCTCGAATCCGAGCGGGGAGCCCAGGACCAGCGCGCCCTCGCCTACCTTGGGCAGGGTGCTTTGGTAGGTGGGCTTGGGCAGGCCCGTGCGCTTGGCCTGGACCAGCGCGAGGTCGGTCACGGGATCGCTTGCCTTGACAGTCCCTTCGACGCGCTGCCCGTCCGCGAACCCCACCTCCACGGTAGTGGCGCCGCGGATCACATGCTCATTGGTGAGGATCAGGCCGTCCGCGGAGTACACCACGCCGCTGCCCAGGCCGCCCTCGGTGAAGATGGTGACCACGGAAGGTGAAAGGTTCTCCACGAGTTGCGGCAGGTTGCCGGCTGCGGTTCCGGAATCGGAGCCACCGCCGGCGCTTGGCGCTGCTGAGCCGGGAGCTCCGGAGGCAGCAGCCGACGGCGATGCCTCGCCAGGGGAGGCGCTGCTGGAGGCTGGGGGACTTGGCGTACCCGTGCAGCCGCTGAGTGCCAGGGCTGCGGCAACGAGGCCGCCCGTCAGAACTGTCCGGAGGCGGCATGAACACCGTGGACCGATGGCCTGGCTCATTCAGGACCTCCCTGCGGACGATGGCTTTCTACCACCGTAGCCGGGGAGCCCGCAAAATACCAAGCACCCTTATTAGTTGGCTGCGGACCGGTGCATCCGGGCCTACACGTCCGCGTGGAGGCCGTCGAACGCCATGGTGATGACGTCGTCGGCCAGCCGTTTCGGGGACAGGGAACCGCCAGGCTTGTACCATTCCACGATCGAGTTGATCATGCCGAACAGGAGCCTCGTGACGGTGCGGGGATCGATGTCCTGGCGGAGCGAGCCTTCATCGCGGGCGGCGGAAATCAGCGCGGCTACCTTATGGTCGAAGGTCCGGCGGCGTTCCAGCGCGTCCCGCTCAATCTCCGTATTGCCCCGCAGCCGCAGCAGCAGGGTGACGAAAGGCAAGCGGTCCACCAGCACCGCCACCGTTTGCCGGAGGACGAACTCCAGCCGGGCATCGGCGGCCCCGGAGGTGGCCTCCGGCTGCTCCAGGATGGCCTCAAGGCCGCCCAGCGCGTGATCAAGGGCAAGCTTGAGCAGGTCGCCTTTGGACGGCACGTGGTGGTAGATGGCGGACTTGGAGATGCCCAGGTTGTCCGCCAGGATCCCCATGGATGTGGCGTCGTAGCCGTGGCGGTTGAAGACGTCGACGGCGATGCGCAGCACGGACTGCTGGTCGTAGCCGGGGCGGCCGCGCTTAGCTGTTCCGTTGGCTGCTGCGCCGGCGGGGCTGGATGTTTCAGTGGTGCTGGGCATAGTGGCTAGTTTCTCACGAACGGTCGGTCGGTCCGGGAGCTCCGGGCCGGCCGGGCGGCAACCCGGCCGGCGTCGGCTATGCCCGGCAACATCTTTCGCTACGCCTTCGGCCGCATGTCGTAGATGCGGCGCAGCTTGCCGTTGGAGCGCTCCAGCGAGCCCGGGTCCACCACGTTCACGGTGCACGAAGAACCCACGTGGATCTTGATCTGCTCCTTCAAGGTGCGTGCCGCCGTCGTGCTCTGCTCAACGGTGACCGTGTCCCGGCGCTCGATGCGCACGGTCAGCTGGTCCATCCGCTGGCCTTCCGGGCGGGTCAGTTCGAGCTGGAAATGCGGGCTGAGTTCGGGGATCCGGAGGGCGATTTCCTCGATCTGGGACGGGAACAGGTTCACGCCCCGCAGGATGATCATGTCGTCGCTGCGGCCGGTGATGCGGCCCATCCGGCGGTGTGCCGGACGTGCCGAGCCGGGCAGCAGGCGGGTGAGGTCCTTGGTGCGGTAGCGGATGATCGGCAGCGCTTCCTTGGTGAGCGAGGTGAAGACCAGTTCGCCGTGCTCGCCGTCCCGCAGGACGTTTTCCTTGCCGGGGGCCGGGTTGAAGGGGTCGATGATTTCGGGGCGGAAGTGGTCCTCCCAGATGTGGCTGCCGTCCTGGGTTTCCACGGCCTCACCGGCGACGCCCGGGCCCATGACCTCGGACAGGCCGTAGATGTCGCATGCCTTGATGTTCATCATCACTTCGAGTTCGTGGCGCATCTCCTGGGTCCACGGCTCGGCGCCGAGGACGGCGAACTTCAGCGAGGTGGAGGCGGGGTCGATGCCCATGTGCGCCATGGCGTCGGCGATGGTGAGCAGGTAGGTGGGGGTGGCCAGGATGGCGTCTGGCTTGAAGTCCTGGATCAGCTGGATCTGGCGTTCGGTCTGGCCGCCGGACATGGGGATGACGGTGCAGCCCAAGGCTTCTGCGCCGGCGTGCGCGCCGAGGCCGCCGGTGAACAGGCCGTAGCCGTAGGCGTTGTGGACCTTCATGCCGGGGCGGATGCCGGAGGCGCGGAAGCTGCGGGCCACGAGCTTGGCCCAGTCGGCGAGGTCCTGCTTGGTGTAGCCGACGACGGTGGGCCGGCCCGTGGTGCCCGAGCTGGCGTGGATCCGGGCTACTTCGCTCTGCGGCACCGCGAACATGCCGAACGGGTATTCCTCGCGCAGGTCGTCCTTGGTGGTGAAGGGGAAGTTGCCCAGGTCCTCGAGTTCACGCAGGTCGTTGGGATGGATGCCGGCCTCGTCGAACTTGCGCTTGTACAGGGGGACCCGGTCGTAGGCGTACTGGACCGTGTGCTGCAGGCGGCTGAGCTGGAGGGCTTCGAGCTCGTCGCGCGAGATGGTTTCCTCGCGGTCCAGGACGGCGTCGGTGCCGGCGCCTGCGGACTCCTGGGTGGAAACGGCAGCGGCGGGGGTTTCGGGGGCATGCAGGGTCATGGTTTTCCTACTTCTTGGGGATGGTGCGGCTGCGTCCGCGGAACTCGGCGATGAGCTCGCCCGGGGAATTGGGCTGTTTTTCGGAAGCCGGGGTACCGGCATCCGCGGCGAAAATCTGGATGTCGTACAGGCCGCTGCGGCCGGCACTGGAGCGGCGGTCCGCCACTGCCGTGAGTACCTGGCCCCGGAAGGCGGGCTTGAGGAAGTTGATGTCGACGCCGGAGGCGACGGTGATGGTGCTTTCCTCGCCGGGTGCAGGGTGGATGGGGTTGCACGCCAGGGCGAAAGCAGTGTCGCCGAAGGCGAAGATCATTCCGCCGTGGGCCATGCCGAAGCCGTTGAGCATTTCCTGCCGGAGCGTCATCCGGATGGTGGCGTGGCCGTCGCTGAGGGCCAGGACCTCGATTCCCATCCATTCGGAGGCGTAGTCGTTTTCCAGGATGGGGTGGGTGGCCCCGGAAACTGTCGTTTCAGCCATGCGTCATTGCCTCCAGCTTTATTTACCGAATGTTCATTAGGTAATCCCATGAGGGGGTCCGGTGTCAAGAGGAGGCGGCTCCGCGCGTGCCTTCCCGCGCCCCTCCGCGAGATGGCACTTGGCGGCAGTCCCCGTCCCCGACATTGCCCTGAAGTGCCATCTCGCGGGACAGAAGTGCAAGGATGGGGGGACCGGCACCAGCAAGAACAGCAAAGGGCGGACCATGGCCAAAGGCATCTACGTCAGCGCAACCACCCCCGGCTCGGGCAAGTCCCTGGTGGCGCTCGGCCTGGCGGATACCCTGCACCGGCATGCGGACAGGATTGGCTTCTTCAAGCCGGTGGTCCACGGGCCCTCGGCCGCCAATGACCCGATGGTGGCCCTGATGAAGGCCCGGTTCGCCCTGGATGACGATCGTTGCCGCGGCGGCCTGACCTACGACGAGGTCCGCACCCTGCTCGCGGAAGGAAACCGGGCGGAAATCGATGCCCGGTGCGTGGAGATCTTCGCTGACATCGCGCGCCACTGCGACGTGGTGATCGTGGAAGGCACCGACCTGGTGGGCCAGGACTCCGCCGTCGAGTTCGACCTCAACGCCCGGCTGGCCAACAACCTCGCCACACCTGTGGTGGCGGTGGTGGGGGCCAAGGGGCGGACCGTCGCTGAGACCGCCGCCGCCGTCGAGGTTGCCCGCAAGGAGCTCGCCGCCGAACGGTGCGCCCTGCTGGCCATCATGGTGAACAGGGCCAGCGCCGGGGAGCTGGACGCCATCGCGGCTGCCCTGAAGCCCGGGGCGTCCGGCCGACCGGTGTATATCCTGCCTGAGCTGGAAGAGATCGCCCGTCCCACCACCGGTGAGGTGGCAGCGGCGCTGGGCGTTCGCCAGATCGCGGGAACGCCGGACATGGAACGCGACGTCAGGGACATCAAGGTGGCCGCCATGAACGTGGGCAACTTCCTGAACGTGCTGGACGAGGGCGCCCTGGTGATCGTGCCGGGGGACCGGGCCGACGTGATGGTGGCCTGCCTGGCCTCCTCCTTCTCGCCCGAATTTCCCGTGGCTTCGGCGCTCATCCTCACCGGTGGCCTGGCCCCGGACGCCAACATCTACCCGCTCCTGGCGCAGGCGCCGTTCCCTGTGTTTGCCGCGGACGAGGACACGTACCAGACCGCCCGCCGGGTGTCCGAGGTGCGCAGCGAGATCTGGTCGGGCCACCGGCGCAAGGTGGCCTCCGCCCTGGGCCTCTGGTCCCGGCGGGTGGATGAGGCCGAACTGGTGGAGCGGCTGCACCTGCCGCGGGCCGAGCGGATGACGCCGCTGCGGTTCCTGCACGACCTCATCGAGCGGGCCCGGGCGCAGCGCCGCCACGTGGTGCTCCCGGAGGGGACTGACGTCCGGATCCTGCGGGCCGCCGAAATCCTGCACCGCCGCGATGTGTGCGACCTGACGCTCCTGGGCCCGGAATCCGACGTCCGTGAGCTGGCTGCGGCCAACGGCATCGACCTGTCCGGCATCAATGTCATCGACCCCGCCACTTCCGACCTGCGGCTCAAATTCGCCGAGAAGTATGCCGAACTGCGGGCGCACAAGGGCGTGGACCTGCCCAAGGCGCTGGAGATCATGCAGGACGGAAGCTACTTCGGCACCATGATGGTCCAGCTGGGCGTGGTGGACGGCATGGTGTCCGGCGCCGCCCACACCACCGCCCACACCATCCGGCCGGCCCTGGAGTTCGTGAAAACCCGTGAGGGCGTGAAGATCGTGTCCTCGGTGTTCCTGATGCTGATGCCGGACCGGGTGCTGGTCTACGGCGACTGCGCCGTGAACCCGGATCCCAACGTGGAGCAGCTGGCGGACATCGCCCTGGCCTCGGCCGAGACCGCGGCGCAGTTTGGGGTGGAGCCGCGGGTGGCGATGCTCTCCTACTCCACCGGCGGCTCAGGCTTTGGCGAAGCGGTGGACGAGGTGCGGCAGGCCACCGAACTGGTGCGCCAGCGCCGCCCGGACCTCGCCGTGGAGGGCCCCATCCAGTACGACGCCGCCGTGGATGCCTCGATCGCCGCATCCAAGATGCCCGGTTCCACCGTCGCGGGGCAGGCCACCGTGTTCATCTTCCCGGACCTGAACACCGGCAACAACACCTACAAGGCTGTGCAGCAGAGCTCCGGTGCCGTGGCCGTGGGGCCGGTCCTGCAGGGGCTGCGGAAGCCCGTGAATGATCTCTCCCGCGGCTGCACGGTGGAGGACATCGTGAACACGGTGGCCATCACGGCCATCCAGGCGCAAGCGCAGAATCCAGCGCAGGCCCAGGTCGCCGCACACGCCCCCGCGGAGGCACCCGCCTCCTAGGAGACCACCTACAAAGTACGACGCCGGCACTTTGGTGAGTGCCGGCGTCGTCCTTTTGCGTGTGGATCCGTCAGCTGTTGTCCGGCTTGGCCAGGCTCTCCGGGTCTTCCTGTTTGGCCGGCTCGTCCGAAAGGCCCTGCGGCGTGAGGTCCAGGCCTTCCCGGTCTTGAGGAGCCTCAGGCGCCTCCCCGGTCTCGGCCGCCTTGAGGTTGCCGGTGTCGTCCAGGGCCGGGTTGGCGCCCTCCACCCCCGTGGGGTCATCCTTGCTGCCCGAGTCGGGTTGCGCGTTCAGCGGGGCGGTGCTGCTGGATCCCGTGTTGGTGGGGTCGTTCTCGTCGATCGAATTGGGCTCGTTCGTCATGGAATTGTCCTCTCGGCGTGGTCCAGCCTTGTCCGCCGACTCTATGCACAGGCTTCGCTGATCCGCAAGGAACGGCACGGGGAGGGCTGCCACATATAGCGGGCAACCTATAGTGGGGGTTGAACTGCAGACGCCAGGCTGAGGAGGCCCCGCATGCTCGTGCTCGTCATCAACTCCGGTTCGTCGTCGCTGAAGTACCAGGTCCGGGACGTGGCCGCCGGCACGGTGCTCACCGAGGGACTGATCGAGAAGATCGGCATGGGCAACGGCGGGGGCGGCGACGGTGAGGTCGAAGGCCCGCGGGACCATGCCGAGGCCCTGGAGCAGGTTGACGCAGCGATTCACGAGGAACTGGGGGACCGGGAACTGGGCGCCGTGGGGCACCGGGTGGTCCACGGCGGCGAGCGGTTCGCTGAGCCCGTGCTGGTGGACAACGAGATCACGCGTGCCATCGAACGCCTCAACCCGCTGGCGCCGCTGCACAACCCCGCCAACGTCCTGGGCATCCGGGCCATCACTAAGAAGTGGCCCAAGATGCCGCAGGTGGCCGTCTTTGACACCGCCTTCCACCGCACCCTGCCCGAGCACGCCTGGCGGTACGCCGTCCCGGACGAGCTCTACACCAACCACGGCATCCGCCGTTACGGCTTCCACGGCACGTCGCACGAGTATGTCGCGCGCCGGTCGGCGGCGCTGCTGGACCTTCCCGTCGAAGAGTTCGACGGCGTCATCGCCCACCTGGGCAACGGCGCCTCGGTGACGGCTATCCGCGGCGGACACTCGGTGGACACCTCCATGGGTTTCACCCCGCTCGAGGGCCTGGTGATGGGCACCCGCTCCGGCGACCTGGACCCCTCCATCCTGGTGTTCCTTGGCCGCGCGGGCTGGACGCCGGAGGACATCGACACCATGCTCAACCGGGAATCCGGGCTGAAGGGCCTGGCCGGCAACAACGACATGCGCTCCGTGGTGGAGGCCTCCGAGTCCGGCGATGAACGCGCCTCGATGGCGCTCGCCGTGGCGTCCTACCGGCTGGCCAAGTACATCGGCGGCTACCACGTGGCGGTGGGCGGGGCCAAAGCGTTGGTGTTCACCGCCGGCATCGGCGAGAACTCACAGCAGTTCCGGGCGCAGGTGGCGGACCGGCTGGGCGCGCTGGGCATAGAGCTCGACGCCGGCCTGAACGCCCAGCGGTCAAAGGAACCGCGCGTCATTTCCACTCAGTCCTCCGCGATCCCCGTCCTGGTGGTTCCCACGGACGAGGAGCGCGCCATCGCGGAGGCGACCGCCGCCGTCGTCGCCTCATCGGCTGCTCCGTAATTGTCCTTTTGAGCCTCCGAAACGACAACTAGTCAGCAATGGATGGGGTGGAGGGGCTCTACGCCCGGCCCTTGAGGATCAGGTTCCAGTAGACCTTGGGGAACAGGTCCCGGTCCACCACCCAGGACAGCCTGCTTTCGTTCCAAGTGGGAACGCGCGGAATGCTGGGCATGGGCCGGTACCTGTCATCGAACTCGGCGAAGACCACGGTGTTCCGCGACACGGTGAACGGGCATACCGAGTAGCCGTCATACTTGGCGCGCAGCGGCTTTCCTTTCCGGGCTGCCACAATGTTCTTCGCCACCACCTTGGTCTGCTTGCGCAGGGATCCGCCCGACTTGGAATTGGTGGTACCCGCGGCGTCTCCCAGGGACCACACATTGGGGTACCGGAGATGCCGCAGCGTCTGCCGGTCCACCTCCACGAAGCCGCCGGCGTCACCGTTAGCCGGCAGGTCCGTGGCCTTCAGCCAGTCCGGGGCCGACTGCGGGGGGACGGCATTGAGGACGTCGTACGTCAGGTCCTCCGTGGTGTGCGCGGCGTGGTCGCGGATGGTGGCGCGGCGGCCGGCAGGGCTCACCGCCACCAGCTCGCTGTTGGTCCGCAGTTCGATGCCGTACTCGGCGATCTTGCGGTCCAGTTCCCGGTCCACTTCCGGCACCCCGAACACGGTGGGGTAGGGCTGGACCATGACCACCCGGATCTTGTCCAAGACCCCCTGTTCCCGCCAGTAGTCGCAGGCCAGGTACATCGGTTTCTGGGCTGCGCCGCCGCACTTGATGGGCCCTGCCGGCATGCTGAAAATTGCGGTCCCCGACGTCATGGCGCTGAGCAGCGCCCAGGCTTTGGGGGCCAGCTCGAACTCGTAATGCGATGCGCCGTACGGTGAATGCACGGCCTCGGCGAGTCCCGGTACCGCGTTCCAGTCATACTGCAGCCCCGGGCACACCACCAGCTGGCCGTAAGCCACCTGCGCTCCGGATCCCAGGGTGACGGTGTTGGCCATCGCGTCCACGCCCACCGCGGCATCCCGGATCCAGGTGACGCCCTGGGGCATCACGGATTCCTGGCTCCGCACAGCCTCCTGGGCCGGCGCCCGGCCGCCGGCAATATGCGAGAACAGCGGCTGGTAGAGGTGGTGGTCCCTGGGCTCGATCACGGCCACGTCCTTGACGCCGTAGCGCTGCAGCCGGGCCGCCAGGGAGATCCCGGCATTGCCGCCACCGATGATTACAACCTCATGCTGGGCAGCCACGGCGCTACTTCTTCTCGGTCAGCGCGGACGCCTTGTGCGCTGCCCGGGCGCCGGTCTTGTCCGATTCCACCACGTACTGCGGCTCATCCCCGCTGGCGCGGTGCGTGTTGCCGTCGAGCTCGAAGTCGCTGGTTTTCTTTTCGACAATCCTGCCGTGCGTCTTGCCCTGTGAAGTGTTCCACTCCACGTGCGTTCCCTTGCCCAATGACATGCCTGCTCCTCTGGTGTCCCTGCGGAAAACAAGTGCCCCCCAATGGTAAGCATGGTTAGCTTTTTCCGGATATGGCGATGCGCATCGATTGCTCCGTACCTGTCGTTTAGCGAGCCCAAAACGACATTTACGGAGCAATCGATGGGTTACTTCACGCCCGCGCCGGGAAGGAGTTCGGTGGCGCCCAGGGCGTCGGCGATGAACGCGTAGTCCCAGGCCCGTTCGCGCCACTGCACGTACCGGCCGGACGCCCCGCCGTGGCCGCCGTCCATCTCGATCTTCATGACAATGGGCTGGGATCCCGTGGTCTTGTTCCGCAGCTCCTGCACCCACTTGGCAGGCTCCACGTAGAGGACGCGGGTGTCGTTGAAGGATGTGACGGCGGCGATCCTGGGGTAGGCCACCTCCCGCACGTTCTCGTAGGGCGAGTAGGACTTCATGTAGGCGTAGGCCTGCGGATCGGTAATGGGGTTGCCCCATTCCTCCCACTCCAGCGCAGACAGCGGCAGGTCAGGGTCCAGGATGCTGGTGAGCGGATCCACGAACGGCACCTGCGCCACGATGGCCGCGTACTTCTCCGGTGCCATGTTCGCCACGGCACCCATCAGCAGCCCGCCCGCCGAACCGCCCAGGGCCGCGATCCGTGCCGGGTCCACCCAGCCGGAGTTCGCCAGCCAGTCGGTGGCATCCACAAAGTCGGTGAAGGTGTTTTTCTTGGTGAGCTTCTTGCCGTCCTCGTACCAGTGCCGGCCCAGCTCCCCGCCGCCGCGGATATGCGCGATCACGAACACCACGCCGCGGTCCAGCAGCGACAGCCGCGCGATGCCGAAGCCGGGATCCATGCTCATCTCGTAGGAGCCGTACCCGTACACCAGGCCCGCCGCCGTCGAATCCTGCTTGACGCTCTTGTGCCGCAGGACGGACAGCGGGATGCGGGTGCCGTCCGCCGCCGTCGCCCATTCACGCGTGGCAACGTAGTCGCTGCCGTCGTAGCCGCCAAGGACGGGGCTTTCCTTGCGCAGCAGCAGCTCGCCCGCGGGCTGCTCCGGGGTTGGCAGGACGAAGTCATAAATACGCGACGGCGTGAAGTAGGACGTGTAACCCAGCCGGATCACGGGTGCCTCATAGTCCGAGCCGCCCACGCCTGCGGTGTAGAGCTCCTCATCGAACGCCGGTTCCACGGGCTCCTGCTGGGCAGGCGTGCCCAGCCCGGCCAGCCCCATCACCTGGACGCGTTCGATGGTGTCCTTGCGGATGGACACGATCAGGTGAGTGGCGGTGACGCCGGCACCGTTGACGCGGACATCGCCGGAATGTTCGACGACGGTCTGCCAGGTCTGTTCGGCCAGCGGCCTATCCAGCTCGGCCGGGTCAGCCAGGGAGACCATGGAGTTGATGGCGCCCCGGTTGTGCGTGAGCAGGATGCGCTCCTGCCCGTCGAGCAGGAAGGGTTCTGCCTCGTAGAGGATGCGTTCGTTTCTGGAGATCACGGTGGTGACGGCCTGTTCGGGGTCGTCGAAACGCAGCAGCCTGGTTTCGCTGTACTCCGAGCATCCGATCCCCAGCACCAGGTAGCGCCGGTCCGCGGAGAGCTCGAAGCCCAGCCACATGGCGGCGTCGTCCTCCTGGTACACCACCACGTCGTCGGCCACAGGCCTTCCCAGGACGTGCGCCTTCACCTGGTAGGGGCGCCAGGACTCGTCCACCACGGTGTAGAACAGGCGGGTACCGTCCGGGGAGAAAGCAACCCCGTAAAAGATGTTCTCGATGACATCCGGCAGGAGCTCACCGGTGCGCAGGTCCTTGATCCGCAGCGTGAACCGTTCGTCGCCGGAGTTGTCCACGGCATAGGCGTACAGATTGCCGTCCACGGTGACAGCGGTGCCGCCCACTGAAAAGAACGGCTTGCCTTCCGCCTCCACGTTGCCGTCCAGGAGGACCTCTTCACCGGGAATCCCCACCCCTGCCTCCACGGCCGGCGGAGTCCAGTCGGCCACCTTGTCCCCGGTGTCCTGCGCCTTCACCCGGCAGTGGATGCCGTATTCCTTGCCCTCCGCCGAGCGGCTGAAATACCACCAGCCGTCCTTGCGGTGCGGCACGGAAAGGTCGGTTTCCTGGGTGCGGCCCTTGATCTCCTGGAAGATGGCCTCGCGGAGCGGTTCCTGGTTGACGGTGACGGCTTCCTGGTAGGCGTTTTCGGCCCGCAGGTGCTCCACCACCTCCGGCGACTCCTTGTCCCGCAGCCATTCGTAGTTGTCCACGAACGTCTCCCCGTGGTGGGTGCGCTCGGTGGGAATCTTCTTGGCAACCGGAGGCGCCGGGACCGCGGTGCCGGTGGAGTCCTGCAGGGAAATGGAGGTCATGGATTCAATATATAGACCACCACCGTGAGTCAGCAGGCCGTTCGCTGACGGGGGAGAGGCGGCGGCCGGAAAGGAGGGCGAAAGACTCTGGGATCCTGCGCGCGGCCCCCGCAGGCTGGAATACGCTGCAAGGAAAGGAGAAGCCATGACCCCCGAATCCGGACCGGCTCCCCGGGCCAAAGCATGGCTGGCGGTGGCCAGGGGCGTGGGAACGTCCTGCCTCATGCTGGCCCGTAGGCAGGTACACCTGCCCAGGGAAAACGTGGGCCGGATGCTGCACTTCGCCGACGGAAGCACCTCACGGGTCTACCGGGAGACCGCCGTCGACCGCAGCCCCAGCGAGCCCTGCATCCTGGTGGTGGCCTTCACCCTCAGGTGGACCCGGGGCAAGGCGCACCGCTTTTTTGAAGCAGAAAGCCTGCTGAACACCCCGCTGTTCGTGGGGTTCCCGGGGTTCGTCTCCAAGCTCTGGTGCGCCCACGACACCTTCGGCGCCTACCGCGGGCTGTATGAATGGGACGGCGCGGAGCGGGCCCGCAAGTATGCCGCGGCCCTCTGGCGGGTCCTGGAACTGGTGAGCGTTCCCGGTTCCATCAGCTACAAAGTGCTTCCCGGGCTGCGCCGCGACGAGGTGCTGGCCGACCCCGGCCGGATGAAGGCCACGGACCAAGCGGACCACGCCTGGTGGCGGGTGCTTCCCAAGGCGTGAGGTCAGCGCTGGCATGGCAGTCGGGGAAAGTCCGACGGCGGACACGGACGTTTTAGTGGTGGGCGCAGGTCCCGCCGGGCTCGCCACCGCCCTCCAGGCCCACGCGCATGACGCCACCGTCCGGGTGGTGGACCGGCGCGAACACCGGGTCCGCCCGTCCCGGGCCATGATGCTGCATGCCCGGGCCCTGGAGGGCCTGCGCCCGCTGGGGGTGACCGACGAGCTGCTGGACCGGGCCGACACCACGCCGGAAGCACGCATCCACCTGGGCCGCCGCATCGTGGAGGCACGGCTGGGGCACGCGGATCTTCCTGACACCGCTTTTCCGCACCTGACCCTGGTCCGGCAGGCCGACGTCGAGGATGTGCTCTGGCATGCGCTGCAGGCCAGGGGTGTGCCCGTGGACTGGGGCGTCGAGTTCCGCGGCCTCGGAACGGAAGGTGGCGGGGCGCAGGAGCTTCCGGACGGGCCGGTTTACGCTGAGCTCCAGGCCGTTTACGGTGGCCATCAAGCGCACCGCAGCCGGTTCCTTGTCGGCTGTGACGGACAGTCGAGTACGGTCAGGAACCTCATCGGTGCACCGTGGCGCGGTGGCCCGTATGGGGTGGAAGCGGTGATGGCCGACCTGGAACTGGACGGGCCCCTGGACCCCGGTCTGCTGCACGTTGCGGTGGGGCAGGCGGGGCTGGTCTTCCTCTTCGCGCTGGGCGAAGGCGCTACATGGAGAATGCTGGCCACCCGGCCGGCAGTCCCGCCACCGGACGCCCGCTTCGGCCAGTTGGGGCCGCCCGTTCCGGAGGATGAGGTGGCGCGCCTGGTGGGGGAATCAGGGCTCGGCGCCGCCGTCCGGGAGGTGCGCTGGTCGGCGCAGGTTCCGCTGCAGCACCGGATTGCCGGGACGTTCGGCAACGATCCCATTTTCCTGGCCGGCGACGCCGCCCATGCCCATTCTCCGGCCGGCGGCCAGGGCATGAACAACGGGATACTTGACGCCCTCAACCTGGGCTGGAAGCTCGGGTTCGCCTCGACGGCAGGCAGGCCGCTGCCGGAACTGCTGGAGACCTACGGACAGGAGCGGCGGCTTGCCGCCCGGCGGGTGCTGGCACTGACGCACGTCATCTTCTTCGGGGAAGCTTCGCCGCATCCCGCCGCCCGCCTGGCCCGCGGCATCCTGCCCGTATTGGCCCCGGCCATGCCACTGCTGCTCCGGCAGCGGTGGCTCACATCCAAGGGCATCAGGCTGCTTGCCCAGCCCTTCGTGCATTACCGGAACAGCGCCATTTCCCGTGACGGCACGCCCCGGTCCGGCCGGTGGCCCAGGCCCGGGGAGCGGCTGCCGGACGCGCCCGCTTCGGTCGACGGGCGGCCGGTCCGCCTTCACGAACTGACCGCCGCCCCGGGGGTACACCTCCTGCTGGAGCGCGACGCCGGCTCCGGCGCCTTGGGTGCCGTCCCCGCCCCGGCAGGCGCTGGAAGGGTCCCGTTGCTCCACCTGCACCGGCTCACCAGCCACCCCGGCCGTGGTGTGGTCGCGGTCCGCCCCGACGGGTACGTGGGATTCCGCTGCGGGGAGGCAGACCCCGCCCAGTTGCGCGGCTGGCTGCGGCTGGTCGGTGCCGCCCGGGACTGAACGCTGCCTACCCCTGCAAGCCCCGACGTCGTGATGCCATCACTTGTGGCTCACAAGGCGGCGTCACGGAACCAAAGCTGATGGAGCAGCGGGGGAGGGTGGTTGCGGGCGGACGGCAAGCGTAGTCTGGTCAGTCCAAGGCACGTCCGCCCGGTGCGTGACCTGCCCAGTGTGATCCGCCCAGCGTGAGAGGGGAAGTTGATGACCATCCCGCCAGTGCACGAACCTGAGCCGTTTCCGCCGGACCCCGGCCCGGAGCCCACGTCCCCGGACCCCACCCAGCCGCGTCCACCCGGCCCGCCGTCCCCGAATCCGTTCCCCGCACCGGCGCCCCCGGGCCCGCTGCCCGTCCCGGATCCCGGCCCGGCGCCGCTCCGCCCGGATCCCACCCGGGACTGAGCGGCTCCAACAGCCATAAGGGGACCTCCCGCCGCGTGCCCCGGCACGGGTAGGAGGTCCCTTTCGCCTGTCCTGGACGGCGTCGTTCCCGCGGCTGAAAATCCTTCAAAAATCGTTCCTGAAACCCTTGCAGACCTACTTCTCGGGTGCTAAAAAATCTATATCAGCCACTACAGATCGGCTGATATGGAAACTGTGTTGGACCATCTCTTACGAGGAGGGAAGCCATGTTGATGCGAACCGATCCGTTCCGCGAGCTGGACAGGCTGGCCCAGCAGGTCCTCGGCACGGCTGCACGCCCGGCGGCGATGCCGATGGATGCATGGCGTGAGGACCAGGAATTCGTCGTGGCCTTCGATTTGCCCGGCGTCGCAGTGGACTCGGTGGACCTGGATGTTGAACGGAATGTCCTGACGGTGCGGGCCGAACGCCCGGACCCGGCAGGCAAGGACACCGAACTGATCGCCTCCGAACGGCCGCGCGGCGTCTTCAGCCGCCAGCTGATCCTTGGCGACACGCTGGACACCGATCATGTCAAGGCCAGCTACGACGCAGGCGTCCTGACGCTGCGGATCCCGGTTGCCGAAAAGGCCAAGCCGCGCAAGATCGAGATTGAAACGAAGGGGGCAAAGCAGGAAATCGCTGCCTAGTTTCACCACAGGACCGGGAGGCGGGCACATCTGTTGACTGCCTTTTTGGGGCGAATCGCCATTCTGTGCACGCCACAGCGCCAGACAGCGCACCGGCAGCGTAGGCCTTAACCTCCCGCCACGGTGGCCCCCGGCTTCGGCCGGGGGCCATCCACGTGTGCGGCGCGATGCCGGGCCTCGGCTCCGCCGCCGGGGCCGTGCGTCAGACGCTGAGTTCCAGCATCAGCGCGGGCAGTTCGTCGGCAAGTTCGCGGGCCAGGAATCCCAGCGGCCCCAGCCTGCTGGCCAGCCGGTCCGCCGCCGCTGCATGCAGGTGGGTCCCCCAGCAGGCCGCCTGGGCGCCGGTGGTTCCACGGGCGCGGAGTCCGGCAATCGCTCCCGCCAGCACGTCGCCGCTGCCGGAGGTGCCCAGGCCGCCGTACCCGGTGGTGATTTTCCACAGTTCCGGCTCGTCGGGATTCAGGCCCGGCGGCTGCGTGATGAGCCCCTGGCAGCTGACCACGGCGTCGAACCTTGCGGAGATCTCGGGGAGGTCTTTTTCGAGGTCCGCCACATCCCGTCCCAGGAGGATCGCCGCTTCCGTCGGGTTTGGTGTGAGGATCAGCCGGCCGCGCCAGGGGCCCAGTTGGTCCTCCACATGCACCAGGGCGCCCAGCGCGTAGGCATCGAGGACGACGGCGGGACCTCCAGCGCCGTCAGCATCGGAGGCACCGTCGCGGCCCGCCTCGCGGTTGAGCATGGCCTGGAGCAGTTCCCGGGCGAGGTCCTCGTCATCCAGCCCCGGGCCCACCAGGACGGTGTCTGCCCGGTCCAGGTAGGAGGAAATGCTGTCGAGCTCGGGCTTGACGGAGCCCCCGGGAGTCTCCGGCAGGCCGATTGCGCCGCATTCGGGCAGGGCCACCCCCAGCTGCACGGCCACGGACCCGGCCACCGCCAGCGTGAGCTTTCCCGCGCCGGCCCGCAGTGCTGAAACGCCGGCCAGCAGTGCAGCGCCCGGAGTGGCCCGGGCTCCGCCGACCACCAGCACCGACCCGCGTGAATATTTATCCTCGCCCGGGGCCGGCAGCGGCCAATCGCGCAGGAGCGACGGCGCTACCAGGGTGGGGCCGGAGGATTCACCGCGGCCGGACACTGGTGTCTCCCGCGTGCTCCGTGACGGCGACGCCCTGCTCCGCGAGGTGGTCGGCAACGTTGAAGCTTTCCAACGTCCAGGGGCCCACCCCGGACGGGCGGACGAACCGCGTCACCGAGGCATTGAGAATGGCTTCCCTGGCCGCAAGGTCCAGCAGTTCCTTCTCATTAAGCCCTTCCAGCACGTACCGGAACAGCATGATCACGGCATCATGGCAGACCAGCATTACCCGGTGGCCGGTGCCCAGGTTGTTCAGTTCCGCCAGCACCGACCGCAGCCGCAGCGCCACGTCCGCCCACGATTCCCCTCCCGGCGGCCGGTAGTACAGCTTGCCCAGCCAGTCACGGCGCTCGGATTCCTCCGGGTAGCGGTTCTCCACGCCCAGCCGGGTGAGGCGGTCCAGGATGCCAAGTTCGCGGTCCCGGAGCCGCTCGTCGATGCGCACCTCGACCGGCCAGCCTGCCGTTTCCACCGCGATCTCAGCCGTTTGCCGGGCACGCGCGTAGGGGGAGGAGACGACCGCATCCGGGCGCAATTCCTCGGTGATCCGGCCCAAGGCAGTACCCAGGGCTTTGGCCTGGTCCCGGCCCGTTCCGGACAGGTCCACGTCTGCGTCCCGGGCGGGAACCTGGATGACCTCCACCCCGGCTTCGCGCGCCTCGGTGGCCGCAACGTTGCCTTCGCTCTCGCCGTGCCGGATCAACACCAGCTCTACCGCCCCGGCTTCCTGGACCGCCTCCGTCAGGCCGTCGTCGTCCGCCGCAGCACCCTTCGCCCGCTCATCCTTCACAACACCACCCCATCCGCTCGCCGCGCCAAATGCAGGAACATTACCCAAGGCGTACCCACGGGGCGGCGGAAAATAACCGAAGGCCTACCGCGCGGGGGTCAGGACCTTCGAGAACACGGTGGCGCCGTTGGCGTTGCGGAGGCTGGCGGTGAAGCTGTTGTCCCGATCCAGCTGCACGTGCCCGAAGAACTGGTTTTCGCCGTCGCGCGGGGACTCGCCGGCGAAGCGTCCGGCCTTGGAGAACACCACCTCGGGACCGAAGGTGCCGTCCATCGCGTTCGGGCCGAAGGATCCCGCCGCGATGGGTCCGGCCACGAACTCCCAGAACGGATCGAAATCGGTGAAGGCTGCCCGCTCGGGGGAGTAGTGGTGGGCGGCGCAGTAGTGGACGTCGGCGGTGAGCCAGACGGTGTTCTTGACGCCGTTGCGTTTGATCGCGCTGAGCACCCCGGCGATCTCCAGCTCACGGCCCAAGGGGGCACCGGCGTCGCGGTTGGACACGCTCTCCTGGTTCACCGGGCCGTCCGGCACTATGATCCCCAGCGGAAGATCGGCGGCAATCACCTTCCACGTGGCCCTGGACCGGGACACTTCGTGGATCAGCCAGTCCACCTGCTCCTGGCCCAGGATGGCGGTGGCGTAGGGTTCCTTGCCGTCGGTGTTGGGGGACTTGTAGGTGCGCATGTCCAGGCAGAAGATGTCCAGCTGCGGGCCGCGGGAGATCTTCCGGTAGATGCGGGCCGGCTGGTAGGTGCCGGCGTCGTCGAATGTTCCCGGGCGCCAGATGGCCGAGCTGTCCGCGATGGGCATGTTCTCCTGCCAGGCCTGCCGGCCACGGGCGGCGAGGGCGTTGACGTCCCGCACGGTGTAGCGGGAGTCATCCAGGATCTGGCCGGGGTACCAGTTGTTGTGTGTCTCGTGGTCGTCCCACTGCGCAATCACCGGAACGTCCGCGAACAGGGCCCGCATGTTGACGTCCATGGAGTTGTAGCGGTGCCGGCCGCGGAATTCGGTGAGCGTCTCGGCCACCTTGGACACCTCTTCGGTGACCAGGTTCCGCCACACCTGCCCGTCCTTCTCCACCACAGTTTCGGCAATGGGGCCGTCGGCGTAGATGGTGTCGCCGGAGTGGATGAAGAAGTCGGGACGGGTCTGGTGCATGGCCCGGTAGCCGCGCATGCCGCCGATCTCCTCATTGATGCCCCACCCCTGGCCGGCCGTGTCGCCCGTCCACACAAAGCTTTGCGCGGACGACGCCGGGACGTCGCCTCCGTTGCCCGTCCCACCGGTGCGGCCCTTGCCGTTGGCCGTCCCCATGTCGGGCGCCGTGCGAAAGCTGCCGCGGACCGTCTCGCTGACCGCTCCGCCGTCGTCCTCGAAGCTGATTTCCAGCGCGAACCGGGTGTTGGACGGCAGGTTCCCTGCGTGGATCTTGGCGGTGAAATCGGAGGCCGGGGTGGCGCGGGGCCCGCGGAGGACCCGCTCGAAGGCGCCGCGCCCGCTGAGCACCTGGCCGGCGTCGTCCACGGCGCGCAGCGCAGCCGTCATCCGCCCGGCGCCCGAGGCACGCGACCAGAGGACGGCGGAATCCGAGGTGACGTCGCCGGTGGCGACGCCGCTGGGCAGGGTGAGCCGGTTGCGGACCAGTGCGACGCCGGCGGGCGACTGGCTGGCTGCCGTGGCGTTCGCGGCGGGGACGGAGGCCAGCGCGGCGGCGAGGACGGAACTCTTGATGATGGTGCGGCGGGCAACCCCGGCCTGGGAAGTCTCAGTCATGTCCTCAGGGTTTCCCGGGCGGGCACACAGATTCTGGCGGCGGAGTGAACCCGGGGTGAGGCGCGGCTGAACAGCAGGCGGACCTGGCGGCCCGGCCCTATGGCTTCGCGAAGTCGGCGATCCGGCCCTCCCGCAAGGCCGCGCCCACCGCGGCGATGCCTCCGTAGTCGGGAAACAGCACGGACTGCCCCGCAACGAAGCCGGAGCCCGCCGTCGGGAGCGTCATGGTGCCGATCGCGTTCACATCGAGGTTGCGCAGGCTGTAGGCCAGCATCGCGGCCTGGACGGGATCGAAGCCCCGGTCCACCGTGAGGCAGCAGGACGCGAAATCCACCAGCGAGCGCACTGCGTTCACGTCATTCAGGGCACCCCCGGCCGTGAGCCGGGCCAGGATGGCGCGGAGCATGATTTGCTGGTCGCGCACGCGCTGGAAGTCGCCGTCCGAGAAGGCGTAGCGCTCACGCGAGAACTCCAAGGCAGCCTGGCCATCCAGGTGGTTCACGCCGGCGCTGAAGACGTGCTGGGTTTCGATCGTGGACTGGAAGGGGATGGGCACGTTGACGTCGATGCCGCCCAGGCCGTCCACCAGGATCTTGAACCCGCCGAAGTCCAGCATCAGGGTGTGGTCAATCGTGATCCCCAGCAGTTGCTGCACCGTGGCGGTCTCCATGTCGATCCCGCCATACTGCAGGGCGGCGTTGATCTTGGCAGCCCCGTAGCCGGGGATGTCCACCCAGTTGTCGCGGTTGATGGAGATTAAGTAGAGGTTCCTGCGATCGGCGGGAACGTGTACCACCATGAGGGTGTCAGCCCGCTGGTCAGCGGCTTCGCCGGTGGCCGCCGTGTGGGCTGCGGCGTCCCGGGCGGGGGTGTCACGGATGTCGCTGCCGATGACCAGGATGTTCATGGGGGCCGCGGGCAGGTCCGGGATGGGAGCAGGCGGCGGCGGTGCAGCAGGGGCCGGCGGGGGAGTTTCTGACGGTGAAGGGGTGGGCGTTGGCGTGGCGCTGGGCGACTGGGTCTGGGAGGCTGCAGGCTGTGCTTGCCGGCCCGCCCGGTTCAGGCTGAAGACCGCGATGCCGGCAGCCACCACCAGCACCAGCGCGAGCAGCGCGGCGATCCAGCGGCGGCGGCCCAAGGCAAGCATCCAGGCAGGCCGGTGGGAACTGGTTGGGCCCGGTTGCCGGGAACCGGAGTTTCCGGCGCCGGCGGGCCCGGTTGGATCAGAACCGCCTGGGATGCTCATGACGCCTCCACCTCATTGTGACTGGTGGGATTAGTGTCCGTCCCGCAGGCCCCAGTTGGCTACAGGAGTATCCAAACTGTCACCTGGGGTGTCCGCGGGAATGTCCGCCGCAATGTCGGCTGCCGCTGGCGTGGAGCTGCGGTAACGGTGCAGCGGCTAGTCCTTGGGGGCGTTGAGCCGGGCATGGCGCAGGATGGAGATGATCGCGGGGGCCAGCTGGTCCTCCATCTCCCGGTACACCTCGGCTGCACGGCGGTACGGGTCCACGATGTCGTTGTCCGAAGCGTCCGACGGCAGCGAGAGGTGCCGCACCCCGGCGGCCCGCGCCGGCAAGGACCGCCAGACGGCGGCGTTGGCAGCGAGGAGGGCGTCGACGTGGGACGCGCCGGTCCCGGCACCTACAGAAGGTACGACGGCGGCAGGCTGGCTGCCCGCAGCAGGCGCCCGTTGGCTGTCTCCACTAGGCGCCCGCTGGTCGAGGACGTCGAGCATCCGCGCGAACTCGCGGATGGTGAATGTCCGCTTGAGCAGGGAGGCATCAAGCTGGAGGACTTCCCCGCGGTGCCCGGAGGTCATGGTGAGCACCAGGTCCACGCCGCGCAGGATCTTCGGCGTGAGCTGCCGGGCCGCGAACCCGTCCGGGGCGCCGCCAAAGGTCCGCACGATGTCCGCGGAAATGGGCTGCATCGGCTCTCCCACCAAGGCGCGGGTTCCGGCGCTGGACACCTGGAAACCGCCCGGCACCACCTGGTCCAGCCCTGCCTGCAGCAGTCGCTCCGCCACGGGTGACCGGCAGATGTTCCCGGTGCAGACAGTCAGGATTCGTACTGGTGCGGAAGTGTCCAAGGAGATGTTCTCTTTCCCAGCGGGTGCCGGACCCGCTCGGGCCCGTGCCTTTCAACTTAACACGCAGCGGCGCGGCGGCGTCCCAAACCTGGGTGCCGCCGCCGCGCCGGGCGTCATCGCTGGTCCCGCCGCATGCCGGCTACATCGTGGCCAGCAGCTGCTTCATCTGGGTGATCTCGGACTGCTGGGCGTCCACGATGTCATGGCCCAGCTTGACAGCGTCCGGGAACTTTCCGGCGCTGATCTCCTGCTGTGCCATGTCGATGGCGCCCTCGTGATGGCCGATCATCTGCTCCAGGAACAGCTTGGCGGCCTCGGTCCCGGTGGCGGACTTGAGCTTGTCAATGCCCTGGTCGTCCACCATGCCGGCCATGCCATGCCCGGAGTCGTCGCTCATCATGGTGGGCACGTTCCAGCCCGTGAGCCAGCCGGTCATCTGCTCGATCTCCGGGGCCTGCGCCGCCTTGATCTTGGTGGCAAGTGCGGTCACCTCCGCAGGCATGTCCGTCTTGGCCAGGATGATTCCGCTCATCTCCACCGCCTGGGCGTGATGCGGGACCATCATCTGCGCAAACATGACGTCCGCCTGGTTGTGGTCCGCGCTGGCCCCCGGCCTCATGTTCGGCATGTTGCTGGCGCTGGGCATGTTGCTTGACATGGCGCCGGAGCTGCCGTGGTCCATGGGCATGCCGGAGCCGGAGCCGGTATCCGCGGCGCAGCCGGCGAGTCCGAGCGAAGCGGCCAAGGCAGCAGCAATGGAAAGGTTCTTGAAAGTGGTGTTCATGGGTTGTCCTTCAGGGACGTAGGGAACTGGGCCGTTATGGGTGGCGCAGTCCGGTTTACGTCCGGCTGATGGACAGGTCGCAGGGTGTGGGGCTGGGCGGCAGGTAGCCGTAGCCGGCGCGGGCCTTGGCGGCTGCCGGCTGCAGCGGCAGGACGGTCAGGGTTGCGTGGGGCGGGGAAATGGTGACCGGGCCGCTGGGGGCTGACGGAATGCAGGGCGCCCCCGATTCCTGTGCCCCCGGGCAGGAATCGCCGCAGGCGGCGGCAATGCCTGGGATGTCCAGGGCGGAAGCGGCCGGCGCGTGGTCAACGTGACCGGCCTGGCCACCAACGGGAGATTGCGCGACGGCGGTGTGCCCGGCAGTCGCGTGAAGGGCAGCCGCGTGACCGGCAGTCGCGTGACCGGCTGGCGAAACCGCGCCGTGGGAAGCGTGCCCTGGGGTCAGTACGTGCATGCCCAGCAACCCCGTGATGACACCCAGGGCAGCGGCGAGCAGCCACGCCCAGCGGAGGAGGGACGCCACGGCGCGGGTGGTCATGCCGGTCCCTCCTTCCATTTGGTCTCCAGCACTCAACGTACCTCTGACGGGTTCAGTTTCAGGCGCCGGAGGAGCTGGGCGTTCAGCGCCACCACCACGGTAGAGGCGGACATCAGCACCGCCCCGGCAGCGGGGGACAGGACCACCCCGGCAAACGCGAGGACGCCGGCAGCCAACGGCACGGACAGGATGTTGTAGCCGGTGGCCCACACCAGGTTCTGCCACATTTTCCGGTAGCTGGCGCGGGACAGGTCCACCATGGACAGCACGGCCCGGGGATCGTTTCCGGCCAGCACCACGCCGGCGGATTCCACGGCGACATCGGTTCCGGCGCCGATGGCGATGCCAACCTCGGCCCGTGCCAGGGCAGGGGAGTCGTTGACGCCGTCGCCCACCATGGCCACCTTCATGCCGCGACCCTGCAGCTCAGCGACTTTCTTGTCCTTGTCTGCTGGCAGGACCTCGGCGAATACCTCATCGATGCCAAGGTCCGCGGCCACTGCCTGCGCCACCTGGTGGGCGTCGCCGGTAACCATGGCCACCTTGACGCCGCGCCGCTGCAGGGCTGACACGGCCTGCCGCGACTCCGGCCGCACCGCATCCTCCATGCTCACGGCACCCAGGACCCTGCCGTCGTCGACCACGTGGAGCACGGCGGCGCCGCGGTCCATCCACGCCTTGGTGCCGGCGGCCAAAGAGGCAGGTTCGACGGCGCCGAGCTCGCGCAGGAGCGCCGGCCCGCCCACGTGCACGGTACGGCCATCCACGCCGGCCCGGACACCGCGGCCCGTCAACGAGGTGAAGCCGGTAGCAGCGGGCAGTGCCAGGTTGCGTGCCTTGGCGGCCCGCACGATGGCGCGTGCGACGGGATGTTCACTGTCCGATTCGACGGCGGCGGCAAGGGCCAGCACCGCGTCGGGATCCGCGCCGTCAGCCACGGCAACGTCCTTCAGTTCCGGCTCGCCGGTGGTCAGTGTGCCGGTCTTGTCGAACAGGACCACGTCGATGGTCCGCATCCGTTCCAGGGCCATCCGGTTCTTGATCAGCACCCCGGCACGGGCAGCCTGTTCGGTGGAAATGGCTATGACCAAGGGGATCGCGAGGCCCAGGGCGTGCGGGCAGGCAATGACCAGCACGGTGACGGTCCGGGTGACGGCGTCCGGAACGCTACCCAGCAGCGTCCAGGCGATGAAGGTCAGGACGCCGGCGCCGGCGGCGAAGTAGAAGAGGAACGCCGCGGCACGGTCCGCCAGGGCCTGGGCGCGGGAGGACGAGGCCTGCGCTTCCTCCACCAGCCGCTGGATCCCGGCCAGGGCGGTCTGGTCCCCAACGGCCGTGACCCGGACCCGGACACTGCTGTCCGTGGCGACCGTTCCTGCCACCACTGCGTCCCCGGCGCCGCGGGCCACGGTCTTGGATTCGCCGGTGATCATGGATTCGTCGAATTCGGCCTGCCCGTCCACCACGCTGCCGTCGGCCGGCATGCGGGCGCCGGGCCGGACCAGGACCAGGTCCCCGGGGTTGAGCTCGGACACAGGAACGGTTTCGGTGCCGTTGTCCGTGATGCGTTCGGCCTCGTCCGGCAGCAGCGCGGCGAGGGCGTCAAGGGCACCCTGCGCAGACCCGAGGGCGCGCATCTCAATCCAGTGGCCCAGCAGCATGATGGCCACCAGCAGCGCCAGTTCCCACCAGAAGTCAAGGTCAAAACCGCCGATCCCCAGGCTGGTGACCCAGGACGCGGCAAAGGCCACGGTGATGGCCATACCGATCAGCAGCATCATTCCCGGCGTACGGTCCTTCAGCTCCTGCAGGCCGCCTTTGAGGAACGGCTGCCCGCCGTAGAGAAAGATGACCGTGCCGAGGACCGGCGGAATCCAGGCGGAACCGGGGAACTCCGGCGGCATGTAGCCCAGGAGGTGGGCCATCATGGGGCTGAAATAGACCACGGGAACAGCGAGGGCAAGGGTCAGCCAGAACCTGTTCTTGAACATGGCGGTGCTGTGCCCTGCGTGCTGGCCATGGGTGTGGATGGTGTGGTCGTCGTCGCCGTGGGTGCCGTGCTGTGCGTGCCCTGCACCGTGCGCCGGCGGCTGGGTCAGCGTCCCGCTGGATGGCTGGTGGTGGCCGGGGGTGCCTGGATCGTGCGTGCCGTGTTGGTGGTGCGTGTTGTGATGGTCCTGCATTGCTCCTCCTTGGAAGCAGTCGCCGCCGGGGCGGCCAAGCGGTAAATCGGAGTCCGCGCGGTAGAGGCGCGGTCCATTTCAGGCCAGGGGGTAGCCGGCGGCAGCCAGGGCCTGGCGGATCTGGGCCTCAGGGGCCGAGCCGGTCACCGCAAGCCGGGAGCGGCCGCCGGGCACCAGGTCGACACGTGCCGACGTGACGCCGGCCCAGGGTGGATACGGCCGTTTCGACGGTCCGGACGCAGTGCCCGCACGTCATGCCCTCCACGGCAAAGGTCCGCCGGGCGGAGGCGCCGGCGCCGGAACGGACGACGGCGGCCGGGGAGTCCTGCTTGGCAGGTGCGGGAAGGGTGAGGGCAGGCTCGGCCGCACTGGCAGGTGCGCAGCAGCTGCAGCCTGGGGAGGCGAGGGGGAGCTGGGGACGGTTTGCGTTGTTCATGTCAGTTCCGATCCGTTGAGGTATTCAAGGGGCGCTGGGGTTGAACGGCTGTGAAGGCCGGTGTTGTGCACCAGCCGGGACATACCACTTCACTGACAACATGGTCAATATACCCCCAGGGGGTATACAAAGTCAAGCGCCATAGGGTATTTCTCCCGGGACTTCCATAGGGCCTCCCGCACTACCTTCTGCTGCGGGGGGCGACCATACTGGAAAGAGCGAGGACAGAGCCCGCCCGCTGGGGGCTGGCCTATGCGCGGGAGGTGGACCTGTGACGGAGCTCAGCGACCTGTACACGTATTCGAGTGCCCTCGGGGACAGCGAAAGCGACGCCGGCACCTTCAGGGTGGCTATCGAATCGGCAGGTCCAACCTTCCAGTGGTCGGACGGGATGTACCGGCTGCACGGTTACCGTCGCGGCGAAGTCGTCCCCACCATGGAGCTGGTCTTCGCCCACAAGCATCCCGATGACCGGGAACGGTGCGAGGAGATCGTGGCGCAGGTTTCCACTACGGGCGGGTTCTTCTGCATGTACCACCGGCTGGTCGATGCACAGGGCAAGACCCGGCGGGTGCTGTCCTCCGGCGAGGCGGTCCTGGGCCCGGACGGAGCGGTGGTGGCGCTCGAAGGCGTGATGGTGGACCTCAGCCGGACCCTGCAGCTCGAAACCGAACGAACAGCGCGCGAGGCTGTGGCCGGCGCAACGGCAACCCGCACGGTGATTGACCAGGCCCGGGGGATCCTCATGGGGCAGCTGAAGCTTGGCTCCGATGATGCCTTCCAGATGTTGGTGAGCACCAGCAGCCACAGAAACGTCAAACTCGTCGTGGTGGCGGCCGAGCTGGTGCAGCTTGCCAATTCCCCGGAGGCACGCACCTACCTTGACCGGGCCGTGCGGGCCATCCAGGTGCGCGGGCGCCCCGACCATGCCGGAGGCCGCCGCGCGGGCTGACGCCTGTTACCCGTAGGATGGACGGAGGTGCGCCGGGAAGTCTGGTCGGCATGGCTTTGTCGAACCCTGATTTAAGGACGCCTGCATGAACTCCACGCCGCCCACCCCACGCCGGAACAAGTTCCTGGGCTCAACCGTTTTTTCGCGCGGCAGTTACTCCGAGGCGCTGCGGATCGGCGAGATCCTCCGCAAAGAGACGGTGGGCGGTGCCCTCCTGGTTGCCGCTGCGGTGGTCGCGATCATCTGGGCCAACTCCCCGGCGTCGGACAGCTATTTTGCCCTCCGCGACTTCAAGGTGGGCTACGAACCGTGGCATCTTGAGCTCAGCCTGGGAGCCTGGGCCGCCGACGGGCTGCTGGCCATCTTCTTCTTCCTGGTGGGCCTGGAACTCAAGCGCGAATTCGTGGCCGGAGACCTCCGGCAGATCAGCAAGTCCATCGTTCCCGTCGCGGCCGCCGTGGGCGGCGTGGCGGTCCCGGCGGTGATTTACGCCGTTGTCAACCTTGCCAGCCCGGAGACACTCCGGGGCTGGGCCATTCCCACCGCAACCGACATCGCGTTCGCTGTTGCCGTCCTGGCAATCATCGGCTCCCACCTGCCCAGCGCCCTGCGGATCTTCCTGCTGACGCTGGCCGTGGTGGATGACCTGATCGCCATCACCATCATCGCGTTCTTCTACTCCAGCGATATCCAGGTGGTACCGCTGCTCCTGGCGCTCATCCCGCTGGCCGTCTACACCTTCCTGGCACAGTGGTTCCGCCGGTTCTTCGGCCTCCATGCTGCCGCCGCCTGGCTGGTGCTGCTGCCGCTGGGGGCCATGACCTGGGCGCTGGTGCACGCCTCCGGCATCCACGCCACCGTGGCCGGGGTGCTGCTGGGCTTCGCCGTTCCGGTGATCCGTTCGCAGGCCTCGGGCGGACCCGAGGCGGGCCCCGGACTGGCTGAGATTTTTGAGCACCGGTTCCGGCCGATTTCCGCCGGCGTTGCGGTGCCCATCTTCGCGTTCTTCTCCGCCGGTGTGGCCGTTGGCGGGTGGGACGGGCTGGGGTCAGCGCTGTCCGACCCGGTGGCGCTGGGCATCATCCTGGGCCTGGTCCTGGGCAAGCCAATCGGCATCCTGGCCACCACCTGGATCCTGACCAAAGCCACCAGGGCAAGCCTGGACAGCTCCTTCAAATGGATCGACGTCTTCGGTGTCGCCTTGCTGGCGGGCATCGGATTCACAGTCTCCCTGCTGGTGGCGGAGCTCAGCTTCGGCCACGGCAGCCTGCATGACGACCACGCCAAGGTGGGTATCCTGGCCGCATCACTGCTTGCCGCGCTGCTGGCAACGGCCGTGCTCCGCACCCGGAACCGGCAGTACCGGCTTGCCGAGGAGCTCGAGAAAGTTGATTCGGACCACGACGGCGTCCCGGACGTCTACCAGGAGCGCACCTGACCCCACTCAAAGGTTCAGGCGCCCGCGAGGGGTTCAGGCGCTCGCGAGGGGTTCAGGCGCTCGCGAGGGGCTGGGCCGGAGGCTGGGGTTTGGCTGAAACCTCTAGTTTGGCCGGGGCCGGGTCCACATGGCGGATCTCCAGGGCCTCCGGGTCCAGCAGCTTGCGCGCGCCGGTCCGGGCGTCCAGGATCCAGAAGAGTTCAAGGGCCGGGACGACGTCGGTCACCCGGCCTTTGTGGAAGAGCCTGCCCCGGTGCCACGCCTCGATCTGGTCGCCGATGCGGAGCTGGGCGGTGCGTATTCCTTGTGCCTCCATGATGGGCTGCCTCCTGCTGTTGTATCCCCGTAAGCACAGCTTGCCGTGGAGAGGTTGCGGCAGTGTTTCGGCCCCATGTTTTTTCTGTGACGCCTGTGGCTGAAGAGGCTTACTCGTCCATGGGGAACGCGACGGCTTCGCCCACCACCCGCAGGCACAGCTCCATTCCCGGCCGTGCGATCGAGGCGTTCCAGTGCCGGATGGTGATGACTTCCCCGCCGCCCGGATAGCGGTGGTCCGTGTGTTCCGCCACTTCCTTCGGCACGTTCAGCTTCAGCCGCACGGTGGTTTCAGGGCCGAAGTAGTCAGTGTCCACCACCACGCCGCGGATGGGGCCATCCTCGGCGATGCGGATCTGCTCCGGCCGCAGCATCAGCTGCACGCGTCCCTGCGCCGGGGGCCGGCGCACGGGGATCGCGCCCAGCGAGCAGGTGGCCAGCGTACCTTCCAGCCACGCGTCCAGGATGACGGCGTCGCCCAGGAACTCGGCGGTGGCACGGTCCGCGGGCCGGGTGTAGACCACAAAGGGGTTGCCGATCTGGGCCAGCTTGCCGCCGCGCATCACCGCCACCTGATCCGCGAAGGAGAGGGCCTCGGCCTGGTCGTGGGTGACCAGGATGGTGGTGACGCCGGCCTCGGCCAGGACCTTGGCCACGGCGCGGCGGGTGGCAACGCGCAGGCCCGCATCCAGGGCGGAGAACGGCTCGTCCAGGAGCATCAGCTCCGGTTCGCGGGCAAGCGCCCGGGCCAGGGCAACCCGCTGCTGCTGGCCGCCCGAAAGCTGGTGCGGCCGGCGCTTGGCCATGGACGGATCAAGCGACACCATTTCCAGCAGCTCCGCGACGCGGGCGTTCACGGCGCGGCGCCCGCCGTCGAGCCTGGCCGGATTCAGGCCGAAGGCAATGTTCTGGCCGACATTCAGGTGCGGGAACAGGGCACCGTCCTGCGCCACATACCCGATCTGCCGCTTGTGAGCCGGAAGCCACGCGCCGTCGCCGGCCACGGTGGTGCCGTTGAGTGAGATGGTCCCGGTGTCCGGGTGCTCGAAGCCTGCGATCAAGCGCAGGAGGGTGGTCTTGCCGGAACCGGACGGCCCCACGATCGCGGTGGTCCCGCCCTTGGCCACTGACAGGTTGACGCCCCTCAGGACCGCCTGGGATCCGAAGTTCTTGGTGACGTCCGTGATCTGCAGGTGGCTGTTGGTGGTTGCTGCCACCGAAGCTGCCACCCGGGGCTCGGGCAGCCTGCGGGTTGATGGTGCTGTCACTGTCCGGCTACTTTCTTGGACTGTTGGAAGAGGAGATACGTCATGGGGGCGGAAAGCAGGATCATCAGCAGGGCGTAAGGCGCGGCGCCGGCGTAATCGATCTCGCTGCTCTTGCTCCAGAACTCGGTGGCCAGCGTCTTGGTGCCGTTGGGGGACAGGAGCAAGGTGGCGGTCAGCTCGTTGGCAATGGCCAGGAATACCAGGGCCGCGCCGCCGGCGGCGGCGGGGGCAGTGAGCCGCAGGGTGACGCTGATGAAGGCGAGCAACGGGGGCTTGCCCAGCGCCTGGGCCGCCTCATCGAGTTCCTTGGGGGCCTGCGCCAGCCCGGCCCGAAGGTTTACCAGCGCGCGCGGGAGGAACAGGAGCACGTAGGCCGCCACCAGCACCCCGGCCGTCTGGTAGACCCCGGGCACAAGCCGGATGCTGACGGTGACGAACGCCAGGGCCACCACAATGCCGGGCATGGAGCTGGTGACGTAGTTGGACAGTTCCAGGGACTTGCTGAACCAGCCGGGCTTCCGGACCGCCAGGTATGCCATGGGGAAGGCGACCACGATGGTTGCGGCGGCACCGGCCAGCCCGTACCCGAAGGTGGCCAGGAGCGCGGGAAGGAACTCGGCGGCGGTCCACACCCCGGCGCCGCCGGCCACGATCCACTTGAGCACGTAGTACAGGGGGAGGCCGAACGCCAGCGCCGTCAGGGACAGCAGGAAGACCTGGCCCGGGACCTGGTAGGCGTGCAGCGGGAGACGGAGCGCCTTGGCCTGGACTCCCGATCCGATCCTGGCGTACCGGGCGGTGCCGCGGCTGCGGACCTCCGCCAGCAGCAGGAGCAGGCAGAAGAACACCAGCACGCTGGCCAGCATGTTCCCGGCGGCCCCGTTGAACGTGGACCGGTACTGGGTCATGATCGCGGTGGTGAAGGTATCGAAACGGATCATGGCGAACGCGCCGTATTCGGCGAGCAGGTGCAGCCCCACCAGCAGCCCGCCGCCCGTAAGTGCGATCCGCAGCTGGGGAAGCACCACCCGGAAGAAGGCCCGCCAGGCGCCCAGCCCCAACGCGGCTGCGGACTGCTCGATGGCCGGGTCCAGCCGGCTGAGGGTGGCGGCCGCCGGGATGTACACCAGCGGGAAGTAGGACAGGGTGGAGATCAGGATCCCGGAGCCCAGGCCGCCCAGCGACGGGATGGCGGACACCCAGGCGTAGCTGTTCACGAACGCGGGGACGGCCAGCGGGGCGGCCAGCAGCACGGCCCAGACGCGGTGGCCGCGCAGGTTGGTCCGTTCCACCAGCCAGGCTCCTGCCACGCCAAGCAGCAGGCACAGCGGGATGGTGCCGGCCATCAGGAACAGGGTGTTCAGCAGCAGTTCGCCCACGCGGGGCCGCAGGATGAGCCCGACGGCGGTATCCCACCCGGTTGCCACCGTCATGTAGGCCACGTACCCCAGGGGGACGAGGGAGAAGAGGGCGATCAGCACCGCCAGGACGGACACCGCGGAAACGCCGAAAGGCGGGCGGGGGCTGCTGCCCCGGCCCGCCGTCGTCGTGCCCGCCTTTGGCGGAGCCGATAGATCGGAGGTCACGGAATTAGAGTAGTCCGGCCTGGGTCATCAGATCGCTGACCTTCTGGGAGTTGAGCTTGGCGGCGTCCACCTTGGGAGCCTGCAGGTCCTTGATGGGAACCAGCTTGTCGTTGGCGGGCACATCGGAGCCGATGGCGTACTCGAAGGACGTACCGTTCTTCAGGACTTCCTGCCCCTTCTTGCCCGTGATGAATTTCAGGAACGCCTGCGCAGCGGCAGCATTCTTGGAGGACTTGAGCACGCCGCCGCCGGAGACGGACAGGAACGCACCCGGGTCCTGGTTCTTGAAGTAGTACGGCGTGACGTTGTTGGAGTTCTCGCCGGTCTTGGCCTGGTCGCCGTAGTAGTAGTAGTGGTAGATGAGGGCGGCATCCACTTCACCGGCGTTGACAGCCTTCATGGCCGTGCTGTTGCCCTTGTAGGCCTTGGAGTTGTCCTTCATGGCCTTCAGCCAGTCCTCGGTGGCGGACTCGCCCTTGAGTTCCAGCAGGGCTGAGACGATCGCCTGGAAGTCGGCGCCGGTGGGCGAGGCAGCCCAGCGGCCCTTCCACTCCGGGCTGGCCAGGTCCAGCATGGACTTGGGGAGCTGGTCTTCGGTGAGCTTGGTCTTGTTGTACACCAGCACGGTGGAGCGGGCTGCGATGCCTGTCCACTTCCCGGTGGACGGAGAGAACTCGGCGGGGACCTGGGCCAGGGTGTCCTTGTCGACGTCCGCGAACAGGCCGGCGTTCTCAACCTGCGTCATCGCGGGGGAGTTCTCGGTCAGGAACACGTCCGCCGGGGAGGCCTGGCCTTCCTGGATGATCTGGTTGGACATTTCCGTGTCGTCGCCCTGGCGGAGCGTCACCTTGATGCCGGTTTCCGCGGTGAAGGCGTCCACCCATTCCTTGGTGAGGCTTTCGTGCTGGGCGTTGTAGACCGTGATCTCGCCGGAGGCGGCGCCGTTGGAGGCGGACGGGGAGGTGCCGCCGGCAGGGGTGCCGCCGCCGCAGGCGGTCAGGCCAAGGGCTGCGGTGGCGGCGAGTGCGATGCCGGCCAGCGCGCTGTTGCGGATCTTCATTGAGGCTGCTTTCGGTGGGGAAAAAAGTCTGCTTGAACCTAAGTCCTATTCGGCAACACAAATGTTGCCTATGTCAGGAAACTGTAGGGTAGGCATACCTAAGCTCCAAGCCGGAAAGCGCTTTAAGTGACGAGGTTCACATCAATTACGGCACTGTGGCGTGACGTAATTACTGAACCCTCAGACGCGGCGGCGGACGGCCCGGAACACTGCCGCACCTGCCAGCCCCGCCAGAACCCACGGCCCGGCAACGATGACCGGGTCCATCCAGGAGTGGTTGACGTCCACCCGGTTCCCGGTCCGGGACGTGAATCCGTTGCCGGAAAATTCGCTGCCGATCCCGGTTTCGGTAATGGGATTGTCGGGACGCAGCGAGGCCAGGGACTTCAGGTGGTTCTCCCAGGCATCCACCCGGTCCGCGGCAATCAGCAGCAGCCAGTGCGCGGCCCGGCCTTCGCTGAACCGCCCGTAGGCATACCGCCGGATTACACCGGAGGCACCCCTCAGGGGGACCGAGGTGCCAAAGACGGGTGTCAGCATGGCGTGCTCGATTGACCGTTCCCGGGGCTGTTCCTCGGGCTGCCGGTCCGGAAATTTCCAGTGTGCTCCGGTAGCGATGCCGGGCTGTTCCCTGGGAAACGACGGGCGGTCCTTCGGGTCAAGGTCCACGCCCCAGCCCGGGATCCGGGCGCGGAGTGCCACGGACGCATCGGGGGTGGCTGGCTTGCCTGCCGTGTACGGGGTTGCCGGTTCAGTCATGCTGCGCTCCCTTTCAGGCAGTGGTGGAGATGATGAGGGGCTTGACGATGTTGTCCAGCTTGGCCGAGAACAGGTGGTATCCCTCGGCAATGTGCTCCAGCGGGATCCGGTGCGTCACCAGGTCGCTGGGCTTCAGGTACCCGTTCCGGATGTGCTCGAACAGGCGCGGCCACTGCCGTTTCACCGGGCACTGGTTCATTCGCAGCGTGAGCCCCTTGTTCACGGCATCGCCAAACTTGACGGCGCTGAAGACGGGTCCGTAGGCGCCCACCACGGACACCGTTCCACCCTTGCGGACCGCGTCGATGGCCCAGTTCAGCGCCACGGGCGAGCCGCCCTGGAGCTTCAGCTTCGACGCCGTGACGTGCTGCAGGAAGTTTCCGTCCGCCTCGGCCCCCACGGCGTCAATGACGACGTCGGCGCCCAGGTAGTCGGTTTCCTTCTTCAGGTGCACCACGATGTCGTCGTACTCCGCGAAGTTGAACGTCTCGGCGTGGGCGAAGCTGCGGGCCTTCTCCAACCGGTAGTCCAGGTGGTCGATGACGATCACGCGGCCCGCGCCCATCAGCCACGCCGACTTGGCAGCGAACAGGCCCACCGGCCCGGCGCCGAACACCACCACGGTGTCGCCTTCCACGATGTCGCCCAGTTGCGCGCCAAAATACCCGGTGGGGAGGGCATCGGTGAGCAGCACGGCGTCCTCTTCATCCATCCAGTCCGGAATCCTGCTGGGCCCCACGTCCGCAAACGGAACCCGCACGAACTCCGCCTGGCCGCCGTCGTACCCGCCGCAGGTGTGGGAGTAGCCGTAAATGCCGCCCACCGCCGTCGCGTTCGGGTTGACGTTGTGGCAGTTGGAGTAGAGGCCGCGGGAACAGAACCAGCAGGAGCCGCAGTAGACGTTGAACGGAACCATCACGCGGTCGCCGGGAATCAGGTTCTGCACCGAGGAGCCCACCAGGTGCACCACTCCCACGAATTCGTGGCCGAACGTGGTGCCCACCCGGGTGTCGGGCATCATGCCGTGGTAGAGATGCAGGTCCGATCCGCAGATCGCCCCGGTGGTCACCCGGATGATTGCGTCGTTGGGATGCTCGATCTTGGGAATGTCTTTTTCTTCGACCCGGATCTTGTAAGGACCGCGGTACACCATGGCTCGCATTCGTGCCGCCTCTGTGGTTGGCCGGCAGTGGGTGTGCCCCTGGCAGGAACAAAACCCCGTGGCTTGAGGCCCACCGCGATCCTCACAGGCTTCCATCCGCGGGGAATGAGGTCAAGGGTGGGTTCGGGCGCTTGGGACGGACGACGCCGGGTAGGAGCATGGGGAAAGGTACAACGGCCGAAGGGAAAAGGATGTCCAGCGAAAGCAGCGGGACTGCCGTCACCGGCGCTGCCAACTCCCGTGCCGCCGTCGGGCCCGCGTTCCTGCTGGGGATGGGGCTGGGCGGATTCGTGGACGGCATCGTCCTGCATCAACTCCTGCAGTGGCACCACATACTCACCCACACTCCGTCCGGCGATCCCAAGACCGTTCAGGGGCTGGAGCTGAACACGCTGGCCGACGGCGTATTTCACGGCGCCATGTGGGCCTTGGTCGCGGCCTCCGCACTTCTCACGATCAGAGCGCGCCGGAACGGCGCGCTGTCCCCGAGTTGGCCTTCCAGGTGGGGCTGGTCCTGGCTGGTTGGGGCACCTTCAACGTGGTGGAAGGCCTGGTGGACCACCAACTCCTGGGGATCCACCATGTGCGCGACGACTTGGGCGGCCCGCTTGCCTGGGACCTCGGGTTCCTGGGCCTGAGCGTAGTGCTGGCCATTGCAGGCTGGCTGCTGTACCGGCGTGCTGCAACCAGCCCGAAGCGGGCGCTGCCCTAAGACCTCGTCTGCTGCGCAGAAATATTGGCGCTGCACAAAACGCTGGCGCTGCCCGAATTTACGTAGCGCCAGGGTTTCTGCGTCTCGAAAAGTGCGGTGCGGCTCGAAAAGCAGCCCCGCTACTTATTCGGGTTGGGGTCGTGGAGGTCGTGCTCGCCGATATCGGCAGCCCCCAGAACGCTTTCCGCTGGTGCATCCTCTGAGGGGTGGAGCCGCACGCTCAGCTCGGGATGGTGCAGGTCCAGGGCTGGGCGTTCGGACCGGATGCGGGGAAGCGAGGTGAAGTTGTGCCGCGGCGGCGGGCAGGACGTGGCCCACTCCAGTGAAGCCCCGAAGCCCCACGGATCATCCACCGTTACCTTTTTCCCTGCCCGCCAGGTGATGTACACGTTCCAGAAGAACGGGATGAGGGACGCGCCCAGCAGGTAAGAGCCGAAGGTGGAGAACTGGTTCATGAAGGTGAAGTTGTCCTCCGGCATGTAGTCCGCGTACCGGCGGGGCATGCCCAGGACACCCAGCCAGTGCTGGATCAGGAACGTGGCATGGAAGCCCAAGAAGAGCATCCAGAAGTGGATCTTGCCGAGGCGCTCGTTGAGCATGGTGCCGGTGAACTTGGGCCACCAGAAGTAGAACCCGGCGAACATGGCAAACACCACGGTGCCGAACACCACGTAGTGGAAGTGTGCCACCACGAAGTAGGTGTCCGAAACGTGGAAGTCCATGGGCGGCGAAGCCAGGATGATGCCGGTGAGGCCGCCGAAGAGGAATGTGGCCAGGAACCCCATGCTCCAGAGCATGGGGGTCTCGAAGGTCAGCGACCCGCCCCACATGGTGCCGATCCAGTTGAAGAACTTCACGCCGGTTGGCACCGCGATCAGCATGGTCATGAACGCGAAGAACGGCAGGAACACCGCGCCTGTGACGTACATGTGGTGGGCCCACACCGTTACCGAAAGGGCCGCGATGGCAATGGTGGCGTACACGATGCCCTTGTAGCCGAACAGCGGCTTGCGGCTGAACACCGGGAAGATCTCCGAAACGATGCCGAAGAACGGCAGCGCAATGATGTACACCTCCGGGTGCCCGAAGAACCAGAACAGGTGCTGCCACAGGATGGCACCGCCGTTGGAGGGATCGAAGATGTGCGCACCGAACTTCCGGTCCGCACCCAGTGCGAACAGGGCGGCTGCCAGCGGCGGGAACGCCATCAGGACCAGGATGCCCGTGACCAGCGTGTTCCAGGTAAAGATGGGCATCCGCCACATGGTGAGGCCCGGGGCCCGCATGCAGATGATGGTGGTGATGAAGTTGACCGACCCCAGGATGGTGCCGAAGCCGGACAGCGCAAGGCCGAAGACCCACAGGTCACCGCCGATGCCCGGGGTGAACGTGGTGTTGGACAAAGGTGCGTAGGCGAACCAGCCAAAGGACGCGGCGCCCTGCGGGGTGATGAAGCCTGACACCGCGATGGTGGAGCCGAAGAGGAAGAACCAGAACGCGAGCGCGTTCAGGCGGGGGAACGCCACGTCCGGCGCGCCGATCTGCAGCGGCATGATCACGTTGGCGAACCCGGCGAACAATGGGGTGGCGAACATCAGCAGCATGATGGTGCCGTGCATGGTGAACAGCTGGTTGTACTGTTCCTTGGTCTGCAGGATCTGCATTCCGGGCTCGAAGAGTTCGGCACGGATCAGCAGCGCCATGACCCCGCCCGCGCAGAAGAAGACGAAGGATGAGATCAGGTACATGTAGCCGATGGTCTTGTGGTCGGTGGAGGTGATCCAGTTGACGACGATGCTTCCCTTGGGGCGCCGGACCACTGCCGGTGCCGCGGTGGCCGCGGTTCCGCCCATTCTCTGGCCTGTGGTGGTCATGACCGTGCCGTCCTTTACTGTGCTGGTTCCAGGACCTGGGGTGCAGGAGCTGATATCGGCGACCTGTCGAAGTCGGTACCCAGGTTGCCGGTGTTGCCCTTTGCCTTGAGGTCGGCGATGTGGCTGTCATACTCCTGCTGGGTCACCACCCTGACCTTGAAGAGCATTTCGGAGTGGTATTCGCCGCAGAGCTCGGCGCACTTGCCCATGTACTCGCCGGTGCGGTTGGGGGTGATGCTGATGTAGGGGTTGTACTGTTCGTGGCCCGGGTAGAGGTCGCGCTTCTGCAGGAAATCCACCACCCAGAAGGAATGCTGCACATCGCGGGACTGCAGATGCAGTTCCACCTTCTTTCCCACGGGCAGGTAGAGGGTGGGCAGCCGGTCCGGGGCGCCCCAGTCACCGGTCAGGTGGGCCTGCTGTCCGGCGTCCTCGTGGACCTGCTCCTTGACGTAGTTGAAATCCCAGGACCACTGCTTGCCGAAGACATCGATCACCACGTCCGGGTTGGGGTAGCGCTCGTCGATGGCCCGCTGTTCCCGGTCCGTGAAGACGAACAGGACGCCGATGACGATCAGCGGGATGGCCAGGTAGAAGACTTCAAGGGGGAGGTTGTAGCTCAATTGCGGCGGGAACCCCACGGTGTTCTTCCTGCGCCGGTAGGCCACGATGACCCAGATCATCAGCCCCCAGGTGATGATGCCAACCACCAGCGCAGCGATCCAGGAGTTGACCCACAGGTCCGTGATCAGCTCCGTATTGTTGGTGGTGTCACGGGCTCCGGGAAGGAAACCGCGGGACACCAGGTCGGAGCAGGACGTCAGCGCGGGCAGGGTAAGAACGCCTGCGGCCAGCGCTGCGAAGCGCCGCCAGCTGTGGTTTCGCAATGGTCTTTTACCCACCTGTGGTCCCTCCGGCATGCTCCAGAAGCCCGACTGTATGAGCCCACCACTGGCCCGGGGACCAGCGGTTGTGTGCCCCACCCTACGCGCGGAGGATGTCGATGGGAAGAGGTTTTACGGCGTCCGGGCCGATGCAGGAACCAGCGGCGGCGGCTACCGGGTGGCGGCCCAGACCGATGCGGCTCCGGAGTGGCCGGTGGCGATGCTTTGGTAGAGCAGGATCAGTCCTGCGAGGACGCCCAGCACCGAGGTGGCAGGCAGCAGCCAGCGGGATTCCAGAAGCGGGGCCAGGCCGCGGAACGCGGGCCGGCGGGTCAGGATTGACGGGAAGGCGGCGCCGATCTGTGCTGCCACCACGATCAGGAACAGGAGCGTAACGTACCGGAGGAAGCTTCCCTGATGTGCATGGTCCTCAATGAGTTGTGATGCCGGCTTTGCCTTCTCCAGTTGTTCCCCTGCTTCCGCCGTGACCACGGTCAGCGGGACCAGCAGCAGTGCCAGGATTCCCAAGGGCCAGGCCAAGTAGCGCCTGCTGCGGCGGATAAGCGCGAAAACCGCCGCCAAAACCCCGGACAGCGGGGCCAGGACCACCACGCCGTGAATCAACAGAATGTGGGCCGGCAGGCCGCCGATTTGCACCAAGTGGACGCTCCTGAACAATAGAGGGTGGGCCGAATACAGGGCTGCTAGGCGATGCCGGTGGTGCCCAGCAGGCTTCCCACCGCGAAGGTGAAGGCCATGGCCAGGGCACCGCCCACCACCAGCCGGATTGTTGCCTTCCGCTTGGAGCTTCCGCCGACTTTGGCACTGATGGTGCCGGTCAACGCGAGCGCCAGGATGACGGCAACGAAGGTGACCGGGATGCGGGCTTCCTCGGGCGGGAAGATGATGGCCAGCATGGGCAGGATGGCGCCCACGGTGAAGGCGATGGCGGAGGCAAAGGCGGCGTGCCAGGGGCTGACCACTTCTTCTTCGTCGATGTTCAGTTCGGCGGACAGGTGCGCCTTCAATGCATCCTTCGCCGTCAACTCTTCGGCAACAGTCCGGGCCGTAGTTTCGCTGAGCCCCTTCGCCTGGTAGATGTGGGCAAGTTCGTCAAGTTCGCCCTCGGGATCGTCCCGGAGCTCCTGGCGTTCCTTTTCGATCAGCGCGCGCTGGCTGTCACTCTGGCTGCTGACAGAGACGTATTCCCCCAGTGCCATGGACACGGCCCCGCCCACCACCGCTGCGGTGCCTGCCACCAGGATGGGAGCGAGGTCGTTGGTCACGCCCGCCACGCCCACCACGGTTGCCGCGACGGAGACGATGCCGTCGTTCGCGCCCAGTACGCCGGCGCGCAGCCAGTTCAGGCGGGCTGCCACGCTGCTGTCGTGGGGCTCGTTGCGGTTGAGCTTAAGGGTTTCAGACATGCTGGCAGTAAAGCACTGCGCGGCCCCCTGTGCCACAAAGGTTTGCATCCCCTAACAGCGGAGGGCCGCGACAGGGCTCAGCAGGGGGCAGGGCTCTCCTGGTCTGGTATCTCGATTTGGAAACCGCACGCGCAGCGCAGCACCCTGGTGGCCAGGTACACGCCGAGGATCTCCGGCACCTGGCCATAGGTGCCGTGGATGCTCCGCATTTCGGCTCCGCTCGCCGTCATCACCTGCCCGCAGTGGACGTAGTGGCCATCGTGGACCAATACGTCGCACGTGTCCCGGCGTCGGCTCCCGGAATGCCCGCCCATCAGGCGACGGCGGGGTAGCTGCTGAGGATGTAGTCGGCCGCGGCGGGACCGGCCATCCGGAGCTTGGAGTCCCGGACATCCACGCCGCAGCGCAGCATCCCGGCACGGAACGCCTGGTCGGGTTTGGGAGCCAGGCCGTGCAGGGCCGCCCAACTGACATAAAGACCGTAAAGGCAATCAGGGCCCAGGGGAGAATCGCCGGAGGGCTCGGACGTGGTTGCTTCATTAAGGAACTGTTGGAAATGCGAGGCCGACATGCTTGGCTCTTTCGCTCTTGCATAATGCGCTGCCGTTGGGCTACAGCAGCTGCTCCCTTGGCCTTTGCAGAAGGGCCGGGGAGGACGGGTATGGCGCCCGTCACAGTCCAAATCTACCTGCGGGTAGGGCTGAAGTACAACGGGCTTGCCCCGGACGCCGCCCGGGGGCACTCTTCCCACCCGTTAATAAGGATGCTTATTATTGTTTCCTTCCGCCGACGAATAGAGGGCAACAGGATGGATCGCACTTGCCTGCGGCTGGAAGGAACTTGCAACGATGCAAGGGATAGGGGACGACGACGATGGACACCTACGGCAATGACGGCACCGGCGGCGCGGGTCCGGGCAGGCGGACGTTCGGCATCGAGGAGGAGCTGCTCCTGGTGGATCCAGGAACCGGGGAAGCCGTGCCGCTGGCAGGAGCCCTCCTGGACCTTTACGTCCGTCCGCTGGAGGCCGCAGCCGGGCCCGTCCTGACAGCAGAGTTCCAGCAGGAAATGATCGAGGTGGTCAGCCCGCCGCACGCCACCCTGGCAAAACTCCAGCAGGACATCGTGGCCGGACGGGCCATCGCCCACCAGGCAGCCGAGGACGTAGGCGTCAGGGTGGCCGCGCTGGGAACCTCGCCCCTTCCTGCGGATCCCCATCCCGTGCAGCTCCGGAGGTTCCGGGCAATGATGCAGGAGTACGGGCTGACTGCCAGGGAACAGCTCACCTGCGGCTGCCACATCCACGTCTCGGTGGAGTCGCCGGAGGAAGCCGTGGCCGTGCTGGACCGGATGCGGAACTGGCTGCCGGTGCTCGTCGCGCTGAGTGCCAACTCCCCCTTCTGGCACGGGGAGGACAGCGGCTACGCGAGCTACCGCTCCCAAGTGTGGAACCGCTGGCCGTCCGCCGGGCCGTTGGAACTCCTGGGCACCCCGGACTCCTACCACCAGTTGGTGCATGACATGGTGAGTACGGGCGTGGCCATGGACGAGGGCATGATCTACTTCGACGCCCGCCTCTCCCGGCACTACCCCACGGTGGAAATCCGTGTGGCCGACGTCTGCCTGCGCCCGGAAAACACCGTGCTGCTGGCGGGAATCGCCCGGGGCCTGGTGGAAACCGCCGCCAGGGAATGGCGGGAGGGGATCGAACCAGTGTCCGTCCCGTCAGCCCTGCTCAGGCTGGCGGGCTGGAAAGCAAGCCGGTGGGGCCTCCGCGGTGAGCTGCTGGATCCCCAAACGCACCGCCCGGCGCCCGCGCTCGCCGTCGTGAATTCGCTGCTGCACCACGTCCGGGGGGCGCTGGAGGATATGGGTGACCTGCAGCGGGTGGAGGAACTGATGGACAGGCTGCTGGCCGGCGGCACCGGCGCCGTGCGGCAGATGGAGGTGCTGCACCGCACCGGGGACCTGGAGCGGGTAGTGGAGGACGCGGCCAACTGCACCGTCTCCGCCTCGTAAGTGACACGGGCTGGCCCTTGACCCCCTTCACCCCCCGGCGTATACCGAAAGAATCATCATGCTGGTCCCCGCTGGGCCTTGTATGGAGCCGGCTGCCCCTGGTCTTCGAACAAAATAACTGGAGTTGTGATGGGTAGCGATCGTTTCGACGTGCTCCGCGAACAGGTCCGCGGGCAGGTTATCGAAGAGGACGACGCCGAGTACGAGGCCGCGCGCCTCGTGTACAACGGGATGATCAACCGTCGTCCCGCAGCAGTCCTTCGGGTGTCCCAGGTGGCGGACGTTCTGGCGGCCGTACGCTTCGCCCGTGGCCTTGATATTGAGGTTGCCGTGCGCGGAGGCGGGCACAGCGCGCCGGGTTTCGGGACGGTCGACGGCGGACTGGTCCTTGATTTCTCAGCCCGCCGGGGAGTGCGGGTGGACCCGGTGGCAAGGGTGGCCCGGGTGGAGCCCGGTGCAACGTGGGCAGACTACAACCACGCCACGCACGCATTCGGGCTGGCCAGCACAGGCGGCATCATTGGCTCAACCGGCGTCGCCGGCCTTACCCTCGGCGGTGGCATCGGATACCTCTCCCGTAAGTACGGGTTGTCCTGCGACAACCTCGTTTCTGCCGATGTCGTCCTCGCCGACGGAACCTTTGTCACTGCCAGCGAAGCGGAAAACGTCGACCTTTTCTGGGCGCTCCGTGGCGGCAGCGGCAACTTCGGCGTGGTCACGTCCATGGAATTCCGCCTGCACCCCGTGGACATGGTCCATGTGGGGATCATGTTCTTCGATGCCGCAACCGGAGTCCAGGTTGGCGCCGCCTACCGCGAATGGATTGCCGCCGAACCCGAAGAAATGGGCGCCTTCCTGGGATTCCACCTGGGTCCTCCGGTGCCGTTCCTGCCCGAGGAATGGCATGGAAAACCGGTGGCTGTAGTCGCGGGCATGTGGACCGGCGATCTTGACGCCGGACCTGCGCAATGGCAGCCAATGCTGGACGCCGGGCAGGTGCTGGGCAGTTTCTTTGCACCGATGCCCTACCCCGCACTCAACATCATGTTCGACGGGCTCAGCGGCGTCCCCGGACTGCAGGGCTATTGGAAGGCTGACTTCCTCCGCACGCTCAGCGATGATGCGCTCCGCACCGCCGTCGCCTACGCACCCGGCATACCAAGCGTTCACTCCGCAAACCACTTCTATCCGATCGACGGCGCCGTGCAACGTGTTGCCCCGGAGGCCACCGCCTTCGCCTACCGTGACGTGAATTTTGCGCCGGTTATCGCAGCCCAGTGGCCCGAGCCGGCCGAGAACGACAGGAACATCGCCTGGGTCCGGGAATACTGGAACGCCCTCCACGAATTCTCGGAGCCCGGCGGCTACCTTAACTTCCAGGACGCAGACGACCAGTCCAGGATTGAGGACACCCTCGGGTCGAACTATGCACGGCTGGCCGAACTCAAGGCTAAGTACGACCCCGACAACTTCTTCCATGTCAACCAGAACATCACGCCGGCAGCCGCCGGCGCCGCGGCCGCACCCGTTCCGGCAGAGCGCCCGGCCGTGCTGCAGGCCGAGGCCATGCCGGAGGAAGCGCGTCGGCGGGAGGCTGCGCCGCCCGATTCCAATCCGGCAGAGGGGGCCACGACGTAGCAGGGCCAGCGGTTCCGGACCGGACGCCGGGCGGAGGAGGCACTGTCAGTAGGTGGTCGCGTTGCGCATGATGAGGGGCGGCCGCGGCGCCTGGCTGAAATCGAAGGCACTGGCCAGGTCGCCCAGGAGCGGGTTGTCCTCGCGGACGCCGGGCCGGTTGTCCGGCCGGCCGTCGGTGGCGGGGTCGATCCGCTCACCGCCCAGGAAATCGTCCTCGATGAACTTCAGATAGGCATCCTGGCTGAGGACCTGGTGGTCGATGAATCCCTTCCTGGCGTACGGGCTGATGACCAGGGCCGGGACACGAAGGCCGTATCCGTTCTTGTCCACCACCGGCGGGGGGACGTGGTCGTAGAACCCGCCCCAGTCGTCCCAGTTGAGGAAGATGGCCGTGCTGTTCCAGTCGGGCCCGCTCATGATGGCGTTGATCAGCCCGGCCACATACTGCTGGCCTGTCCTGACCCTGGCCGGGGGATGTTCGCTGACCTCATCGGTGGGGGCCACCCAGGTGACGGCCGGAAGCCTGCCCTGCCGGGCGTCGTCGTAGAAGCCATCCAGCGGTTTGATGTTTCCTTGCTCGCCGTCCTCGGTGACGGTGTCGAAGTACGGCAGCGGGTTCCAGCGGCCCGGGGTTTCGGCGTCCTGCTTGACGGGCTGGCAGGTGGCGGCGTCGTTGCGGCAGTCAGGTTCGGTGCCGCTGAACACGTAGTACGCCCACGGGACGGAATGTTTGTGGAGCAGGTACGTCAGGTCGGTCCAGGCATAGTCCGGCCGCCTGAGGGTCCTGGCAGCCTGGGCCAGTTTCTCCTTCAGGGCGTCCGGGATGTCGGCCGCGTTGGCGCCGGCCTTGCAGGCGGTGAAGGAATCGGTGGATTTGCAGTCGGCGGAGGCAATCTGCTCAGTCTGGACGGCCAGGTCGGAACTGATGCCAGCGGCCTGGAGGGCGTCCCGGCAAGGTTGCAGATCCGCGTTTGCCTGGCATTTGCCGATGAGGCTTTTGTCGAAGTCCGCCTTCTCCGGCTCCGGGTCGAGGCTTTCCAGCGCGTTGACACAGGAGGACGGGTCCCCGGCCTTGGTGCACTTGGCGGACCACTCCGAGACCATGTAGAGGTGGGCCTGGAGGCTTCCGGCCGCGGCGGACGAGAACATGTGGTCCTGGAGCACGAAGTTGTCAGCGTAGTCCCAGTAGGTCGGCAGCTGCTTCCGGTCGTGGTAGCCCATCACATCGGTGGCCTTCGACGTGAACGTGCAGTCAGTGGCAGTTGGCCCGCAGTGGGCGATGCCTTTTTCCGCCTGCGCCACGAACCCGTCCATCGCCCCGCCGTTGATGTCGGCGGCGGCGTCATCAGGGCTGTGCGGGCCGCCGGCGTTAACGTCCGCGGTGCTGTAAAAAGGCGCCACGCAGCCGCCCTTGGCAGGATCCGGAACGCACACGGCGGGTTTGCCGTCCTTCATGGGAATCCCGTCGGCCCCCGGATAGGTGCCGAAGTAACTGTCGAAGGACCTGTTCTCCTGGGTGATGATCACCACGTGCTTGATCTTGGAAATGCCGGCGCCCGGGTCAGGCGAGGTCCCGGGGCGCAGGGCGGCAGGAATTGCGACGGCGAGAATCACCAAAGCCACCGCCACGCTCACGGCCAGGACGGTTGGCCGCCGCCCCATCCTTGGAACCCTCACCCTAGGATGCCTGCTGCATGACGTCGTCGCCGAAGGTCTTCACGCCCCGGTCCCCGGCCAGTCCCAGCCGGGGAAGGCCGAAGATGTCCTCGATGGTGGCCAGCAGGCTGTAGTGGTTGTAGGGCCGTTCCGAGGAGCCGCCCGCAGTGGCGAACGGGGAGAGGACCAGCGCTCCCACCCGCCCCCCGGCCGCGCCCCCGGCAGGGCTCCCCGAGTCTCCCTTGGAGGGACCGGCCGAATCTCCCTCGGCCTCATCGAAGGTGATCACCAGCATGCCGTCCTGCTTGTAGGCGGGGGAGGAGAGGATGGCCGGGACTTGGTCCTTGAGCCAGTCGTCCACCGCTCCCAGGCCTCCAGCGGTACCGTCCGCGCAGGAATCGTCATGCCCGTCGTGGCACAGGTTCGGGGTGATGTAGGCAAGGTTCGGGGTGGTGTCCACGGACTTCAGGTCATCCCCAAGGGCAGAGTAGTTGACTACGTTCCTGGCGCAGCCCGGGGACGAAATGATGGAGCGGAAGTAGACAAACGGATTGTGGTGCGTGGAGTACATCTCATCCCGGGTGGCCCTGATGTGGTCGTCCGCTTCGCCGATGGCCGGGTGCTCACAGGGCTGCTGCATGTCCTCCATGTAGCCCTTCCACGTTTTGCCCTGCGCGGTCAGCTGCCCGGCCAACGTCTGGGTGCCCTGCGGGTAGACACAGCCGTTGCCCTGCAATGTGTTGTCCGGCCCGGTGCCGGTGGCGTGGAACGCAGTGTAGGTGCGGCAGTCCTGCCTTGTACTGTCGTTGGCCGGCTGTCCGGAGATTTGGGCCAGGTAGTTGGGCAGCGAGTTGTGGGCTATTCCGTAGTAGTTGTTCAGCAGCACCCCCTGCTTCCGGAGCGTGCCGGACAGGTACGGGGCGGGGGAGTTGCCACCCCACACCGAGTCGTAGCCTTTGTTTTCGAGGTTGATGACAAAGACATGCCCGGGGCTGCCCTTTGGCCGGGCTGCCTCCGGTGTTGCGCCCGGGGCGGCGGGGGTGGGGCTCGCCGTGGCCCTGATGCCTGCCGGGGGCGTTGGGCCCTGCGCCGGTGCCGTCGTGGGAGTGTCCACAGGAGCGGGCGCGGGGTTGGCGGCCTGGCATCCTGCCACGACGGATACCACAAGGACCGGTCCCAGGAGCAGGCCGGGGGCCCGCCACCACCGGGCCCTTTTTCGGGGAGTTGATGCTGGTTGCACGCCCGGTCTCCTTGATCGTAGGTGCCTGCCGGCCGGGCTGCCGGGCAGTCCGGCCGGGAGGTTTTGGCGCCCCAGCGTTGCGGACACTCTTGCACACCGAAACCGCGTTTCGAAAGGGCAATGCCTGTGAGTTGGCAGTGAATCCGTGCCCCTGTCCGGCCCGCGCCATTCACCTGCCGGCCGCCCACGCCACAGGTCTTTCTGCCCTAGAAGGGGGTGTCCGGCAGGCGTTGACTTAAATCGCGGGAAGCTGAGGCCCGCGGGCTGGAAACGCACAACGCATCCGGCCCTGAACAGAAAGGAAAGTTCAGTGAAAAAGTGGTATCGGTGGCAGGATTATGTAGCAGCCGCCGCCGGACTCTTCACCGCGGTGGCGGTCCTGTTCACGCGGCAGCAAAACATGTCCACCACCCTGATGCTCGTCTTCGGCGGGCTCCTGGTGGTCAGCGGCATCATCAACCTGGCAATGCCGGGAACTCCGGCCATGGAATACGTGCAGGCCATCCTCGCCGCAGGACTGGTCCTCTCGCCATGGCTCGGGACATACACGGGCGCTACGGGCGCAGCCTGGACGTCGTGGATCGCAGGGGCGGTGGCACTGGTGGTAACAGCGGTGGCCATTAAGCCCAGCACCGACCTCCATCACACCTACCGCGTCTCGCATTAGCAGGAGGAATCCGCCATGACTGAAGTGCTGCGCTACGAAGTGGGATCCGGAACCGTGCTCGTTGAGGCTGCGGACAACAGCTACGGCGTGGACCATCCCGCCCGCAACGAACAGGGCATCCTGGACACGGGCCGGCGCCTGGAAGATGCACTTGCCAGCGTCCGCCCCGCCGCCCGCGCAGCACTGGAGGCCATGGCGGAACTCACCCCCGAACAGATCCAGGTTGAGTTCGGCGTAAAGCTCGCGGGGGACGCAGGGGCGGTGATTGCCAAGAGCAGTTCCGACGCCCACTTCGTCCTCCGGATGACATGGAACCCCGCGGCGGCAGCCCTGCCAGGGGAAGAAATCACACATAACGGGTGACGGCGATGGTTGCGTTTCATGACAGGTCCGACGCCGGGCGGCGGCTGGGCAAGCGGCTGGCCGGCCTGCGCGGCCGGGACGTCGTGGTGCTGGGCCTGCCCCGGGGCGGCGTTCCTGTTGCGTTCGAGGTGGCCAAGGCCCTTGAAGCGCCGCTGGACGTGGTGGTGGTGCGCAAACTGGGGGTTCCGTTCCAACCCGAGGTGGCCATGGGAGCCATCGGGGAGGGCAATGTCCGCGTCCTGGATCCGCGCACCATCTCCATGGCCCGGGTGTCTCAGGAAGACCTGCAGCGGGTGGAGCGGCAGGAACGCGCCCTGCTTGAAAGCAGGGTGGCGCGGTTCCGCCAGGGACGCCGGCGCGTCGACCTTACCGGGCGCACCGTGGTCATTGTTGACGACGGCATCGCCACCGGTTCCACCGCCCGGGTAGCCTGCCAGGTGGCCCGGCAACTCGGCGCAGCGAAAGTCATCCTTGCCGTCCCCGTTGCCCCCTCCCGAGCCATTGTGGAGCTTAAGGAACCGGACGACGTCGTCTGCCTGCTTTCGCCCCAGGACTTCCAGGCCGTGGGCTACTACTACCGCGACTTCTCGCCCACCGAGGATGGCGAAGTGGTGCAGCTGCTGGACGCCGCTGCCGCCCTGCCGCACCAAGGCGACGGGTACGGGGGAGACGGCAGCCTGGAGGACGACGTCGAAATCCCGGACGGAAAGGTGGTCCTGCGCGGCAGCCTCTACCTGCCGGGCCGCTGCGACGGCACGGTCCTTTTCGCCCACGGCAGCGGCAGCAGCAGGCACAGCCCCCGCAACCGGTTCGTCGCCTCGGTGCTGCACGGTGCCGGCCTGGGCACGCTGCTCCTTGACCTGCTGACACCCGAAGAGGAGGTCAACCGGGCCAACGTATTCGACATCCGCCTGTTGGGCCGCCGCCTTTCCTCCGCGACGCATTGGCTGGAGGCACGGCATGACGGTTCGGCCGGCAGGATCGGCTACTTCGGTGCCAGCACCGGCGCGGGGGCTGCACTGTGGGCGGCCGCCGCGCCCGGTGCCCAGGTGGCCGCCGTCGTTTCCCGTGGCGGCCGGCCGGACCTGGCGGGCTCCCGGCTCGCCGCCGTGAAAGCCCCCACCCTCCTGATTGTTGGCGGCGCCGACACCCAGGTGCTGGCCCTCAACCGGCAGGCCATGGCGCGCATGCAGGCCCCCACCCGGCTGGAGGTCGTCCCCGGTGCCACCCACCTCTTCGAAGAACCCGGCACCCTTGCCATGGCGGCCACCCTGGCCGCGGACTGGTTCCGGCACTACCTCCTGCCCTCGCCGGTAGGGCGGCACGCGCCGGAGGCCAGGGAATGAACACCGCCGCAGGCAACACCGGCACCGGCCGCTGGGAGGAACGCGGGGCGGAACGCGCGGCGGAAGCAGCCCAGATCCGCAGCCTGGCCCACCCCCTGGCCACCGCCGACCACCTCGAACCGCTGGTCCGCCTCGCTGCCCCGGCCCGTTTCGTGTGCCTGGGCGAGGCATCCCACGGCACCCAGGAGTACTACCACTGGCGGGCACTGCTCAGCCGCCGGCTGATCGAAGAATACGGCTTCACCTGGATCGGCGTGGAGGGTGACTGGCCTGACTGCTGGCGCATCAACCGCTGGGTCAGGGGCGAGTCCGGCCAGGACATGGACGCGCGCCGGCTGCTGGCCGGCTTTGAACGCTGGCCCACGTGGATGTGGGCCAACTACGAAGTGGCCGAATTCCTCACCTGGCTCCGTGAATGGAACATGCGGCTCCCGGAGCACCAACGGACGGGCTTCTACGGCCTGGACGTCTACTCGCTGTGGGACTCGCTGCGGGAAATCTTCGCCTGGCTGGAGGCCAACGCCAGTGAGGCACTCCCGGCTGCACTCCAGGCCTGGCACTGCTTCATCCCGTTCCGCGAGGACCCGCAGCGGTATGCCCTGAGCAACCGCCTGGTCCCGCAGTCCTGCGAAGCGGACGTGGTGACCCTGCTGGCGGAGGTCCGGCGGCAGGCCCTGGGCCGGATGCAGGACGATCCGGCCGCTTTTGACGCCATCCAGAACGCCATTGTGGCAACGAACGCCGAGCGTTACTACCGGACCATGGTCCGCGGCGACCAGCAGTCCTGGAACATCCGCGACCATCACATGAGCGACACCATCGACCGCATCTCGCGCCACCACGGGCCCGGGTCCAAGGGGCTGGTCTGGGCGCACAACACCCACGTGGGCGATGCGCGCGCCACGGACATGTCCCACGACGGCATGGTCAACATCGGGCAGCTGGTGCGCCAGCGCCACCCCAATGAGGTGGTACTGGCCGGGTTCGCGTCCTTCGCCGGGTCCGTGACCGCCGCCGAATCATGGGGCTCCCCGGAATGGGTGATGGAGGTTCCGGCGGCAGTGCACGGGAGCCACGAGGACCTCCTCAACGAGGCGCTGGGGGAGCCGTCGGTGCTGGTGTTCGGAGCTGACCGGTCCGGGCCGTGGCTGGGGTCCTGGCGCGGACACCGGGCCATCGGCGTGGTGTACAACCCGCACCGGGAGAGGGGCAACTACGTGCCCACGCGGATGGGGGACCGCTACGACGCCCTGTTCTGGCATCCGCGGACCGAGGCGCTGCGGCCGCTGCACCACGAATACCAGCCCGGCGAACCGGAGCTCGAGACCGAGCCAACGGGGTTCTAGCCCTAACCAAAGGAACATGATGGACCAGAGGAGCACCGTGACCGCCGCAGTTGAGCGTTCCACACGCTGGCCTGCCATCACCAAGGACGTAACCGCCTTCCGGGTCCAGCCCAACCTGCTCGATTACGACGCCGCCCGGCGGGACTTCAGCTGGGACCAGGCACGGCAGGCGCTGGCCGGACTGCCCGGCGGCCGGGGCCTGAACATCGCGTACGAGGCCGTGGACCGGCACGTGGCGGAAGGCCGCGGCGGCAAGGAGGCCCTGCGTTTCGTAAAGGCCGACGGCGGCACCCGGTCCCTCAGCTACGGCGGCCTTGCGGAAGGGTCCAGCAAATTCGCGGCAGTGCTCAAGAGCCTTGGGGTGGGGCGCGGCGAGCGCGTCTTTTCGCTCCTGGGCCGCAGCCCTGAGTTGTACACCGCGGTGCTGGGCACCTTCAAGAACGGCAGCGTCTTTTGCCCGCTCTTTTCCGCCTTCGGCCCGGAACCGGTGCGGCAGCGGCTGCACCTCGGCGCCGGCCGGGTGCTGGTAACCACCAAGGCGCTGTACCGCAAAAAGGTGGCGCCCGTGCGGGACTCCCTTCCCGACCTCCGCCACGTCCTGCTGGTGGACCCGGACGGCAGCGGGGAACAGGGAAGCCCTGAACAGGGAACCCTGGACCTGGCCGCCCTCCTGGCCCAGGCCGACCCAATCGAGGAGATCGCCGCCACCCAGCCCGGGGACATGGCCCTGCTGCATTTCACCAGCGGCACCACGGGCATACCCAAGGGTGCCATCCACGTCCACGACGCTGTCGCGGCCCATTACGCCACCGGCCGCTTCGCGCTGGACCTGCACCCGGACGACGTTTACTGGTGCACCGCCGATCCGGGCTGGGTGACCGGCACCTCCTACGGCATCATCGCCCCGCTGGTCCACGGGGTCACTGCCATCGTGGATGAGGAGGAACTGGACGCCGACCGCTGGTACCGGATCCTCGCGGAGCAGCACGTCACGGTCTGGTACACGGCGCCCACGGCATTGCGGATGCTCATGAAGGCAGGCGCCGAACGGGCTGCCGGGCATGACCTCTCCGCGCTGCGCTTCATCGCAAGTGTGGGCGAGCCGCTGAACCCGGAGGCGGTGGTGTGGGGCCAGGACGTGCTGGGCCTGCCGGTGCATGACAACTGGTGGCAGACCGAGACCGGCGGGATCATGATCGCCAACTATCCCGCCATGGACATCCGGCCCGGCTCCATGGGCCGGCCGCTTCCCGGCATTGAGGCGGCACTGGTGGCCCGCGACGCCGACGGCAAGCCCATCGTCAAAGACGGCGAGGCGGTTCTGGTCACCGGACCGGACACCATGGGCGAGCTTGCCCTGCGGCCCGGCTGGCCATCCATGTTCCGCGGCTACCTCAACGAGGAGGAGCGCTACCAGCGCTGCTTCGCCGGCGGCTGGTACCTCACCGGCGACCTGGCAAAGCGCGACGGCGACGGCTACTTCTGGTTCGTGGGCCGCGGCGACGACGTGATCAAGTCCTCCGGCCACCTGATCGGCCCGTTCGAGGTGGAAAGCTGCCTCATGGAGCATCCGGCCGTGGCCGAGGCCGGCGTGATCGGGGTGCCGGACCCCGTGGCCGGAGAGGTGGTCAAGGCCTTCGTGGAACTCAAGGCCGGCTACGAGCCAACGGAGGAGCTGCAGCTGGACATCATCGGTTTTGCGCGGAAACGGCTGGGCGCGGCCGTGGCACCGAGGCTGCTGGACTTCACCACCACGCTGCCCAAGACCCGCAGCGGCAAGATCCTCCGCCGGCTCCTGAAATCGCGCGAGCTGGGGCTTCCCGAAGGTGACACCTCTACCCTGGAGTCCCCGGCAGGAACGGCCATCAGTACCCGCAAGGACCAGCCATGACCACGCTCAGGAGCCAAGGGATCCCGGACGCGGAGCACGGCGTGCACCTGCTGCGGCAAATGCTGCGGGTGCGCCGGCTCGAGGAAAAATGCATTGAGCTTTACAGTGCCGCCAAGATCCGAGGCTTCCTGCACGTCTACATCGGTGAGGAGGCCGTGGCCGCAGGGGTCATGGAAGCCCTGGCACCGGACGACGCCGTGGTGGCCACTTACCGTGAACATGGGCACGCCCTCCTGCGCGGCGTCTCGGCCGGCGCCATCCTCGCCGAAATGTACGGCCACGCCGAGGGCTGCTGCCGCGGCCGCGGTGGTTCCATGCACCTTTTCGACGCCGTCACCCGCTTCTATGGCGGAAACGCGATCGTGGCCGGCGGGCTGCCGCTCGCCGTCGGGCTGGCGCTCGCGGACCGGATGGCCGGCCGCCAGCGGGTGACCGTCTGCTTCTTCGGCGAAGGCGCCGTGGCCGAGGGCGAGTTCCACGAAAGCATGAATTTGGCTGCTCTGTGGCAGCTGCCGGTGCTGTTCTGCTGCGAGAACAACCTCTACGCCATGGGCACGGCGCTGGGCCGCTCCGAATCCCAGACGGACATCGCCCTCAAGGCCGCCGGCTACGAAATCTCCGCCTGGGCGGTGGACGGCATGGACGTGCTCGCTGTGGAGGAAGCCGCCCGGCGCGCGGTGGACGCGGTGCGGTCCGGGGGCGGCCCGCATTTCCTGGAGCTGCGCACGTACCGGTTCCGGGCCCACTCCATGTTCGATCCGGAGCTGTACCGGGAGAAATCAGAGGTGGCCCAGTGGATGGAACGGGACCCCATCAGCCTGCTGCAGGCCGCCATGCAGGCGGCGGGCCAGCTGCCGGAGAAGGACTGGGACGCGCTGCGGGCGGACGTGGACGCGGAGATCAGCACCGCCGTCGGATTCGCCGAGAACGGGACGCCGGAGCCGGTGTCCGAGCTCAGCCGGTTTGTCTACAGCGACCGGCCGGATGACGGCAGCGCCGGCGACGGCGGTGCATCGGAGTGGAACGGCACAGCAGGGAAAGGCGGGACTGCAGGATGAAAACCACCTACCGGGAGGCCATGCGCGCGGCCCTCCGTGATGCCATGCAGCGCGACGAACGGGTGTTCCTCATGGGCGAGGACGTGGGCCGGTACGGCGGCAGCTTCGCCGTGAGCCTGGGCCTGCTGGAGGAATTCGGGCCGGACCGCATCCGGGATACGCCGCTCTCCGAATCCGGTTTTGTGGGTGCAGGGATCGGCGCGGCGCTGGGCGGGATGCGGCCCGTGGTGGAAATCATGACCGTCAACTTCAGCCTGCTGGCCCTGGACCAGATCATCAACAACGCCGCCACCCTGCTGCACATGTCCGGCGGCCAGTTCAACGTTCCCATCGTCATCCGGATGACCACCGGCGCCGGCCGCCAGCTCGGTGCCCAGCACTCGCACAGCCTGGAAGGCTGGTACGCGCACATTCCGGGGCTGCGCATCCTGGCCCCGGCCACCCTGGCCGACGCCCGCGGCATGCTGTGGACCGCGCTGCAGGATCCGGACCCGGTGTTGATCTTCGAGCACGGCTCCCTTTACAACGTGGCGGGGGAGCTCGACGACGATGCCGGCGCCGTGGACATCGACAGGGCAGCGGTCCTGCGCGAAGGGGGCGCCCTGACGCTCATCACCTACGGCGGCACCCTGCCCCTGGTGCTGGAGGCCGCGGAGCAGCTGGGCGGGGAAGGCATCGACGCAGACGTCATCGACCTCCGAACCCTCCGCCCGCTGGATGCGCACACCGTCATGGACAGCGTGGCCAAAACGCACCGGGCCGTGGTGGTGGACGAGGGCTGGCGCAGCGGCAGCATCTCGGCCGAGATCGCGGCCCGGATCTGTGAGCAGGCGTTCTTCGACCTGGACGCCCCCGTGGAGCGGGTGTGCAGCCTGGAGGTGCCCGTCCCGTACGCCAAGCACCTGGAGCAGGCGGCGCTGCCGTCGGTGGAGCGGGTGATGGCCGCCGCGCGAAGGGCCGTGGGCGCCGGTGGCTGAGCTCCGGATGCCGTCCCTGGGCGCGGACATGGAGCACGGCAAGGTGGTGGAGTGGCTGGTCAAGCCCGGGGACTACGTCCATAAGGGCGATCTGGTGGCGGCTGTGGACACGGACAAGACCGTCATGGACATCGAGTCGTTCCAGGAAGGCGTGGTGGCCGAGTTCCTGGTGGACATCGGCGACACCGTTGACGTGGGCACCCCCATCGCCCGGATCACGGCCACCCCGGCAGAACTCCAGCCCTCACCCCCGCTCACTTCCAACACGTTTTCCCCCGACGCCCGCTCGCCTTTGGCACCAAAAGAACCAACGCCCGCTCACCCGGGAAGCCCGGCAGGGGACGTGGAGGAGGCCGGAAAAGCCGCGCCGCCGGTGCGGCACCTCGCGCACGCCTTGGGGGTCGACGTCGGACGCATCCGCGGGAGCGGTCCCGGCGGGGAGGTGACCAGGGCCGACGTCGAACGCGCCGTGGCAGGGCCCGGCACCGAGGCCGGGGCTGCTCCGGCAGCGGTTGGGGAAGTGCCGGCGGAACCGGGGGAGCGCGCGTCGCACCGGGTGCGGTCCTCGCCGCTGGCCCGGCGGCTGGCAGCGGAGCTCGGCGTCGAGCTGCAGGCCATCACCGGAACAGGGCCGGCCGGTGCGGTGACCGAGGAGGACGTGCTCGCCGCGGTGCCGCCCAGGGAACGGGCACCCCGGGAGCTCCAAGCGGACAAGCCGGCGGAAGCGCCGCCGTCGCCCGTTCAAGCTCCGGAACCGGAGGTGTCCCCGCCGCGGGGCAGGAAGGACACCGGCAAGGCCGAAACCCTGCGGCAGGCCATCGGCGCGCTGATGTCGCGGTCCAAGAAGGAGATCCCGCACTATTACCTCTCCACCACCCTGGATTTGGCGGCCGCGATGGCCTGGATGCAGGCGGCGAACCAGCAGCGGCCGGTCTCCTCGCGGCTGGTGCCGTCAGCCCTGCTGCTGAAGGCCACTGCGCTCGCGGCCAAGGAGGTGCCGGACATGAACGGCTTCTTCACCAAGGGCGCCTTTCAAGCCAGCGCGGCCGTGCACCTGGGCGTGGCGGTGGCCCTGCGGCACGGCGGCCTGGTGGCCCCGGCCCTGCACGACGCCGACACCCTGACGCTCGATGAGCTCATGGACCAGCTGCGCGACCTGGTGGGCCGGGCCCGGGCAGGCCGGCTGCAGCGCGCGGAGATGGCCGACCCCACCATCACGGTGACCAACCTGGGTGATCTCGGCGTCGAAAGCGTGTACGGCGTGATCTATCCGCCGCAGGTGGCCATGGTGGGCTTCGGCAAGGTCCTGGAACAGCCGTGGGCGCACAACGGGATGCTCGGTATCCGGCATGCGGCCATCGCCACGCTGTCCGCGGACCACCGGGTGAGCGACGGGCTGCGCGGCGGCCGGTTCCTGGCCCGCATCGACGAGCTGCTGCAGAAGCCCGGGGAACTGTGAAGCCCGCGGCCGTAGAACATATGAGCGAGGAGGAGCCGTGAACCAACAGGACGCGCGCCAGGCAGTGGAGGCTGCCATCGGCAAGGTAGCGCCCGACGTCGAGCCTGACGACCTGGAAGGCGGCGCCCGCCTGCGCCAGGACCTGGAACTGGACTCGCTGGATTTCCTCCGCCTGGTGGAGGTCATCGCGGAATCCACGGGGGTGGACATCCCGGAGGCGGATTACCCGGCGGTGGCCACTGTGGATGGGCTGGTCACCTATGTCGCCGGGCACGGATGAAACCGCGGAAGAAGCCGCGGCGCTGGCTCCGCCGGCTGGGGTTCGCGGCGCTGGTCGTCCTGGGGCTGGTCCTGGTCTCGGCGGTGGCCAACGCGGCCCTGGAGGCGCAGGAGAAGGCCACCACCCCGGCCTACGGGGAGCGGGTTCCGGTGTCCGGAGGCTCGGTGAACGTGGTGCGGACCAGCAACGCGCACCAGGGCCCGCCGATTATCCTGCTCAGCGGCCTGGGAACCGCCGCACCCGGCCTGGACTTCGCCCCCTTGATCCACGAACTCAGCGATTTCGACGTGATCGTGGTGGAGGGGTTCGGCTATGGCTACAGCGACATGGAGGCCAGCGCCCGGACCAACGAGCACATCAGCAACGAGCTTCACGAGGTGCTGTCAAAGCTCCAGGTCCGGCAGCCCTACGTCCTGGCCGGCCACTCCATCGCCGGCTTCTACCTGCTGGACTACGCCAACCGGTACCGCCCGGAAGTTTCAGCGGTGGTGGGCATCGATGCGACTATCCCGAAGCCGGGGGACCACCCGGTGGAGGAGCCGCAGCCCGGCGTCAACTGGGTGAAGCTGGTGGCCGCCACCGGACTGATCCGCGACGTGGCCGCGGTGGCACCGGGCTTCTTTGATCCGGACGGCAATGCCTATTCCGGCGAGGAGCTGACGCGGATGCGCACCATGATGCTGTGGAACGTCGGCAACTCCGCGGTGGCCGATGAAACCGCCCGGATCGGCAACAACGCGGCAGCCCTCCGGGGAGTCACTTATCCCGCCGACCTGCCGGTCCTGGCGTTCATTGCGGATGAAAAGGACGGGAGGGCAGCCACCAAAGCCGCCGCTGCCGGGAACCTCCTCAAGAACGTCACCCGGCACCAGGTCCTGACCCTTGAGGGCGGGCATTACCTGCACTGGACGCAGTCCAAACGGATGGCAGCGGAAATCCGGCAGTTCGTTTCCCCGGCCGGCTGACGGGCGCTATCCCACCGCATGGTCGTTGCCGCGCATCCGGACGGCAACCACCACGCCGGAGGCGGCGGTAATTACCGCGACGGCGGCAACCGCGGCGGGGATGCCGTAAAGGTCGGCCAGGACACCGGAGAGAAGGGCACCCACGGCGAATCCGCCGTCGCGCCACAACCGGTACACCCCCACGGAGCGGGCCCGCCAGGCCGGGTGCGCCACGTCGCCGATGGCGGCCAGCAGGGTGGGGTAGACCAAGGCGGTGCCGAGGCCCAGGACGACGGCGGCGGCGAGCCAGGGCCCGAAGCTGTGGGCGGATGCCACGATGCCCAGGGCCACGGCCTGTACCAGCATGCCGGCAGTGATGAACCATTTGCGGCCCCACCGGTCGGAGGCGGCGCCGGTGACCAGCTGCGCAGCGCCCCATGCTGCGGGGTAGGCGGCGGCCAGGATCCCGATCTGGGCAAGGCTCAGCCCGGCACCGGCGAACAGGATGGGGAAGAGGCCCCAGGCAAGGCCGTCGTTGAGGTTGTTGACCAGGCCGGCCTGGCTGGCTGCCGAGAGGGAGCGGTCCTTGAAGCTGGTGAGCGTGAAGACCTGGCCCGTGGTGAGGCCGGCATGGGCGCTGGTGCGGGTGCCGGCATGCTGGGTGGCCTCTGTCTTGGCGTGGTGGTGGGTTTCCCGTACGGCCAGGACTGTCAGGCCCAGGCCCAGGGCGATGTACGCGGCTCCGAGCAGGAACGGGGCAGGACGGAGTCCGAATGAGGTGGCCAGGTAGCCGGTGGCCAGGGCGGTGGCGGCCACCCCCAGGTACCCGGCAGCCTCGTTGAAGCCCATGGCCAGGCCCAGCTGCCTGGGGCCCGCCAGGTCCATTTTCATGATGACGGCGGTGGACCAGGTGAGCCCCTGGCTGATGCCCAGCAGCACGTTGGCCGCCACGATCCAGGCCCAGGACGGACCGAAGATGAGCATGAGCGGCACCGGAACCGCTGCCAGCCAGCCGGCAATGAGGACCGGCTTGCGCCCGTACCTGTCGGAGAGCGTGCCGGCGAAGTAGTTCATCGCGGCCTTGGACAGGCCAAAGGCCAGGATGTACGTCAGGGCGCTGGTGTACTGGTCCAGGTGGAATTCCTGGGAGGCCAGCAGGGGCAGGACGGTGCGTTCCTGGCCCAGGGTGCCGCCCACCAGGGCGTTGATGGCAACCAGCAGCATGAACTGCGCCAGGTTCTGCCGCAGGCCCAGCCTGGGACCTGCTGAACCGGCGGCGTGGGGAAGCGTTGTGCCCGGCATGTGCTGCTCCGTTCCTGATGCTGGATATCGGTGGGGGGACATAAAGGTGGCCCGGGCGTGTGGGGGCACGCCCGGGCCGGAAGCCCGGGCGGGAGGGGGGTCCTGCCCGGGCGGTCTTGGGTGGTTTAGGCCGCGGGGACGCTGTTCTGCCAGGCGTTCCAGGCTGCGTAGCTGCCGTCAAGTTCGACGACGTCGTACCCGGCACGGCGCAGGGCGCTGGCGGCTACTGAGTTCCTGACCCCTGACTGGCAGTAGCTCACGATGGTGCCGCCGGCGGGCAGCTCGTCGAGGTGCCACATGACGCGGCCGCCGCTGAGCTGGTACGAGCCGGGAACGTGCCCGGCCTTGTATTCGGTCTTGTTGCGGACGTCCAGGACCATGGCGGCGTCGAAACCGTCGAGTTCCTCAGGCTGGATCAGCTTGGGGGTGAAGGTGGGCAGGCCCTCGATGCTGGTGAGGTAGCCGGCCACGTTGTCGATGCCCACGCGGACCAGGTGGTCCCACATGTCCTGGGCCTGTTCCTGGTCCTTGGCAAGGAGCACCAGCGGGTTCTTGTCCGTCTCCGGGTTGACCACCCAGGCGCCGTAGCTTGCCACGGACTTGCCGGCCGGAACATTCAGGGACCGGACCACGGTGCCCTGGTGGACCTCACCGTTGGAGCGGGTGTCGATGAACGTCAGGGTGTCTTCGGCCAGGCCGGCGGCAACGATCCCTGCGGACAGCTCGGGCAGTGGGGTCCGTTCGCCCATCACGTCGGGGCCCACACGGTTTTCGCGCTTCATCCGGCCGAAGTAGGCGTGGGCGTCGGGCTGGCCATCGAGGAGTTCGTCGATGAAGCCCTGCTCGTCATTGGCGGCCAGGTAGGGGCCCCACCAGGCGTAGAGGCGTTCGTAGCCCACCGTGGAGGACGGGATGGCGCCCAGGGCCTTGCCGCAGGCGCTGCCCGCGCCGTGGGCGGGGTGGACCTGGACGTAGTCCGGGAGGGTGACGAACTTGTCGCGCAGGCTGGCGAAGAGCTGCTTGGCGCCCTCGAAGCGGGTGTCCACGCCGCCGGCTGCTTCGTCCAGCAGGTCCGGGCGGCCCAGATCGCCGGAGAATACAAAGTCACCGGAGAGCAGGTAGCCGGGCTTGTCGCTGAACGCGCCGTCCGTCACCAGGAAGGACAGGTGCTCGGGTGTGTGGCCCGGCGTGTGCACCGCCTTGATGCTGATGTTGCCCAGGGTGATGGTGTCGCCGTCGTACAGCCGTTCGCCGTCGAACCCGTACTGCCAGTCGGGTCCGCCTTCGCCGGAGACGTAGATCTTGGCGCCGGTGGCGGCAGCCAGCTCCCGTGTGCCGGAGAGGTAGTCGGCGTGGATGTGGGTCTCGGTGACCGCCACGATCTTCATGCCGTTCCTGGCAGCCAGGTCCTGGTAGACGGCGATGTCGCGGCGGCCGTCCACCACGATTGCCTCACCCTTGGCCTGGCAGCCGATCAGGTAGCTGGCCTGGGCGAGGTCTTCGTCGTAAATGCGCTCGATAAGCATCTGGTGCGCTCCTTCAGTTGAAAGGGGATGGGAGGTTGTTTGAATCTATTATAGATACCCCGGGGGGTATATCGCAATGAGCGATATGGGAGTGCTTGGGACGCAGGGAGTCAGGCGTGCTGGTGGCCGGCCTCGGCGCGGAGCTTGTCCATGTCCAGGTTCTTAACCTCCTGGATGACTTCCTCCAGGCCGGTGGCGTTGAGGGCGCCTGGCTGGGAGAAGACCAGGGTCTTGTCCTTGAATGCCATCAGGGTGGGGATGGAGGTGATGTTCGCTGCGGCGGCGAGGGCCTGTTCGGCTTCGGTGTCCACCTTGGCAAAGGTGATGTCCGGGTGGCGTTCGGCGGCGGCGCCGTAGGTAGGGGCGAACATGCGGCAGGGACCGCACCAGGCTGCCCAGAAGTCAACGAAGACGATGTCGTTGTCCTCCAAGGTCTGGGCGAAGGATTGCTGGGTGATGTCGATGGTTGCCATGATCTGTCGTGTCCTTTCGGGCGGGTGGGGCTGTGGGGGATTGCCCTGCGGCAGTATTAGGTGGTGGGAAGTCCGGCGCGGGTCCAGGCGGTCATGCCGCCGGCCATGGTGTCCGCCTTGTAACCGACGCCGTTGAGGGCATCGGCGACGGCGGCGCTGCGGTTGCCGCTGCGGCATACGGCGATCACGGGCACGGCCGGGTCAAGCTCGCCCAGGCGGCTCTGGAGCTGGCCCATGGGAATGTGCAGGGCGCCCGGGATCATGCCCTCGGCGACTTCGAACTCCTCCCGGACGTCCAGGATGCGCGCGGTGGAGCGGCGCTGTTCGGTTTCGGTGATGGTGATTTCAGCCATGGTGGTTCTCCTTCGAAGTGGTTTGTGGCTGGAGCTGATGGTGGTGGTTCTAGCGGACGGGTTCGCCGGCCTGGCGCCAGGCGGCCATGCCGCCGCGCACCGAGTAGGCGTCGTACCCCTTGGCGGCGAGGAGCCGGGCTGCGGAGGCGGAGCGTACGCCGGAGGCGCAGACGGCAATCACCGGACGGGTCTTTTGGATGCCCGCCGTGCTGGCCTGCAGCCGGTCCAGGGGGACGTGCTTGGCTTGGGGTGCCCGGCCTGTCCGCCACTCCTGGGCGGACCTGACGTCGACGAGCGTGGCGCCGGAACCCAAGAGTTCCTTGGCCTGGGCCACGGATATGGTCTTGTAGGGCTTGCTGAAGGCCTTCTTGAGGGAATCAATCAGTCCCATGGTGTTCTCCTCTGTGGGTGGGTCAGGCGGTGACCGTGCCGGCGGTGACCCATGCCGCGACGGCGAAGATGAGTACCGCGAATGAGATGCGGATGTGCTTGTCATGCAGCCGGCGGGCAAACCGGGCGGCAACCACCGATCCCACGATCGCCGGGAGGGCGAACGCCAGGGTGGTGGCCCAGTCGATGGTGTAGCCGGCGGCGTGGGCGCTGAACCCGGCGGCCGAGTTGACCACGATGATGGCCAGGGACGTTCCCACGGCCTGCTTCATGCGCAGGCCCAGGAAGATGGTCAGCGCGGGGGTGATGAGGAAGCCGCCGCCCACGCCCAGCAACCCGGTGAGGAACCCGACCAGCAGGCCCACTCCCACGGCCTTCGGCGCGCAGGACCGGAATGCCCGGTTCGGCCCGGTGCTGCAGGAGCCTTCGGTTTCGCGGGGCTTGCTGAGCATCCGGATGCCCGCGGCCACCATGATCACGGCGAAAGCCAGCATCAGGATGTTCGGGTCCAGCAGCTTGCCCACGGCCGCCCCCGCCCAGGCTGCCGGGATGCCGGCACCCCCAACCAGGGCGATCACCGGCCAGTTGAGGCCCCCGCGGATCCTGGGGACCAGGGCTGCCAGCGAGGAGATTCCCACCACCAGCAGTGAGGTGGGGATGGCCTGGGCGGGGCTCATGCCCACGCCGTACACCAGGGCGGGAACAGCGATGATGGACCCGCCGCCGCCCACCACGCCCAGTACGACGCCGACGACGAGCCCCAGACCCAGGGCCGGGATCATGCGGCCGCGCCCTCTTCAGCCGACTGCACGGGAAGCTGCAGGATGGCGCTTTCGCGGGTGGGCTCCTTGGCGGCCTTGTTCCACGGCATGGCGGAAAGGGCCTTGCCCATGGCGCAGGTGTTGGTCGCGGCCGAGAACGTCAGCCCGGTGCCGATGGCACCCGCCAGCATGCGGACCTTGGGGGAGACGAACTTGCCCCCGGCCAGGCCCAGCACTACCAGGGAGCCGGCGGCCAGGCGGACCTGGCGCTCCAGGTCCCAGCGGTCCTTGCCCTTGACCACGTCGCCGCCGGCGGCGGCAAAGCCGGGAACCCCGCCGGTGAGCACGTAGGCGGTGTCCAGGCCCACGGTGGCCATGCGCTGGCGGGCCTGCTCGGCGCGGACGCCTGACTGGCAGACCAGGACAACGCGGGAGCCCAGCCGGGCGGCGAGCTCGTCGGTGTGCTCGGAGAGGAGCGGGAGCGGCACGTTGTAGGAGCCGCGGATGTGCATGGTTTCGAATTCAGCGGCAGAACGCACGTCGATCACCACGAGGTCCTGGTGTTCCTTGATCCAGGACTGGAGGGCCTCAGGGGCGAGTGCGGTAACGGCTGTTGCTTTGGAAGGGGATGTCATGGGTGGCCTCTCGGAAGGGGGCGGGTGGATACCCCACCGAGTATTGCAGATACCCCCGGGGGTAGTCAAAACACCCATGGGGGTATATAGTTGAGACCAAGCCCCCCATCGACGGAGACCCCCTTATGGAACTGAACCCAACCGAACTGACGCCCGTGATCAACCGCCTCAAGCGCGCTCAGGGCCAGCTCGCCGCCGTGACCCGGATGCTCGAGGAAGGCCGGGACTGCAAGGATGTCGTCACGCAGCTGGCGGCCGTGTCCAAGGCCCTTGACCGGGCCGGCTTCGCCATCATCGCCACCGGGCTTGAGCAGTGCATCGTCCAGAAGGACGAAACCATGGACCGGAAGGACCTGGAGAAGCTTTTCCTCTCCCTGGCCTGATCGGCCACAGCTGCCCCCAAACACAACGGACCGCCCGGCAACTTCAAGGAGCATCATGACCTACACCCTGGCCACCACTGTTTCCCTTCCCTGGGCGGAGGCGGTGGAGCGAACCCGTGAAGCCCTTGCCGCGCAGGGGTTCGGGATCCTGACCGAAATCAATGTCCGGTCCACCTTCGAAGCCAAGCTTGGCGCCGAGGCCGCGGACGCCGTCGGGGATTACGTCATCCTTGGTGCCTGCAACCCCGCCCTTGCCAGCCGTGCCCTGGCTGCCGAACCCGAAATGGGTGCCTTGCTGCCCTGCAATGTGGTGGTGCGCCGGAACAGCTCCGCGGACTCCACTACCGTGGAAGCCATCGACCCGCAGACTATGGTGCAGCTCAGCAGCGCCCCTTCCGTTAAGGAAGTTGCGGACGACGCCGGCACGCGCCTTCGCAAGGCCCTGGCCGAGCTGGGCGGAACGACCAAGTAGGGATGTCCGTGTAAACAAGGGTTCCAGCTACAGGTTTGAGTTGAGAGTGATCCCAGAAGGGGCGGCCTGCCGGTGACCTTGTTGGCAGGCCGCTAAGGGTTCGCGTCATGGTGTCCGCTGCCGTAGTGCCGCGCGGGAGGATGTGTCAGGCCGGCATTTCGTTGCCGGCAGTACTGCCAGGATTCCGAGGATTCCGGCCACGGTGAAGGCCAGGGCCGGTGAGGCGTGGTCAAACAGGACTCCAAGTGTTGCCGAGCCAAGCGCCTGACCGATGGCGAGGGCAATGAACAGTGCGGCAGTGCCTTCGGCAGCGCAGTCGGGAACCAATCGGATGGCCCAGATGATCAGAACCCCGCACAGGGCGGTGTAGCTGGCGGCGAACAGCGCCACGGAGGTATACGCGGTGAAGGGACTGCCCGGTGCCACGCCCAGTGCGACGGTCGACCCTGCCATGGCCAACGAGGTCAGGTTCCAGCCCGTCCGCGGGCTCCAGACCTGCACGATCTTTCCAGCAGCCATGCCCAGTACCCCGAAGGCGCCCAGGACCATCCACGCAAGGATGGAGTATGTCTCGTCGGCCGGGCGGGACACGGCCATGACGGTGCGGCCGAAAGTCCAGATCGCGGCACTGGATGCGCCGGCCAGGACTGCAGCGGCGATGGGCCAGGCCAGTGGCATCAGGCCGCGGACCCGCACCTGAGATGGAGGGCCAACCGGGCGGTCGCGGCCGACCGCCCGGTCAGTACCCCGGTCAGCACGGAGGGTCGCAATGGCTGCGACAGTGACCAGGGCAGCGATTGCCACCCAGCCCAGACGCCATTGGCCAGTCGTGAGGAGCATGAGGATGCCCGCGACGACTATGCCCGCTCCGGTGCCGGCATTAACTATCGTCTGCGCGCTTTCCTGGCGGGCCGGGGCGATGTTGCGCTCGATGAACGTGACCAGGCCCGGGGTGGCGAACCCGGCGCCGGCGCCGGCCAGGACAACACTCATCCCGAGGAAGTCGACATTAGGCGCAAGTGCAACGCCCATCGATCCGAGGGCAGCGGTAATCCCCGCGCACATGACGACGAGCCTTGGACGGGCAGCAAGGTGTAAAGCAAGAACTGCCGCCAGGCAGAAAGAGAGGAAGCTCCCGGCCTGGATGAACCCGGCTGTGGCTGAGCCCATCTGAAAGGTCTCGCTGAACCGGGGCAGGAAAAGCCCGTAACCGAAGCGCGCCAGCCCATAGGTCGCCGCTATCAATGCCATTCCGCTGACCACCATCGCCCGCACGGTATCCTCCTCAAACGCCAAAACCAGAACGGTCGTTACAGTACAGTAGAACTATCGTTCTGAAATAGGGGCAGTTACAGTGGTGTTGTGACCACAGGCCCGCGACTTCCAGCCCGCGCACGCTTGCTCAAGGCGGCCGATCAAGTTCTGTTCGACCAGGGCATCCGGGCTACTCCCGTCGATGCACTGCTGCAGCAGGCGGAGGTCTCTGCCGCCACCCTGTACACGCATTTCGGCAGCAAGGATGCACTGATCGCTGAAGCCTTGAGAGTCAGGCTGGCGGACTGGCAGGGAGTCTGGGACCAGCACATCGTGGCGGCCGATAACGATATGGCGCGGCTATTGGCAGTGTTTGACGCCCTTGCCTCCTACCGGCGCGACAAGGGCCACCCTTCACGCTGGTGCGCCTTCCTTGCTGCCGCCACCGAGCTTCCCGCAGCCGCAGAAGAGATCAGCGCCGTCCTCGCCGCGGATACCGACCTGCTCGCCACCCGGCTCCTGCATTTCTCACGCCCCCTCGCCGGCCCGCGGGCTCAAGAGCTGGCCGACGAGGTACTCCTGGCCTACAGCGGAACCCTGACTGCTTTCCTGCGCGGCTACCCCAATGCGCCAATCGACGTCGGCCGCCGATTGGCTCACTTAGCAGCAAAAGCGTGCCGCCAGCCGGGCTAGTAGCGGTCGAGAATGGCCTTCATCTGGGTAATCTCCTCCTGTTGGGACTTCACAATCGAATCGCACAGCTTGACGATCTCCGGGTCGGTGATATTCGACTCCTGGCAGACAAGGAGCGCGCGGGAGTGATGCGGGATCATGGATTTCAGGAACTGCTCATTCCCCACGAACGTCTCCGTCCTTCCCAGGGCGAACACCGCCACGAACAGCACCGCAAAGCCGGCAAGCATGGCGATGTTCGCCTTCCGGTTCTTGAACATCGACCACATGCCCACCAGCATGACCATCGCCATGGCCGACACCATCAGCAATGCCATCCAAAAGTTGCTCAGGTTGAAATAGAAGTGGTCGATCGAGCGGACCATCGACATGGACAGCACCCACATCAGGGCGACGCTCACCAGCAGGATGATGGCAAATTTCCAGTACATCCGGGATGACCCGTGGCCGCCGTTGGCCCCGTCCCGCTGATGGCCGGTTCCGTCCTGGGCTTCATGCTGGTGTTGATGCGTGTGATTCTTCCGGTTTGGATAATTTTCTGAACTCACGTGAACTTCCTTTCAAGACTTAGGAACGGTCCTTAATGAATGATTGGCAGAACCGTTCCATCAGCGCGCTTTTCCAGCACGCGCGGAAACCCCAGCGCGGAGCCGCGCTGTCAGCGGGCTCCGCGCTGGGCTGGTTCCAGCGTTGCGGGGTCGCTGCCGGAGCGCCTCAGCCCAGGGATGCGAGGAGGTCGGAGCAGGCCTGCTCACACCGGCGGCAGGACTCGGCGCAGACGCGGCAGTGTTCATGCATGGAAGAGTGCTCACTGCATTCGTCACCGCAGGCCTTGCATGCGGCCCGGCAGGCTTCGAGCATGGCCCTGGTGATGTTGGCGTCGTAGCCGGTGTGGCGGGAGAGGATATTGCCGGTGGCTGCGCAGATGTCAGCACAGTCCAGGTTTGTGCGGATGCACTTCGTCAGTTCCGCCACCATGTCCTCACCGAGGCAGGCGTCGGCGCAGGCTGTGCAGGTCTGGGCACATTCGAAGCAGGCCTTGATGCATTCGGCGAGCTTGCCCTTGTCCAGGTTGCCGAGGTCTTTGGGGTAGGTGTCCAGCATGGACTGGATGTGGGTCATTGTTGTCTCTCATTTCCGGTCGTAATGGTCATTGCTTGGGAAAAAGATCCCTTTACGTCCGGCTGATGGAGAGTTGGTCCAGTCTGAGGGCTTGGCGCCTGGGTTGGGTGTCCGGAGGCCCGCTGGCAAGGAGGGGATGCGTACCCGCGGGGAGCGCCACAGCCGGCGGGTCCGGCACTGCCGTCTTCAGCGGCGCCGGTTCGCTGCGCGACGCCGGGTAGCGCTGGCAGCAGGCATGATGCTGCTGCGAATCATCCTGTGGGTGGGCGGCTGCTGCGGTCTGGGCTGAGGAGTGGGCCGCGGCCTGGACCGAGTCCTGCCCTGCCACCAGGGTGTACCTGCTGCCCTGCGAGTAGGAGGCTGCGGCCACCAGCAGGACGGCCAGGAGAAACCAAGTCAAAACGGCCCGCGGTGCTGCAGGCACGCGAACGACATTTCCATCAATCGTCCCAGGCCTCGTCGCAGTCTCCTTCCTCGAGCGCGCGGTTCGCGGCACCGCAGTTTCCGTAGTGCAGCCAGCACCCTCTGTGATCTACTACTAAGTAGACTGACTATTTTCGCCGAGAAAATCAAGGGAGCTTCCGCCGATGTCCGAACTGTCCGCTCTTGCCCTCATTTGCACCCTGACCCCCTCCCCGGAGCCCTCCAGCAGCGAGCTGATGGCCCAGCAGATCCTGGACGAGTTGGAAGGCCAGGGCGTCACCACGGATTCCCTACGGATCGTGGACTATGACGTTAAGCGCGGCGTGCAGGTGGACATGGGCAACGGCGACCAGTGGCCAACCATACGCGAGCGGATCCTGGCGGCGGACATCCTGATCCTGTCCACCCCCATCTGGATGGGCCACCCCTGCAGCGTTGCCCAGCAGGTCATGGAGCGCCTGGACGCCGATTTGTCCGAAACGGACGACGACGGCCGGCCCGTCATGTATGGAAAAGTGGCCACGGTGGCCGTGGTGGGCAACGAGGACGGGGCGCACAAGACGATCGCTGACATGATGCAGGGCCTGAACGACGTCGGTTTCAGCCTTCCGGCGCAGGGCGGCACCTACTGGGTGGGCGAGGCCATGCAGACCGTGGACTTCAAGGACCTTGACCAGGTGCCGGATCCGGTGGCCTCCACCAACGCAGGGCTGGCCCGCAATGCCGTGCACCTGGCACGGCTGCTGCGCTCCAGCCAATACCCCGCGAAGTAGCGCACCAAGTCCGCCTCCGGAACAGGAAGGAAGCCCATGCCCACCCAACCGCTGGTCATTGTTTTCGACGTCAACGAGACCCTGTCAGACATGGCCCCGCTCGCCGAAGCATTCGCGCAGACCGGGGCGCCGCGGGAGCTGGCAAAGCTCTGGTTCGCCACCCTGCTGCGGGACGGGTTCGCCCTTACGGCCAGCGGTGACAACAAAGCGTTCGCGGCCATCGGCGCCGAAGCCCTCCGCACCCTGCTGGCAGCCGAAGGGATCTCCGGGGACCTGGACGCCGCCGTCGAACGGATCATGACGGCCATGCAGAACCTTTCCCTTCACCCCGACGTCCCTGGTGGCGTCAGCGCCCTGGCCGCAGCCGGGCACCGGCTGGTTACCCTGACCAACGGCGCGTCGGCCAACACGGACAGGCTCCTGGTTGCCGCCGGCATTCGGGACAAATTCGAGCTGCTCCTGTCCGTGGAGGACGCCCCTGCCTGGAAGCCGGCCAAGGCCGCGTATGAGTATGCGGCTGCGTCGGCGGGAGTAGATCCTTCCGGGATGCTGCTGGTGGCCGTGCACCCATGGGACATCCATGGGGCAGCCAAAGCCGGGCTGCGGACCGCGTGGATCAACCGCACCGGCGCCCGCTACCCCTCCTACTTCCAGGCGCCGGACATCGTCATCCCGGCCCTGACCGGACTGCCGGCGGTCCTCGCCGTATAAGCGAAACGGGCTACCGGAACGCCCCCCGAAGATGAAACGGAGACCACTGATGGCCCAGTCCGTCGAACGCCGCACTCTTGAGGTGGACGGTGTCCCGCTGTCCTACCTTGTGGCGGGGGATGAAGCCGCCCCGCCGCTGATCCTGCTCCACGGCACGTTCTGGAGCCGGGTGTGGCAGCCCATCCTGCCGGCACTGGGCGAATACCACCGCTGCTATGCCCTGGACTTTCCGGGCTTCGGCCGAAGCGGGGGAGAGCTGGACGTTGGGCAGGCCTCCGTCCCTGCCCTGGCGCAGGTTGTGCTCAAGGCTGCGGATGCCCTGGGCGTGGACAAGTTTGATCTGGCGGCGCATGACATCGGTGGCGGCGTGGCCCAACAGCTCGCCGCCACCAGCGGGAGGGTGCGGAAGATGGTGTTGATGAATGCCGTCATGTTCGACTCCTGGCCGGTGCCCGCCGTCGAGCGTTTCCGGGACCCCAAGGTGCGGGACAACACCAGCGAGGAGGATCTCCTCGGTGCCCGGCGCAAATCCACGCAGGCCTGTGCCATCCGGACCTTGAGCGAGGAGGAACTCGCGGAGTACCTCTCGCCGTGGCAGTCCCCGGCCCGGGCGCGTTCATGGATGGCCATGGCAGCGGCTGCTGATCCCCGGTACACCCTGGACCTGGTGCCGGCCCTCAAGGAAGCAGCCATCCCCACCCGCCTGGTGTGGGGCCGGGACGACGATTTCCAGAAGATCGCCTTCGCCCGCCGCTACGTGGAAGAGATCCCGAATGCCGATCTGGTGGAGGTGGACGGCAAGCACATCCCCACCGAAGATTCACCGGACGACGTCGCCACGGCCATCCTGGAGCACCTGGCCGGCGATCGGCCTGGAAGAAGCGACTAAAGCCGGGTTCCAAAGGCTCGGGGGAATAGCTCCTGCCCGCCGCCGTGGTGGCGGACGCCGCGGGAAAACCTGTAGTCTCTGTTCACGGTGATGGATCCCGCCGGAAGGCCTGCGCAGGTGCGTGGTCTTCGAACCGCCGCCTGGCTGATGGTTCCTGCCTTTGCTGATGAGAAGGCAGGTGACCCGTGCCCGCACCCGGCCCAGTCTTCCTGCCCGCGCCCAACAGGAGAGCACATGACTGAGCCCCAGAAACCAAACCCCTCCGCCGGCAGCGTTCCGTATGCCCCGCGGAAAATCAGCGGGCCGGTGCTCATGGGAGTGGTGCCCGGCCAGCCGCTGGCCGTCGCCCACCGTGCAGCGGAGCTTGCCTACAGCCTGGGCGTGAAGCTGGTCTGTGCGTACGTGGACGTCACCACCTACCTCGCCGAAGAGCCGGACGGCCGGGTGGAGGCCCGCCCCATCGATCCGGACGGGATCGATGATGACATCGAAGGGATCAACGCCTCCCTGGCCGCACACCTCCGTGAAGCGTTGGACGGGACCAACATCGACTGGTCCTTCGTGACCCTGGCCGGAGACCCGGCCAGGGCGCTGGGACGCCTGGCGGAAACCACTGACGCGTCCGTCATTGTGGTGGGCACACGGGAACGCGGACTCGGGGCCAGGCTGGAGGAACTGCTCGTGGGATCTGTAGCAGTCCACCTCACCCACCGCCAGCACCGGCCCGTCCTGGTTGTCCCGCTGGCCCCGCACCCCCGGCACCAGCCGAAGGCGGGACACTGATGGAGCAACCGGTCCCCGGGACTGAAGCACCCGATGACACGGACCAGGGAACGCTGGGGGAGGCGCGCGTCCCCCGCCCGGTCCACCTGCACCCCGGGTTCGTGCTGGTGGTCATCGCCGGCGGCACCTTCGGCGCCCTGGCCCGCTACGGGCTGGGCAGCATCCTGCCCGCACCGGGCGGCTGGCCGGTACCCACCCTGGTGATCAACCTGACGGGGGCGTTCCTGCTCGGCGCCCTGCTTGAAGCCCTGGTCCGCCGGGGTCCTGACACGGGACGGAGGCGACTGGTCCGGCTGCTGGTGGGCACCGGTTTCCTGGGCGCCTTCACCACCTACAGCACCCTGGCCGTGGAAGCCACCACCCTGTTCAATGCCGGCCGCAGCGCCGACGCCTTCATCTATGTGGCAGCCTCCGTGGTGGCCGGCGCTGCAGCAACCGTGGCAGGCATCCGGCTGGCGGCGGGCCACCATGCCCGCACCAGCTCCCGGCCGGGGAAGCCCGGCCCGCAGCCCGGCCCGCAGAAGGAGGGAAAACCGTGAGCCCCCTGACCATCGTCCTGCTGGGGCTCGCCGGCGGGCTCGGAGCCGCCACGCGCTTCATCGTCGACGGCCTGGTACGTGCCAAAATCCGTACAGCGCTGCCCGTAGGCACCATTGCCATCAACGTCACGGGATCGTTCCTGCTGGGCCTGGTGGCCGGCGCCGTCATCGTGCATGCGGCACCACCCGAGCTGCAGGCCATCGCCGGCACAGGGTTCCTTGGCGGCTACACCACCTTCAGCACCGCAAGCTTCGAAACGGTCCGCCTGGTCCAGTCCCGCCGCACGGGCCTGGCTGTCCTCAACGCCGTCGGCACCGCAGTGGCCGCGCTGGGTGCCGCCGCCGGTGGCCTGGCCCTCGCATCCCTGCTGTAGGCCCGGCCGGCCCAGGGATTTCCTAGGCCACCTGGGCCGCCACGTCCTGGTGCCGGGCGCGGTGCAGGTGCTCCAGTTGGACCACATCCCGCGTAAAGGACACCGTGAGCAAGGCAAGGGCCAGTGCCGGCAGGGAAGCGGCGGCAACCGCCGGGACGGCGGGGAGGAGCGCGGCCAGCAGCGCGAATGGCTGGAACGCCCCGATGGCCTTGCGTGACACCCTGGGCGGCAGCGCCACGCGAAGGTGCGGCCGGAAGATACCTGCGGCCACGAAGGCGTAGTACAGGGATCCGATGCCCAGCGTCCAGGGGCCCGCCACGGGAGCGGCCGCGACGGACAGCACCAGCACCAGGGCGGCGTCGGTGGCCGAATCGAACCGTGCCCCGGCCGCCGACGAGCTTCCGGTGCGCCGCGCCACCACGCCGTCCAGCCCGTCCAGGAGGAACGCCGCGCCGCCCAGGACGGGCAGGAGCAGGTCCGTGCGGCGGCCCGTGAACAGTTGCGGAACCGCCAGCACCGCACACAGGGCCACGAGGATGGCGCGCAGCAGGGTCACCCGGTCGGCAGGTGTTGAGAACCGGGGGATCCGCCGCAGGACGGAGCCGGCGGCGGCCATGGCCACGAGGGTGCCGGCGCAGAGGCCTGCCAGTTGAAGAACCGGCGCGGAGGGGGACAGGGACGTCAGCCAGAGGGCCGACACCACGTAGGCGGAAACGGCGCCGTACGCGTCCGGCACCGCCCGTTCAGCTGCGCCCATGTGCCACCTCCCTTCGCATGCTAACAACGGCCGGGGTGATGGTCACGGCAGGTGACGCCGGGCCGGAAGCCTGGCGCCGTCGTCGTACGTTCTCCTGCGGCCGGCACGCACCAGGCCGGCGAGCGCCAGCACGGCCCCGGCTCCCTCGGCCACAGCGCTGAGGGTTTTCGAGAAGAACCAGACGGGGTCGTACATGGCAGGGATGGGTCCAATGGCCGGGATGTCCACATACCTGTAAAGCACGACGGCGGCGAAGGCGCTGAGGGCCACCACCAGGGCCACGGCATAGGCAGCCCTGCTGCCGCGGACCAGGACGTAGATGCCGGCCACCAGCGCGGCGGCGGCTTCGAGCAGGAACAGGGTGCCCTGGCTGACAGTGCCCGGCTGCGCGTTCTGGTAGCCCGGGGCCAGGAACAGGTGGACGCCGGCGTCGATGAACAGTGCCAGGGCGGTCAATAGTCGTAGAGCCACGCTTATGTATACGCCGGAAGTTCCTTTCCGGTTCATACGGCCCTGTTCTCCAGGTGGGTTCCAGGGGGAATATTTAGGGGCATCCGCAGCCTTGCGCCTGTAGCGGGCGGCTGAGCCTGCGACCCTACGAGTAAGGAGAATGACCATGACCCTTCCCAAGGAACTCACGCCGGGAACCTGGACCCTGGACATGTCCCACAGCGAGATCGGCTTCAGCGTCCGCCATGCCGGGATCAGCAAGGTCCGGGGCCGCTTCACCGAAGCCCAGGCCGAGGCGCGGGTGGGCCAGTCCCTGGCGGACTCGTCGGTGCACGCCACGGTATCCACCGCCAGCTTCAACTCCGGCGACGCCAACCGGGACGCCCACGTTCGCGGCGAGGACTTCTTCGACGTCGAGAAGTTCCCCGAGATGACCTTCCGCGGCACGCACATCGAGGGCGACGGCGAGGAATACACGTTGACTGGGGACCTCACCATCAAGGGCGTCACCCGGCCCATCGAGCTGGAAGTTGAGTTCACGGGTGTTGCCGTGGACCCGTTCGGCGCCACGCGTGCCGGCTTTTCCGCCGAGGCCGAGATCAGCCGGAAGGAATTCGGGCTCACCTGGAACGCGGCGCTGGAGGCCGGCGGCCTGCTGGTCAGCGACAAGGTGAAGATCAGCCTGGAGGCAGCCCTGGTCAAGCAGGGCTAGGGGAGGCTGGCACGGGCTGGCCAGCCAGCGGCCGGACCTGTTTGCGCATGGCGTCGTAGAACACGTCCTGGTTCTCAGCGCTTCCCAGCCCATGCCCGCCCTCCAGCAAAATCAGCTGCTTCCCCGGCGCCGAGAGCGCGTTGTAGTAATCCTCCACAAGTGAGGCCATGGCATTGATGTCGTGCCGGCCCACAAAGAAGTAGACAGGAACGTCCAGCTCCAGGGCCTGCTGCCGGAAGTCCAGGTTCTCCAGCTGCGGGTAGACGGCATTGAACGACTCAGTGACTCCACGCGTGTGGTTGATCTTGTCCAGGTAGCCGTACTCGGGGACGAAGAACGGGATGAGGGGTACGGCCACCGAGAAGCGGAGCGACCCCATCATCTCGTTCAGAACGTCCAGGTAGGCGATGTAAGGGGACGCCACGTTGTCACCGCGGTAGGGTGGAGGGCCGTTCCGCCGGAGCTCTTCGGCCCGGCCCGTGTCGCCCTGGTCGTCAAGGTGTTGCAGCGCCAGTTGGTAGCCCATGCGGTCGTTCTGCGTCGTGTTCACCATCTGGCCGGTACTCACGAAGGCGTGGTAGAGCTCCGGGTGTTCCTGGACCAGCCAGATCCCGACGATGCTGGACCATGAGACGCCGTAAATGAAGATTTTCTGCTGGTCGAAGCGCTCCCGCAGCAGATTGGTGAGGGCTACCGCATCATTGACGTACCGTTCCTTGTTGAGGTCGCTGATGGGCGCAGCCCCGTAGGATTTCCCGGTGCCCGGCTCGTCCCAGCTGACCACCGTGAACTGGTCCTCCAAAGCGCGCAACTCCTGGGCGTTGAAGAAACCGCCACCGCCGGGGCCGCCCATCCCGAGGTTCAGCAATACCGGGTTGGAGGTGTTCTGCCCGCGCACCAGGATCCACTGCTCGCTGCCGTTCAGCTGCACCTTCTCTGCGCCCGCGATGCTGCCCGGCAGCGGATCACCGTGTGAGTCTGTGATCGGCGGTGTGCCGGCGAGCGTTTGGGACGCGATGACGGCCGCCGCCGCGGCAAGGGCAACAGCGCCAAGGCCTGCCAGCCGGCCCAGCGGCTTCCGGCGCCGGACCACCAACCAGACCATGCCCGCCAATCCCAGCAGGAGGAGCGGCAGCCAGGCAACGACCGGCACCCCGGTAGCAAGCGGAAGCAGCGCCACGGGCAGGAGAAGCACGACGGCGGCCGCGAGCGCCAGGGCGGTCTTCCACGCAACACCGCGGCGTGACGGCTGCTCCTCCCGTTGCCTGACGGAATTCTGTTGACGCGGAAGGATCCGGTGGGAGTTCATGGGCGCCGCCTGAAGGGACGGGGGCGTTGGGGCCGTTTCAAAACCCGGAGGACTGGTCCGAGCATCCCCCCGGGCCACGTTCCCGGCTAGTGCTGAAGGTCCTGCACCAAAAACGGCTGCGCCGCTGCGGCCCGCCTAGCCGATGACCGGACGTTCTTCCGGCAGTTGATAGAGGCGGGGACGCGAGGAGAGTGCGAGGGCGGAAGCCACCGTGATGGTTCCGATGCGCCCGGTAAACATCAGAGCCATCAGGACCCATTGGGCGTCAGGGGGGAGATGGGGAGTGATGCCCGTGCTGAGGCCGACGGTGGCAAAAGCGGAGACGCTCTCGAAGAGCACCTTGTCGAGGGGCTCATCGGTGAACATCAGCAGGAGCAGGGTGCCTGCCATGACCGCCGCCACGCCGAGGAGGGCCACGGAGAGGGCCTGCCGCTGCGACGATGAACTGATGGAGCGGTGGGCGATGGTCACGTGGTCCCGGCCACGGACTTCGTTCCAGATGGCAAAGAACAGGACCAGGAAGGTGGTGATCTTGATGCCGCCGGCGGTTCCGGCGCTGCCGCCGCCGATGAACATCAGGATGTCGGTAACCAGCAGCGTCTCGGGTTCTGCGGCTCCGTAGTCGATGCTGTTGAAACCCGCGGTACGGGGGAAGACGGTGCCCGCGAGGCTGGCAAGGATCTTCCCGCCCACCGGCATGGGACCCAGGGTCTGCTCCCCGTTCCACTCGAAGGCGCCGAACAGGACCGCGCCAACGGCCAGGAGAAACACGCTTCCGTAAATGGTCAGGCGCATGTGCACGGTCCAGTCCTTCATCCTGACGCCACCCCTGAGGAGGGAGATGAGCACCGGGAACCCGAGCCCGCCGGCAACGATGGCCGCACAGATGGGCACGATGATCCAGGGGTCGCCCGCGACGCTGATCAGGTTGTCGCTGTACAGCGCGAAACCGGCGTTGTTGAACGCCGAGACCGCGTGGAAGACACCGTGCCACAGGGCGGTCAGGGGATTGTGGTCGTAACTGACCCAGAAGCGGACGGTGAGGATCGCCGCGGTGCCGGCCTCCAACAGGACCATGATCCGGGCCACGCCGAAGAGCACCGAGCGGACGTCACCGAAGTTCAGGGTGTGGGTCTCGGACTGTGCGATCAGCTGCCCGCGGAGGCCGATGGTCTTCCGCACCAGGAGCGCCAGCAGGGTTGCGAGGGTCATGATCCCAAATCCGCCCACCTGGATGAGGCCCAGGATCACGGCCTGGCCGAACGGTGTCCAGAACGTGGCGGTGTCCACTGTGGCCAAGCCGGTCACGCAGACCGCGGAAACCGAGGTGAATAGGGCAGTTAGGAGGGGTTCCGGCTCGGCGTTCCTGTGCGCAGCCGGAAGCATCAGCAGCCAGGCGCCCACGATTATCACGACCAGAAAGGCAAAAGGCACCAACCGGACGGGATGCAGCAGTATGCGGCTGAGGTCGCTGCCCCCGCCGGGTCGTCCGGGGAGATCGGGGAGTTTGTCGGCACGGGTTTTTCGTCGGGCCACTCTGGACGCTTGTTCCACAGGCCTCAGCGTAGTGCAGCGGCAGGCGGGCTTACAGCGGTTCGGGCCGCACCAACACGTTCCCCAGCGAGCGGATCAGCGCGACGGCGGTGACGGACCCCGCGGCCATGATGGAGGCGAGCACCACCACCTGGAACCGGCCTGCCTCCAGGGGCGAGGCGCCGCCGAAGATGGCGCCCACGAACGCGCCCGGCAGGGTGACCAGGCCCGTGGTCTTGGTCTGGTCCGTGGAGGGAATCAACGCCGAATGCACGGCCTGCCGGGCCTGGACCAACGTGGCCTGGCGCGCCGTGGCCCCCAGCGCCAGCCAGCCCTCCACCTGGTCCCATTGCTCCACCACCGCCTCGAAGAAACGGCGGCCGGCCAGCGTTGCGATGGTCATGGAGTTGCCGATCACGATTCCGCCCACCGCCAGTACGTACCGGGGCGCGAACTCGATGGCGCCCGTTCCGAACACGACGGAGAGCGTCACCAGGATGCCGGCGGCCATCGTTGCAGCCACCACGGCAAAGCGCCGCCAGGACCAGGTGAGCCGCCGGGTGGCTGTCACGGCCGCCACGCTGAACATGACCAGCAGGGCCGCGCCCACCCACAGTGGGCTGGTGATGACGCCGCCCAGCACCAGGCTGATGGCCACCAGCTGCGCCGCACCGCGGAGGATGGCCAGGGCAGGGGAGAGGTACGACGGCGTCCGCGCGCCCCACAGGATGCCCACCGTGAGTGCCGCCAGGATGGCAACAGCCACCACTGTGGGCAGCAGGGCGGCAATCACGGACATCCTGCCAGCTTACTGAGCGCCCGCCGTCGTGCCTTCCTCCACGCCCGCTCACCTTTGGTGGGTCTTCCTGCCACGCCCGCTCACCTTTGGCGGGTCTTCCGGCCACGCCCGCTCGCTCCCACCTGGCTCTCACGGCCGCCGGAGGCTGTGAGTTGGTTCCGGTGGCCGGACGGGATAAGACTGGGGATATGGCACGGGGAACCCTTCGGCTCTTTCTGGGTGCGGCGCCCGGCGCGGGCAGCACGTACGCCGCGCTGCGGGAAGCGCACCGGCTGGTGGCCGAAGGCAGGGACGCCGTGGTCGGCATCGCCGCGGACCACGGCCGGCACGAGACGCGGCAGCTCCTTGCAGGGCTCGACGCCGTTGCGCCGCGCCTTCCGGGAGGCGCCGGGGGAGCGGAAGTGCCCGGGCTGGACGTGGAGGCCGTGCTGGAACGGACACCGGACGTGGCCGTCGTGGATGAATACGCGCAGGTCAACGGCCCGGGCAGCAGGAACCAGCGGCGATGGCAGGACATTGAGGAGCTGCTGGCGGCGGGAATTGATGTGCTGTCCACCCTCTGCGTGCAGCAGCTGGCGTCCCTCAAGGACGTGGTCGCAGCGATTACCGATGAGCTGCCGCATATCACCGTCCCGGACGAGATCGTGCGGCGGGCGGACCACATCGAGCTCGTGGACATCTCCCCGGCCCTCCTGCGCCAGCGGGTGGCCGACGGCAGGGTCTTCCCGGCGGACCGGATCGACGCCGCCCTGGCCAACGAGTACCGGCCGGGCACCCTCTTGGCCCTGCGCGGGATCGCCCTGATCTGGCTCGCGGACCGGGTGGAGGAAGGCCTGGCGGCGTACCGGGAGAGCCAGGGCATCACCGCCGCGTGGCCCACCCGCGAACGGGTGGTGGTGGGGCTTGCCGGCTCCGCGGAGGACGACGTGCTCATCCGGAGGGCGGCCCGGATCCTGTCCAGGGTCAACGGCAGTGAACTCCTGGCGGTCCACGTGCGCGGCACCACCGCCCGGCGGGAGGCGTCCGAACAGGCGGTCGAGGCGCAGCGGCAGCTCATCACGGACCTCGGTGGCAGCTGCCACACCCTGTCCGGGGATGACCCGGCGCAGTCCCTGCTGGAGTTTGCCCGGAGTGCCAACGCCACCCAGATTGTCCTCGGGGCGTCGCCGGGAGGGCTCTGGGGCCGCGTCCTGGGCAGGGGCGTGGCGTCAAGGGTGGTGCGGGAATCGGGCGACATCGACGTGCATCTGGTCTCCCACCTGCCATCAGCCCGGAGACTTCCGCGGCACACCCCCTCCGCCCTCAGCCGGGCACGCACCACGGTGGGCTACATCCTCGCGGTGCTCCTTCCCGTCCTTGCCTCCACCGTCCTGTCCTTCAGCCGCGACCTGAACCTTGCCACCCACGCCCTGGTGCACCTGACCGGGGTGATGGCCGTGGCGTTCATCGGCGGGCTCTGGCCGGCCGTGCTCGCAGCCGTCCTGGCATCGCTGCTGCTGAACTACTTCGAAACGGACCCTGTGGGCACGTTCAACATCAGCGACCCGCAGAACGTCTTTGCCCTGCTGGTCTTCCTCGGGGCCGCGGTGGCCGTTTCACTGGTGGTGGGCCTGTCCGAACGCCGGGCGCGGGAAGCCGTCCGCGCCCGTGCCGAGGCCACCACCCTCGCCGATCTCGCCAGGGACGCGCTCCTCGCGGACGATACCGTTGGCGGCTTCCTGGACACGGCCCGCGAAACCTTCCAGGTCCGGGCCGCCGGCCTCTTCACCCGCGCCGGGGACAGGCAGAACGCCTGGGAACTGCAGGCCTTTTCCGGGGACGCGCCGCCACCGTCCCCGGAAGCGGCAACGGCCATGACGGACAATGTGGAACTGGCCGACCCGCGGACCGCCCTGGTCCTGTCCGGCCGAACCCTGACGGCGGGGGACCGGCTCCTCCTGGCCGCCCACGGCGCCCACCTCCTGCTGCTCCGGCAGCACCACGCCCTGCAGCGCACCCTGAAGAGCGCCACGAAACTGGCGGAGGGCAACAGCGTCCGCACCGCGATCCTCAACGCCGTCAGCCACGACCTCCGGACCCCGCTGGCCGGGATCAAGCTGGCGGTCACCGCGCTGCGCCGCCAGAACAGCAGGCTTCCGGCGGAGGTGCAGGAAGAAATGCTCGCCACCATTGACTCCTACTCCGAGCGCCTGGACGCCCTCATCTCCAACCTCCTGGACATGTCCCGCATCTCCAGCGGGTCGGCCGCCCCGCACACCGCCCCGGTCACGTGGCGCGATGCCGTCGAGGACGCCCTGCGCGGCATCCCCACGGAGCGCATCAGGATCGACCTCGCCGCCAACATGCCCGCAGTGGACGCGGACCTGGGCATGCTGGAGCGGGTGATCGCCAACATTGTGGAAAACGCGCTCAAGTACGCGCCCGGTTCGGACGTGGTGATCGTGGGCGTTTGGGGCGCGGCCAACGCAGCGGACGACGGCGGCACGCCCTTTGGTGAGCTGCGCATCGTCGATCACGGGCAGGGTGTGCCCGCTGCCGCGGTGGTGGAGATGTTCCGGCCGTTCCAGCGGCTTGACGATGCGCCGGAGGGGCTGGGCATCGGGCTGGGCCTGGCCGTGGCGAAGGGCTTTACCGAGGCGATGGGCGGCCAGCTCCTGGCCGAACCGACACCCGGCGGAGGGCTGACCATGGTGGTCCGGCTGCCGCTGTCCACCGGGCACTACAGCCCCAACCCCCGCCGGGAAGCAGGCACCAAAACCCGATGAGGACTGTGCTGATCGTTGACGATGAACCGCAGCTGCTGCGCGCCCTCCAGGTGAACCTGCAGGCGGAGGGGTACCAGGTGCTCACGGCACTGGACGGGGCGGCCGCGCTGAGGCACGCGGAAGGCGGCCACCCGGATGTGATGGTGCTGGACCTGGGCCTGCCGGACATCAATGGCGTGGATGTGATCACCCGGGTCCGCCGCACCAGCAGCATGCCCATCATCGTGCTGTCCGCACGGCACGGTTCTGTGGACAAGGTCCGGGCCCTGGATGCCGGCGCGGATGACTACGTGACCAAGCCGTTCGGGCTGGACGAACTCCTGGCCAGGCTGCGCGTCGCCGGCCGCCGGAGCGGTACGCCCGAGGTTGCCGAGGCCCCGCCCGCCGTCGACGTGGGGGACTTTGAGGTGGACCTGGCCAACCGGAAGGTGACCCGGGAAGGGGAACCGGTCCGGCTCACCCCGCGTGAGTGGGCCATCCTGGAACTGCTGGTGCGCAACCCCGGCCGGCTGATCACCCAGCAGCAGATGCTGGCGAAGATCTGGGGCCCGGGCTATGACAACGAGACCCATTACCTGCGCGTCTACATGGGCCAGCTGCGCCGCAAGCTGGAGGCGGACCCGGCCCGGCCCCGGCACCTGCTCACGGAGGCCGGGATGGGCTACCGCTTCGAACCCTGATCGCCGGGGGCCGGCAAATTACGGTTTGTTGGCTGCTTCGAGGTGGGCCTTGAGGCTGGACCAGATGCGCCGCTCCTGCCTTCGCCCCACGGCAGCAAAGAGCGGGGTGGCGAGCTTCATCAAGCCCTTGGGCTTGAACTCCCAGTGCCAGCTCATCCGTGTCCCGTTAGTTTCGGGAGTGAAAGTGAGGGCTCCAGTAATCTCTGCCGTGGCCATGCGGGTCCTGGACCCCAGGCGGCGTGGCCGCGCGTACTCGGTGACCTCCAGTTCGAAGGACATAGTCCGCCGCCCGGAGGTTGTTTCCACCTGCCACAGGGTGCCGGCGCCGATGGGACCCGGCGTGGTCTTCTCGACGCTTCGCATCCTCGGGTTGTAAGTGGGTTCATTGCGTTGGTCCGCCACAAAATCGAAGACCTCCTCCACGGGGCGCCCGATGCTGATGGAACCGTTGACCGTTGCCGACATGCCTCGATGCTAGGCGCGGGGAGCCCTGCCGTAAATTCCCGCGTAAAGGAATCATCAATAAAGGCCCTTTACGCAGGTCAGCCGTTTTAGGCGGTGCTAGCTTCGCAGTGGTCGCGGTGCAAAGGGCAGCGCGGAAAGGCAGAGATGACCACGTTGAGCAGGCCCCCGGCGGATCCTTCCGCGCTCCATGCCCACGGCAGGAAGGCGCTGAGGGACTGGCTGCTGTTCGGGCTGCAGGACAGCAAGGGTGCCCACCCGGGCCCCGGCGGCGTGCCCACGCAGCACGAGAAGAAGCATGCCTGGTGGCAGGTCATGTGCCTGACCGGTGTGGACTACTTCTCAACGCTGGGCTACCAGCCGGCCATCGCTGCCCTGGCCGCCGGCGTCATCTCACCGCTGGCCACCCTGGTGCTCGTGGCCGTGACCCTGCTCGGCGCCCTGCCGGTGTACCGGAGGGTGGCCGGTGAAAGCCCCCGCGGTGAAGGCTCCATCGCCATGCTGGAACGGCTGCTGCCCCGCTGGGGCGGCAAGCTCCTGGTCCTGGTCCTTCTCGGTTTCGCCGCCACGGATTTCATGATCACCATGACCCTCTCGGCCGCCGACGCCACCGCGCACCTGATCCACAACCCGGTGGCTCCAGGGTGGCTGCAGGGCCAGAACATTCCCATCACCCTGGTCCTGCTCGCCTTGCTGGCCGCCGTGTTCCTGCGGGGTTTCAAGGAAGCCATCGGCGTCGCCGTGGTCCTGGTGGTCCTGTACCTGGGCCTGAACGCCATCGTGGTGGTGGTGACCCTGGGCCAGGTCATCTCGCACCCGGTGGCCATGGGCGACTGGTGGAGCAACCTGTGGGTCTCGCACGGCAATCCGCTGATGGCGGTGGCCATTGCCCTGCTGGTGTTCCCCAAGCTGGCGCTGGGCCTGTCCGGCTTCGAAACCGGCGTCGCGGTCATGCCGCAGGTGCGCGGGGCGGACAATGACACGGAAGAAAACCCTGCCGGGCGTATCCGCGGAGCCCGGCGCATGCTCACCACCTCCGCGGTGATCATGAGCGCCTTCCTGCTGACCTCGAGCTTCATCACCGTGGTGCTCATCCCTGAGCAGGAATTCCAGCCGGACGGCCAGGCGAACGGCCGGGCCCTGGCCTACCTGGCGCACGAATACCTGGGAGTGGGTTTCGGCAGCGTGTACGACATCAGCACCATCGCCATCCTCTGGTTCGCCGGGGCGTCCGCGATGGCTGGGCTGCTGAACCTGGTGCCCCGCTACCTGCCGCGTTACGGCATGGCCCCGGCCTGGGCCAAGGCAGTCCGTCCCCTGGTGCTCGTCTTTACGCTGATCGGCTTCCTGATCACCTTCATCTTCAATGCCGACGTCGATGCGCAGGGCGGCGCGTACGCCACCGGCGTCCTGGTGCTGATGACCTCCGCCGCGGTGGCCGTGACCCTCTCGGCCCGCCGGCGCAGGCAGCGGAACCTCACCGTGGGCTTCGGTGCCATTTCCGTGGTGTTCGCGTACACCACGGTGGCCAACATCTTTGAACGGCCCGAGGGCATCCGGATCGCCGCCATCTTCATCCTCGGCATCATCGTCATCTCGCTGCTGTCCCGGGTCCGCCGCTCCTTCGAACTGCACGCCACCCGGGTGCACCTGGACCAGCAGGCCCTGGAGTTCATGTCCAGCACCCTCGACGGGCCCATCGCGATCATCGCGCATGAGCCGCTGCGGATGTCACCGGAGGCCTACCGGGACAAGCTCGAGTCAGCCATCGAGGTCAGCCACCTTCCGCTGGCAGGAGAGGCCCTGTTCCTTGAGGTCATTGTGGACGACTCCTCTGACTTCGAAACCGAACTGCACGTCCGCGGCATCAACCGGCACGGGTACCACGTGCTGGAGGTCCACGGCCCGGTGGTTCCCAACACCATCGCGTCCGTGCTGCTGCACATCAGGGACGTCACGGGCCTCATGCCGCACATCTACTTCCGCTGGACGGAGGGGAACCCCATCACCAACCTGGTCCGGTTCCTGTTCCTGGGCGAGGGCGAGATCGCGCCGGTAACCCGCGAGGTGCTGCGTGAGGCCGTCCCGGACGTCACCCAGCGGCCCTGGGTCCACGTTGGCTGATGTGCGGCTGGCTGATGTGCGCCACCGCGGCCGCAACCCGGGCGGCGTCAGCCAGGCTGGAAGGGGTGTTCGCGCGGAAGGCGGCCTCGGCGTCGTCCTCCCACACGCCGGCGGCCAGCACCACGACGTGCACCGCGTCGCCGTAGGAATCGTTGCAGGCCAGGATGTCGCCGGGCACCTTGTGGGCGTGCGGACCGGCTGACGGCCAGGGCTGGAAGATAACCCACCATGGGGTGCCGTCCTGGTCCTGGAAAAGATAGCCGGCAGTGGGATGAAGGGCGCGGCCGTTCAGTCCCCGTCCGCCGTAGCCCTCCACGGCGTCGGCGGCTGCCGAGAACTTGACCCTGCCGCGGTCCGCGGGCTCCTCATCCCAACGCATCTGCACTCCTGATTCCTCACACTTTCCCTGCCTTAATGAAAGGTCCGGAGGTGCCCGTCCGGGGCGTGGGCGGCCGTTTTTTGACGCATTATTTACGGGCCGCCGTGCGAAGGCTCCGCAGGTCAACGCCCATAATGGGACCCATGCTTAGCCCTGTAACCATCCGCCCCATGTGCCCCGAGGACTGGGACGCCGTCCACGCAATTTATGCCGCCGGCATCGCCACAGGGGAAGCGACCTTCGAGAGCGAGCCGCCCACCTGGGAAGCGTTCGACGGCGTGCGGCTGCCCGAGCACCGGATGGTCGCCGATGATGCGGGGCGGGTTCTGGGCTGGGCCGCAGTATCCCGGGCTTCCTCGCGGGAGGTGTACCGGGGCCTGGTGGAGCACTCCATTTACGTTGCCCCGCAGGCCCAGGGCCGGGGCGTGGGCCGGCTGCTCCTGGCCGCCTTGATTGCCTCCACCGAAAAGGCGGGCATCTGGACCATCCAGTCCAGCATCTTTCCGGAGAACACCGCCAGCCTGGCGCTGCACCAGAAGCTGGGCTTCCGGGTGGTGGGAACCCGCGAGCGGATAGCCCGGATCAGCCACGGACCCAAAGCCGGGCACTGGCAGGACACGCTGCTCCTGGAGCGCCGCAGCAGCCTGGTTGGGACCGAATAGCGACTACCGCGAGGGCAGGACCAGGTTGCGACGCCGTCAATCCCATTTCCTTCAGCTGCCGGCATTTAGCGTGCACAGGTAGTCCAATGGAGCGTGTTGATCAGGCCACTTTCGCTCGGTCGACGCGTTGTCAAAGTCCAAGGGCCCTGTTTGGGCGTCCGGCCCTGGCCCTACCGTCATGGGACACGCTTACTCGAGAACAGTTCGGAGCACATCATGCAGTTCCCCGCACCCTACCGCCGCAGTGCGGCCGCTTTCGCCGCCGTCACAGCCCTCATCTTCTCCGGGGCATCCACTCCGGCCTTCGCCGCGCAGGACCCCGTAAAGTACGTCAATCTCGGGGACTCCTACTCAAGCGGCTGGGGCTCGTTGGCGCCAACCGCCGCCGTCAATCCGGAGTACAACAGCCCGGCGTGCATGCAAGGCGGCCCTGCCGACGCGGCGATGTTCGACCAGCTGCAATCGGTGGCCCTCGCCGGCGACTATGCGTGCGCGGGCGCGACTGTCGGAGATTCAAACTCGGGTATTCCCACCATCGCCCAGCAGGCGGCCAAGGCGTCCCTTGATGGTGCGCTCAACAGCACCACAGGTCTGGTGACCCTCACAGCCGGCGGAAATGACGTCAACTTCGGCCAGATCATCGGAGCCTGTGCCGCAGACATGTCCCCGGAGGCCACCGGGTGCCAGGCGGCCACAGCATATGGAGTTGACCTCGCGAACAGGCTCAGTGTTGCCGCGACGGTCGGAACAATCCGCGGGTACGCGGGAAATGCCAAGATCGTCTGGCTCGGGTACCCCCGACTCTTTGCGACGGCCGGGGAATCCACGACAGTCATCTCCGGTGGCGGCGTGATGTCCGCAGCGGCCGCAGCGGTCTTCGACAAGGGCACCGACCAGCTCAACGCAGTCCTCGCGAGCAAGGCACGGAGCGCCGGCGCGCAGTTCGTGGATGTCACCCCCAAATTCGCTGGCCACGAAATCGGTTCCTCCGACTCGTGGATTAACCTCGGCCCGTACACGCAGTTCAACTTCCACCCGACCGCTGAGGGATACTCAGAGGGCTACTACCCCGCTATGGTCAGCGCGATCAAACCTGCCCAGCTCGCGAAGGGCTGATCCGTCCCATCGGCAGGGACACCCTGGAGCGCCGCAGCAGCGTGGTTGGGACCGAATAGCGACTACTGCGAGGGCAGGGTCAGGATCTCCGCGCCGTCCTCCGTGATCGCGATGGTGTGCTCCGTGTGGGCCGTCCGGCAGCCGGTGGCGCTCCTCAGCGTCCACCCGTCGTCGTCCGTCACCAGTTCCGCCGTGTCCGCCATGACCCACGGCTCCAGTGCCAGCAGCAGGCCGGGCCGGAGCTTGAAGCCGCGGCCGGGCCGGCCGGTGTTGGGGACGTGCGGGTCCTGGTGCATGGTGGAGCCGATGCCGTGGCCGCCGAACTGCGTGTTGATGGGGTAGCCCGCGTCTGTGAGGACGCGGCCGATGGCGTAGGAAATGTCTCCGATCTTGGCGGCCGGCCCGGCGGCGGCGATCCCGGCGGCCAGTGCCCGCTCGGTGGTTTCGATCATGGCCAGGCTCTCCGCCGGCCGCGATTGGCCCACGATGAAGCTGATGGCGGCGTCCGAGGCCATCCCGTTCCTGACGACGGCGAGGTCCAGGGTCAGCAGGTCGCCGTCGGCCAGGTCGTAGTTGTGGGGAAGTCCGTGCAGCACGGCGTCGTTGACGCCGGTGCAGATGTAGTGGCCGAACGGGCCGCGGCCAAACGACGGGGCGTAGTCCACGTAGCAGGACTCGGCGCCGGCTTCGGTGATCATCTCCTTGGTCCACTGGTCGATGTCCAGGAGGTTGGTGCCCACGGTGGCGCGGCTCTTCATGGCCTGCAAAATGTCCGCCACCAGGGCACCGGTTTCCCGGGCACGGGCCACTTCAGCAGGGTTCAGGATCTCGATCATGGGGGCGCCCTTCGTCTCCGGCCGGTCAATCTACGGGCCATCCTATTTGTCCTCTCTCCGGGCGAGGCAAGGGAACGGCCATAATCAGCGGAAAATGTGGGGATTGCCAAAGACATAGATGAGTGTAAATATTTATGTGTGTCTATGTCTCTTAAGCTGAACCCCGTGGAAGCGGTGGCGTGCTGCTCACCCCTGGCCCGGGAGCCGTTGTCCGAGCCCGAAGCGGAGGCGGTCGCTCCCCTGCTGAAGGCGCTGGCCGATCCCGTCCGGCTGCGGCTGATGTCCATGGTCGCCTCGCATGAGGGCGGCGAGGCCTGCGTCTGCGACCTCAACGATGCCTTCGACCTGTCCCAGCCCACCATCAGCCACCATCTGAAGATCCTGCATGAGGCTGGCCTGCTGGACCGGGAGAAGCGCGGCGTCTGGGTCTACTACCGCGCCCGCACGGAGGCCCTGCAGAACCTGGCCGCACTGATCGGCGGGCACGCCCTGTGAGCGTTATGGGCCGGCGGGCTGCCGCAGAATTCGTGGGGACCGCGTTCCTGGTCATGGCCGTGGTGGGCTCGGGCGTCATGGCCTCGCGGCTTTCACCGGACGACGCCGGGCTGCAGCTTCTGCAGAACAGCCTCGCCACGGGTGCCGCCCTGGTGGCGCTGATCGTGGCACTGCAGCCCGTGTCGGCGTCGTTCAATCCCGTGGTGACCCTTGTGGAACGGGCCCTGGGCATGATTGATACCCGGACCGCGGCCGGCCTGATCGGTGCGCAGGTCCTGGGTGGCCTGGCCGGCACCGTCGCGGCGCACCTCATGTTCGGGCTGGACGCCGTCACGTTCTCCACCCACCAACGCACCGGTCCCGCACTCTGGCTGGCCGAAGTCATCGCCACCGTCGGGCTGCTGGTGGTCATCTTCGGCACCGTCCGTTCGGGCCGCGCGGACCGGGTGGCCTTCGCCGTCGGCGGGTACATCACCGCCGCGTACTGGTTCACCAGTTCCACCAGCTTCGCTAACCCAGCGGTGACCATCGCCCGGACTGTCACGGACACCTTTGCCGGCATCGCGCCGTCGTCGGCCCCTGCCTTCATCCTCGCCCAACTCCTCGGCGGCGCCGCCGGGTACGCCCTGGTCCGCTTCCTTTACCCACCCCTCGCAACCTCCGCCGTCGTCACGGCCGACCGAAAGGTGCTCTCATGAGCCACAAGCCCTCCGTCCTGTTCGTCTGCGTCCACAACGCCGGCCGCTCCCAGATGGCCGCCGCGTTCCTCACCACGCTTTCGCAGGGCGCCATCGAGGTCCGCTCCGCCGGATCGCAGCCGGCCGACAAGGTCAACCCTGCCGCCGTCGAGGCCATGGCTGAGGTGGGCATCGACATGTCCGCCGAGATCCCCAAGATCCTCACCACCGAGGCCGTGCAGGACTCCGACGTGGTGATCACCATGGGCTGCGGCGACGAATGCCCCTACTTCCCCGGCAAGCGCTACGAGGACTGGGTGCTGGAGGACCCCGCCGGCAAGGGCGTGGACTCGGTCCGGCCCATCCGCGACCAGATCAAGACCCGCGTCGAAGCCCTCATCGCCTCCCTGATCCCGGCTTCGGCATAACCACATCCGTTACGGAAGGGGGTGGGACACATGAGCACAGGTTGCTGCGATGACAGCTGCTGTGACGAGGAGCAGGGCTGCTGCGACGAAGGCTGCTGCTAAGCCCCTGCCCATCACCCACCGGCCTGCCCGCACCCATCATCAGCGGGCAGGCGCCACCCGGTCCGGCACCGCCAGGAACACCAACGACTGAAATAAGGACAGCATGACATCACAGGACTCCCTCCCCGTGGCCGTAATCGGGGCCGGACCCGTCGGCCTGGCCGCGGCCGCGCACCTGCTGGAACGCGGGCTGGAACCGCTCGTCATCGAAGCCGGGCCCACCGTCGGGGCCGCCATCCGGCAATGGGGGCACGTCCGGGTGTTCTCCACCTGGAAGTACAACCTCGACGCCGCCTCGGTGCGTTTGCTGGAGCGCAACGGCTGGGAAGCCCCCGGCCCCACGGCGCTGCCGTACGGGTCGCAGATCGTCTCCGAGTACCTCGAACCGCTCGCCGCCACGCCTGAACTCAGGGACCGGATCAGGACTGGGTCCCGCGTTGTCGCCGTCACCCGGCAGGGCATGGACAAGGGCCGCAGCCAGGGCCGGGACAGTGCCCCGTTCCTCCTGCGGATAGAGCACGACGGCGGCAAGGTCACCGAGGTGCTGGCCCGCGCCGTCATCGATACGTCCGGTACCTGGAGCAGCCCGGCGCCGCTGGGATCGTCCGGGCTGGCGGTTCCGGGTGAGGCCGAAGCACGTGCTGCCGGGCTGGTAACCGGTCCTCTGCCGGACGTTTCCGCTGGTGGTTTCGCCGGACGCCGCACCCTGGTGATCGGCTCGGGCCACTCTGCCGCCAACATGGTCCTCGACCTGGCCCGCGTGGCCCGCGCCAACCCGGGCACCGAGGTCGTCTGGGCCATCCGCGCTGCCACTCCGGCCCGGGCCTACGGCGGCGGTGACGCCGACCAGCTGCCGGCCCGCGGCCAGCTCGGGGCCCGGCTCCGCACCGCCGTGGACACCGGGGCCGTCCAGCTCCTGACGAACTTCCACACTGCTTCCATCGACGTTCATGGGGAGGCCGTGACCGTGCATGCCGCGGACGGCCGCAGCGTGTCGGTGGACCGGGTGATCCCCGCCACCGGGTTCCGCCCGGACCTGGCCATGCTGTCCGAACTGCGGCTGGACCTGGATCCTGCGGTGGACGCGCCCAAGGCCCTGGGCCCGCTGATCGACCCGGACTTCCACAGCTGCGGTACCGTTCCTGCCCACGGCGCCTCGATCCTGGCCCAGCCGGAGAAGGACTTCTACCTGGCCGGCATGAAATCCTACGGCCGCGCGCCCACCTTCCTCATGGCCACCGGGTACGAACAGGTCCGCTCCATCGCCGCAGCCCTGGCCGGAGACACCGAAGCCGCGGACGCCGTCGAACTTGAACTCCCGGAGACCGGCGTCTGCTCCACCACCATCCCGGACGATGCCGGGGATGCTGCCGCGGACGCCTGCTGCGGAGCCCCGGCGCCGGTGCCGGTGACGATCGGGTTTCCCACCGGACTGCAGCACGGCCGGGTAGGCGAAAGCATTTCCGGCTAGGCGCGCGACGTCTGCCAGCGATCCAAGCCAGGCTTAGGGAGCGGACCGGTCTCCGTCGATACCGATGGAACGGCCCCGGGCGAAATGGGCATTCGCGATGTCATTGACGTCGCGGAGGCTCTTCCCCGGGTTGGCCAGCCGGATCCACTCGTAGTCCCACTCCTGCATGTCCTGTACGCGGCTTATCCGTTTGTGGGCCCGCATTTGGGCCGTAAGTTCTTCGCCGCTGGGGACCACGCGGGGCGGGGCAGCCACGGGTTGCGGCCTGGGCGGTGGAACCCGGGCCGGTCGTGCCGGGGCCTTCGCTGAGCGGACGAGTGCCACAGTCAGCGCAACCACGCCCGCGGCAATCAGGAGGACCCACCAGTATTGAATGATGAGGGCTACGACGATGAGGACAAGGAAGGGGGCGCACCCCACTGCGCCGCCGCCCTTGGTACCTGACCGACGCCGTTTTGCTGCCATTCCGGTTCCTCTTATGACGTGATGGAACGATAGGAATCCACTCTCGCACCCGGCCCGCGCCCTGTCATGAGTAGGCAGTACTCGATTTTGGGCCCCTTGTCCCGGGCCGGCCGGCCACGTTGTGCGGTGCCGCTGCTCACCGCACCTCGATGGCGCCCATCATGCCAAGGTCCTCGTGGTCCAGGATGTGGCAGTGGTACGCGGACCGGCCGCGGAAGTCCGCAAAAGCGATCCGGACCTTGACCTGTCCGTTCGCAGGGACGTTCACCACATCCCGCCAGTCGGGGGAGGAGCCCGCCTGGGCGTTGTCTCCCAGCACCTGCATCGGCCAGACATGCAGGTGGAAGGGGTGGTCCATGGGGCTTGTGTTGACCAGGCTCCACTCCTCCACGGTGCCTGCTGCCGCCGTCGTATCTGTCCGGGCTTCGTCGAACTGCTTGCCGTTGATGGTGAAAGGCATCATTCCGCCGGCGCCCATGCCCATGCCGGCAGTGAGGATGATCTGCCGGTGGGCCGCCACCGCGGATTGCCTGAGGTCTGCGGGGGCAGGCTGGGCCGGGATGGCCAGCGGGGAAGCAGTGGATTCACCGCTTACCCGGAATGTGGCCAGCGTGGTTTCTTCCGTCCCCTGGCCCGCCCCGGACCCCGTCATCCCGGCCATGCTTCCACGGTTGTACCTGGATGCCTGCAGGACTGAGTCGCCGGCAGCCGCTGTGACCAGGAGGTCCGCCCGGTTTCCGGGGGTGAGCAGCAGCTCGTCAACGTCCAGCGGCTTCTCGAACCGGCCGGAATCCGCCCCCAGCAACTGCATTTTTTGACCGTCCAGCCTGAGCCGCAGGTACCGGGCCACGCAGGCGTTGACGATCCGCCACCGTTCCCGCTGTCCCGGAGCCGCGCTGAACTCAGGGTTGGTTTGGCCGTTGACCAGGAGCAGGTCACCTTCCCTGCCTGCCATCCGGTCCATAGCCGAGACAGCGCTGATATTTCCTGCCGGGTCCACTGTGGTGTCCGAAACCACCAAGACGCGTTCCGCGCTGGCCTCGATGGGCTCCGGGTCCTCCACGATGATCGCTCCAAAGAGCCCGGCGAAGACCTGGTCGGCCACCATCCCGTGATGGTGCGGGTGGTACCAGTACAGTCCGGGCGGATGGTTCCCGGGAAGGTGGTACTCGTAGTCAAAGGAAGAGCCCGGACCGACGGCGATGAAGACGTTGTCCCCGTTGTTCTCGGGGGACACGTGGAGGCCGTGAACGTGCAGGTTGGTGGGCTGGGAGAGGCTATTGACCAGACTGATCTTCAGGGTGTCGCCGGGGCGGATCCGCAGCGTGGGCCCGGGAACGCTGCCGTTGTAGCCGAGCGCCATGGCTTGCCGCCCACCCAGCTGGACCTGGGCGGGCGCGGCTTCGAGCCGGACCTGCAGTTGACCTGCCGCGCTCCTGAGTTCCTCCGGCTGGACCAGGCTGCCGCCAGAGGGCCGGGCGGCGGGGGAGGACAGCGACCAGATCAGTCCTGCCCCGCCTGCCACCGTTCCCGCCGCCCCCAGGCCGCCCAGGAGCAGCGCCTGCCGGCGGCTGATGGGGCGCACTACCGTCCCTCGCCCAGGACCCTGAGCTGTTCCCGGTACTGGTCGGCGGTGAGTTCGCCCCGCGCGAAGCGTTCATCGAGGATTCGCCGCGCGGCGGAAGCACGCGGCCCGTCCTGGCCCCGGCGGCCGCCGATGCCGCCGCCGAAGGCCCGCACTGCCAACACCACCAGCAAGGCGATTCCGAGCAGCAGGAGAATCCCCCAGATCCACGTGGACCCTTGCCCGTATCCCCACATCATCGCCGGAGCCCTCTCTCGTAGGAATGCTCCGATTCTCGTTAGCCGTGGAAGCGGGAGCTAGAGTCCGAGGTCCCCCACCGATCCGGGAATGCGCGGTGGACCCTGCGCCTCAGTCGATGTCGGTGCTGGTGCTCAGCTCCTGCCACTGGTCCAGCTCAGCGCGCTGCGCATCCGCCACCTTGCCGAACGCGCCGAACGCGTCCGTGCCCAGGACCAGAAGGCCCGGCGGGTTGGGGGAATCGACGACGGCGAGGATCGCCTTGGCTGCCTTGTCCGGGTCGCCGGGCTGGTTGCCGTGGGCGGTGTCGACTTCCTTGCGGCGCTTGCCGGCCGTGTCCGCGTAGTCCCCGATCGCCGTCGCGGACTGCGTGAGCGAGCGGCCGGCGAAGTCGGTGCGGAAGCCCCCGGGTTCGATCGCGGTGACGTTGATGCCCAGTGGCTTGAGCTCGTTGCGGAGCGATCCGGACATGCCCTCCAGCGCTGCCTTGGTGGCCGCGTAGTAGCCCGAGCCGGCCGGCGTGATCCGCGCACCGATCGACGAGATGTTCAGGATGGACCCGGACTTGTTGGCGCGCATGCCCGGCACCACTGCCTTGATCATGTCCACGGCGCCGAAGAAGTTGGTGTCGAACAGGCGGCGGATGTCGGCGTCGTCCGCTTCCTCCACGGCGGCGCGGTAGCCGTAGCCGGCGTTGTTCACCAGCACCTCGATGTTGCCGAACTTCTCCTCGGCGGCCTTCACCGCCGCGGCGATCTGCGCCTTGTCGGTGACGTCCAGGGCCAGGGGGAGCGCCGTGTCCGGGAAGCCGGCGGTGATGTCCTGGACCGCTTCGATGTTCCGGGCGGTGACGACGGCGTTGTGCCCGGACGCGAGCACGGTTTCCGCGAGTGCCCGGCCAAGTCCGGTGGAGCAGCCTGTGATGAGCCACGTTGCCATGGGTTTTCCTTTCATAGGGGAGTGGGAAATAAGGGGCGGGCAGGCGCCTAAGCCCGCTGCCGCCGTCGTGCGTGTGCTGTCAGTTCATTCGCGCCGTAGCTGTTGTCGTCCGGGTTGACGGTGACGCCGGGGGCAACCAGCTGGTCGATGCGGTCCAGTACCTCGGGGGCCAGGACGGTGTCCGCGGCCGGGAGGTAGGACTCCAGCTGCTCCATGGTGCGCGGGCCCACGATCGCGGAGGTGACGCCCGGGTGGTTGATCACGAACGCGATGGCCATCTCGATGAGCGTGACCCCGGCCCATTCAGCCACCTGCGCGAGCTCCTCCACGATGTCCAGCTTGCGCTGGTTGGCTGGCTGCGTCATGTCGAACCGGGCGCTGGGGCGGGCACTCGAGGTGGGCCGGGACGCGGAGTCCTTCCGCCAGCGGCCGGAGAGCCAGCCGCCGGCCAGCGGGCTGTAGGTGAGCGTGCCCATCCCGTGGCGCTGCACGGTGGGGAGGACGTCCTCCTCGACGCCGCGGGTCAAGATGGAGTAGGGCGGCTGCTCGGTGACGAACCGCTCCAGGTTGCGCTCGCGGGACGCCCACTGCGCCTCCACAATCTGGGAGCCGGAGTAGGACGAGGATCCGATGTACCGGATCTTGCCCTGGCGGACCAGGTCGGTGAGCGCGCCGAGGGTCTCCTCCACGTCGGTGTCCGGGCTGGGCCGGTGCACCTGGTAGAGGTCTATGTAGTCCGTGTTCAGCCGGCGCAGCGAGTCCTCCACCGCCCGGATGATCCAGCGCCGGGAGCCGCCGCGCCGGTTGGGGTCCTTTTCGTCCATGGGCATGAAGAACTTGGTGGCCAGGAAGACGTCGTCGCGTCTTCCGGCGAGAGCCTCACCGACGATCTCCTCCGAGGCGCCGCCGGAGTAGACGTCCGCGGTGTCGATGAAGTTGATGCCGGCGTCCAGGGCGCGGTGGATGATGCGGGTGGCGTCGGCGCGGTCGTCGTTGCCCCAGGGGCCGAACATCATCGCGCCGAGGCAGAGGGGGCTGACCTGCACGCCGGTGCGGCCAAGCGGGCGGTATTCCATATGTGTTTCTCCTTTAGGCTTCCGGGATGACCATGGCGAACCGCTCCGGGCGGGCCACATCCGGGTCGGGGCCGCTGCGGACGCCGGAGTCCAGGGCACCGATGGTCTTGAGCTCGTCCGCCGACAGTTCGAAGTCGAAGACCTCGAAGTTCTCTGCGATGCGCGCCGGATTGGTTGATTTGGGGATGGCGGAGCGGCCCTGCTGCAGGTGCCAGCGCAGCATCACCTGGGCCGGGGTCCTGCCATGGGCGTGCGCGACGGCGGCAATCGCCGGGTCGCGCATGACGTTCTTCCGGTTCTCGCCCCAGCCGGGGTAGAAGGTGATGCCGCCGATGGGTGACCACGCCTGGGTGAGGATGCCGTGCTCCGCGTCCGCCGCCTGGACGGCCGGCTGCTGGAAGTACGGATGCAGCTCGATCTGGTTGACGGCCGGGACCACGTTCGTTGCCTCGAGCAGCTGCCGCAGGTGGTGCGGCATGAAGTTGCTGACGCCGATGGCCCGCACCCTCCCGTCCTTGAGCAGCGTTTCCAGGGCCTTGTATGCGGCGACGGTCTTGTCGAACCGGTCCGGGGCGGGCTGGTGCAGGATGAGCAGGTCCAGCTGCTCCACGCCCAGCTTGCCCACCGCCTTGTCCCACGCGTGCAGCGCCTCGTCGAAGCCGTAGTCGCTGACCCACACTTTCGTCTCGATAAACACCTCGGAGCGGTCCAGCCCGGACCGGCGGATCCCTTCGCCCACCTCGCGCTCGTTGCCGTACGCGGCGGCGGTGTCGACGTGCCGGTAGCCCACCTCGAGCGCTGTCTGGACGGCCGCCGTCGTCTCTTCCGGGGGACTTTGGAAAACGCCCAGGCCGAGCGCGGGCATCGTGACGCCGTTGTTGAGTTTCAGTTCCATGCCTCCACGCTATTTCGGCGCACGGGTTTGTGGGAGGGCTTGCCAGTCCCTCCTTCGCAGGCCGCGCGCCGCGTAGCGTGGGGGCATGACCAACAGCGACGACGTGCGGAAATTCCTGACCTCCCGCCGCGCCCGGCTCACCCCGGAGGACGCCGGGCTGCCCGCGTACGGCGGCAACCGGCGCGTGGCAGGGCTCCGGCGGGAGGAGGTGGCCATGCTCGCGGGGATGAGCATCGACTACTACATCCGGCTGGAGCGGGGGAACCTTGCGGGCGCGTCGGACAGCGTCCTGGAGGCTTTGGCGCGGGCGCTGCAGCTGGACGACGCCGAGACGGCCCACCTTTTCGACCTGGCCCGCGCGGCCACGTCCGCGCCGAGGGTCCGGCGGAAGCGGAGCCCGTTGACCGTGCGTCCCAGCGTGCAGCGGGTCATCGATGCGATTACGACGGCGCCCGCCTGGGTCCGCAACGACCGCGGCGATGTGCTGGCCTCCAATGAGCTGGGCCGGGCCCTGTACCTGGAGATGATGGCGGATGCCGTCACCCCGCCCAACAGTGCGCGGTTCACGTTCCTGAACCCACCCAGTGGTGGGGGACCTGGATCTGACGTACGAGGCGATGGAGCTTCCCGCGGACCCGGGCCTGCGGATCAACATCTACACGGCCGAGCCCGGGACGCCCTCTGAGGATGCGCTGAAGGTGCTGGCCAGCTGGGCGGCGACGCAACGGGCCGCGGCGCAGGCGCCTGGGGTGCCGCTGCAGGAGAAGCGCTAGACCCATCCGAAAGCGGACGGTCCTGTCAGGACTCGGCGTTGATGAATCCGATGATGATCGCCGTCCACCAGGCCAGCTGCGAAACCACCATGCACGCCACCATGTGGATACGCTGGCCACGGGTCAGGTCCGTGAACTCGGCATCGGCGGGAAGCCGGGCGAGGCGCCGCATGAGGGGGATCAGCATGATCCCGTTCAGGCTGAGCACCAGGACCGCCGCGAGTTTGAGTTCCGTCATCGGGTTGTCCAGGTGCGGGCTCAGGAACACGCCTGTGGCCAGCAAACCGGCGAGCCCACCCCAGATCAGCGGTGTGGCTGCCCCATCGAGCCGAATGATCTCGCCAAGTCCGCGCCGGCCGATCAGCCACAGCAAACCGTGCCAGTCGACCAGGATGATGGCACCGAAAGCCACAACCAGGAAGAGGTCATGTACTGCGAGGTCGACATTATGGACACCGTCGTCCACATTTACCAGGGATGAGAGAATTACCGACAGCAGCCACACCACGATTGCCGCGGCGGAAAGGGCAACAACCAGGCGCCGGGTGGACCGCTCGGACTCACGGTGCCGCCTGATGGTACGCCTGCTGACGGGGACATAGCTCATGACATGCCTCTGTGGGACCTGTAACCGATGGCCGTCCCAGCAGGGCCCGAATTAGCACCAACTTAGCCCCGTCAGTGCCGGTCAACAAGGAAAAGTTGCTCCCCGCGGACAGGGCGGAGCACTTACGGCAGAAGCGAATCGTCCGCCAGCCACGCCATTGCCTCGTCCATGGATATGAAGAACCGGGTGGGGTGCGCCGGCTTGTGCCGCCCCATATAGAAGTCGGCAATGGTCTGGTCCACGGGGGAGGTGCCCACGACGGCCGCGCGCGTCAGCGGCCAGGTGCCGGCGAAGGCCTTCAGGGCGCCCTGGTCAATCCACGCCAGGCCCGTCATCTCGACCAGCAGCGGCAGGGTCCGTCCCGCACTGAGGACCCGGGCGCGTTTCATCAGCGCCCGCGCGTCGCGCTCGGTGACCACGTCCCCGTGCCCCCATTTCAGGTGCAGAAGTTCCCCGGAGAGCTCGATGGTTCCGGTGACATCCATGCCTACTACTTTGCTGGTGCTTCGCCGCCCACGGCAATACGGAGCGGAAACGCACGACGGCGGCACGCGCCAAAGCGGCCTGCCCACCTTGTGCAGGTGGGCAGGCCGCTCGGCCGGAGCTAGTGTTCGGCGCGCGCGCCCGGCTCACCGCCCGGCTTGCGCGCGGGATCCACGGTGCCGCCCTTTCCGTAATCGCCTTCCGGGTACCGGCCGGTCTCGGAGGCGGCGGTCCGGCCGGATACCGGACCGGCCTCACCGTAATCGGCCTTGACATAGCGTCCGGCTCCCACGGTCCTGTCGCCCAGGGGTTCGGGCAGTGCGCCTTCGCTGCCCGCCGGACCGTAGTCCCCTTCGATGTACTGGCCCTCTTCGTCCTCGGCATGGCGGCCGCGCTGGGCCCCGGCTTTGCCAAAGTTGCCTTCGACGTACCGTCCACGCAGGTCGCGCTCCTCGGGCGTCTCGTCCGGGCTGGGGGTGTTTTCGATATTGCCGTTGTCGTTCATGATCTTGCCTTTCGAACGAACTCCACGTCTCCATGCCGCGGTCCGGACCCTGTCGGGGCTGTTGCTGTTTTGGAACTATTGCTTTTCCGGCACTGTTGCCTGGGGACACTTTCGGCGTAGCATAAAAGTACACGGATTGTCAATTAGTCCGGATGAAGCCAAGGACAACAGCCAAAATCGCAAAGAAGGTACGCGCGATGAGTGATATCAGTCCGCTACGGAATGCCGTCCGCAATGGCAGCGGACTCAAACGACTGGGTGGGACCTGGGGCGAGCTCCTTGCGGAGTTCCTGGGCACCTTTGTGCTGATCTCGTTCGGCGACGGCGTGGTGGCCATGGCGGTTGCCGCGTTGCCGGGATCGGGCCGCGCCGCAACATCTACCACCATCTTCATGGCCGCGGGTGACTGGCTGCTCATTGCCTGGGGATGGGCCCTGGCCGTGGCGTTGGCCGTCTACGTGGCCGGCGGCGTCAGCGGCGCCCACATCAACCCCGCAGTGACAGTGGCGTTCGCCGTCCGCCGGAAGTTCCCCTGGCGGAAGGTGGGGCCGTACATCGTGGCGCAGGTGCTGGGTGCCTTCGCCGGAGCCGCGATGGTGTACCTGCTGTACTTCAACGCCATTGACGCCTACAACAAAGCCGTCGGAACCGGCCGTGGCGACGCGAAGGGGCTGGCCAGCTACTCCATTTTCGCCACGTTCCCCGCGCCCTACTTCAACGGCAACCCCACCGGGCCGCTGATTGACCAGATTGTGGGCACGGCGTTCCTGGTCATCTTCGTCGTGGCCATCATCGACATGCGGAACACAGCCGTCCAGGCCAACCTGGGCCCGTTCATGATCGGGCTTGCGGTCGCGGCCATCGGCATCTCCCTCGGCGCCAACGCCGGCTACGCCATCAACCCTGCCCGCGACTTCGGACCGCGGCTTTTCGCCTGGCTGGCCGGATGGGGCCAAACGGCGCTGCCTGGAACCGTGGACGGGGCCTTCAGCTGGTACTTCTGGGTGCCCATCGTCGGCCCGTTGGTCGGCGGTGTGATCGGTGTGCTGATCTACGACTGGTTCATCGGGGACGTCCTCAATGCCCGGGCCCGGCTGCAGGAATCCACGCCTCCGGGCCGTGCCGGCGGTGAAACGCCTCCGGCCACCGAGGCCGAGACGTCAGTTCCGGAGACCCGGGCCGCCCCGAAGCGGAGGGCCGCATAACCGGCAGGCGTCAGGCGCGGGCACCGCAGCATGAAAGTGCGACGGCGGCCCGCGCCTTTCGTGAGCGGGCAGAAACGTACGATGCCGGTCTCTACGCCGTAGACTTTACGCGTAGACTAAGTAATCAGGAAGCTTATGCAGTCGGGGTTCCCTTGGGCTTGGCATTACGCAACAGAATGGTTCCACCATGGCTTCTCCAGAACATAAGTCCGGCAGCGCATCCTCCCCAAAAACCCGTCTGAGCAGGGAGGTTGTCCTCAACGCTGCGCTTGGACTGGTGGACGCCGAAGGTTTGGAGGCACTCACCATGCGCCGGCTGGGTCAGGAGCTGGGGCGGGATCCGATGAGCCTTTACCGCTACGCCGACAACCGCGCCGCCCTGTTGGACGGCGTCGCTGAAACTGTGCTGAACGAACTGGCGATCTTCCCCGATGACCCGGACTGGCAGGCGCAGCTGCGCAAGATTGCGCACGACCTCCGCCTCCTGGCGCTCCGGCACCCGAATGTTGTCCCGCTGCTGGTCACCCGGCCACTGTCCACACCGCTGGGCCTGCGCCCCCTGGGCACCCTGCGGCCCCTTGAGCAGATCCTGGCGCTTCTGATAGAAGCCGGTTTCACCCCTGCTGACGCGCTTCATGTCTACCGGGCTTACTACGGTTTCCTCTACGGCCACATCCTGAATGAACTCCAGGAATACATCGTGGACCCGGAGGAAAACGAAGCCATCCTCCGCCTCGGCCTGCACCGGCTGCCGGCAAAGGACTTCCCGCACCTCCGCGCACTGGGGCCCGTCCTGGCCGATTACGACGGTGACCTCGAGCTCGACCAGGGGCTGAGCATCCTGCTCACGGGCCTCGCCGCCCAGCTTTCCGGACCCCGACCAAGGGCCACGGAGGTGCAGGCTGCGGGAGCTTTTGAGAGCGCGCCCTCCCAAGCCGATTAGGGGCCTCCTCGCATTGACATTCATTTTCAAGCTGAGGATCCTCATTTCTACGTAATTCAGGTACTTCAACCCGGCTGAGGTGTCCCGTGGGCGGTGGTGGCTGTGGACATGTGGAATTGGACCTGCTCCGGTTTTGGCAACTGCGCCGCGACGGAGAAATTGTCCACGTCGCCGCCCGCCAGCAGCGGCTGATCGCCGCGCTTGCCGTCCGCGGCCCCAGGGTGCGGAGCTACGTTGCCGGGCTCCTTTGGCCCGACTGCCCCGAGCCCAGGGCCCTGGAGAGCCTCCGGGTCAGCGTCCACCTGGTCACGCGCCAGGTTCCCGGGATGCTGGCCAAGGATGGGTCCGTGCTTGCCCTGGACCCGTCGGTGCAGGTGGACCTTTACCGCGTGCGGGCCCTGCTCCACGAAGGCCCGGCAGGGAACGGGAAAGCCAAAAACGCCCTGCTGGACCTGCGGGACGCCGAGTTGCTGCCCGGCTGGTATGAGGACTGGGTGCTGTTCGAACAAAGCCGGCTGCACCAGGACCGGCTGCGCGCCCTGACGCTCCTGGCAGGCTCACTGCTGTCGGCGGGCGACTGCGAGGGCGCTGCGGAAGCGGCGGGTGCGGCCCTGGAAATCGAACCCCTCTACGAGAGCGCCGTGCGCGCACTGGTTACCGCGGAGTTAACAATGGGGAACCCAGTCTCCGCACTGCACGCCTACGACAACTACACAAACGCCCTGCGCACGGACATGGGCGTCCTTCCCTCCGACACCCTCAACAAACTCATCGACGCCATACAGGTGGGGTCTTCACCCGTCCTGGGCCGCCAGCCAGCGGCGCACAGTGTGGAGGACTTCCTCCCGGTCCACCGTGGATAGGCTGCCGTGCTGCCCGGCCCCCTCGCTGTACGTGACACGCGCGCGGAACCCGTGTTCGCCGTCGGGCTCACTCCAGGTGCGGATCACCAGGGTGCCGCCGCTGCCGGGGACCCCGGGCCCGTCGGGGACAATGTGGTCGATCATGTTGTTTTCTGGCTCCTCTTCCGTTGACCCTGATCATGCGCGAAAGACCATCAGCAACCCGCGGTTTTTCCTGAAAGATTGGCGCAAGATCCGCTGACTGAGCGGCAGTAACGGGGCTGTAACGCCGGGAATGGTCAGCTTCGTGGCGCAGGCGAAGTGCCGGCAGCGGAACTGCGAGGGGCTCTATGCCGTGGGTGATGGACCTCAGTGGCCGGCAGGCCTGGGCCAGTGAGGCCATCGAAACCCTCCGTGCCGCGCACGTCCCCCTCCAGCCGGCAGATGCACCTGAGACTGCCGCCACCGCCGGCATCATCTTTGCCGGGACGCAGTCCCAGGAGCTGGTCTCGGCCCTGGGCCTGGCGGAGTATGGCCGCTGCAGGGTGCTGGTGTTCGGCCCGCCGGACGGAAGGTTGAAACCGTGGCCGGTGCTTGAGGCGGGTGCGGCCGAATGTATGGCCTGGCGCGGCCAGGTGGCGCCGGTGGCGGCGTGGCTGCAGCGGATCGAGGACGTGGAAGCGGTCATCGACTCCGTTCCGGTCCGGGACAAGCTGGCGGGGCAAAGCCCGGCGCTGCGGTCCGCGCTCCGGGACTTGGTGGTGGCCGCGAAGTTCGGGAACGCCCCCATCCTGATCCAGGGTGAGACGGGGACCGGCAAGGAGCTGGCGGCCCGGGTGGCCCACGCGGTCAGCAGCCAGCGCGGCAACCTGGTGGTGGTGGACTGCACCACCATTGTTCCCACGCTGATGGGCAGCGAGTTGTTCGGCCACGAACGCGGTGCCTTCACGGGCGCGGTGAGCGTGCGGACCGGCGCGTGCTCCGGTGCCGACCAGGGCTCGCTGTTCCTCGACGAGGTGGGCGAGCTGCCCCTGGAACTCCAGCCTGAACTGCTCCGCGTGGTCCAGGAAGGCACCTACAAAAGGGTGGGCGGCGACAGGTGGCTGCACAGCAAGTTCCGGCTGATCTGTGCCACCAACCGCGACCTGGCACATGAAGTCGCCGCCGGCAGTTTCCGCACGGACCTGTATCACCGGATCGCGGCGTCCGTGGTCACCATGCCGCCGCTGCGGAACCGGCTGGAGGACATCCTGTGCCTGTTCGCCCGGTTTTGCCGGGAGGCCACCGGTGCCCGCACCGATCCGGAGGTGGATCCGGCTGTCCAGGACGTCCTGCTCCGGCGCGGCTACCCCGGTAACCTGCGCGATTTGCGGCAGCTGGCCTTCCGCATCGCCGCGCGCCACGTCGGGCCGGGGGCCATCACCCCCGGCGACCTTCCCCGCGAGGACAGGCCCCAGGCAGGCCGCCAGGCCGCGGGCCAGGTCCAGAACGCGTACGACGACGGCCCGGCCGGCGCCGTCGATCCACTTGCCGTCGATCCACTCGCCGTCGATCCGCTCGCCAGAGCGGTGGCCTGGGCAGTGGACGCGGGCCTTGGGCTGCGGGAGATCAAGGAACGCGCGGCGGAGGCGGCCGTGGCGGTGGCGGTGGAGCGGAGCGGCGGCAACGTCCATTCGGCCGCCACCATGCTGGGGCTCACGGACCGTGCCGTCCAGCAGCGGCAGGCCCGCAGGACGGACACCGATGGTCCTCAAACCCGGTGAGACACCCCGTCTGCCACTGCAGGGCAGTTGGTGCATTGCGGGAACTTCCACGTCAGCGGACGCCTGAATCGAATGCCACTTTCACCTCGGTGAAGGACCCTGCCTTGATGACAACATCCTGCGGCGGAGCGGACGGCATCGGAGCCCCGGACAGGTTAGCGGCTTGAAGTTCGTATGTCCCCGCCGGAAGCTCTAGCCTGAACTCTCCCTGGTCGTTGCTTGTAGCCTCACGGACCGTTGTTCCTGAGCGGTCCTTGACGGTGATGCGGGCCGGCAGGGGAATGTCGGGACAGGGCGTGGAGGCCATCATTTCCGGGCATCCGGCATCGACAGTGACGTGTCCGTTCATCCCAGACCTCGCAGGGGGCGTCGCACAGGAAACGGATGTTCCTGCGAGGCACACCGCGACAACCACGGACTCAAAGAAGCGGAGCAGAACGCCCATATTGCAAGAACGCTCGTTCCCCGGCACAAGTTCCTCCCCTTTGCCCCGCCACCCCGAATCTGGGCTCGCCATTGCTTGCTCTGACCCAGTAACGCGCCAGTAACGCCGGCATATCTTTAATGGTCTGCGACGCCATTCTTCATTTTGGAAAGGGGCAGGGCATGAAAAGGAAGCTGAGGACAATCTTCTGGTGGGAGGCGGCCGGGGCCATAGCCAGTGCAGTTCTTTTCATCATCACGCTTTTCAACCGCGAATGGATTGAAATCGTCTTTGGAGTGGAACCGGATGGAGGCAACGGAACCATGGAATGGGCTGTCGTCGTCGTCTTGGCTGCGCTCACGTTGCTGTCGCTGACGCTGGTTGGCCGTGAATGGCGGCGTTCGGTCGTTCGGGAGGCGACTTAGTCCTGCGTCCAGCTACACACCTGTCGACCTTAATCAGTTGTCTATTAGTAGTAGAAGGGAGCCGTGATGAGCGAGACAGCAGAGTCCCCCGCTCCACAAGGCTCAGAGCAGTCCAGGCGGGTTGAACTTTCCGGCCCAACCTTCCAGCCTGAGGAGGGCGGTCCCCGGGAGGAACAACACCTGCCCGACCTGGACCAGCGGCAGGAGGCGATCCGCACGGAACGACGCGCGGCAGGCCCGGAGTCAACAAACCAGGACCAACAGGAAGTGCTCGAAAACGAGGCGCCGCGCAACGATGACGAGCCTGAAACTGATCCAGCAGAAAGTTCCCAGGAGTAGCCATGTCTCCCGTCTCGATCTTGTCCAACATCTCACTGGGCGACGGGCCCACAAGCAACAACACTTCAACTGTGGGCGAACCGACAGCCGCGGTGGCGGGCAACCACATGTTCGTCACCGGGAACTGGTACGCAAGCCAAAGTACCGACGGCGGCACGAACTGGAAGCACGTGGATCCCTTCACCGCGTTGCCCTCGGCCGCAGGGGGTTTCTGCTGTGATCAGGTCGTTCTGTACGACGCCCGGCGCAGACTCTGGATCTGGATCCTTCAGTACACCCGCCGCAATGGAGCGAACGTTTTCCGGCTGGCCGCCGTCCACGACAGCGATTTCGGCAACCCGGGGGCATGGTACTGGTGGGATATTGCGCCGACAACGGTGGACGGCTCGTGGACACAGCTGTGGTTTGACTACCCCGATGCAGCAATGACCGCAGACAACCTGCTCGTCACGTTCAACGTCTTCAACAATGTCGGCGCTGGGCAATGGCAGCGGGCCGTCGTCATGCGCTTTCCACTGGCCACCATCGACAATCGTGGCACGCTGATTTTCAACTCCTGGTCGACCACCCAGAACGGTTCCATCCGGCTCACGCAGGGTGCCAGCGGAACCATGTACTTCGCCAGCCACAATTCAACGCAGCAGGTACGCCTGTTTTCGTGGGCAGACGGGCAGAACGCGGTCAACTGGTGGGACATCAACGTCGCCGCATCCAGCGACGCGATTTCGTCCAATGCCCCCAATAATGTGAACTGGCTGGCCCGGACCGACCGGCGGATCACCGGCGCCTGCATAGGCAACGGCACCATCAGTCTCATGTGGACCTCCGGCAGCGGATCGAACCGTCCGCACCCCTACTGCAGGGTCGTGCAAATCGCAGAGGCCTCCAAGCAGGTCACGGCCCAGCCTGACATCTGGAGTTCCACCCGGTCCTGGGCATATCCGGCGGCTTGCACCAACAGTGCCGGGGTGCTCGGGTTCACGGCGTTCTACGGCGGGGAAGACCGCAACCCGGGACACATCGTCGGAGTCCGTGACGCCAACGGAACCTGGAGCACCGCTTACAGCAAGCTGGGAAGCCACTCACCCGATGATCCTAAATGGGGCGACTACCTATCCTGCCGCCGGCACGCCCCCTCCGCCGAAACATGGGTTGCCTCCGGATACACCCTCGAAGGCGGCGCGACCCGCACCGACATTCTTCCCCGAATTGTTCGGTTTTCAAGAGTGTGACTGGCCGTACCCGAGGGGTTGTGGTTCTGTCGCGAAGGCTTCCAGTGCTTGGGCTGAAGATCGGAGAAGGGAAGGTGACACGGTGAGTGGACATCGGAGCGAATGGACGCCCCAGCAAGTGCAGGAAAACCTTGGCGAGGCCAACGAAAACCTGCCTGAAGCACGGACCACCGACAGGTTTCCGGTGGCCGGCACGGCGAGTGGAATGGATTTGCGGGCAGGCGAGCATCCGTACGAGGAGGATACGGCCGGAGCCGCAGGGCAAGGCAACGACCTCCGGATGCCACCCGACCCGCCCCGGCACACCACCGAACAGGCCGGTCGCTAATGGGCCTCTACTTCAACAACGGCACCGGGGACACCCTCTTCGTGGCCTACGCATACCACTCTCCCGGTTGCGAGGGCGGCACGGACTGGTCAAAGAAGGGCTGGTACCGCATCACGCCCGGTGGAACCGCAAAGGTCCTCACCGGGTGGGCCGGGCCCGGGAAGTACTTCGTCTTCGCCGAGAACGAGTTCCGCACCAGGGCCTGGTCCGGCCCATTTTTCACACAGTTACCCTCAAGGGCGTTCGACTGGTGCTGGCAAACCGGAAGTACGGACAGCCGGACACTTGGTCTCGCGAAATTCGAGGTCGGGTGGGGAATCCTGGATCACACCGTGCGCTTGACCTGACCACCCTGTGAGACTGCGAAAGGGCAGCGGCAGGGCCTCAGGACGGACTCCGCCGGCACCTAAATCCAGCTAAAGCCCGTGGCTCAGCTCGTCCGCCACCTCGTGCCAGTACCCGTCACCGGTCTCCTCGGCCAGTTCCCGGAACAGGTCCCCAAGTTCGCGCCAGAGCACGTCCGGCCCCTTCCGTCCCGGAACCCGGCCGCGGTAGTTGGCGCGCTTATAGACCCTGCCGAACTGCTGGCGGACAAGGTCTTCCACGGCGAGCCCGAACATGTCCGGTTGCTTGTCCGGCGACGGAAACGGAATGAATTTTGCCAGCTGGACCGGCGGCAGCTCGCGGCGGGACTTCACCAGGTCCTTCGTGGCCGGAAGCCGGTCATCCCTGGTGCTCTTTGCCACCAGCCGGTCCCCGGCGATTTCGTGGGCAAAGATGCGCACCTGGCTGGGCGCCGGCCCGGGAGGCCAGGGCCGGTAGGTAATCAACCACACGGATTCCCGTCGGGGCTCCTTGCCCGACATCCACGCCGGCCGGCCCGTCCTGCTGCCAGGCCTCGCCCGGCGGGCCGCCTCGCTCTGCCGGAGGTAGGCGCGCAGCTGGTTGAGGCCGCCCCTGATCGCCGGCCCGTTGTCCGGTTTTATCTCGGCCATTCCCGGGGCCCTGATCGGCTCCGGACCCATAGCCGGCACATTCACAGCCATGCCTTCTTCCTCCTGTCATGTCCCGTAGTGGTGCAACAGCGCCTGCTTCGCGCCGGTCCCGTCAGTCGAAGGACGTTGCCGCCCAAAACGAGGGCCCTGTCAGTCGTCGGCAGCTCCAACGCGAAGATCTTGGCGAGCTCGGGCGCGGGGTGCAGGTACGGCCCGTCGCTGCCGAACAGCACCTTGCGCGATCCCGCCCGGGCCACGGCCTCCTCCAGCAGGTCGAAGTACCGCACCCCTGAGGTGTCCGTGAAGATGTTGGGAACCCGGACCAGCACATCGGTCAGCCGTTTCTGGGCCCGCCAGTCGTCGTTAAAGGACGACAAATGCGGCACAATCCAGGCGACAGCCGGGTGCCGCCCGGCCAGATGGCACACCCGCTGCACATCCCCGCCGGGGTCAAAAAGCACCGGCATCCGGTGGCGTTCCGCGGTGAGCGCCACCTCATCCGTTGCGGGCCCATCGGACCAGTGCACCTTGATCCCGCAGGCGCCGCGCGCATGGGCGGCCGCCACCATGGCATCCACCCGACCGCGGTCGGCCACGGGATTGACGAAAACGTACCACAGCCACCCGCCGGGCTCCCTCGCGGCCAGCTGGGCCACGGCCCGGTTGGCTTCCGCGTAGCTGCCCACCGGCGCGGCCATCAGCACGCCCCGGAAAATTCCGACGGCGGCAGCCCGCTTCCGCCACAGCGCAAAGGATGCGGCGGGGCCGGCCGGGCCCAGCGGGACACCCGCGGTTCCGAGATGGACGTGCGAGTCCACGATCATCAGGCCGCCCGCCTGTCCCGCGTCACCGCGGCAAGTGCCTGCACCAGCCGGTCCAGGTCGGCCTGGGTGTGGTCGGCCCGCACCACGGCGGACAACAAGGCACCCGGCCGGCAGCGGGGCAGCTGCACCAGCACCTGCACACCCTGGGTGGCAAGCGCGGTGCGCCAGCGGCGGGCCAAGGGCAGGGAGCCGACCCGGGTTCCGACAATGGGAAAGGGAAGCCCCATCGGCGGAAGGCCCAGATCAGCGAACGCCGTCCGCAGCCAGAGGGTCAGCCGCCACAGCCGCCGCCGCAGCCGGGGGAGGCCGCTGCTGCGGAGGGCCCCGATTCCCGCGGCAAGGTCCGCCGCCGACGGCGGGCTGCTGTGCATCCGGTTCCCGCCGTTGCGGGCCACCGTCCCGACCGTGGTGCTGTCGCCCGTGATCACCGTGACCGGCGTGCCGTAGGCCTTGGCCAGCGAACCAAGCCACAGCAGCCGGTCGTGGGACAAGCCCAGCCACCGTGCCGTGCCGGTACCGTCCCCGAAGCCGCCCGGGCCACCGGATGTCCGGCCCAGGACGCCGAAGGCCAGGGAGTCATCAACGATCACCTGGCCCCCGCTCTGCCCGGCGATGGCCTGCAACTCAGCCAGGGGCGCGGGCCGGCCGCACCCCTGGCACCAGCCGTCCGTCAACACCCAGGTCCTGGAAGGCTCCGTCCTGTTTGGACGCACGACGGCGGGTGGCCGGAAGTGCGGGTACGTCACCACCCGCACGCCCCGGGAGAGCGAGGCCCGGCACGCCCACTGGGACAGCGGGTAGGCGCCCTCATCCACCAGGAGCACATCCCCGGGGCGGGGGAGTGACTGCAGTACATCCATCATTCCGTGCAGCGCCGACCTGGCCACCAGACCGCCGTCGGCCTGCTGTTGCGCGGCAACCAGGGATGCCAGCTCCGCGGCGGCGGGCAGCTCCCGGAGCGCGGCGGGCACTCCGGTGGTGAACTCCGCCCAGGGGGCCAGCGTGGCGCTGGAGTGGTGCTGGCCCAGGAACAGTGCGGAGGTGAAGTCCGCCCCGCCCGGCAACCTAGACATCTCCTGACCTACATGACCCGGCCATCTCCTAGTACCGGACCAGCTTCCGGGCCAACCGGCGCTGCAGCAAAGTGGACGGCATGGTGGTGTCAACGCGTTCGCTGAGGTCTACGCCGGTGACGGCCCGGTAGGCATGGGTGTAGCGCTGGACTGAGGGCTTCCACTTGAGTGCCCAGTTCTCTGCATCGTCGCCTTCCATGTCGGATTCATTCCAGCGTCCGTGGCGCACGGATAGAAGGAGTTGCTCGCCGTGAACAGCCAAGTCGTAGAAGTGCGTGATACTCGCGTCGGACCAGCCTTGGACGGTCTTCATGGTGTCCACCCGGTCCATCCAGTCCTCGTCATACGGAACCATGGTGCGGCCGCCGAGGAACTCACGCATTTCCGGCTGGGCCAGCAACCACTGCACTTCCATGGTTTCGATGCGGGCTGTCACCGACATATCGGCGAATTGGTTGTTAGCGCCGTTCGCAAGAACCAAGTGAAGCTCCCGCAAGCTGCTGAGCAGTGGAAAGGCGTCAGCATCCACGGTTTTGTCGTTGTGCTCCTTATAGAAGTAATGGCAATCGTGCAGGAGACTATGGAAAGCCCTGAGGAACTGTGTCCTGCGCTCCACCAGCAGTTCGGCGGGCGGAATCGCGCGTCCGATCAGCTGCAGACCGTACTGGTACTCGTATTCGGCCGCGCGCCGGCGTAGAGACAAACGGTCTTTTTCCGCTTCAGCAAGTCCCCAGAGGAGTCCTCGCAGGGGTAGGAGCGGGCTAACCGCCAAGCGGTAGAGTGGGTCCCCGCCCGTTGCAACACGGCGGTTTTGAAAGCGCGCCAGGATCCTGTTCAGTGACTGGAAAAGCATGCCTTCCTCCAGCCAATACACGTAAATCAGCTCCGTAAAGGGCACGAGCCTCAAGGGATACTGGCTCCTGGCGGGAAAGCCTGGAGGGAACGGTGCTGGCTGGTCGTCGCGTTCCGAGCTGACGTATGAGCCGCGTATGGCAGCCGTCAGCCCTTCTTCGGCGTGCCAAGCCGGGTCTTTCGCAGTCCCAAGACGCCCGAATGAGCGGCCCAGTGCCGCTTCGGTGACAAATTCTGTTGCGAGACCATGCAGTGTCTCGTATGACAATGATCCGTAGCCCGGGAATCTCGTGAGGCTACGGGCCTCATATTCGGCGAACTTGACAAAGCGCTCAAACTTGACGTTTTTTGACACATTTTGGATAAAATTCCACAGATGCGCGTGCGAACTGCCGGGTGTCGCATTAGGTTCAAGGGCAACCCGGACGATTGGCGGAGCCTCGCGGCGCTGGACCCGGAAGGTGTCGAGAATTTCCCAGTTTTCCGTCACAGGGGCTGCCTTCTTGCCCGCCTCCACTTCACGAACTTTATCGAATTCAACAGTGTATTCACCGGGGTCCTGGATCAGGACCATCCGCTCGAAGCTCTCCCCTGCCGCTAGGCTCCTGGCGACAACGCCGCCTCTGCTTCCATCTATCGGGATGGGAGCGCCTCCACCCGCCGGAACGATTCGAAATTGGAATTGCCCGCCTTGCTCCGATGGCCTGAGCTGAAAACGCAGGGCAACTTCCTGCCCCGCGTAGACGGGGTCCATTGGCCGTCGAGTGAATTCCATGACTATCTCCTAATTAGTGCTGGTGTGGTGAGGTGTTGCATTGCGTTGAGGCCCAGGGGTGCGTGGCCGCCCATGTCGTCCAGGCTGCTGCGGACTGCCCACGCGGTAAGCAGGGAGGACAGCTGTGAGCTTTCGTCCTCGGCGGTGATGCGGCCGGCGGCTTTGGCCTGGCCCAGGACGGCGAACACCAGTGCGGGCCGCTGCCGGGCCATGACCCCGAAGTCGTCGCCCCAGGCCTGGTGCAGGCGAAGAAGCCGTTCGGGCCGGCGTTCCCGGGTGGGCCAGATGGTGCCCAGTTTCCGGCCCCCGGCCGCCGGTACCGGGTGGTTCATGAGCAGGGAAACCAGATCGCCGATGTGGGCCTCGCACTTGCGAATCCACGCAAGGTGCTCCGCCGGCAGCCCGGAGGACGGGTACATGGCCCGCCATACCGATGCCAGCCCGCGCCACTGGGGATGCGGATACAGGGCGTCCCCCAGCGCCGCTGAGATCAGCACCCGAAGGTAGGGCATCGGGTGGGGATCGGTGCCGCCGGGCCGGAAGACGAAGTAGCGGGGGAGGCTGACGACCGCCAGCAGGCCCACGGTGGAGGTGATGCCCACGGTGGCGACGGACCACATGTCCGCCACGATCTCGCTGATCCACAGGGACCACACATCCCAGCCGCCGTCCGGGTCCTGCTGGGCACGGCGGTCAAGTTCGGCGCGGAGGGAAGTCACCAGGTCCAACTGCGCCGCGCCCTGATGGCCCACCTCGTGGGCCAGGGAGGACGCGATCCCGCTGCCCACCATCCGCTCCCGGGGCAGCCGGATGATTCCCACGGGGTTCGGTGCGCCGCCGGGCAGGCGGGTCTTGGCCCGCCGGATCGCAGCACCCGCACCCCTGGCGAGGTAGACCACCAGCCGGGCGTCGCCGTCGTCGTCCCTTCCCTCCAGCCGCAGCGCGTCCTGGGCCAGGATGTCCAGCCCGGAAAGCCAGACGCCCGTGGAATGTTCGCTGCGCTGGGTGACTACTTCGGTGAACAGGTCGAACTGGGCCAGCACCACGTTGAACTGGAGGCGGATCAGGACGAACCGGCGCTGCTGTTCGGCAGGGCTGGCCGTCCTGCCGTCCCCGTGCAGCCAAGCCAGGAACTCGGCAACCTGGATCCGGAGCTCATGGCGGCCGGCGTGGAGGAAGCGTTCGATCAGCAGCTGGGCGTCCCGGGGCAGTGCGGCGGCGAGGACCATGGTTTCCTGCATGACGAAGGGCTTGATCTGGTCCAGCCGGGACACCAGGCCGTCCGCCTCGCTCTCGATGAGCGCGGTGCTGATGGTGTTCGTTTCCATCCCGATCGCCTGCCGTCAGCCGCCCGCTGGCTATATCCCCAGGAGGATGACGCGGCCGTCGCGGCGGATCCAGCGGCCTTCATCGGCGCCGCTCCCGGAATTGCCGTTGCCGGAATTGCCGTTGCCGTTGCCGTCCTGCTGGGTGTCCCAGCCTTCGTCCGGGGCGCCCCACACCGCACCCGAGTACTGGGTGTTGTAGATCCGGGTGCCGCCGCCGCGGTGGCCGCGGGACGGCCGCCGGGCGGCCTGGCGGGCGCGGAGCAGCGACGGGGCGTACCGGCGCGCGGCGGCGGTGGCCGCTGCGCGGGCGGCTGCGTTGGGCGGGACGGAGACGGGGGTCCGGGCGGCATTTCGGTAGGCGGCCCGGGCGAACCGGACGTAGCGGCGGGCGGCTTCTTCCTCGGCCTCTGATTCGTCCATGTTTTCGGCTTCCTCGGCCTCGAGCAGGCCGCCGGCCATGGAGCCAAGCTTGCTTCCAATGGCGGTCCCGACGCCGGGAGCCACGAAGGAGCCGATGGCACCTCCCACGATGGGCAGCGCCCTCTTGGCGACGGATTTGAGGGCACCGCCCAGGGCCTTGCCGATAGGCGACTTGATGAAACGGGAGGCGTTCTTCACCACGCTGCGGGCCAGGCTGCCCAGGAACTGGTCCAGTTCCTCCTCGGAGCTGAGGCTGAGGAGTTCCATGGCCAGCTCGTTCTCAAGGTTTTCCTCGTGGTCGGAGCCGCCCTCGTAGCCGCTGAAGTTGCCTTCGTCTTCTTCTTCCTGCGCCCACGGCGCGGCGGACTCGGTCTCGTAGTAGTTGGTGCTCATGGCAATGTCCTTCGGGTTGGTGGTGCCGGGTGGGTTAGCGTGCGTTGAGGATCACGATGTTGCGGCCGCGGCGGATCCAGCGGCCGCTGGCAGGCCGGCCGGGCTGCCTGGACTGGCCGTTCTGGCCGTTTTGGCCGGGGCGGCTGAGCAGGCCCGGCAGGTGCTGCCGGGCTGCGGCGGTGGCTGCCTGCTGTGCTGCATGGGCCGCAGGCACGCTCCTGGGCGTGGCCGCGGCGCGCTGGGCGGTGGAGGTGGCGAAGCGGACAAAGGCGCGGGCGGTTTCGAGGTCGCGGTCCTCCGGGGACAGGCCTTCCAGCTGGAGCCCGGATTCGAATTTCGTGCCGAGCCACTTGCCTACCTGGCGTCCGGCCTGGCCGCCTGCGCCGGGAACGAAGTAGTTGCCCACGGCCTGGCCCAGTTGCGGGAGGGCCTTGCGGGCGGCGGACTTGAGCACATTGCCCACCGCCTGTCCCGCCGCGCTCCCGGCGAAGTCCTTTGCCGCCGAGACCGCCTTGCGGGCCAGGTCGCCCAGGAACTGGTCCAGCTCATCCTCGTCGGTGACTTCGAGCAGTTCGGCGGCGAGGGCAAGTTCATCGGTTTCCTGGCTGTCGGCCTCGCCCCAGAGACCTCCGGCTTCGCTGGCGTCCTCGCCCTGGAAGGGTGACTGTTCGTCCTCGTAGGCGTAGCCGGACCCCTCATCCATCACCTCGCCCCAAGTGCCCTCGTCCTGGCCTTCGAACAGTGCCCTATCGATGTCGTGCATGAGTATTTCCTTTCCGGAGTTTGCAGGTGCCCGGGGAGGCACCACCGCGGAACACCGCATACCCTCTTACTGCACAATTCGTGCCAACCCGGGTGGGACGTCTGGCGGCCTGCCGCCGGGCTGGGCGGGGCGGAAATACGGGAGGCGAGGGCCTGGTCAGGAGCACGGGGCCGAACCGCCTTTCGCGGGGGCGAAAAAGACTTCGCCGGGCGACGGTGCGCCTGCCGGGCGGCGGGTGCCGGCGGTGCTGGCTTCGCCGGGCGGCGGGCGCCGGGTGCCTACGCGTCCAGCGGCAGCGAGCGCCGGTACTTGTTCACGGTCCGGCGGGCGATGGTAAAGCCGTTGCGGGCAAGTTCCGCGCGCAGCTGTTCGTCCGAGGCAGCACCGCCCGCCGCGATGGACTCCTGCAGTGCCGCCCGTGCGGCCAGGCCCTTGCCGAACAGGCACGCCAGGTCGATGACGGCACCGGAGGGCAGCCGGAGCCGCTTCCCGCTCACTGCCCTGCTCACGGTGGACGGGTGCAGTCCGATTTCCTGGGCGACGGCGGTCCGCGTCAAGGGGCGGTGCTGTCCCGCACCGTGGTCCAGGAAGTCCTTCTGGTGTGTCACGGCGCATTCGGTGATGCGGAGGAGGGCGCCGGCGCGCCGGTCGATCTGGTACAGGAGCCGCCTGGCAGCCAACTCGTGGTCCGTCAGCCATTGCTTCGCCTCGGATGCCGCGGGAAGCCCGGCGGAAAGGTCCACCACCTGGAGGCCGAACCAGGCGCTCGCGGGAACCTCCACCTCCACGGAGCCGTCGGCCCGGCGGTACAGAAACACGTCCGCCGTCGGAACCCCTGCAGCCGCGGCGCTGGTTTCCACTGCCACAAACGGCCTCAGCCGCTCCCTGACCATGGCCAGTCCGGCAAGGACCTGCTCCTCGGAAAGTCCCATGGCACGGACGACGGCGGCGGTGCTTCCCGCGGCGAGGTCCGCCAAGTGCCCGCGGACCAGGCGGGGGAGCCAGTCCGGGGCCTCGCCGGCGTCCACCAGCCCCTCCGCCTGGATGGCGAGCAGTTCCACGACGCTGGTGCAGGCGATGCCTGGCGGTCCAACGGCCCGGATCGCGCGGAGGGCCTCGTGCACCTGGTCAGGGCTCAGGCCATGCAGCAGGGCGATCTGCTCCGGCTCGCAGTCCAGGAGGCCACGGGAGGTCAGGTGCGCCAGCACGAGTTCCAGTGCGCGCCGGCAGTCCGGCCGGACTTCCACGGCGGCGTCTGCTTCCAGCGATGCGAACGGATTGACGGCCGGTTCGGGGCCATCGTGAAACGGCGAAGCTCCTGAAGTGCCCCGGCAGCGGAAGCAGGTTCCGGACGCCACATGCCGGCCGCACCCGGGGCAGGGGTGCCCCTCGGCACGTTCAAGGACAGGGTTGTCCGCCAGGGCGCGTTCGGTGGCGAGAACCACGTCCGCGTGCGTCATGGCCAGCATGCCCAGAGCCCTCAGCAGGCCGGGCAGCGCGCGCAGTTCGGGTTGCAGCCCCGCCTGCAGCTGCAGGCCCGGGCCGGGCCCTTCAGTGGCCATGACTCAGGCTAGCCGCGTGCATCGCGCGCCTCGTAGGGAAACGTTCGTCAGTTCGCCACGGTGAAGGGAACCACGGTCACCCCGGAGTTGGTCGAGCCCAGCTTGTTGTCACGGCACGATGTCCTCAGGTGCAGTTTGTGCAGCCCGTTGGGCAGCGTTCTGGTATCGATCGAGACGGGGGCGGCACCAAAGGGTTCGCGTCCGTACGGACCCGCGGCGTCCCAGAGCACGGTTCCGGGGTTGGGCGGAGCGGCGTGGAAGTCGGGGTCGATTGCGATGAACGAGTGCGTCGCCGGGAGCGAGTCGTTGGGGTGGGTGCTCAGGGCCACGGCCGGAGTCCAGACGCCTGAGACCGGGGCATCGGGGAGGGGGACGCTGCGGACCGACGCCTCGCAGTACCCGGAGTGGGTGTACCAGCCCTTGCCGCGCAGGAACGGGTACCGTGCGGCGTCGGACTTGGACTTTCCGTTCCGGATGTCCGTTTGCCAGTTGAGGCTTGCCCGCATCTCGTTGCCGTCCGGCTCCGGCACGAACGCGCGGAGGTGGATCTCCTGCAGGCCCGAATGCTTGAACACCGAGATGGGGCGGGAGAACGTCAGCCAGCGCTCGCAGGTTCCGCTGCACACGAAGTCTCCGCCGCCCGTGCCTGACGGGCCTGGGCAGGTGAAGTTGGCTGCTGCGGCCCGCAGATAGCACTTCTGGACCGCGGTTTCACTGCCGGACGTCAAGAACACCATGGAGACGTAATCGGCCGTGCCGGGATTGTCGTGGAGGATCACCCGCACGTTCACGGTCAGGTTGCCCGAACTGAGCGTTTCGCGGTCAGGGATGCACGCACCCAGATGGACGTGGCCGTTGTTGGTGATGGAGTTGCTGGCCTGGTCGACGTCGGGCATCCACCAGGCCTGGCTGTCCACGAACTGCCGGGTTTCCGCGTAGGCGGTCCCGTCGGCGGGAGGTGCGCCGATGCATGGTCCGGGCGCAGCCTGGGCGATGCCGGGGCTCAGTGTTGACAGGGCAGTGAAGGTGAACGCAAGTGCAACTAGCAGAGCCAGGAACCGTCTCATGACCATCCATCTTCCAGGTGGCCAATCCCGGTCCCAGCGCGGGGAGGCCTATGTGCGTTGTTTGGGGAAGCTGCGCGCAGGCGCTGTGACTGTCGCCGGCGCCGGAACGCCGAACCGTGGAGTGTTTCGCTGTGTGGGGCCACTGAGGCGTGGTTATTGTATGCCCCGGAACCAAGGCAAACCAGAGTTGACCGGAGTACGTGGAAACGCACGACGGCGGCCCCCTCCCAGGTGCCGGACGTGAGCGGGCGTTGGCGGAAAGGCTGCAAAACGTGATGGGGCGTTGGCGGAAAGGCTGCAAAACGTGATGGGGCGTTGGGGGAAAGGCTGCAGGATGTGAGCGGGCGTTGGTGGAAGGGCTGCAGGATGTGAGCGGGCGTTGGCGGAAGGGCTGCGGGACGTGATGGGGCGTTGAAAGAGGGCGCCACGCTTGACGCCTCCGCACGCTCCCGCATATCCTGAACGAACGGTCGGTAAATAATTCCGAGCCGCCCCAAAGGTCTTTGCATAGGAGCAACCATGGCAGCGCAGAACTTGCAGTCAGTGCCGGCTGAGCTAACCCCGGAAGAGGATGCGGCAGGCCAGGCCCACTTCGACCGGATCATCGCCGAGGACTCGCGCATCGAGCCCCGCGACTGGATGCCGGCGGCCTACCGCAAGACGCTGCTGCGCCAGGTCTCCCAGCACGCACACTCCGAGATCATCGGCATGCAGCCGGAGGCCAACTGGATTTCCCGCGCCCCCAGCCTGAAGCGCAAGGCCATCCTCATGGCCAAGGTCCAGGACGAGGCCGGCCACGGGCTCTACCTCTACTCGGCCGCCGAGACGCTGGGCCAGTCCCGGGACAAGATGATGGACGACCTCATCGCCGGCAAGGCCCGCTACTCCAGCATCTTCAATTACCCGGCCCGCACCTGGGCAGACATGGGTGCCATCGGCTGGCTGGTGGACGGCGCAGCCATCTGCAACCAGGTCCCGCTGTGCCGCGCCTCGTACGGCCCCTACGGCCGGGCCATGGTGCGCGTCTGCAAGGAAGAGTCCTTCCACCAGCGCCAGGGCTTCGAGATCCTTCTTGAGCTCTCCAACGGCACCCCCGCACAGAAGCAGATGGCCCAGGACGCCGTGAACCGCTGGTACGCCCCGGCCCTGATGATGTTCGGCCCGCCGGATGACGATTCCCCCAACTCCAAGCAGTCCATGGCCTGGAACATCAAGCGGTTCAGCAATGACGAGCTCCGCAGCCGCTTCGTGGGCATGATGGTGGAGCAGGTCAAGGTCCTGGGCCTCACCCTCCCCGATGACCAGATCCGCTTCAACGAGGACACCAAAAAGTGGGAGCACGGCCCGCTGGACTGGGACGAGTTCCACGAAGTCCTGGCCGGCCGCGGTCCCTGCAACGCCCAGCGCCTTGAGCGGCGGAGGGAAGCGCACGACGACGGCGCCTGGGTCCGCGAGGCAGCAGCCGCCTACGCAGCAAAACAGTCAAAGAAGACGAAGGAATACGCAGCATGAGCCCCCACGGCAACCCGGAAACCCCGGCCAGCTCGGCCACCGAGATCAACCGCGAAGCCCCCAAGGCCAGCCCCGCACCGGATCACCATGACCGCTCCACGTGGGGCCTCTGGGAGGTCTTCGTCCGGTCCAGCCGCGGCCTGAGCCACGTCCACGCCGGCTCCCTGCACGCCCCGGACGCCGCCATGGCCCTCCGGAACGCGCGGGACCTGTACACGCGCCGCAACGAGGGCGTCTCCATCTGGGTTGTCCCGGCGGACGCCATCGCCGCCAGCGACCCCGACTCCAAGGGCTCGTTCTTCGAGTCGCCCCAGGGCAAGGACTACCGGCATGCCACGTACTACACCAAGAGCGAAGGGGTGAAGCACCTGTGAGCACCCCCGAAGCGCCCACCACAGGCCACGGCGACATCTCCACCGGTGTAGCCGGCGGAGACAGCAACGCCTCCGCCACCCGGATCACCCCCGGCAACGCCCTCCGCCCGGAGGACATCGCGCTGGAGGTCAAGACCGGGCTGGCCAAGCCCACCGAAGACGTCGCGGAGTACGCCCTCCGCCTGGGCGATGACGCCCTGATCCTCGCGCAGCGCCTGGGCCACTGGATCTCCCGGGCCCCCGAGCTGGAAGAGGACATTGCCCTGGGCAACATCGCCCTGGACCAGCTGGGCCACGCCCGCAGCTTCCTCACCTACGCCGGTGCCGGAACGCCCAAGGAGGACGGCACCCCACAGTCAGAGGATGACCTGGCCTACTTCCGCCGCGAGCACGAGTTCCGCTCCGTCCAGCTGTTCGAGCAGCCCAACGGCGACTTCGCGGCCACCATCGCCCGCCAGTTCGTGGTGAGCTACTACCAGTACGAGCTGTACCGCCGCCTCACCGAATCCACGGACGCCACCCTGGCCGCCATCGCCGCCAAGGCCGTGAAGGAAGTGGACTACCACCGCGACCACAGCACCCAGTGGGTCCTGCGCCTTGCCGGCGGCACGGAGGAATCCCGCCAGCGGATGATCCACAGCCTCCGCACCATGTGGCCGTACGTCAACGAACTGTTCCAGGACGATGACCTGACGCGGCGCCTCGCCGAGGCGGGTGCCGCCGTCGTGCCTTCCAGCCTGCGGGAAGACTTTGACCGCCTGGTGGCGGACGTCCTGAACGAGGCCGAGCTTGAGGTCCCGGACGTGCCCGCAGCCCCCGGCGGCGGCCGGTACGGCAAGCACTCGGAGCACCTGGGCTACATCCTCGCGGAGATGCAGGTGCTGGCCCGCGAGCATCCCGGGGCCAGCTGGTGACTGCCGTGTACATCTCGGATTTCGAATCCCGGACCCGCACCCCGGAGCAGAAGGCCTGGGACATCGCGGCCACCGTGGTGGATCCCGAGATCCCGGTGCTCAGCATCGCGGACCTGGGCATCCTGCGGAAGGTGGACGTGGCGGGCGGCGAGGTTACCGTAACCATCACCCCCACGTACTCGGGCTGCCCGGCCATGGACGCCATCCGTGACGACCTCTACACCGCCTTCAAGAAGGAGGGCTACGGGGACGTGCACGTGGACCTGGTCCTGGCCCCGGCGTGGACCACGGACTGGATGACCGAGGCCGGCAAGCAGAAGCTGCAGGAATACGGCATCGCCCCGCCCAGCGGGAACTCCCGCGCCGGCGGCCATTCCGGCCCCATCCGGCTGAGCCTGGCCGTGAAGTGCCCGCAGTGCAACAGCCTCAACACCAAGGAACTCACCCGCTTCGGTTCCACGTCCTGCAAGGCGCTGTATGTGTGCCAGGACTGCAAGGAACCGTTCGACTACTTCAAAGTCCTGTAAGGAAGCCCCCATGCCTGTTGTCCGCCAGACCGCCGCCGAAGAGGCTGAGGTGACCGGCCGCCGTCGTCCGTCCTTCCATTCCCTTGCGGTGAAGGAGGTGCGCCGGCTCACCGACGATGCCATCGAGGTCAGCTTCCATGTGCCGGCCGAGCTCGCCGGCAAGTTCGACTACCTGCCCGGCCAGTACGTGGCCCTGCGCACCACGCTGCCGGATGAGTCCGGTGAGCCGAAGGAAATCCGCCGCAGCTACTCCATCTGCGCCGAGCCGCGCAGCTTCGCGGACGGCACCAGCGAGATCCGCGTGGCCATCAAGAAGGACCTGGGCGGGCTGTTCTCCACGTGGGCCAATGCCGAGCTGAAGGCGGGGGACACCCTGGACGTGATGAGCCCCATGGGCGCGTTCGTGTCCAAGCACGGCCGGGACGGTGTGGCCGTGGACCAGAACGTCATGAACTCCATGAACCACCCGGAGGACCTGGCAGGGGAGGCCGGGAACTTCGTGGCCATCGCGGCCGGGTCCGGCATCACCCCGGTGATCGCCATCGCCCGGACGCTGCTGGCCGCCAACCCGGACACCAGGTTCGACCTGATCTACGCCAACAAGGCCGCCATGGACGTCATGTTCCTGGAAGAGCTGGCAGACCTGAAGGACAAGTACCCGCAGCGGCTGGCCATCCACCACGTGCTGAGCCGCGAGCAGCGGATCGCGCCGCTGCTCTCCGGCCGGATCGATTCGGAGAAGCTGCAGCAGCTGCTGGGCACCGCCCTGCACGCGGACGATGTGGACGAGTGGTTCCTGTGCGGGCCGTTCGAGCTGGTCCAGCTGTGCCGTGACACCCTGGCCGAGCGCGGGGTGAAGCCGGAGAACGTCCGGTTCGAGCTGTTCACCTCCGGCAAGCCGGACCGCCCGGAGGGCCACGCCGGCCGTCCCGTGGTGGTGGATGAGTCCAAGGAGACGTACAAGATCACGTTCAAGCTGGACGGCCTGCAGGGCGAGGTGGCCAGCCCCACGCACGCCCGCGAGTCGATCCTGAACGCGGCGCTGCGGGTCCGCCCGGACGTGCCGTTCGCGTGCGCAGGGGGAGTGTGCGGCACCTGCCGGGCCAAGGTGGTCACCGGCAGCGTGACCATGGACGAGAACTACGCGCTGGAGCAGGATGAGCTGGACAAGGGCTACGTCCTGACCTGCCAGAGCCACCCCACCAGCAAGGAAGTCACGGTCGACTTCGACGTCTGATCCGTTTTCCCCCAACCAAGGAGCCCCATGATTTCCCTTTCCATCAGCAACGGCATCGCCGAGGTAGTGCTGGACGCGCCGCACAAGCTGAACTCGCTCGATGAGCAGGCGCTGCGGGATTTAGCACAGGCGTACGACGACGCTGCTGCCGCCGCCTCACGCGGTGAGGTGCGGGCGCTGCTGCTGAGGGGAGAGGGACGCGCCTTCTGCGCGGGCCGGGACATCGCCGGGGTCACCCCGGAGAACGATGACGCCGCCGCGTACCTGGGCGGGCTGGTGGAGCCTTTGTTGCAGAAGATGGCTGCATTCCCGGCGCCGACGTTTGCTGCGGCACAGGGCGCCTGCCTGGGCGTGGGGCTGGGGCTGCTGCTGGCCACGGACGTGGTGTACGTGGCGGAGAACGCGAAGTTCGGCTCGCCGTTCGCCAAGCTGGGGGCCACCCTGGACTCGGGTGGGCACTGGTACTTCACGGAGCGGCTGGGCATGCACCGGACGCTGGACCTGATCTACACGGCGGACCTGATCTCCGGCGCAGAGGCGGTGGCGCAGGGCATGTTCAGCCGCGCCATGCCTGCTGGCTCGCTGCTTGAGTCGACGCGGGAGATCGTTTCGCGGGTGGCTGCCGGCGCCACGGGTGCCTTTGTTGCCTCCAAGGAGCTGGTGGCGCACATCCGCGACCAGCGGCTGGGCCTGTGGCAGGCCATGCAGGAGGAAAACGAAGAGCAGGCACGCCTCTGCAAGACCGATGATTACGCGGAGGGTTTCCGGGCGTTCCAGGAGAAGAGGGAACCGAAGTTCACGGGAATCACGCTGCTGTAATTAGCCTTAAGCAAGCCTTGCAGAATTCTTGAGTCAACCTTGCAAGGCCGTTTCAGAAATCTTTATTTGCGTTCGTAAGAGTAGGCGAAGCCGGGCAAACCGGCCGATGCGCCCTGCCGGTCTCACATTGGCAGCCGCAGCTGGAAACCTATTCTGGGGGCACAATTGTCTGAAGTTTTGAACGCGGATGCCGAGGGTCAAGAAGAGGGCGGCTTTAGTCGCCGTCGCGTCGTCGCGGGTGTGGCCTGGTCCCTGCCCGTTATTGCTACGGCCATCGCCGCTCCCGCCGCTGCCGCATCAGGAGCGATCTCTATAACGTCCGGCCCCCTCACTGGCATTACCTACTCCAAGCAGCAAGGGGCGGGTGGAACGCGAAATGGTCAGGGGCCGGCCAACCTGACAATCCAGAACACCTTCACGACGGCACAGACAGTGACAGTCGGAATTACTGGCACAGTTGATACCGGAACCGTTGCCACAGGTATTGCCGTGAAGTCCTTGAATGGAAACACCGTGACTGCCGGAAGCTTTACTGGGTTTTCTTCGACGGCGACTCTTACTGTTGCTCCCAACCAGTCTGCAACGCAGGCAATATCCTTCTATTACGTGGACGGTACAGGCCAATCCAAAGTGGTCAGCGGTCAGAAGTACACCTTCACGATGACGCTCACTTTTGGATCGTCCACGCCCGTAGTGATCGCCGGCATCACAATGATCATCCCGTGATCTGGCACCACTCCGGTCACGTTGCCCAGGTCTGCACCAAACCACGGGCCCGCGTTGCCCTGCTGCACCTTGATGCAACCCAGCCGGTGGTCTTGGAAGGACCGGCTGCCGTCATCTGGGACCTGATTGACGGCCAGCGGAGCGAACGCGAGATCCTTGCCGAGCTTGAGATTACCTTCGAGGACCAGGCGGGACAGATGCAGGCCCAGGTGGAAGGCTTCCTGGCAAGCCTCGAGGCGCAGCGCCTGATTGAGGCTGCCCCCGGCGCCGGGCACTAACGGCATGACGTCTACGGGGATCGCAGGGTTGGTGTGGCAGCAGCGTCTGCTCGACGAACTGGCCAGGGGCAGTGACCTGCTGTGCCTGGACGTCTTGGGACAACAGTTTGTGGTCCGTTGGGGCCGCGCAGTCACCTGGCAGCAGCGCGTTGCTATGGGTTTAGCCTGGGCTCGGTGCATCAGCGCCGATGAGCCTCAGTTGCCGCCGGTGCCACCGGAACCCACTCCCGGCACGCGATTCACTGCCTCGGTCGCCAACACGTCCACCAAGCACCCGGCTGGCACCTTCCAGTTGGAAGCCACCTCATTTGAAGAGCTGGCTGAGAACCTAACGTCCCGTCTAACGGTGGCAGCCATCCTGGCCAATGCCGGTGAACTGACCATGCTTCATGCCTGTGGCGTGGCGGACCCCAGTACGGGGGCCGTGGTGGCGCTGGTGGCCAAGTCGGGAACGGGGAAAACCACTGCAGCCTCCGTGCTCGCCAGAAGCTATTGCTACGTCACGGACGAGACCGTGGCCATTGCATGGGATGGCTCCGTGGTTCCCTACCCCAAGCCGCTGTCCGTAAAGCAGGGTGCGGGCGCACCCAAACGCCAGGTCGGGCCGGACGAGTTCGGACTCCAGCCAGCCCCGGCTATGCCCTTCATCCAGTCGATCGTGCTCCTGAACCGGGCCCAGGAGAACCGCGCAACCGCTCCCGTGCTGGAAAAGGTACCGCTGGCCGATGCGGTGCTCGCGCTGATCCCGGACTCGTCCTCGCAGGCAGAGGTCGTGGATCCGCTGCAGTCGCTCTGCCGCCTCATCGAAAGTGTTGGGGGAGCGTGGCAGGTGACCTATTCGGAGGCCGCCGATCTTCCTGCAGCGCTGGCGCCCCTTTTCCGGCTTCAGCCGGTACCAGGGCGAGAGTGGGAACCCGCCGCAACAGAAGGTGCCCAACCGGGGCACCTTCCAGCGGGTAGCTTCCAGCGCAGGGACCCCAAGGACGCTGTAGCCATCGGAGACGACCTGCTGATCATGCTGGACAACGAAATAGTGCGCCTGGCGGGTATCGGCCCCGCGGTCTGGGAGGCCTGCGCCCGCCCGGCAAGCCTGGACGAGATCACGAACCACGTCTGTAGGGTGCACGGCCAACCGGAAGGTTACCGCGCGGCCGTCGCCGGAGCTGTAGACCAGCTCATCGCAAAGTCGATTTTGGTACGCGGCCTCGTTTGAACAGCCCGCACGCCCGCACGCCCGCACGCAAGAAACTTGAGTTTAAGGAACCCTCATGAGCGCAACAGCAGCCCCCGCGGAGACACCTCCCGGCCTGGACCTGGCTGACTACCTGAACGTCCTCCGGACCTACTGGAAGGCAATTGTCGCCTTCACCCTGCTGGCCACCTTGGCCGCCGCCGGATGGACTGTCATCCAGCCCAAGATCTACTCGTCCGATTCCAGCGGCATCGTTGTCACGCCGGGCTCGGACAACGTGAGCCTCGCACTGGCCGGCGACAGCCTCGCCAAGGCCAAAGTCAAAAACTACGAGTCGGTGGCAAAATCACGGCTGGTCGCGGACCGGGTCATCCAGGCCCTCGACCTGAAAACCACTGCCGATGCCCTGCTCGGCAGCATCAGCGTGAAGGTTCCGCTGGACACGGCAGAGATCAAGGTCACCGCACAGTCGACTGATCCCGCCACCGCCCAGCGTGTAGCGGACGCTTGGGTGAATGGCCTTGCAGCGCAGGTGGAAGCCATCGAGACAGCGCCATCCGCCGAGTCGGCTGCCGGTGCCGCAGCAACGCCCGACGCCGGAACACAAGCCGGTGCAGCAACGGCGGTCCGTGTCCTCCCGCTGGGCAAAGCTGTGCTGCCCAGCAGCCCCTCGTCACCCAACACCAAGCTCAATCTGGCCCTGGGCGCCCTCATCGGTTTGGCCCTCGGGTTGGCGTACGCACTCATACGCCGTCACCTGGACCGCCGGATCCGCAGGGCGGGGGACATTGAGCGGCTGTTCGGCGTACCCGTCATCGGCACTCTCCCGGTGGACCACCGGCTGGACGAGAAGAGCACCATCGTGGACGCCGGCACCGCAGCGCAGCTGCACGACGCCGGCGGGGCCATGGCGGAGGCTCTCCGCGAACTGCGCACCAACCTCAGTTTTCTCGACGTGGACCAGCCACCACGGGTCATCGTGGTCACCAGTTCGCTCCAGGCCGAGGGCAAATCGACTATGACGGCCAACCTTGCGGTCACCATGGCGGCAGCGGGTGAAAACGTCGTTGTGGTCGACGGCGATCTTCGCCGGCCCACACTGGTGGACGTTTTCAACCTTGTTCCCGGCGTTGGGGTCACTGATGTGCTCACGGGTACGGCCGATCTGGCTGACGTCCTGCAGCCCTGGGGAGCCCTGCCAAACCTCTCGGTGTTGGGATCGGGGCGGATCCCGCCCAACCCCAGCGAACTGCTTGGGTCCCGGGCCATGAAGAATATGCTTGCCACCTTAGCGAAGGATGCCGTGGTCCTCATCGACGCACCGCCGCTTCTTCCGGTGACTGATGCTGCTGTCCTGTCCCGGGCAGCGGACGGCGCAATCGTTGTCATCCGCACCGGCAAGACCACCCAGGAACAGCTGGACCAGTCCCTTGGAAACCTCGAGAAGGTGAAGGGTCGCGTCCTCGGCGCTGTCCTCAATTACGTCCCGCTTAAGGGCACGGACGCCTATTCCTACTACGGAACCTACAAGGCCGCATCTATACCGGCCGCGGAGATGGCTGCAGTGCTGGACGGACAGGAAGAAGACGTCCTTGCCGCCCTGGAAGCTGCGCCGGGCGGCCGCAGGGCGAGAGTGTAGGAATACCGTGACCAACGCTTCCCGTAAAACGGAGCTCAAGATCCCGGAGGGTGTGCTCCTGGGCCATGCACTGGTGGCGCGTCTGGCAGCCGGACTGGGCATCAGGGCCTTCTTCATCAAGGGGCCGGTGAGCGTCCTTCAGGGGCTCCGAGAAGCCAAGGTGTCTGCAGATGTGGACGTCGTCGTTGATCCGTTACGTCTAGAGGACTTGATGCAGGGACTGCATGAGCGGGGCTGGCGTGGACGGCCGGTCGACCCGGACAGCAGGACTTTCCCAAAGCACTCCGTCACCTTCTACCACCCCGAGTGGCCGTGTTGTATCGACGTCCATTTCCGCTTTCCAGGCATGGAAAGTCCCGGGCCCGACTGCTTCGAAAGCTTATGGGCGAACACTGAAACCCTTGAACTTGCGGGACAGCGGCTTGTTGTTCCGAGCAGGGAGCTTGGCGTCCTGTTTTTGGCCCTGCACGCCCTGCGCACTCCGGCCCTGCCTTCTTGCATTGACGAGCTTGAGTACCTCGCGGACCTTACGGGCAGGGAAGGCCTGTCGGGGAGAGTCCTGGAGCTCGCCCGGGCCACAAGCTCTCTGGCGGCCGTTCGGCCGTTCCTGGAAGTGCTTCTTCCCAGTGGTGTCACTGTTGTCTGGCAGGAGCCCTCTCCGGAGTGGCGCAACCGTGTGGCAGCGCAGGACCCGGGGAGCGCACGGCTCTTGGCTATCCTACAGGCGCCCTGGAGCGAGAAACCAAGGATGCTGTGGGGCGCGCTCTTCCCTGCCCGGGAAGTTTTCCTCAGTGGAAACATCTACGCAGACTTGTCCTTGCCCGGACAACTCCGGCAACATCGCGCCCGTTGGGTGAGATTCCTGCGGGGGCTTCCCCGCCTCATTTGGGGGCTCCGTAAGGTTCCATTCAAGGGTGATTGAGCTTGTCGATTCGGTATCCAATTGCCGGTTAACCCACCAAATTTGTTAAGGTTCAGCTATGACTACGGGGAAAGCTATTACCAAAGCCGTCATTCCTGCTGCCGGATTGGGAACACGCTTCCTGCCCGCCACCAAGGCAATGCCGAAGGAAATGTTGCCGGTGGTTGACCGCCCGGCCATCCAGTACGTGGTGGAGGAAGCCATCGACGCCGGCCTCTCGGACCTGCTGATGATCACCGGTCGCAACAAACGCGCGCTGGAGGACCACTTCGACCGCGAGCCTGGCCTCGAGGCCGCGCTTGAAGCCAAGGGCGACAAGGACAAGCTGGGTTTGGTGGAGTATGCCTCTAACCTGGGCCCCATCCACTACGTCCGCCAGGGCGAGGCCAAGGGGCTGGGTCACGCTGTGCTCTGCGCCCAGCAGCACGTGGGGGACGAGCCTTTCGCGGTGCTCCTGGGTGACGACCTCATTGACGAGGCAGAGGACCTGCTGAGCACCATGATGGAGGTCCAGCAAAAGACCGGCGGCTCGGTGATCGCTCTGATCGAGGTTGACCCCTCCCAGATCAGCGCCTACGGCTGCGCCGACATCTCGCCCGTGGACGGCGAGGACTACGTGCGCGTCAACAGCCTCGTTGAGAAGCCCGCTGTTGCTGATGCACCGTCCAACTTGGCGGTCATCGGCCGCTACGTGCTGCACCACAATGTGTTCAGCGTATTGGAGAACACGGAGCCGGGCCGCGGCAACGAGATCCAGCTGACCGATGCCCTGCAGACCCTCGCGGCCGGCGAGGGCGAAGGCTCGGGCGTGTATGGCGTGGTCTTCAAGGGCCGCCGCTACGACACCGGTGACAAGCTGAGCTACCTCAAGGCCGTCATCACGCTCGCATCCGAGCGCGTTGAATTCGGTGAGGACCTGAAGACCTGGATGAAGGGCTTTCTCGGGTAGTCTCGACCCTCTACTGCTTCTGAGAGGTCCGTTGCCGAAAGGCTGCGGACCTCCCTTTTTGAATCGCCACGCCGGCCATCAAGGCACCGATGATAGCCCCTGACGTATTTGTTATGACGTCTGACGAGCTTGCAAAACGGTCGTGAAGAAACAGGAACTGTCCCAGTTCGATGCAGCCAGATATGAACATGCCGAAGGCGCCAATTTGCCACCACTTTTTATGTGGAAAGGCTAATGCGGCTACAAATCCGACGGGGATCAATAGAGCAATATTTGCTGCGGCCTCTACAAAGTTGTAGTCGAACCAACCGGGAACACCGTGGTGGTGTAGGAATCTCAGTGTGGCGGCGAGCTGTCCTGAGACGGGCTTATCCACGGGCGACGGCCAGAACGCGACCAGAGCTAGTGGCACCGCCATGGCTGCGAGAATTAGCTGCCAAAGTCGGCGGTTGCGGAGATGCTTCAAAGGGGCCCTAGGAAGTCCGCAGGAGGGCGTACGCCGCAGTGCCTAGGGCGCAGGCCGCGAGGAGCAAGAGAAGGGCGCAGGCCAACACCTGTGGCCGGGGGAGCTGTATGGAAAAGTCGTACTCGCGTGGTGCTCTCCGCCAATGTCTCCCCATAGCTCTAATAGATACCACATGGTCTTAAAAGCAGTAGGTGGGTGCTCCTCCATTTCGGAGGAGCACCCACCTTCGTTGGTGCTATATAGCGTTGGTGCTAGGCTGCAGCTTCAGCCTTGGCGCGGCGGCGAACCACCACGACGGAGGTTGCGCCGGCGGCCAGTGCGCCTGCGCCCACCAGGGTCCACAGTATGAGGCCGGAGTCGGCGCCGGTGTTGGCCAACGGAGCGCCGCCCGTGGTGCCTGCAACATTGCCACCGGTGTTAGCCAGTGAAGCTGCAACAGTCACGGTTACGGGCCCAACGGTGACACCAGACGTTTCACCGGTAGCGGTCAGGCTGTAGGTGCCGGCTTCGTTGATGGCGATCGGCAATGCGAAAGCGCCCTTGGCGTCAGCAGTAGCAGTCAAAGTGTGTGCTTCGGTTACAACGTTGATACGGGCAGCAACAGCACGGCTACCGGCAATGTTGGCGCCGTTGGAGGCAGGAGCCTGACCGGGCGTGACGCGGATGATCAGTCGTTCTCCCGCCAGGAAACCCTGGCCGCGGAACACGAAGCTTTCACCCGGCCCGACGGTGCCGTCAGAAACTGCGGCCTGCGGCGGAAGTGCCGGGTAGGTTGCGGCCATGGCGGGTGCCGAACCGATCAGTGCGATGGAGCCTGCGAGCGCGAGTGCAGCGAAAGTCTTCTTCATTTGTGTCCCCCCGGAGACGTTAAAGTTTTGATACCCGATTTTGGGGAGATGTCCCCTCCGCACGAGACCATGTGCAGAACTACGGATAAATATCCCAGATAGAAGGTACCATCCCGATTCGATCGTAACCAACCTCAATCCAGTCGGTTTACATAGTGTTAACGCAGCCGTCACTGGCCTTGATCGCAGGACGCATTTTCGGTGGGCAGGATCACGTCCTTTACTTGCTGGACAGTGGGCGTGACAACCACGTTAGGTTCCGTGTGCTGGACGATCTTTCCGAAAGTGAAGTCCACCGTTTTGCTTTCGCCAGGCGCAAGTTGCTGGGCCACAACACCGACTGGCCTGTTCGCGTGGATGTAAGGGGCGAATGGAGTTTTTTGGCCGTCAACGGTGGCTGACTCAACGTTTGCTTGCACGGGCCCGTACGCGATGATGTTCGTCTGAACGGTCCCCGGCTGCACGCCGTAGACGCCGCCGCCGGTAACGTACGCCGGTAGCGACGCAGCTGCGTCCAGAGGAGCCGTATTCGTGCTGGTCACGCGCACCGTCGTCTGTTCATAACCATCAGCAGGGCACTCTTTGACGAGTTGGACTTTGCGTTTGACGTAGTAATCCATCTTGGCGCCTGTGCCGTCGTTGAAATAGACGCCAAACTCTGCAGGTGGCACGCTCGGCCCCGATATAGAGCCGCTGAGGGAGTACTTAGAGATAACTGCCTGTTCGGAAGGGTTGTTCGACCACACGAGGACGCGACCTTCTTCTGTCCCGCGGGTTATACCCGTGATGAGGGCTTTCGCTTCTCCCTTGCCGCTGGCAAGAGCAGCGAAAACTTCCTTAGCTACGCCTGCGAAATACGCGTCCTGGAGCTTGGGTTGCTGGATCTTTGCATAGACCTCAGAGAGCAAGGTCGGCACAACATTATTGCCTGTCAGCGCTGTCGGCAGGCCAGCGGTCTGCGCAGCCCCAAGTTCTGGCCCGTTGATGTCAATTGGGCCCGTGGACTGAAGAATGTAGCTGAGGACTACTGGATCTAACGAGATGACCCCGTCGACGCGTTGGCCGGTCTTCTTTTGCCACATCATTTGAGCAGTGGCCGCCGTGGTAGGGAAGTCCGGAGTGAGATTCACGTCCTGCATGTACTTGCCCAGACGAGTTGAATAAATCTGTTGTTGTTCGGGCTCAACGGGCAAAGCTGGGGACATGATGCCGATGTCAACAGCACTTTGCTGCGCCCCGAGGGACAGCTTGCCCCCGTCGAGGGTGAGGACGGCGAGAGCGCCGGGTATACCACCTGATGCCCGCGCCTCTGCATTGTTCTGTATAACGAGAAGGTAGTTTCTGATCCCGTCGGCGCCAAGCATTGCGGGGGCAATACTTGCCGCATCTGAAGCAGAGTTCAATGCGGCTACTGTCTGGCGTAACTCATTTCGAGCTTGGATCAACGGGTCCGCCACCTGGGGCAGCAAGTTAGACGTATCTATCCCATCGAGTCTCTCCGAGGTGGCTCTGACAGCGTAAGCCGATGAAGCAACACTCGGCGCTGCGGACCTAAGTGGATCTAGGTTGGTACCCGGGCCACTTGGTACTAGGGTCTCCCAATCGAGAGACTCGTACACGTTTAAGAGCGGAGTCAGCGCTAGGGCGCCAACGTCATCGGTCGCCCGCGCGACCTCCGATACGGCAGCCAGGTTGGGGCCAATCCAAGGGAGCCCTGACGCAAGTGTCCAGACCGGGTCTCCTGCGTCTGACCGTGCGCTCGAAGTGTGCTCCCGGAGTCTCCTTAACGTATCAGCAGCCGCAGTTGCGTCGGACGCGAAAATCTCCTGCTTTAGCTCAGGGATAAGACCTGATGCGGCCTCTAACTGAGTTTTTATAGAAACCGCTTTGAACCCCAGCCAAGCCGCTCCAAACACACTGATACCTACTAGCGTGAGGAAAGGGATCCCTACAGTTAACAAGCGCCTGAGTCTTCTCTGATTCGGCCGTCGCGTAGGCGTAGTTCTACGACCTGACGGAGGCACACTGTCAACGGCTTTATTGCTCATTTTAGGGGCGGCCCAGCCCGCGGAATGTCCAACCTGCAGCCCGCCATTTCTTGGCATCAAGCACGTTGCGGCCGTCTAGGATTTTTCTGTCCACAACGAGGTTGGCAGTTTCATAGGGGTCTAAATCTCGATATTCGGGCCATTCCGTCAGCAGCAGAATGGCGTCGGCCCGGTCCAGGGCAACTTCAGTTGACTTTTCATAATGTAATTCTGGAAAGCGGCGAGCCGCATTTTCGAGCGCCTCCGGATCTGAAACGGTGACAACTGCTCCTTGAAGCTGCAATTGGGCCGCAATGCTCAAGGCGGGAGAGTCGCGAACATCGTCGCTTTGAGGTTTGAATGCAGCGCCGAGGACGGTGATGCGCCGACCTAGCAGCGATCCGTCGCAGAGATCGCGAGTCAGTTCAACCACGCGTGTGCGGCGTCGCATGTTGATAGCATCCACTTCACGGAGGAAGGTCAGAGCCTGATCCGCCCCGAGTTCACCGGCGCGGGCCATGAAAGCCCGAATATCCTTGGGAAGACATCCGCCCCCAAAACCGACCCCTGCGTTGAGGAACTTACGGCCAATTCTGTCATCCATACCTATAGCGTCAGCAAGCAGGCTGACATCTGCGCCTGCGGCATCACACAGCTCGGCCATCGCGTTAATAAAAGATATCTTTGTGGCAAGGAACGAATTAGCCGCAGTTTTTACCAGTTCTGCAGTGGGCAAATCTGTCACAAGTCGCGGCGTGCCCTCGCTCAAGGGGATCTCGTAGACCTTATCTAGTTCCTTTACCGCGGGGTTATCTTCACTGCCATCGGCCACGCCATACACGAAGCGATCCGGTTGAAGTGTGTCTGCGACCGCGTGCCCTTCGCGAAGGAACTCGGGATTCCACACAAGATGGGCGTTGGCGCAAGCACGATGGACGATACTAGTTAGTCGAGCGGCCGTCCCCACGGGCACCGTCGACTTGCCGACGACTAGGTCCCCGGAGGAAAGATGAGGCATAAGAGCATGAACGGCTGCGTCTACATAAGTTAAGTCGGCAGCATTCTCTCCCTTTTTCTGGGGAGTCCCAACACAGACAAAATGAACAGAACTTCCCTGGACTGCGGCCATATCCGTAGTGAATGAGAGGCGACCCGTGGCCTGCACTTCTTTTAGCAGGTTTTCCAACCCAGGCTCGAAAAAAGGGGCATGACCTGCTGACAGGTCCTTTATCTTATTTTCGTCCACGTCAACCCCGACCACTTCATGGCCGAGTTTTGCCATGCAGGCCGCGTGGACTGCTCCTAAGTAACCGCAACCGATAACTGAAATGCGCATTTGTGGTGCCTTTCCCCAACAAGGATGAGCGATACTAAGACGGCGGACGAGATCTTGTTCGTAGTTAGAACGCGCCGGTGCTTGCGAATACGGCTTTGAAAGTCTTGAGCAGAATAATTACATCACTCATTAGCGACCAATTCTCTACGTAATACAGATCCAATCGGATGCTTTCTTCCCAGCTCAAGTTTGAACGACCGCTCACCTGCCACAATCCACTCATCCCTGGGCTTACATACAAGCGTCTGTGCGCGGCATCGTCATAGAGTGCAACCTCTCCCGCGCGCTGCGGGCGGGGACCTACAAGACTCATGCTTCCCCCCAAAACGTTGAGCAGCTGGGGCAGTTCGTCCAGGGAAAACTTTCGAAGAACCCGGCCTAGGGGCGTAATGCGTGGGTCATTCTCCACTTTGAATAGCGGCTGGTCGCCAGTACCTTGTGCTTCGAGCAACGCGGTGAGTTCTGAGTCGGCATTCGCCTTCATCGAGCGAAACTTCAGCATGTTGAAGGTCGTGCCCCGCAGACCTATCCGTTCCTGTCGATAGAGGACTGGTCCCGGGCTGGTCCACTTGACCAAGCCTGCCAAGAGAAGAAACAGCGGAGACAGCAGAACCACAAGCAGACCTGCGACCAGCACATCAAAGCTGCGTTTTGCGACTTTCTTGCCCCCGGTCAGTTTCGGTGTGGAAACATGGATCAAAGGCAGACCCGCAACAGGTTGCGTATGTATTCTGGGGCCGGCTATGTCTGTTAGCGCCGGCGCCAGAATCATGCCGATGTCCCTTGCTGCGAGTTCCCAGCCGAGTTTTCGCAGATCGTGGGGGTGCAGGTTGACACCAGCGGAGATGGCCACGGCGTCGACCTCTGTCGCCAAAATTACAGCCAAAATAGAATCATAGTCAGCCTCGACGCCAGTAACGGGAATTTCTAAAGGAGCAGCGAGAGGCCGTTCAGCTCCTGGTAGGTGGGCAGCCACGGGGAGATAACCAGCAGCTGGCGCGCTTCTTAGGGAGCGGACGAGGTGCGCCGTTGAGTGAGGTCCTCCAATAAGAAGTACTCGCGAGGTGCTCTTCCCGTGGGTTCTCTCTAGGCTAAGATGCTGCCGAACGAGCCACCTACCAATTATGAGGCCGATAGCACCAGCGGGAAAGGCTAATCCAACGAACCCGCGCGCTGTCTCAATCCGCAAGGCATAAGAGACTATCGCTACAAAACCGAACAACCATGCGGAGCTTGAAATGATCCGCTTGTATTCTTCTGTACCCGACCCGAGTATTTTTGGTTCTCGTGAGCCCCAGAAACCCAGCATCGTCCACCAGGCGAGGACTAGGGCTGCCGAAAGCAGAACGTAGTCCAGATCAGAGGTCCTACTTTGTTCGAGATCCGAAAATCCAAACCGAATTCCGTAAGCTCCTGCAACCGCCCAAACGATGACGAATGCGTCCACGACGGCTAGCCGACGGGAATATTTAGCCCGCCAAGAAGCAACCGGCCTCATGCTTGTCCCCCTCATAGGACCGCTTCGTTACCCCAACGAGCGTCCCGACTGATCATACAGGGCGCAATTTGGGTGTTAGAACGTTACATCGTCGCTCTGCTTCTGCAACGGCAGCAGTGTGGCATGGAGAGGCGACGGTGATAACCTGAGGACAACGCTGCTCTCTCTCTCGGTCTCACCTCATGTGATGACCTTCGGGTCCTTTTCTACAGGGCGGGAAGTTAGGCGAAAACCATAGGCCGGCGAAGCAGGTCCACTTCATCTAACTGACGGTATCAGCTTCATGAAGACGTATGACGTAAAACACGGGGGGAAGCTGACGTGAACGAAGGAAAGAATTCGACAGGACTCAACGTCCTCCTACTCACAAAGCAGAGTTTTGCAAGCCCCCGTGATGGAGGCACCATGCGCACGAGCTCGGTTCATGGTGAGCTTGTACGACGCGGCATAAATGTAACCACGGTAGCAGTGGAAACACCAGAGATGGAACGAAGGAAAAGTTCTCCTGGGACTGGTTTCAAACATTTTGGCCAGAAGGCCCGTGTGCTGTTGGGCTTTGGGCGTATAGGCAGTGTCACGTCTGCGCGCTGGTGCAGAATGAGCGTTGTTAACGCAATTTTGGAAAAGCAGTCAGAAACGGATTTTGATTGTGTTGTCATCGAATACACGCAGCTTGTAGGTTATCTGCCACTTTTCACGTCGCCGGTCCTCCTAGACATGCACAATATTGAGTCCGAATTGCTCAGAAATTATGCACGTTCGTCGAAATCGTGGCTTCGGCGCTTGGTTGCGACATATGAGGCCCGCCGTGTTTCTCGGCTTGAGCGGCGCCTACCCTCGATGGTCGAAGCGATATCAGCGGTGAGTAAGCACGATGTTGAGATTGCTCAATCATGGATGCCCAAAGGAAAAGAAGATATTGCAACGATAATTCTGGCCCCCAATGGCGTATCCGAGGCGGGTTTCTCGCTTAGGGACAACCGCCATAATGATGTTGTTTTTGTTGCGCACCTTGGATGGCAACCAAACGTCGATGCAGCGAAGTGGCTGGCAACTGAGGTTTGGCCTTTGGTTACGGCACAGCGACCGGACTTAACTCTTCGTATCATCGGCCGCGCCCCGTCGTTAGAAGTGCAGGCTCTGGCCAGAACGGGAATATCAATACACGGAGATGTCCCAAGTGTTGTGGAGTATGTTGCGCGGGCTCGAGTGGCGACGGCTCCGCTTCTAGCTGCCGGTGGGACTAGGCTGAAGATACTTGAAGCACTTTCGTGTGGAACCCCCGTGGTCGCGACTTCCCTGGGTGCCTTGGGGCTTGAGGTGTTAGCCGGAGAATCTCTGGCTATCGTTGACTCGCCAGCAGACTTCTCGGCGGAAATTTTGAGACTTGCTGCCATCGAGGTCGATCGGTCACTGCCGCGCGGGTTGGTGAAAGAATATAGGTGGCCGACAACGCTGAGCGTACTCGGCAATGAAGTAGAGAGGTTGGCGAGAGATTCCAAAGATTCCCGAAAGGAAATGGGTAATACCACGCTGACCATGACCTCGGATGCTCAAGCTAGGATCCGGTGATGCTGCGCCCATTACAGAGTCGCACGATCGTCTCAGAACCAGTGGGGGACCTCGGCGTAGCTGGTCGAAGAAAATCTCAAATGCTTTTGTTGGTCGTTGGTATCGCTGTTTACGGTTCCATTTATTTGCAACGGGTAGCTATACCCGGTAGTGCAGTAGGAATCGGTGCCACCCTGCCTTACGTCGGCCTGTTAGTAATCTATGCCAGCGGAAATCTTTCGCTAAGACGTAGAACATTGGTCACTGGACTCATTCTATTTGCTGCTTTGGGTGCATCAGCATTAGTTAGCAGTACTTATTCACCATTATCAAGCACAGGCGCCTCTCTGGGCCTGATTGTCCTAATGTGGACCCCTTTTCTTTTCGCTGTTAAGCAAGATGATAATTTGCTGCCAAATGCTCTGAAAACATTTCAGTTTGCGATGGTGCCAATCTCCATTCTGACCATTTTGCAATTTGCTCTTCAGTCGAATTATCCACAATGGCTTGATCCCATTTCACTGATACCTAGTAATTGGCTTCTTCCCGGCTACCAGGCTGCTTATGAGTTTCAATATGGAAGCGGAGTGCTTAAGGCAAACGGCGTTTTTTTCGTAGAGTCGAGCTTTGCGTCGCAGTATCTCGCACTTGGCGCCCTGGCGTCCCTTTCAATCCGCCGTTACTTCGCTCCGCTTTTTATGATTGCTCTTATCATGACTGGAGGCGGGACGGGCATCATTATGTTGCTTATAGGTTTGGCCGTTTACGTGGCACGTGGATCTCTTAGAGCGCGTATTCTAACTATTGCTTGTGGTTCCATCGGCCTTCTGGGTATGAATTGGCTTGGCTTGTCGAATGAGATCTTGGGGAGAGCGGGCGAGCTGAACGGCGAAAACACGTCCGGCTCACTTCGCTTCGTTCAGCCGTACGATGCGGTTGCTTCGGCGTTTGAGAAGTACCCAAGCAGCGCTCTTTGGGGACTGGGCCCTGGGTCAGCAGACTCATATGCGGCGTCTGTCGGAGTTCGCGGAAATTTTTCCATGATTCCAAAGTTGCTAATCGAGTACGGCATAGTGTCGACGGTTTTGTTCGTGCTCGCGGTAGTTGTCATTATTCTCCAGCTTAGAATGGATTATGCGCTCAAACTGCCCATCCTGGCCATGATTCTCGTTCTGTCTGGCGCCTTGATTCAAGCCCATACAGGCTTGCTCCTTTGGTCCTTTGTCATAGGCGCTTCCTGGCAAAGGGGAGGAAGGTCTGATGGCAAGTTTCAGAAAACGGTACCCCATCGTTTTCGATAAGAATCCACGTTTAGTGTCGTGAAGCTACGGTCAATTGCAGTATGCTCGCGTTTACTTAGCATTTGAGCTGTCGTTATATAATCGCAATGCCTTTATCCCGTACCCATACGCCGACCGGCCATTCCGCAAATTTCCATCGGGCTGGAGAGGTGAGTAGGAATCGCGGCCGTGGTAGTCTCGGCTGGGTTCCCTGTGACCCGTTTATTGTTTAGGACGAGCTTGAGTTCGAGCTTTTGCGAACCAATGGAGAACGACGACTTCTCCGTGCGCGGTGTGCTGCACGTGGCTATTACAAACTGCCTGGTCATGCGCCGTCACCTATTAGGGGGAAGATCTACTTGATAATTACCGTTTTCACCATAAGTATTTGCTTTTTTATTCTAGGTGTCTTATTACCGTTGCTACAGCCGCGACAGAGACACCAGAATGACTTGACCGGGGCGCCGGCTAGTGACTCTTTGGCAACCGTGGATGTGGTGATAGCCGCATACCTTGAGGCCTCAGTTATAGCTTCAACTGTTCAACGGCTTCAGAGGCAGCTTGCCGGCGCGGGCGTTGCCGGGAAAGTCATCGTGGTGGCTAGCGACGATGATACGTACCAGGCGGCTGCAGCCGCTGATAGAACCTTAAAAGTTCCACGAAATGGAAAGCCTGCGGCCCTGAATGCAGGGGTGTCCGCGTCTGAGGCCGATATTGTGGTGCTAACAGACGCAAACTGTGCTATTGAGCCGGACGGGTGGCCACTTTTCGTCCAGACAGGGCTCAGGTCTGCCCGGCTTCTAACGGGCAGCAAGCGAGAACGGGGCGCAAGAGAGCGTCTCTTCTGGCGCTATGAAGGGCTTCTGAAGTCGCGACATGGCGAGCAGGAACTTTCGGCCACTCTCGCTGTGGTAGGAGAGTTCCTTGCTTTTAGACGAACCGACTACATCCCCATATCGGCCACAACAATGGCTGATGACCTGGCCCTGGCCCTTGATTTCAATCGTCGCGAACTCCGGGTCGCGGCTGTTCCGAAAATCTACACCGTTGAGGACCCCGCCTCCCCGTCTGAGCAGTGGGAACGAAGAGTTCGAATCGTTTGCGGTCTTCTTTCAGAAGCAATTCCCCGTGTGCCGCAGCTTCTGACATCGACTGTAGGACGCGCATACTTAGTCCACAAGGTCTACCGCGTAACGGTCGGAGTCGGCGCGTTCTGGATTGCCGCATTTTTTGCGATGTTCCTTTTTCCTCCCTACGGCGCTTTATTGACCGTATCAGTCGTGAGTTGGGCAGTTCTTAGATATCGTGGTTTTATCAGCCTTAAGTCTCCACTTGATCCATTATTTGACGTAATTGCTATGCAGGCTATTCCGCTCGCAGGCATGGCGCGGCTAATCCGTCGACGACTTAGGGGCGGCAAAGTAGTTGGATGGGTCAAGGTTCCAAGATGAAGAAGGACAAGTTGACCGGTTACGGTACCGAACTGCGGCGCGTTGCCTACTTGAACGTGCACGATCTCAACTACCCCCGAAATCGGCTCATTCGGCGGAAGCTACAGCAGGTCGGCTCCTATGAAATAGCTGTAACGCAAAAAATCGAGTCGCCGCATTTCGTAGCTAAAACAATCTTGAATAGCGTTGCTATGTTGCGTACGGCATGGCGCAGCGATGTTGTCGTATTGTCTGAATTTTCGCTGCGGTATGCTCCTTTCACTTGGTTCTTATCGCGAATTAATGGTGCCGTTCACGTTGTGGATGGGTTTGTCCGGCTCTACGAGACACGAGTAGAAGATCTTTCCCAAGTCAAGCCCCGCTCATGGAAAGCCCTAGCGTACAGGGTCGTCGACGCACTGTCCGTGTTCTTCTCAGATGTGTACTTGGTCGATACGAAGGTAAGGGCCGCGGGAATCATGACGAGCACGAAGGCCAGAACCAACGTGGTGTCGTTACCTGTGGGTGCGCCTGGCTGGGCACGTTGTGCATATCCTGCAGTGAACTCTGAGGACGTGAGATTGCTCTATTATGGCAACTACATCCATTTGCATGGCGTTGACACCATCGTCCGGGCGGTTGCGCAACTTGATCCTGACCGCAAAGTTACCCTAACTCTGCTTGGGGACGGGAAATTGCGCCCGGAAATTGAAACACTGGTCCACGAATTGGGAATTGAGAACAGGTGCCGCTTCGTTGACGCAGTACCCGAAGCGCAGCTTTGCGAAATAATTGCTGAACACGATGTAATCCTAGGCATTTTCGGGGAATCAGAGAAGGCAGCATCTGTACTTGCTAACAAGGTGTGGCAGGGCTTGGCCTGCGGGCGGCTGCTAGTTACCCGCGAGAGTTCTGCCCTTGAGGAGATACATGCCGGGGTGGGCGAACAACTGCAAACCTGCCTAGCTGGAGATCCTGAAGATCTAGCCAATACTTTATTAGATGTCATTGATCGTTCGTTAATTACGAAAGATTACTCTAGTTCATCCGATACGTTAAACGAATATGTTGATCGCGAATTCTCCTCGTTCCTGACATATCTCTCGCAATCTTTGACACGAAATTCTTTTGATAATGTACGCGCCCATTATGTGGCGGGCCGCCATGATTAGTGCAGGTGTCGTAGCCAGGACAGGAAAGTCTGGAGGTGCGGAAGACTATATTGTTCGACTCTATGACAGTCTCCAACGGGAGAATGTTTCCTCTATCCTCTATGGGGAGGTCGAAGGCTGGGGCGCTAGTGGGAGGCCTTCCGTGCCTCTCGTTCTCGGTGATAAGTGGACCAGGAGTACGTTTTTACAGGGTGTGAGTCAATTGCCACGGGAACGTGCAGAGATTGAGAGGGCGGTAACTCGTCACCCGGCTGATCTTTTCCATCTTCACTTCAAGCGTGAACAGATTGGTTTTACGGATGTTCTGCAGAAATTTGGGCCCGTATTGTGGACTGAACATGGCCGCTTTGGCCGCGGCCCCTATTCGCGACTGATTGCTAGGCTCTATGCAAGGGCCGCGAGAAGGGTCGATGCTATCGCGTGCGTGTCTGAATACGTCGCTTCTGATGTCCGGCAGATTACTGGTCTTGATTCAAACGTATTCGTTATACCCAACGCTATTGACACCCGTAAATTTCGTCCCCCGACCCCTGCTGAAAGGCGGGCCGCAAGGCAACGGCTCGGCCTCAGCGATGATGAATTGGTTTTCGCGGCCGTAGGCCGTCTTGAGCCAAATAAACGACCTATGTTAGCAGTCGATCTGGCCCTGTCGATGGGCGCTACTCTCCTCTTAGCGGGCGGTGGATCACTGGAGGGGCGTGTAAGGGAGACTGCGTTGACTTCGAACCAAAATATACGAATGCTCGGGCAGATACCGGACGCCAGAGATGTGTATTGGGCGTCAGACATGCATCTGTTCTTGTCCTCAGGCGCAGGCGAGGGCTTCCCCACGGTCTTGGTGGAGGCCGCGGCAAGCGGTCTTCCCACGCTCGGGATCGACGGCAGTGGATTCGAGGCGGAGATTAGGAGTGGAGGCACTGTAGCCAAGGATGGTGAATTGGCATCTCTAAGGCAGGTTGTCCCCGGAGTCCTTGCTGAGCGGAAAGCATACGCCCTGTCTGGTCGAGAGTGGTCCATGGCTTTCGATGTTCTTCCGTGGGCCAAGAACCACCTAGATCTTATGAACGAAATTCGCACTGACTGGATGGAAAAAAATGACTGACTCTTCGGTTCGGAGTATTTCGACATTCGATGCAATCCGTTTCACCCCGGAGATTCGCAGTGCGTATATTGAGCGGTTTGAGGATGGGCCGGATGTGCTCACTTTGTACGGCAAGGCACTCTACTTGGATAGAAGCGTCCTAGAAAGTTCAGGCAAAACCTACATTCCTATGACCGTTCTGGCGACGTGCGCATTCATCCTAAAGAGTGGACCAAGGTATGTTGAAGTTCCGGAACCCTTGTGGACGAGGAAGATGTTGCACACATTCCTTTTGCTCGTTTGCGCCCACGTGGCGGGTGCATTGCGCTTCCGACGGACGATGACCTCAACATACTGCATAGAGAATGAAGACGCAGGACGGATAGCACGCGTCCCGGAAGTGATTCCACGGAAACTCAGGGTTGCAGTCTTGCGGACGCCACTCTGTCTATTCGGACTTTTAATTCGTCGGTGGATATTTGGCACTGCCGCCTCGCGAGAAACGTACGAAGCCGTCCTCGGCCCCTTCTGGGGGTATGTTGACCGACGCTCAGAACTAGTTTGGCCGCTACCGAGTGCTTGCGAATGCTCGAAATTGCCTTCAAAAGATCCGAGTAGGGTCCTCTTCTTGGGCGCACTAACGACACGTAAAGGTATTTTCGAGCTACTAGCCGGCTGGGATGAATTGGATATCCGAGGCTCATCGCTGAATCTCTCAATCATGGGTGGAGGAGACCTGGAGCACCTTGTTCAAGACTGGGCGAAGGGAAAGCCGAATGTAAAGGTGACGATCTCGCCGGCCCGTGCTCAAATTCATGAGGAGCTCCGTCAAGCCGGCGTTCTTGTACTACTTTCCAAGCCGGAGAGGTACTGGAGAGAACAAATCGGGTTGCCGCTGCTTGAGGGCCTTGCCCACGGTTGCCGGGTCGTAACGACCGCACAAACAGGAATAGCATCGTGGCTGGCTGATAACGGTCATTGCGTTGTCAACGACGCTGGAAACCCCGCTGAGGTCGCTAGTGCGCTCAGTGAGGCTAGTGAAGCTGGCTTTTGGTCGACAGCAAGTCTCCCGGAGATAAATGGAAGAGCTGCTGCTGCCTTCCGCATGCACGAGTGACGTTTGGTTCTAGACGCTCCGCTGCTTCGTTTACCCGTTCCTCTTTCAATGTGTTTGCCTTATTGGTTATAGGGGCGATAGTGAGTTATGTAAGGACTTTGACCAGGCTGCTTGGCCTCGTGATTATTCCAGTATTCGGGCTAGTTAGCCCGCTCTTGGTCATTCCGGCAATTACGTCAACTTTTGGTGCCGATGCATGGGTCGGCGTTGCCCTAGGGCAGTCAGTTGGAGGCGCAGGCTCTGTCCTAGTTGAATTAGGGTGGGGCTTAAGCGGTCCTCAGCGTGTCGCAAGGCAGGGGCGGAACTTTCGTCTCCAAATCATGGCAGCGTCAGTTCTGAGCAAGCTCTTGGTATTCTTGCCCGTCGGCGCCGTTGCTTTCGCAGTAGCGTACTCGTTGTCTCCCGCCTACCAGGTAGAGGCGGGTCTAGTGGCCGTGGGCGCGACCTCATTGGGACTCAGCTGTTCTTGGTTCTTTATAGGTACCAAGCGCATAGGAAGCCTGGTCGTCGCTGATGCGATTCCGCGAACGACTTGCGCAGCCCTTTCCGCAGTCGTGATTCTGATCGGTGGCCCCCTTTGGACGTATCCACTCCTGGGGATGCTGTTGCCATCCCTGGTATCGCTTTGGCTGGCTTTGTTGATAAATAGAGTTTCGTACTCGCATATGGGGGCCTTTAGCTTTCGTCGAATCATCTCTCTTATTGTCATTCAGAGGACGGCGCTTAGTGGACGAGCGTTGAGTGCTGTCTATATTGCTCTTCCTGTCACTATAGTTACACTGGCTTCACCTGTGTCAGCGCCTGTGTTTGCCGCCGCTGAGCGCCTGCAAAGGATGTATTTGCAGCTGCTGGGAGCATTTCCTAATGTGATGCAGTCGTGGCTCGGGAGCTCCAGAAACCGTCGAGCCAAGAAGTCCAGGGCGAACTCGGTTATACTTTATAATTTTTTTCTTGGTGTTGTTGCCGGCTTGGCGTTCAGTATTGGCGCTCCATATGCTGCAACTTATGTCTTTTCCGGAGTCGCGCCGATCCCATTTGAGATTTCGTCTGTAAGTGGCCTGCTAATTCTTCTAGTGTGCTCATCCAGAGCGACCGGCGGCTTGGCCCTAGTGGCCTTTCAAAAACTTCACATCATCGCGTGGAGTGCATTGGCAGGAGTTGTAGTTGGCGTTCCTGCGATATTCATTTTTGCTCGTTGGCTCGGTCCACTCGGGGGAGTAGTTGGGGAGGTTACGGCAGAATCTGCCGTACTAGCAATCCAGCTAACAGGCCTATATTTTGCAACCAAAAGGCGCCAGGCCCATAGAGCTGTGACTCCTCGAAAAGTGAGTCTAACGGCAGCAGAACGTTAAGCCTTCAGTTGCTCAGTTATGTGCCCCCAAACCCTGCATTCAATAAATGGCAAGTTCTCGTAGACCACGACGGTGGGCGCACCGGGGACTTTCTGTATGCGGATTATCGGCTCTTCCCGGTTCCTATGGAGACGGATGGATGGGATAGGATCATGTGGCCTTTCGGTTCTGCAAGAGAATTACTTACGTGTTGGTGAGCTAGTTCCCGTATCTGCGGCAATAAATTCGCTACTTTTGGCCGCGTTATTATGCGCTCCTTGCTTGGCTCCCGTGGCTTGGTACTGACCAGCACCTCAATCTCCTTCCACTAAGGGCAAGCGGGGGGGTAGAGCGGCTGGGTGTACTCAGCCCGTAGGCTGTAGGCACCCGCTGATGGATGGTCTGGCTCCGAGGCTGCCGAGGGGCCGGCGGTTGTTGTAGAAGTCTAGCCATGGTTCCAGGGCATCAGTCCTGGCCTGGTTTGAGGTGAAGGGCTGGCGGCAGGCCCAGCTTTCCTGCAGGGTGCGGCTGAAGCGTTCGGATTTGCCGCTCTGCCAAGGAAGTCGCGGAGAGGCGGTTGGCGAAATCGTTGTCTGTCATGACCCGTTTCACCGGCGCACCTTGGGCTGCCACGGCTGCTGCGGCCCTGGTGAGGAACCGGCGTAGGTCGAGCCTTTTTCATACGGCAGGACCTCGGCGTACAGCGAAGCGGAAACGGTCATCGACGGCCAAGTGGACGAAGCCAAACCGACCTTTGTGTGGCCTGTTGAATGGTTGCGGCAGATTGCTTCGGGTCTGCCCGCCAGCCTCCGCCGTCCGGGATCCGCCCGAATTTCTTCAAGCCTATGTGGATCATGTCGCCGGGAGCGCGTCGCGTTCATAGCGCCGGTCGGTAGCCGGGACGCACGGATTCGTACTCCGGTTGCCGGGTCTAGGTCCCACAACCTGGGCATACCCGCCCTGGCCGAAATTCGGTAGACCGTCCTGGCGCTCATGCGGCACCGCACGGCACAGGTTCGCTGCTCCCTTGCGGTGCTCGGCGCGCTCGGTGAGAACCTCTGCAACCACCTCCGCGGAGGTAGCGTGCGGGCAAGACCACGGACGAGAGCTAGGGTCCCCAAACCAGCCCAGCCATCCGCACGGTACCTGCCGATCCAACGATGCGCACAGGTCCTCGAGATGCCCATTTCCTTGGCCACAGCCACTGGACAGCCGGCGAGGACGCCCCCAGTGATGATCCGCCTACCATTTGGAGTCAGGCTGACATTACGGTGGGACATGAAGACGTGAATTATGAATGGATTCCGTAAAACCTAGAAACGGAAACCTTTGACGATAAGGCTCGTCGTTCTTGGCGTGATGTCCCTGCGGCAAGACCGCCAATCCACGATGTCTGCCGGGGAACGCTAAAGGTTCTCACGGACGCTGACCCAGTTGTGCGAGACGCCTCGCGAGCGCACCCTCTGCGTGATTTACAAGCTTATCTAGCTCCAACATTGTTGGGGCATTCCGGCTCGGAGTGACCGCTGCTTGCGATGGGTTATGCCCCCTGGGTGGGCCGTTGTAGAAACTGCCCATCGGAACGGCGGATGCCCCTAAACTGCTCGGCTTAGTCCTCTGGGTGGTTGGCAGACGCGCCCAGTCTGGCCGGGCCGCCCCTGGGGAATATGTGGGGACGGTTCGGCACGGCCTCCCGAATCACGCTGTCCAGATCCGGTCCCCGAGTTCCAGAAGAGCGGATGGTGGAAGATTCGAAAGGTTCCTCATACGCCTGGTCATTGCCGTAGTAGCTGTAGGCGTAAGCATCCGGACCTTTTGCGGGAAGACGGTTAAGAACGACGCCCAACATGTTCGAGCCGACCAAGTCTAACGCGCTGATCGATTTTTCTAAATCTTGAAGACGTAGTTTTTGCGCACCAACAACTACCACAACTCCTCCTACGTGCTGAGAGAGGACCGCAGCGTCAGTAACTGGGAGGAGAGGGGGCGCGTCAATTATGACTGCGTCGAAAATCCCCTCGAAACGCTCAATCAGACGCTGCATTTGTGATGAGCCGAGCAATTCACTGGGGTTCGGTGGGATCTGTCCAGAGGTCAGGACAAACAAGTTGTCGCTTCCCCACGGTTGGAGCAGGTCGTCGACGTCCGCGATACCGAGCAATGCCGTCGTCAATCCAGCCGTACGGTCAAGCCCGAGGTAGTCACTAACCATCGGCCGTCTAAGGTCAGCGTCAATGAGGCAAACGTTTTGTCCTGCTTGGGCCAATGCAATCGCCAGATTGGTTGCTGTCGTGCTCTTTCCCTCCCCAGGAAGCGACGACGTGACTAGAACGGTTTTGGCTGCGTCCGAAATGTTGGCGAACTGAAGATTCGTGCGCAACTGTCGAAAGGATTCTGCTCGCGGACTTTGGGTAGGCGCCTGAGTCAAAAGTGGCTTTTTCGCAGCATCTTGATCGAACGATATGGCTCCAAGGAGTGGTGCGCTGGTTATTCTTCGCAGGTCCGCCTCGCCGCGGATCCTGGTGTCGAGGGTTGCACGAAGAACGGCTGCGAGTACCCCGATGGCTATCCCAACCAGCAGCCCAAGGAGGAGGTTGAGTCGCGTGTTTGGGGCTGACGGTGTAGATGGAGCTACGGCGGGCTTAATAATCGAGAGGCTTACCGGAGAGCTGCCGCCGGCCTTCGGTCTTTCAAGGTTGTCAACAGCCTTGATGAGGCTATTAGAGACCGCTTGTGCGACAGCCGCAGCCTGAACAGGTGATTCGTCGGAAACTGCAATAGTTATCAGTACGGTCTTGTCATCGCTCGTGGCTTTGACCTTCTGGGCCAGTTGATCTGTAGTGACAGTGAGCCCCAGTGCATCAATGGCTGGTTGCAGGACGATAGGAGAATCAACTGTTTTTACGTACGACTGCACCCTAGCTTGGCTGAAGGTATTTCCTTGCTGGAGTTCTTGAACCGTTCCCGAACTTTGAATTGCAACGAAGAGTTGAGTGTCTGCCGTGTATGTAGGCTTGACGATGATGGAGGTTCCGCCTCCAATGAGCACTCCGAAGAGCGTTGCGGCAGCAATAAATACCCAGTTGCGCCTGAGTAGACTCAGGTAGTTTTGTAAATCCAACCGGGTTCCCCCTATATCGGTTGCTGGAGGCAGGCCAGGGCTCGCCACCTAAACGCTAGTCATTTGTGTTTGTTTGATTGTACCCGGATGGCGTGTGCCGCAGCCCAGCTGCAACGCCATTACCGGACCAATGGACTAAGGGGTGGCTTTCGCCCGTGAGGCGCTGCAAAGGGTAGGCATCCAACTTCATATGGCGTGTCTCCGACAAACGGCACCGACCAGGCCAGCAAAATGGCGTCTCGGTCAGCTGCGCCAGGATGAATCGTTCAGACGGGGGTGCAGGGTTGTGCCGGACCGGCTGATCCCAATCTCAGCACAGGTGGCCCAGAACCGTGCGAACTGTTCCTGATTCCTCCTTCCCCAGCGAATATGCGCAGCGGCTCCGAAGTGGCAACCCCTTATGACGCAACCGGATCCAGAGATGTTGAAGCTCGACGTAGAATCGGGGTCCAAGACCGAAACTCGCAGTGCTCTGCCGGAGGTACGGAGAAAAATGTCACAATGGTGCGAAGCTGGTACGGACAACTACGTGCTGGTTACAGAAGGATCCCTGCTAAATACGGGCCTGATCGTTGGCTCTGAACGCGCCATGGTGATCGACACCGGGTCCGGTCCCCGCCAAGGACGCGTAGTTCTTGACGCAGTCCGGGAGAAGACTGACCTGCCTCTCGTCGTCGTTAACACGCACGCCCACTTTGACCACTTCTTTGGCAACGCCGTCTTCGCCGAAGCCGGGGTGACGGAATTCTGGGCCCACCAGAGGGCTGCCGCCGAGATTGACCAGCGTGGTGACGTTCAGCGCCGGTACGTCGGAACCCTGGAACCCGAGATGGCAGCGGGAGAAGGTGACAACGTAGAACTCGTAGTGCCCAACGCCATCGTCAAGGACCAGCCCGTCCTGGTGGACCTTGGCGGCCTCACAGTAACTCTCTTCTATCTGGGCCGAGGCCATACCGACGGTGATCTCCTGGTGGGAACGCCCACCACTTTGTACGTGGGAGACCTAGTGGAACAGGGCGCCCACCCCTCGTTCGAGGACTCGTATCCAGAGGAGTGGGCCGACGTGCTCCGGCACATCTCGGCGCTGCGGCACCGCTACGAGTTCTTGATCCCGGGGCATGGGACGCCATGCAGCGACCAGTTCGTCAAAACCATGGCCAACACCATGAGCACGGCAGTCAGGCAGGCGCGACAGTCCATCCGCGACACGCCCAACGACGCCACGAAGGCCATCCCTGTCCTCCCCTACGGCCCGGAGCAGTCCCGCTGGTTCATCAAGCGCCTCCAGGAGAGCTGGCGCAGCAGCATAAGCTCGTCGTAGTACACCCCTCATTGAGGAAAGGGTGGGATTGATTCCCGAGCCTTCACCCATCTGAACATGGGGAAACATTCGACGTCCGTAGGCGCCGCAGAACATACGCAGTCGAAGGCGCAGGGTTCTGTCTTAGGAGGCGATGGCCGTCCTCGCCGCGGCCACCGCCATCGTGGTTCTGACTGCGCTACAAGGCCTGAACGAACGTCCCGGAGTGGCGAGGCAAGGGCTACCAGTCTGAGCCAAGCTGAGCCGGCTTCCTTCCGCTCAACCAGGAACGCAGTAACTAAAGCTTTATGATTCAAGCTTCTTGACGTGACTTGTCAATCGTTCTGTCACATGCTTAGGTCTTAAGCAGTAAGGATGCTTATGACCGACGGAGATTGTTGTGGCCTTGACTGACTATGCCCTTGCGCTGAGCGCCTTGATGGGCTCCTTGCTAGTTCCCTTCGGCGTTCTGTACCAGATGCTGCGGCTCAAGCGCCGCGCAATCCGGATACCTGTGCAGCCCGTGTCTGAACCCATCAACAGAGGTAACCGACGCTGATCATGCCGTACGTCGATATCAACCCCCATAAAGCCCGTCCCAAATGGGTGGGCTATGCAATCTTTGCTGTTCTCTTGGTGCTCACCGCAGCGGTGGTCTCCGCGGCGCTCATTCATCACTGAACTGCACCTTTGGTCTGACGGCCGCTGGGCGTGGCCTCCTGCCAGACCCCCTAGACTTACTGATTGAACCAGTGCCGCAGATCCGTTTGCCGAAACGTCCGGGGGACAGACATGCCAGATCCGGCTGATCAGACTGCAGGCGCCCCAGCAGAAGATGCAGGGCAGCCGCAGCTGCGCCGACGCCGCGACCTTCGTCGTGCCGACGGCTCAGTTCAGGATGCCTGGACAGGAACCATGCCCACTGTAACGCCCCCTTCCAACCCGAACGACGCCGGAAAGCCAGTCACGCGCCGCAGCTCCTGGGCGGAGGCAGCCGCGGCAGCGGACGCCACCAAGCCGTCACGCGTACCTTCGGCTGCTGCTCCGGCGTCTCCTTCCTCTTCTGCGGCCCCTGCTCCGGGGAGGCCTGCTGCTGCGCCGATTGCCGCAGGGCCCTCTGCCGCGTCCAGCTCAGGTGAGATGGCCGCTGAAGCTGCCCTGCCGCCGTCGGATGCTCCTGCCGAAACGCCCTCCTTCCGCCGCAGCCGGTCCACCATGGCCGACACGATCGCGGAGGCACCTATGCCCGACTTCATCAGCTCGCCTGGGCTATTCGTCAAGGAACAGAAGCCCAGGCCCGTCGGCGGCTTCCGCGGCGCCCTGTACAACCTGACCGGCGGCGCGTGGAATCTAGGCCCCGGACCCAAGCAGCGCCAGGAGGACGAACTGGCTCGCCGCATTTCCCGGCAGCTCCAGGGGAGCTACAACACCGCGATCCTGAGCCTTAAGGGAGGTATTGGCAAGACCTCTACTACGGTGGGGGTGGGCCTGACCCTGGCCGAATACCGTGGGGACGCGCCCTGCGCAATCGACGCCAACCCGGACTCGGGCGACCTGGTGGAACGCGCGCTGGGTGAGGGCATCTACCAGCAGTCAACGCCCCGGACCATCTCGGACCTGTTGGAGAACATAGACTCCATCGATTCGCTGACCTCGCTGGCCCGGTACATGCACCACGCCGGCCGGTTGCACCTTATTGCGGGGGAGCAGGACCCTGAGGTCTCGGACTCGCTGACGGCGGAGGAGTACCGCCGCATCCGCAAACTCATCTCCAGCTACTATTCAGTGGTGCTGACCGACTGCGGCACCGGGGTAACCCACAATGCGATGAGTGGGATCCTGCAGTCGGCCGACAATCTGGTGATCGCTGCGGGCTACGCGGTGTCCGGCGCCAAGCGGGCTCGCAGCACCCTGCACTGGCTGGCCAGCCATGGATACGAGGACCTGGCCCGCAACGCCATTGTGGTCATCACGGACAAGGACGAAGTGTCCTCGCGGGTGGACAAGGACGCCATAGAGGAGCACTTGGCCGGGATCTGCCGCGAGCTTATCGCCGTACCGCACGACCGCGGAGTTGCTGACGGCGATTTGGTGACGCTGGACGTGCTGAAGCCGGAAACGCGACGGGCGTACAAGGAGATTGCTGCTGCGATAGTGGACGGGTACCGCTAAGCGTTCGACCTCCATATACGGTGCATAACCGGATTTATCCGCCGGGTAGAATATGCACAGCTTTAGGCTTCAAGCTTCTCAAACTGGGGGAACCATGATTCACGATGCGCTGCTCAACGCGCCCAAAAAGTCGTCCAAGAAGAAGTCGTCTTCGCGGCGTGGAGATATCCAAGGTCTTCGCGCTCTTGCGGTTCTATCCGTCGTGGCCGACCACATGTTCCACTGGCCATCTGGCGGCTTCGTCGGGGTGGACGTATTCTTCGTGATTTCCGGTTTCCTCATCACGGGGCTCCTCTTGAGCGAGCACGAGCGCAAGGGGCGCATCTCGGTCGCGGACTTCTACCGTCGCCGCGCCCGGCGCATCCTGCCTATGGCGGCCCTGGTAACTGTCGCGACCATCGGTGCCGGCTGGGCTGTCTTTACGTCCGGCAGGGCTGTTGCGACGACCATGGACGGGCTGTGGGCGATGGTCTTCGGCGCGAACTGGCACTTCGCGATCATCGGCACGGACTACATGCAGGCGGACGGGCCGGTGTCGCCGTTCCAGCATTTTTGGTCGCTGTCCGTAGAAGAGCAGTTCTATGCAGTATGGCCTCTCCTGATAATCCTTCTGTTGGGCGTGGCAGCAAAGAGGCAGCGATGGAGTCAGAAGCGGGCACTGCGAGTCCTCACATTGGCGGCCGCAACCGTAACGCTATTCAGCTTCTTGTTTGCCCTCTGGGAGTCGGCAGCATCGCCGACCGTTGCCTACTTCTCGACCACCTCCCGTACCTGGGAGCTTGGAGTTGGCGCGCTCTTGGCCCTGTTCGCGTCTAAGCTCGGCGACGTGCCCCGCGGTGTCCGAGCTGTGATGCTTTACGTCGGACTCGCCGGCATCATCTGGAGCATCTTCGTGATCAGCCCGGCGTCCCAGTTCCCCGCGCCCTGGGCGATGGCACCGGTTCTCGCCACGGCTCTTGTCATCGCGTCTGGCATAGGCGGATCGCCCGCGTCTTCGCCACTGACTCACAAGAGCTTCGGCTATGTGGGAAACATTTCGTACTCCCTGTACCTCTGGCACTTTCCCGTGATCATCTTTGCTGGGGCGCTCTTTGACATTTCGTCGCCAATTGTTGCTGTCGCCAGCGTAGTGGCGATGGGCGCGCTTTCGGTTGTCTTCCATTACCTGGTTGAGAAGCCGGTCCAGCACTCGCAATGGCTGGAGCCTAAGCGAAGGAAGACCGAGAGGGCCTCTGTATCGAACCGCTACAAGCTTGGCTGGCTGGGACTCCTCGCCGCTATCACTGCCGGTGTTATCGTGCTGGCACTAAACCAGCCGAAGCCGGACTACACAGCCATGCCCGCAACTGCCACGGCGATAGCGTCGGCGCAGGCAGCCAAGCCAGTCGCTGTCACGCCTTCGATGAAACTGACGGGCGAGCTGGCGGATGCCACACGTTCCGGTGCGTGGCCAATTGGCCTCACACCTTCGCTGGACACCGCCGCCGGTCACTACGTCCCGGAGTGGAAAACGGACGGCTGCCTCAGCGTCAACGATCAACTGTTGGCCAAGTGCATGTACGGTGATCCCGCGGCGCCGAAAACAGCCGTGCTACTTGGCGACTCGGTAGGGATTAGCTGGATGCCGGGGCTTAGGGCCGCTCTTGGTCCGGCTGGCTGGAAGATCCAGGTTCTCACTCTTGGCCAGTGCCCAGCAGTTCAGATCCCGACGACCCGGTCTAATGATCCTGCGGGCTTCACGGAAAAGTGCGCTGCGCATCAGCAGTGGGCGATGGATAAGGTTAAGGCGATACAGCCACAGATGGTCATCTTCGCCAGCGCTCTCGGCGCTCCATGGCGAGCCGTTAGCGCGTCCACGAGCAAGGATGTTCTGAAGGACTGGCGGACGGCTACGGCAGACACGCTGCGTGCGTACAAGGGCATTACGGACGCTCAGCTAGTTCTCATGTCCGGAGCCTCTGAGAACCCGGATACTGCCAAGTGCGCCACCAAGGTGAGCAGGCCGGGGGACTGTGCCAACACCAACACGCGCTTTGGTGAGTACGTGCGGGCCGAGGCTGCCGCAGCATCGGACGTTCCTGGGGTTCGGCATGTGAACACCGAAGCGTGGTTCTGCACTATTGCTAAGCAATGCCCGGCATTCGCCGGAAAGTCGTTGATCTTCGCGGACGGCGCCCACATCACGCCGGAATACTCAGCCAGGCTGGCCCCGGTAATGGGGCCAGCCGTACTGGGCGAGGACGAGGTTAGTTCCCAGTAAGCACGCGCTCCGGGAGCCATGTTATGTGCCGCGTAGAATCGTGCTCGTGCGAGCCGCTGGGGGTCGCAATTTATTTGGGGGAATTGCCGTGGTCACACAGCAGGCACTTACGGGCGGTCGCAGGGAAGCGAAAGCTCGCAGCCGGAGTCTCAGGAATGTTCAGGCGCTCCGGGCTGTCGCGGCGTTGATGGTCGTGCTTGCGCACGTCAGCGGGTTCGAGAATAAGGCGTTCGGCGCCGATTCTTCCTGGCTTCAGGGGTTCCACGATGTGGGCGCAACGGGCGTTGACATCTTTTTCGCCATCAGCGGCTTCCTCATGGTTGCCACCACATACAAGAAACATCACGGCGGTGAGAGCGCCAGATCGTTCCTGTGGCGCCGGGCAACGCGGATCTACCCGCCATACCTCATCATCACTGCCTTGATCTTCGCCGTGTTTCTCTGGAAACCGGGGATGGTGAACTCCAGCCAGGCTACGCCGCCGGACCCGCTGTCCTCGTTCCTACTGCTTCCGCAGGAAGGCCTACCCCTACTACTTGTTGGCTGGACGCTGGTCTTTGAGATGTACTTCTACCTGATCTTCACCCTTGGCCTTGCCGCTCCGAAACGGGCTTTCCAGTCCATCCTCGGCGGCTGGGTGCTGATCACCGGCGTTCTTTCCCTGATCCCCACGGACAACACCTATCTCAAGTTCCTCGGGAACCCGCTGCACTTTGAGTTCATCTTCGGCGCCCTGGTTGGCTACCTCGTGACGCGCCGCATTATCTGGAAGCCGCTGCTGGTTACCATGGCAGGCGTAAGCCTGTCGCTGGCGTGGTGGGCTCTGATGTGGGCTGGCGTTGGTCCTGGCGTAGCCTCCGATGCCTTCCGGGTGCCGACTATCGGGCTGGCCCTAGCGATCTCCCTCTACGGCGTTATCGGGCTTGAAACCGTAGGAGCCTTCACTTTCCCAGCTTGGTTGCAAAAGCTGGGCGACAGTTCGTATTCCCTGTACCTCACTCACATTCTGACCATCACTGCGTTTGGTGCCGCGTTTGCGCTCGTTCCGAAGAGCCCGGTGACGCATGTCGCCGGGCTCCTCGGGATCATCGCTGCCTGCATAATCGGCGGGCTGATCTACTACCGGGTAGCTGAAAGGCCCCTCCTGAAAGCCTTTCAGCGATCACCGCTTGTTGCCCGTTAGTACGCGTTCCGGCAGCCACGTGCCGGGCGTTCCTGCCGTCACGCATCGGTAGCCGACGACCATGTACTTAGATCCGGCCGTTCCGGCTTCCACGGGATTGCGCACGATAGCCCTGTCACCTACAGCCCAAGTGAAGCTGGTAGGCGCAGCGTCTTGGTAGATGGTGTACTTGCCGTTTGTCAGGTCGTGGTTCCGGCTGTTGTTCAACCTGGCAATAGTGGACACCTTGGTCGTGGCGCCATCGGTGTTACCGCCGAACCCACCGAGGCGCACCAGATCGGCCATAACCGTGGCCGCTGTTGTGCCAGTCGAGTTGAAAACAAATCCGCCACCAACAGCAGTGAAGGTGTTGCTGCGCTCCTGGATGTTGTTGGCGAGCACTTTCACGCCGTCCACGACCTTGAACAGCGCGAAGGAGTTTGACGACGGGATGTTTCCGATGAGGAACTTCGAGAACACGATGCTCAAGCCAGTGATCGAAAGCTGAGTGTTTGCGCCCGACAGGTTGATGGGAGTGTTGAAGTCACCCAGGAGCGTGAACCCCTCCAGGTGCATTCCCACAATGGTCAGGTTCAGGCAGTTGTTGATTGTCATGGCCGCAGAAGCCTGGGTGTGCTCTACGTTCAACTGAGTGAATACGCCGTCGTCCCAGCCGGCAACCTGGATCGGCGGCTCTGCTGAGACGTTCGTTGACGATTCACTGATGGGGTTGTTGTCGGTGTACAGGTTGTTGACGACGTTGCCGGTAATACCCCCGCCATTTCGGATGTCAAAGGCGGTGATGGAGTAGTAACCAATGGCGCAGTCCCGGAACTGGGATGGTAGGTGTAGCCGCCGCCGTAGTTGAAGAAACCTCTGGCCGGGTAGTCGATGCGGATGCGTTCGAATACTGACCCATTGGCGACGTTGAACATTCGGATGGCGTCTGATTCGGTTTCCGAGCTGGTTTGCTGCCGGTTGTAGGTAAGCCTCACATCGGAAATCTTTGGGCTTCCAGTTACGGAGAGGATCGGGAGGTTGTTGGCCGTCATGTAGAGCTTCGGGATGCGCCGGTCGCCCATGATGACCGGCGATGTAGCCGTGATCGTTTTATTGATCCGGTATGTTCCCGACGGCAGGTAGACCCCGCCGTTTGCGTTGATGCACGACTGGATTACAGCCCAGTCGAGTTCATCTGTAAGGGCTGTGGCGGCAGGGTATACGGCCTGAGCGTCTGCAATTGTGGCAAACAGGGTCGAGAGTGGGCGCGACGTGTCGTCACCGCGTGCGCCCAAGTCTTTAGCGTTCGGAGGGAGGTTGCCGCGCTGCGGGTAGATTCCGTCAAGAGCCGTCCGGGCAGACTTGCCGGGGGTGGATACTTCAGCCGCCGCCTGTGTCGCAATCGTGGCAGATAGCGACATCTGCGAGGGCTGGTTCAGCCGATTTTCTTAGGTGGTTATTCTATGCCTCTGGGCCCCTAGAGCTGATTGGCCAGCAGCACCGTCGCCCCCAGGAACGGCGCCTTGCAGGCCACCGCCGCCCGCAGCGTGAGTAGTTATCTGCTTCACCAGAGTCGTTCATCGAGGAGAAAAGAAGGCTGGAGGTTAGCTCGATGACGTCGTATGGTCCGAACGAGCTGCTTTCCGACTTGTAGACCAGTTTCCGACTTGTAGACCAGCGGCTGTACTCCGTGGAGTTAGCACCAGGAGGTGCGGGCGTTCCCCGACTGTTAGCGGCCATGAAAAACTGCCCATAGGCGGCCACGAAAATGCCCACTGACGGCCAGTAGAACTGCCCAGCGGTG
>NZ_JBQCMK010000007.1:0-187632 GCF_051965175.1 Arthrobacter sp. SAFR-044
CGGCAAGGACCACGCCGGCGGCGGGGACCAGGTCTTCTTCCAGGGCCACGCCTCCCCCGGCATGTACGCCCGGGCGTTCATGGAAGGCCGCCTCTCCGAGGAGGACCTGGACGGGTTCCGGCAGGAAAAGTCCCGCGAAGGCCACGCCCTGTCCTCCTACCCGCACCCGCGCCTGATGCCGAAGTTCTGGGAATTCCCCACCGTGTCCATGGGCATCGGACCGATGAACGCGATCTACCAGGCCCAGAACAACCGCTACCTGCACAACCGGGGCCTGAAAGACACCTCCGACCAGCAGGTCTGGGCGTTCCTGGGCGACGGCGAAATGGACGAGCCCGAATCCCGCGGCCTGCTGCAGCTGGCAGCGAACGAGAACCTGGACAACCTGAACTTCGTGATCAACTGCAACCTCCAGCGCCTGGACGGGCCGGTGCGCGGCAACGGCAAGATCATGCAGGAACTCGAAGCGTTCTTCCGCGGCGCGGGCTGGAACGTGATCAAGGTCGTCTGGGGCCGGGAATGGGATGACCTGCTCACCCGCGACACCGACGGGTCCCTGGTGAAGATCATGAACGAAACCGTTGACGGGGACTACCAGACCTACAAGGCCGAGTCCGGCGGGTTCGTCCGCGAACACTTCTTCGGCAAGACCCCGCAGACCAAGGACCTCGTCGCGGACCTCACCGATGACCAGATCTGGAACCTCAAGCGCGGCGGCCACGACTACCGCAAGGTCTACGCCGCCTACAAGGCCGCCACCGAATTCAAGGGCAAACCCACCGTCATCCTCGCCCACACCGTCAAAGGCTACGGCCTGGGCCCGCACTTCGAGGGCCGCAACGCGACCCACCAGATGAAGAAGCTCACCCTCGATGACCTGAAGAAGTTCCGCGACCACCTGCGGATCCCGGTCACCGACGAGCAGCTGGAGAAGGACTCCTACCGGCCGCCGTACTACCACCCCGGTAACGACGCCCCGGAAATCAAATACATGATGGAGCGCCGGGCGGCCCTGGGCGGATCCGTCCCGGAGCGCCGCGACACCCACGCGGAGATCGTGCTGCCGGAGGCCAAGTCCTACGAGGTGGCCAAGCGCGGTTCGGGCAAGCAGCAGGCGGCAACCACCATGGCGTTCGTCAGGCTCCTGAAGGACCTGATGCGGGACAAGAGCTTCGGCAAGCACATTGCCCCGATCATTCCGGACGAAGCCCGCACCTTTGGTATGGATGCGTTCTTCCCGACGGCGAAGATCTACAACCCCAAGGGCCAGAACTACCTGTCGGTGGACCGGGACCTGGTCCTGGCCTACAAGGAATCCCCCGCCGGGCAGCTGATCCACCCGGGCATCAACGAAGCCGGCGCCGTGGCAGCATTCACCGCCGCCGGAACCTCCTACGCCACCCACGGCGTCCCCCTGGTCCCGGTCTACGTGTTCTACTCCATGTTCGGCTTCCAGCGCACCGGCGACGCGTTCTGGGCCGCCGGGGACCAGATGACCCGCGGGTTCATCATCGGCGCCACCGCAGGACGGACCACCCTCACCGGCGAGGGCCTCCAGCACGCCGACGGACACTCACCCCTGCTGGCCTCCACCAACCCGGCCGTCCTCACCTACGACCCCGCCTACGGCTACGAAATCGGACACATCGTCCGCTCAGGCCTGGAACGGATGTACGGTGCAGATTCGACGGATAAGAACGTCATGTACTACCTCACCGTGTACAACGAACCGATCATCCAGCCCGCAGAACCCGAGAACCTCGACGTCGAAGGCGTCATCAAGGGCATCTACCTGGTCGCCCCGGCAAAGATCGACGGTCCCCGCACCCAGATCCTCGCCTCCGGCGTCTCCGTGCCTTGGGCCATCGAAGCCCAGCGCGTGCTGGCCGATGACTGGAACGTCTCCGCTGACGTCTGGTCCGTGACCTCCTGGAACGAACTGCGCCGCGACGGCCTGGCCGCCGAAGAGGAAGCCTTCCTCAACCCCGGCCAGCCCGCCCGCGTCCCGTTCGTGACCCAGCAACTCGAAGGAGCCACCGGCCCCATCGTCGCCGTCTCCGACTACATGAAGGCCGTCCCGGACCAGATCCGGCAATTCGTCCCCAACGAATTCGCCACCCTCGGCGCCGACGGCTTCGGCTTCTCCGACACCCGCGCAGCAGCCCGCCGCTTCTTCAAGAACGACACCCACTCCATCGTGGTCCGTACCCTTGAAATGCTGGCGCGCCGCGGTGAGGTGGATGTTGACGCCCCGGTGAAGGCGATTGAGAAGTACAAGCTGCTCAACGTCAACGCCGGCACCACCGGCAACGCCGGAGGCGAAGCCTAGCCTTCCGGTTGGACAGTGGAACCAGCAGCGCTGGACGACGGCGGCCCTCACCCCACAAGGTGAGGGCCGCCGTCGTGCTGTCCCCGGTGAAGCTCGCCGGGACGCACCGGCCGCTGTGACGCAGGGCAATGCGGGTTGTAGCCTTCGCACAAATGGAGCTTGCGCGGCGGTGGCCGTATGCTCAAAGAATGCCAGCACCAGCCAGCCAGTCCCCGAAGCGGAAACCATCCCCGCCGAAGGTCACGCCGGAGAAGTCCGAGACCCTCAAGCAGCTCCGCGCCAACGTAGGCCAGCTCTCCACCACCACCATGCGCAAGCTCGAGCAGTCGCTGCCCTGGTACAGCCGGCTCAGCGCTGACGAGCGCTCGGCGCTGGGGATGGTGGCGCAAAACGGCATCGCGGCGTTCGTCACCTGGTACGAGCGGCCCAGTTCGCCTTCCTGGATCCTCACCGACGTTTTTGGGACGGCCCCTACGGAGCTGACGCGTTCCATCAGCCTCCAGAAGGCGTTGCAGCTGATCAGGATCGTGGTGGAGGTGGTGGAGGACCAGGTTCCGGTCATAGCACCCGAGGCGGACCAGCCCTCCCTGCGGGAGGCTGTGCTGCGGTATTCACGGGAAGTCGCTTTCGCCGCCGCCGACGTCTACGCCCGCGCCGCGGAGTCCCGCGGCTCCTGGGACACCCGCCTCGAGGCGCTGATTGTGGATGCGATCCTTCGCGGCGAAAACACGGACGCCCTGCGGTCCAGGATTGCGGCGCTGGGCTGGAAGGCGCAGGAGCGCTTCACGGTGATGGTCGGCAATTCGCCGTCTGAGCCGAGCGCCAGCTATGTCAGCGAACTGCGGCGGATGGCCGGGCGTTACGCCGAGGATGCGCTGGTGGGCATCCAGGGCGACCGGCTGATCCTCATCCTTGGCGGGGTTCAAGACCGTGAAACGGCCTACGTGAAGTTGAGTGACATGTTCGCCCCCGGGCCTGTGGTCTATGGACCCGAGGCCAGTTCGCTGCTGGAAGCCAGTAGCTCTGCCCAGTCCGCGTTCGCGGGATTGACGGCAGCCAGGGCGTGGCCATCGGCACCGCGCCCTGTGGCCGCGGACGACCTGCTGCCGGAGCGGGTGATTTCCGGAGATGACGCAGCGCGGCGCTCACTCGTGAAGAACATCTACCGGCCGCTCCTGGCTGCCTCCAACGGCCTGGTGGAAACCCTGGGAACGTACCTGGAGCTGGGCCACTCGCTGGAGGCCACGGCCCGGGAACTCTTCGTCCACGCCAACACGGTGCGTTACCGGTTGAAGCGGGTCTGTGACGTCACAGGGTGGGACCCGCTGCTGCCGCGTGAGGCATTCGTGCTGCAGGCTGCGCTGGTGGTGGGCCGTCTTTCAGCCCCGCCTAAGGCCGCCACGGAGCGCCAGGCGTCCCGGAACCAGGCGTGAGGCATTGTAGACTTCCTACAACCTGACCCCGTGAGCTTGGTGCGGAGAAACACCGCTGGATCACACAGTAATTTGGAAAGCTGGTTACGTGCTTGCAATAGTCTGCCCTGGACAGGGCTCACAGACCCCGGGTTTTCTTGCCCCCTGGCTGGAACTTCCCTCGGTGGCAGGCCAGCTGGCCTCCCTGAGTGACATCGCAGGCATCGACCTGATAGCCCATGGCACCACCTCTGATGAGGAAACCATCAAGGACACTGCCGTGGCGCAGCCCCTGATCGTTGCTGCCGGGCTTGTCACCGCGGCCTCCCTCTTCGATGTCGAGCTTAACTCCCTCCCGGTGCTCCTTGCCGGCCATTCGGTGGGTGAGATCACTGCTGCAGCCCTGGCCGGGGTGCTGACCGAAGAGGAAGCTATGACGTTCGTCCGCGAGCGGGCCAACAGCATGGCTGCCGCGGCGGCTGTCACCCCCACCGGCATGAGCGCCGTCGTCGGCGGTGACCCCGCCGAGGTGCTGGCCGCCATTGAAGCCGCCGGCGCTGCCCCCGCCAACGTCAACGGGGCCGGCCAGACGGTCGCCGCAGGAACCTTCGAGCAGCTGAAGGCCCTTGCGGACAATCCGCCCGCCAAGGCCCGGGTCATCCCGCTCAAGGTGGCCGGCGCGTTCCACACCAGCCACATGTCGCCCGCCGTCGACGCACTGAAGGCGCTGGAGCCGCAGTTGAACCCGGTCGCCCCCAAGGTCCCGCTTCTGTCGAATTTCGACGGCGGCGAAGTCACCGACGGCGGTGCCGCCGTCGCAAGCCTGATCGCCCAGGTGTCCCGCCCGGTCCGCTGGGACCTGTGCATGGAAACGATGGTGAAGCGGGGCGTTACCGGCGTGATCGAACTCGCACCTGCCGGCACGCTGGCCGGCCTGGCCAAGCGCGGCATGCCTGGTGTCAAAACCGTTGCTGTCAAAACCCCCGATGACCTGTCCGCCGCACTGGCGCTCTTCGCAGAACTGGAGGGCAACGCATGAGCGTTCCCACGCTGAAACAGGCTCCCATCCAGGAGCACACCCGCATCCTCGGCCTCGGTGCATACCGTCCGGACGTCATTGTCACCAACGAAGACGTCTGCCAGTGGATCGATTCCTCCGACGAATGGATCCGCCAGCGCACGGGCATCGTGACCCGCCACCGGGCTGCAGCAGACGTCAGCGTGATCGATATGGCCGAGGGCGCTGCCCGGGAAGCCATGGCGAAGGCGGGCATTGAAGCCTCGGAACTCGGTGCCGTCATAGTTTCCACCGTGACCCACCCCTATGCCACTCCTTCCGCCGCGGCCAGCCTGGCCGACCGCATCGGCGCCACGCCGGCACCTGCCTTCGATATCTCCGCCGCGTGCGCCGGCTACTGCTACGGCATTGCCCAGGCCGACGCCCTGGTCCGGTCCGGCACGGCAAAGTATGTCCTCGTGGTCGGTGCGGAGAAGCTCTCCGACGTCATCGACAACCGGGAGCGCACCATTTCCTTCCTCCTTGGTGACGGCGCCGGCGCCGTCATCGTTGGCCCTTCCGACACGCCGGGCATCGCCCCGTCCGTCTGGGGCTCGGATGGCAGCAGGTGGGATGCCATCGGCATGACCCGCTCCATGCTTGACGTCCGTGACCTGGGCCTCGCCGCCCGGCAGTCGGACTCCACTGGCGACCTTGCGCTGCTCGAAGAAGCACAGGAGCTGTACCCCACCCTCCGCCAGGACGGCCAGACGGTGTTCCGCTGGGCAGTGTGGGAAATGGCGAAGGTGGCCCAGCAGGCACTCGATGCCGCCGGTATCCAGGCTGAAGACCTGGTTGCCTTCATCCCGCACCAGGCCAACATGCGCATCATCGACGAGATGGTGAAGAAGCTGAAGCTGCCCGAGACGGTTACAGTGGCACGGGACATTGCCGAGGCCGGCAACACGTCCGCTGCTTCCATCCCGCTCGCAACCCACCGGCTCCTGCAGGAGAACCCCGGACTGAGCGGCGGGCTGGCCCTGCAGATCGGTTTCGGTGCCGGACTGGTCTTCGGCGCACAGGTAGTTGTCCTTCCCTAGATACGCCCAAGGGTCGCAACCGCGGCCCGGACCGTTTCCGGCAGCCCCTGCCGGCAATACAAGAAAAGGAGCCACCAATGGCTAGCAACGAAGAGATCCTGGCCGGCTTGGCTGAAATCGTCAACGAAGAAACCGGCCTGGCCCCAGAGGCCGTCGAGCTGGACAAGTCCTTCACCGAGGACCTGGACATCGACTCCATCTCCATGATGACCATCGTGGTCAATGCCGAGGAGAAGTTCGGTGTGCGCATCCCGGACGAAGAGGTCAAGAACCTCAAGACCGTTGGCGACGCTGTCAGCTTCATCGCCGGAGCACAGGCCTAGTAAGAGGCTTCCCCCCGCCTCACGGCTTGGCAGGGCTGCCGGTCCGGACTGACCGGACCGGCAGCCCGCCGCTTTTATCCGGCACAGGACCCCGACCGGGACTGGCCGATCATCAATATGTGCGGGACCCTGCGACTGGCGCAGGCGGACTCCCCACCGACGAAAGAGTGATCCCATGACACGCAAAGTAGTCATTACCGGTCTGGGTGCCACCACGCCCATCGGCGGCGATGTACCCACGATGTGGAACAACGCCCTCAAAGGGGTCTCCGGTGCCCGCACCCTGGAGGACGACTGGGTAGCCAAGTACGAGCTCCCGGTCCACTTCGCCGCCCGCTGCAGCACGCCCGCCCTGGACGTCCTCAGCCGTGTTGAAGCCAAGCGGATGGACCCATCCACCCAGTTCGGCGTCATCGCTGCCCGCGAGGCCTGGGCCGATTCCGGCATCACCGAAGTTGACCAGGACCGCCTGGCCGTGGCCTTCGCCACCGGCATCGGTGGTGTGTGGACGCTGCTGGATGCCTGGGACACCCTGAAGGAAAAGGGCCCCCGCCGGGTCCTGCCCATGACTGTTCCCATGCTCATGCCCAACGGTGTGGCCGCGGCCGTCAGCCTGGACCTCGGTGCCCGCGCCGGCGCCCACACCCCCGTTTCGGCCTGCGCCTCCGGCACGGAAGCCATGCACCTGGGCTTGGAACTCATCCGGTCCGGCAAGGCTGACGTGGTGATGTGCGGTGGGGCCGAAGCGGCCATCCACCCCATGCCGCTGGCAGCCTTCGCCTCCATGCAGGCACTGTCCCGCCGGAACGACGACCCCCAAGGGGCCTCCCGCCCGTACGACACCGGACGTGATGGCTTTGTCATGGGTGAAGGCGCCGGTGCCCTGGTCCTCGAAGCCGAGGAGCACGCCCTGGCCCGCGGCGCCCGCATCTACGCCGAGCTCGCCGGCACGTCCGTCACGGCCGATGCCTATCACATCACCGCTCCCGACCCCGAAGGCCTCGGCGCCACCCGTGCACTGAAGGCTGCCATGTTCGATGGGCGCATCCAGGCTGAAGACGTGGTGCATGTCAATGCGCACGCCACCTCCACTCCTGTGGGCGACAAGCCGGAGTACACGGCCCTGCGTGCTGCCCTGGGCAGTCATGTGGACAACGTGGCCGTCTCCGCAACCAAGTCGCAGATGGGCCACCTCCTGGGTGCGTCCGGCGCAGTGGAAGCTGTCCTCACCGTGCTGGCCGTCCACGAGCGCAAGGCGCCGGTCACCATCAACCTTGAGAATCAGGACCCGGAAATCCCGCTCGACGTTGTCACCTCCGCCCGTGACCTGCCGGCCGGCAACATCGTAGCGCTGAGCAACTCGTTCGGTTTCGGCGGCCACAACGCCGTCGTGGCCATCCGCAGCGTCTAAGGCCTTGCCGGGGAAAGCGCCCCGGAAGCCAAAGGGAGGCCCCGCCAACTGGCGGGGCCTCCCTTTGTGCTATGGAAGTGTTGCAGTAGTCAGGTCACCGCGGGGACGGACGACGGCGGTCAGCCCACCTGGTGGAGCCAGCGCACCGGGGCGCCTTCGGCAGCATGGCGGAAGGGCTCAAGTTCCTCGTCCCAGGCTTCTCCGAGGGCGAGCGACAGTTCGTGGTACACGGCAGCGGGGTCACCCGCGCCGGACTCGTAGGCGTAACGGATCCGGTCCTCGGAGACCATGATGTTGCCGTGGACGTCCGTCACGGCATGGAAAATTCCCAGTTCGGGGGTGTGCGACCAGCGGCCGCCGTCCACGCCCTGGCTGGGTTCCTCCGTTACCTCATAGCGGAGATGCGCCCAGCCGCGGAGGCAGGACGCGAGTTTGGCTCCTGTGCCGGGGGCCCCGGCCCAGGACAGCTCGGCCCGGAACATGCCGGGCGCGGCAGGCTGCGGGGTCCACTCAAGATCCGTCCGCTTGTCCACCACAGCGCCGACCGCCCACTCAACGTGGGGGCACAGCGCCGTAGGGGCCGAGTGAACGAACAGCACACCGCGGGTCATTGCAACAGACATTCCATCCTCCATAGCTCTAGGTACGTCTTCCCCAACGACCTCTGCCTGGATGGAACTGCCGTGCCCTGCTGTGCGGCGGTGGTTCCCTGCGTGTATTCAGATGTATCACATGTAGCTGCGTCCGGACTTGCCGCGCCGCGCAAAGCTCAGCGAGCTTCAAGCGACACTTGAAAGTTGCCGGACGTGACTCTTATTGTGCCGTACCCCGTGGAATTACGCCAGTGCGATTTGCCACACCGGTCAGGCTCTTGGATGTGCCTGCTGATAGCTCTTCCGAAGGCGGTCGACCGAGACGTGGGTGTAGATCTGGGTGGTTGCCAGGCTGCTGTGGCCCAGTATCTCCTGCACTGCTCGCAGGTCCGCGCCCCCATCGAGCAGATGGGTGGCGGCCGAGTGCCGCAGGGCGTGGGGCCCGGACGCGGAGGTGTCACCCAGTGCCTCGAACAGCGTGTTGACCAGGGCACGGACCTGGCGCTGGTCAATGCGCCGGCCGCGGACTCCGAGAAAGAGAGCGGGTCCGCTGTGGTCCTTGGCCAGGGCCGGGCGCCCGCGCCGGAGCCAGTCGTCGACGGCGACGGCGGCGGGTACTCCGAACGGGACTGTGCGTTCCTTGTTGCCCTTGCCGATTACCTGCAGCGTGCGGCGGTCGGGGTCCAGGTCGTCGACGTCGAGCCCGGCCAGTTCGCCTACCCGGACGCCTGTGGCGTACAGAAGTTCCACGATGGCGCGGTTCCGCACGGCCAGCGGCTCGCCTTCGGTGGCCGACGTTTCCAGGCCGTCCAGTAGGCGCGTGAGCTGCGCCGCCTGAAGCACCCCGGGCAGGGATCCTTCGCGTTTGGGTGCCCTCAGGCGAAGGGCGGGATCAGTGTCGATGAGCTCTTCACGGAGGGCCCAGGCCGTGAACACCCTCGCTGTGGCGGACCGGCGGGCAAGGGTTGCCCGCGAGGCGCCTTCGGAGCTTTGGCGTCCCAGCCACCGGCGGAAGGTTCCCAGTTCCAGGTCCTTCAGTCCTGCCACGCCTTCCGATGCCGCGTGGCCCAGGAGGCTGAGCAGGTCGCCCAGATAGGCCCTCCTGGTGTGGGCCGAGACGGCGCGCTCCCCCGACAGGTAGCCGGCGAACGCGTCCAATGCCTTGCCAAGTTCCGCGGGCAGTTCTTCATGTTCCACTCCTCTACTTTCCCAGTTGCCTGGCCTGTACCGCTCGCGGACACGGTCAACCTTTGCCGCGTTTCCACCCTCCCCGCTCGGACACGGCCAGCCCCAGCAACCCGAGCCTGCCAAGTCCCGCCCGCACTGATTCCTGTCCCAGGCCAGCCACGGCGGAGAGCTTTTCCACGGAGGTGGTGGAGCGAAGCGGCAGTGCGTCCAGCAGGATCAAGTCCTCCAGGGTCAGGCCGTCCTGGACCGCCGCTTCAGTGGCCCGTTGGTCAGGCAGTGCCGTTCCGCTGGGCGAGGCCAGTTCAGCCACCTCCGCCGCATCGGTAACGCAGACCGCTCCTCCGTCCCGGAGAAGACGATGGCAGCCGGCAGAGTTGGCGCTGTGGACCGATCCGGGAACGGCACCCACCGCTCGGCCCAGCGTCTCAGCGTGGTGGGCCGTATTGAGTGCCCCCGAACGCCAGCGCGCCTCCACCACCACTGTCACCGCGGAGAGGGCAGCAATCAGGCGGTTCCGCTGCAGGAAGCGGTAGCGGGTTGGGGCTGAGCCCGGTGGCACCTCTGCCAGGACGGCTCCCTGGTTGGCCACGGCGCGCAGCAGGTCCTCATTGCCTGAAGGATAGAACCTGTCCACTCCCCCGGCCATGACGGCGATGGTGGGGACAGCCGTGGATGCGCCCGCCAGGGCTGCCCGGTGAGCATGGGCGTCGATACCGTAGGCCCCGCCGGAGACAACCGTGAAGCCCCGCTGTGCCAGCGAGTAGGCGAAGTCTCCCGTTACCGCGGCTCCGTAGCTGGTGCTGTCCCGGGACCCCACCAGGGCGATGCACTTCTCCACCGCGGGCAGCGGCTGCTCCTGTCCCCGCCACCAAAGGCAAATAGGCTCTTGGATGCCCAGGTCCGCGAGCTGTGCCGGCCACAGGTCGTCGCCGGGAATGATCAGGCGGCCGCCGAGCCGGGCCATGGTGGCAAGGTCGCGTTCGGGCGCGAGGTCCGGGATCCGGGGCTGCCAGCGCTTCAGGGCGGCGGACAGTCCCGCCCAGCCTCCCGCAGCCCCACTGTCGGCCAGCAGCGCGGCGATGCCCCGCTCCAGGTCCGGCCCGGCCGCCACCTGGCCGGTGGCGATGCGCAGGGCGTCGGTCGCCCCTGCAATCTGGACGAGGGCAAGGCCGGCCGCGTCCTGTGGTTCCATCAGCCGTGAGAGGGCAGCCCGCGCCAGCCGTTCCGGATTCATGCCCCGCGCCTTGTCCACGACCCGCTCCTTCTCCACCAGCAGTTCCTTTGGTTCGTTGCGTTCCTGGAGGTTTGTCATGCCGCTGCCGCCGCAGCCTGCCGCAGGCCCAATGCCTGTCCAATGTCGTTGGTGTCCGGCGTGTCCCGGCACCCCAGGTCCGCCAGGGTCCAAGCCAGCCGAAGGACGCGGTCGTACCCGCGGGCGGTCAGGATGCCGCGTTCCAGGGACTGGTCCAGGATCCGGGTGGCGGCCGGCGCGAGCCTCAACTCACCGCGCAGGATGCGTCCCGGCACCTGCGAGTTCGTCTCAAGGCCGAAGCACTGAAGGCGATCCTCCTGCCGGGCGCGCGCGTCCCGCACCCGGTCCGCCACGGAAGCAGTGTCCTCTTCGGCCCCGGCCTGGCCGAAGTCAGCCAGGGAAACCCGCTCCACCTGCAACTGGATGTCCACCCGGTCCAGCAGGGGGCCTGACATCCTGGCGAGGTACCGGCGGCGCATCATCGGAGTGCAGGTGCAGTCAAGTCCTTTGCCGGAGGCTTTGCCGCACGGGCAGGGGTTGGCTGCAAGCACCAGCTGAAAGCGGGCCGGGTAGGCTGCAGTCCCGGCCGAGCGGTGTATCACGAGTTCCCCGCTCTCCAGTGGCTGGCGCAGCGCGTCCAGGACGCGGCGTTCGTATTCCGGCGCCTCGTCAAGGAAGAGCACGCCCCGGTGGGCGCGGGAGGCCGCTCCCGGCCTGGGCAGGCCGGAACCGCCGCCGATGATGGCGGCGGCTGTGGCTGAGTGGTGCGGGTTTTCAAAGGGCGGCCGGCGCAGGAGCTGCACAGTGGACGACGGCAGCCCACACAGCGAATGGATCGCCGTGACCTCCATGGACTCGTGGTCGCCAAGGTCGGGCAAGAGACCGGGCAGGCGTTCGGCCAGCATGGTCTTGCCGGCTCCCGGCGGCCCGGTGAGCAGCAGATGGTGGGCGCCCGCGGCGGCCACCTCGAGGGCCCTGCGGGCGTCGCCCTGGCCGGAGACATCTGCCATGTCAGGACACGGGCCGGGAAGGGCGGAACACTCGCCGGATTCATCCGCGCCGTCAGGTTCGAAGTCCAGGGCGAGTTCCTGCGGATCCGCCCCGAAGTCGAGGGCCAGCCTGGCAAGCGTGCGGTATCCACGCACGGTGGCGCCGGGGACGAGGGAGGCCTCGGCGAGATTGGCCTGGGCCACCACCACCTCAGGGTAGCCGGCCTGCACGGACGCCATGACGGCAGGCAGGATTCCCCGCACGGGCCGAAGCCTGCCGTCAAGCCCCAGCTCCGCGATGAAGACGGTGCGCCCCGTGGGTTTGATGTCGTTCGCGGCCCGGAGTGCGGCCATGGTGACGGCGAGATCGAAGCCGGAGCCGCGCTTGGGCAGCGAGGCGGGAATGAGGTTGGCAGTGATCTTCCGGCGGCTGAGCGGGATCCCGGAGTTCTTTGCCGCTGAGCGGATCCGCTCCTTTGCTTCATTGAGGGAAGCATCCGGCAGCCCGAGGATGATGAAAGCCGGGAGCGTCTGGCCGATGTCGGCCTCGACCTCAACCATGTAGCCGTTCAGCCCGACGAGGGCGACAGAGTACGTCCGGCCCAGTGCCATCACCCCACCCCCTTGAGGTGTTCCACCAGGGGTTCCCCGCCGCCGTCGTCCACGACGGCGACCACATCCACGCGGCGCAGCGGCATCCGCAGCTCGCGGTCGCGGCACCACGCGGCGCCCAACCGGTGCAGCCGCGCCAGTTTTTCCGGGCCCACCGCCTCAAACGGGTGGCCGTAATCCAGGGAGCGGCGGGTTTTGACTTCAGCGATGACCAGCGCATCACCGTCCAGGGCAACGATGTCGATCTCGCCTTCCGCGCACCTCCAGTTGCGCTCCACCACCAGCATGCCCAGCGCTTCAAGATAGCCCGCGGCGAGGTCTTCGCCGCGCCTGCCCAACACGTCTTTCGATTTCATTTCTACCTCCGCAACCAGCCTGGCGGCGGAGGCAGGCGGAGCAACAGAAGGCCCCTGTCCTATGTGGACAGGGGCCGGTGTGGAGGGGAAGTGGGGCTTTCCGGGGTTCCTAGTTCCCCAGGTCCACGTCCTTGGGCAATGCCAGCTCCTCGTTGCGCGGCAGCTCCTCGACGTTGACGTCCTTGAAAGTCAGGACCCGGACGCTCTTGACGAAGCGGGCGGAACGGTAAACATCCCAGACCCAGGCGTCCTGGAGGGTCAGGTCGAAGTAGACCTCGCCGTCGGCGCTGCGGGCCTGGAGGTCCACGTGGTTGGCCAGGTAGAAGCGCCGCTCGGTCTCGACAACGTAGCTGAACAGGCCGACGACGTCGCGGTATTCACGGTAGAGCTGAAGCTCCATGTCGGTTTCATAGTTCTCAAGATCCTCAGCACTCATGCTTCCATCTTGCACCATGTCCGGCACGGCTGGCGCCGGGCGGCCGGAGTCAGTCTTCGACCAGCCCGTCCCGATCGGGAACCGCTGTGCCCTGCAGTTCCCCGCCGAGCAGGCGCCAGCTGACCCGGTGGTAGGGGGTGGGCCCGGCAGCGCGGAGCACGTCACGATGGGCCGCGGTGGCGTACCCCTTGTTGATGTCCCAGCCGTAGTCCGGATACTCGGTGTGCAGTTCGCGCATCATCCGGTCCCGCTCCACTTTGGCGATGACGCTTGCGGCGGCGACGCTGAGGCACTGCATGTCGGCCTTGACCTTGGTGTGGACCGGGGCCTCGCACGCAGCCTCCAGTACGGGCTGGTCGAACAGGGACAGCTGCTCCGCCGGGGAAAGCCAGTTGTGGCTTCCATCCAGCAGGACGGCTTCCGGAAGAACGCCTGCCGCGAGGATGCTGCCCCAGGCCCGTGTTCCGGCCAGCCGCAGGGCAGCAATGATGCCGACCGAATCGATTTCGCCTGCAGTGGCGTGTCCTACCGCGGATGCCACGCTCCAGCGCCGCACCAGTGGATCCAGCCGTTCCCGCTCGGCAGGGCTCAGGAGTTTGCTGTCCCGTACGCCTGCCAGCGGCTTCTGCCGCTCCAGGTCCACGACGGCGATTCCTACGCTTACGGGTCCGGCCAGCGCGCCGCGGCCCACCTCATCGACGCCGGCCAGGAACCGTATCCCCTGGGCCTTGAAGGTACGCTCATGCCGCAGCGTCGGTGCCTTGGCTCCGCGCGCAGCAGGCTTGACGGCGGGACGGGCTGTGGCGGCCGGGGAAGCCTGCAGTGCGGAGGACATGGTCAGCGGGCCGCCGGAACGTTCTTGAAGACGTCCGGGTAGTTGTCCAGTGTCTTGACCCGGTTCAGCGGCCAGGCAATGACGGCGGCCTTGCCTTCGAGGTCCTTGAGGTCGACGAATCCGCCGTCGGTCTCCATGTGCGCGCGGGAATCGGCAGAGTGGTTCCGGTTATCACCCATCACCCACACCTTGCCCTCCGGGACGGTGACGTCAAAGTTGCGGACCTGCGGCACTTCGGCGGGGTTGATGTACGTCTCGTCGACGGCGGTCCCATTAATGGTCAGTTTACCGCCCGCGTCACAGCAGACCACGTGGTCGCCCGGCAGTCCGATGACCCGCTTGACCAGGTGCTGCTCTGAATTGTCCGGCAGGAGGCCAACGAACGTCAGGCCGTCCTGGACCCAGGTGAATGGACCCTCTACCTTGGCCGGGGCCGGCGGCAGCCAGCCCTTGGTGTCGCGGAACACCACGACGTCGCCGCGGCTCAGCGCGAAGGGCTCGGGCACCAGGAGGTTGACGAAGATCCGGTCATCCACGTCCAGGGTGTTCACCATGGATTCGGACGGAATGAAGAAGGCCCGGAACAGGAAGGTCTTGATGAGGAACGACAGCACCACGGCGATGACCACCACGGTGGCAATCTCCTTCAGCCATCCCAGCAAGGGATTGCCGGCGGGCTTGCCGGCGCCCTTGGAGGCCTGCCGGCTCCGCCTGCGGGCCGGCGCTTCCACTTCATCGGGCGCGGTGGACGCTGGAACGGCCGGTGTCTCTGGAGCGCCGTCGTGGCGCGGTTCAGGTTTCCGCGCGTGGTTCTCGGGCATTTACCGTCCGTTCTGTGTTATTGGCGCCGGTGCGGGCCGTGCTACTGGGGCAAATCTATCAAGCGGCCAGAGGATCTGGACCGGCCTGCCGATGACCCGGTCCAGCGGTACGAGTCCACCGCCCGGGGCGCCGAGAAGGCTCCGTGAATCGGCCGAGACGGACCGGTGGTCCCCCATCAGCCACAGCCTGCCCTCGGGAACCACCGTGTTGAACTTCTGCGTACTCGGCGCATCCCCAGGGAAGACGTAGGGCTCATCCAGGGCACTCCCGTTGACGGTGACGGTCCCGCCGGCATCGCAGCAGACCACTGTGTCCCCGGGGAGGCCGATTACCCGCTTCACGTAGGTTGTGTCGCTGCCGGCCAGCCCAAGCCATTGCATCGCGGACGCGGCGCCGTCCACCAGGGGGCCCTTGCCGCTGCCCAGGGGAGCAAAGCTGCCGCGCCCGTCGAAGACTACTACGTCGCCGTGCCGGATGGGGTCGGCCCGGAAGTCGGTCCGCGAGACCAGGATGCGGTCGCCGCCTTCGAGGAGCGGCTCCATCGACTCCGAGGGAATGAAGTAGACATCAAGCCACAGGGAACGCACCAGCCCGCTGATGGCGACGGCAAGGAGCAGGGCGAGAAAGACAAAACGCCAGCCCATTTTGCGGGGCTGGCGTTTTGTCTGGTGCATGGTCCGTATCCTGGCGCTGGTGCATTGCTCCGGCGCTTGCCGGCTACGGCCGCGCTCCAACCTGGCGGTAACTCCGGTAAGGACTTACTTGGCGGAGCTGAAGTCGCGCTTTTCCTTGATCTTGGCAGCCTTGCCGCGCAGTGCACGCATGTAGTACAGCTTGGCGCGGCGGACGTCACCCTTGGTGACAACCTCGATCTTTTCGATGATCGGGGAGTGCACCGGGAAGGTACGCTCCACGCCGACGCCGAAGGAGACCTTGCGGACGGTGAAGGTTTCGCGCACGCCGTCGCCCTGGCGGCCAAGGACGAAGCCCTGGAAGACCTGGACACGGGTGTTCTTGCCTTCGATGATGTTCACGTGCACCTTGAGGGTGTCACCCGCGCGGAATTCGGGAACATCGCTGCGCAGCGAGGCTGCGTCGAGGGAATCGAGAATATGCATGATTGCACTCCTGGTGAACGCCACAGGTCATTCACTTTGGGTCACGGCAGGCAAGTCCGCCCGCTCAAAAGCAGGCAGGGCATCGCCACCGAAGTAAAGTGTCCGGCCGTTTCAAGGGTTGATGGGGCCGGTTGTCCGGCTGTTGGCCGCGCTACCCCCTGTGGCAGGTGCGGACCCAGCAGACACAAAGCTTAATTTTGCCACAGCGGCAGGGTTACGCCAATTCCGCCGGCGCTAGTCCTGCGGTTCGGCTTCCGCCCCAGGCCGGCGGGCAAGCCTGCCATCCACGACGTCGTAGCCCAGGTTGTGCAGTTCGGTGCGGTCGGCACGCGGGAGGCTGCCGGCGTCGAAACCTTGCAGCAGGTCCGGACGGCGCTCCGCGGTCCGCCGGTACTGTTCGTGGCGGCGCCACTGCGCGATCTTCCCGTGGTTGCCGCTGAGGAGCACCGGGGGCACTTCGCGGTCCCGCCACACGGAGGGTTTGGTGTAGACCGGGTACTCCAGGAGTCCATCGGAGTGGGATTCCTCCACCAGCGACTCGGGGTTGCCCACCACCCCGGGCAGCAGGCGGCCGATGGCCTCCACCATGGCCAGGACGGCCACTTCCCCGCCGTTGAGGACGTAGTCCCCAAGGCTGACGGGCAGGACCGTGAAGTGCTCCTGCGCCCATTCGATGACCCTCTCATCGATGCCTTCGTACCGTCCGCACGCAAACGCGAGGTGCTGCTCCTCGGCCAGTTCATAGGCGAGGGCCTGGGTGAACCGCTCGCCTGCCGGTGAGGGGACGATCAGCACGGGCCTGCGGTCCGGGTCCGGGCGCCCTTCAGCAACCGCCGACAGGGCCTGGGCCCAGGGTTCGGGCTTCATGACCATGCCCGCGCCGCCGCCGTAAGGCGTGTCATCGACGGAGCGGTGCTTGTCCGTGGTGAAGCTGCGCAGGTCGTGGACGTGCAGGTCCAGGATGCCGTCCTGGCGGGCCTTGCCGATCAGTGAGAGTTCAAGCGGGGCGAGGTATTCGGGGAAGATGCTGACGACGTCGATCCGCACCTAGTCCCTGCCTTCGGCTTCCGGGGCGGCGGCTTCGTCGGAGTTGATGTCGAAGAGGCCGTCAGGCGGGGTGAGGAGGATGAAGCCTTCCTCGATATTCACTTCGGGGACGATCTGCTCCACGAACGGGATGAGGATCTCGTCGCCGCCCGGGGTGGTGACCACCAGCAGGTCCTGGACCGGCATCGTGTTCAGCGCACTCACCTTGCCCACCACCTGCGACCCGACCCGGGCTTCCAGGCCGACCAATTCGTGCTCGTACCAGCCCTCGTCGTCGTCCTCGTCCAGCTCTTCGGTTTCAACGAAGAGCCTGGCTCCGCGGAGGGTCTCGGCCTGGTTCCGGTCCACCACTTCCTCGAACCCGAGCAGCAGGATGTCCTTGTTCCAGCGCGCGCTGCTCACGGTCAGTGGACCGGACGCGGCAGGTTCCACCACGAACTCCGTTCCGGGGACAAACCTGTCCTCCGGGGCGTCGGTCAGCACCTGGACGGTGACTTCCCCGCGAATGCCGTGCGGCTTGCCAATCCGTGCCACCTGAAGCTGCATCTGTTCCTCTGTTCCGGGTTGTGGTGTTTCTTACTGAAGCACTCTGCTGTGAAAGAACTCCGGCCCCTCCACCTGGTGGTGGAGGGGCCGGAGCAAAAACTGAATGTTGCCGAGCGCTCAGCGGCGGCGGTCGGTATCGACGACGTCGACCCGTACCGGTTCGCCGCCGGCCAGTGCTGCCACCACGGTGCGCAGTGCGCGTGCCGTGCGGCCCTGGCGGCCGATCACCCGTCCGAGGTCGTCTTGGTGAACGCGCACCTCGAGGGTGTCCCCGCGGCGGTTGCTCTTGGAACTGACCTTGACGTCATCCGGGGAATCAACGATTCCCCGGACCAGGTGCTCCAGCGCTTCTGCCAGCAATCTACTCAGCCTCGGTGGTCTCAGCTTCGGCGTCGGCCGGGGCCTCGGCAGCGTCAGACTTGGAAGCCTTCTTGGTGATGGCTTCCGGGATGATGACCGAGCCCTTCTCCGGAGCAACGAAAGCTTCCTTCGCGACCTTGGTCTTGAGGGTGCCTTCCTGGCCCGGCAGGCCCTTGAACTTCTGCCAGTCACCGGTGATCTTCAGGATCGCGGCAACCTGCTCGGACGGCTGGGCGCCGACGGAGAGCCAGTACTGGGCACGCTCGGAGTTGACCTCGATGAACGAGGGCTCTTCGGTGGGGTGGTACTTGCCGATTTCCTCGATGGCGCGGCCATCACGCTTGGTGCGTGAGTCCGCAACGACGATGCGGTAGTACGGGGCGCGCATCTTGCCGAAGCGCTTAAGGCGAATCTTTACGGCCACTTTTGTGGTCACTCCTGTTTCAGAAAAGGGGTGAACCCGGCGTTCTGCACCCGTGGGGCGGGCCATACTTGCGGGCTCGAAGGACAGGATCCGGACGCGGAGAGAGGGGCCACGCAGATCGAGTACCTGTTCATTGTGCCAGATCAGCGCTGTTATTTCGACTTGGCGGGTCAGGCTGACCAGACGTACAGTCCGGTCCGCTCCGAATCGTCGACTCCGGCGGCAAGCTCCGCCAGCTGCTGCACGTAGGTCCGCGCCTGGGCGGCGCCAAACGGCATGTCCTCCTGGCCCGCCCACTGTTCCGAAACGTCGTCAAGGACGTTGCCCTCACCTTCGGTTTCGTAGGTGAGCAGGTCCGCGAGGGCACGGACCATGGCCGGCGGAACGGCAAGGAGGGAATCGCTGGCGACGTCCACCAGGGTCAGCTCATAGTCGGCTCCGCCGGCGTGAACGGCCGTCCCCGCCAGGTCGCCGAGCTGCTCCACTTCAAAGTCGCTGATTCCCTCGATCCGCACTGCCTGGCCGGCAGGTGCGCCTTCCGCGGAGGAGCTGCTTCCTTCATCAAGGATGCCGGCGCGTTTCAGCGCGGCGTCATGGGTGGCGACAAAGATCTCGGTGAAGCCCATTGCTGGTGCCCTTCTTCCGTTGGCGGAGCTGCGCGCCGGGCGCCGCCCGGCCGTACGGAATCAGCCTAGTAGTTGCACGCCTCCCGGCGCACGCCTGAACGGCTTGCCGCGGAGCGCCGCAGGACGCGGCACCAATCAGCGGACGGCCACGCGGATCCGGTTGCGCCACGGATCCTCGAACCGAAGCTCCGAACCGGTGTGGTGGGCAGGCACCCCGGCAACCCTGAGGCGGTCCGTCAGCGCCCCGACGTCGTCCCCGGAAGGAACCTCGATGAGCACCTCGCCCAGCCCAAGGGTGTCCTTGCGCGGGCCCGCGCCGCGGCTGTTCCAGACGTTCATGGCCATGTGGTGGTGGTAGCGGCCTGCGGAGACGAACAGCGCCTGCCCGTGCCAACCCGCGGTCTTTTCGAACCCGAGTGTCCCCACGTAGAAGTCGCGGGCGGTCTGCACGTCGCCAACCTGGAGGTGGACGTGGCCCACGCCGGCCGCCGTCTGCCGCTGGCCTTCCAGGGACTCCTCGGTGAGGTACTGCTCAAGGTAGCGCTGCGGCGGGAGCGCCAGGCTGTCCATGACCACGTCGGTCCCATTCCAGGACCAGTTGCTGCGGGGGCGGTCCCAGTACAGCTCGATGCCGTTGCCCTCGGGGTCGGTGAAGTAGAAGGCTTCGCTCACCAGGTGGTCGGCGCTGCCCGTGAAGGCCCGGGGCTCGTACTGGGCAGCAGTGGCGACGGTGGCGGCCAGGGAGGCCTGGTCCTCAAAGAGCAGCGCGGTGTGGAACAGGCCCGCTTCTCCCCTGCCGGGAAGGTGCAGCCCGGGGGCCGGGGCAAGGTGGACCAACGGCCTGCCGAGCCTGCCGAGGTAGAGCCCGCCGTCCTGCTCGGCCACCACCTCGAGGCCCAGCGCACGCTGGTAGTAGTCGGTCATGACCTTCATGTCGCCCACCTTGAGCATCACGGTGCCCATGGCGAGTTCGGCAGGAAGAAGATCCTGGCTGCTGGCTGATGCGGTCATTGAAGGCTCCTTGCATTGGCGGCCGTCCCATTGGCGGCCTGTCACCTATTAAAATTACTTGAAGGTTCAATTTATTCCAAGTCCCCGCGAACCGTTCGTCAGCGAATGATCCGCCCGCCCAGCACCACGTGCTCCAGCGCCGCAATGGTCTTCGGCACTGCCCGCGGGTCTTCCCGGCATACCACGACGTCGGCGCGCGCCCCCTCCTCCAGTCCGTCCGCTCCCAGCCACGCGCGGGCTGCCCAGCAGGCGGCATCCAGGGCCGACTCCATGGGCAGGCCCGCGCTGTGCAGGGCGAGGATTTCGTCTGCGATCCTGCCATGCGGGATCACGCTGCCGGCGTCGGTGCCGGCGAAGATGCGCACACCCGCGGCGTGTGCTTCCGCCACCCGTTCCAGCCTGCGTTCCCACAGGGCCCGCATGTGGGCGGCATAGCGCGGGAACTTGGGGTCGGCCTGCGCTGCAATGTCGGGGAAGGTGGCGATGTTGACGAGGGTGGGCACGATCGGAACCCCTTGTTCGGCGAACCGGGGCAGGTGGCGGGGCAGGAGCCCCGTGGCATGCTCGACGCAGTCAATGCCGGCGTCCAGCACCTGGTCCAGGGTGTCTTCGGCGAAGCAGTGCGCCGTCACCCGGGCACCTTCGTCATGGGCCGCCTGGACAGCGTCACGTACGACGGCGGCAGGAAACGACGGCGCCAGGTCACCGGCGCTTCGGTCAATCCAGTCCCCCACCAGCTTGACCCAGCCGTCGCCGGCGCGCGCCTGCTTGCGGACGGCCTCCACGAGGCCCTCCGGCTCCACCTCCTCTGCGAAGCCCCGCAGGTAACGCCGCGTCCGGGCGATATGGCGCCCGGCCCGGATCAACACCGGAAAGTCCCTGCCGCCCTGCATCCAGCGGGTATCTGCCGGCGAACCGGCATCGCGGACCAGCAGGGTTCCGGCGTTGAGGTCCGCCAGTGCCTGGTCCCTGGCGGCTGGAGGTTCGACAGGGCCTGCGGGGCCCAGCCCGATGTGGCAATGGGCGTCCGCGAAGCCCGGCAGCACCCAGCCGTCGAGCACCCGGTTGGGGGGAGCGGCCGGCTTGTTGAACGTGAGCCTGCCGTCAACGGACCAGAGCCCGCGCCGTACCCGGTCCGGTGCGGCCAGGACGGGGCCGCGGAAGTGGATGATGCCTGTCATAGGGCTCCTTTCGATGCCCGGTCAGGCTAGCACCGCGTTTATGACAAGGCCGCTCCAGGAGCCTGTGGTAGCTTCGTTCCTGACCACACGGGTGCCCTTGCAGGGGCTGAGATCGGGCTGACGCGGCCTGCGACCGTTGAACCTGTCCGGGTAATGCCGGCGAAGGAAGTGAGTATTCCCTTGAGTACGCAAAACACCCAGTTGAACCCTGCCCTCCTGCCGTCCGCCGGGGAGCCGGGCGGCCCGTCCGAACCGCAGGTGACCCAATCCCTGAAGTCCCATTCGCTCGCCTACCTCGCGGACGAAACATCCGGAATCCGGGTACCTGTGACGGAAATTGCCCTTGAATCGTCCCCCAACGGCCAGCCAAACGCCCCCTTCCGGACCTACCGGACCGCGGGCCCCGGCAGCGACCCCGTCCGCGGCCTGCAGCCTTTCCGGGCGCGGTGGATCGCGGAGCGGGAAGACACCGAGGCCTACGGCGGCAGGGAGCGCAACCTGCTCGACGACGGCCGCTCAGCCGTGCGCCGCGGCGCCGCCTCCGCGGAGTGGAAGGGCGGGCAGCCGGTGCCCCGCCGCGCCGTCGACGGCCGGACGGTGACGCAGATGCACTATGCCCGCCAGGGAATCATTACGCAGGAAATGCGCTTCGTGGCGCTGCGCGAAAACTGCGACGTAGAACTGGTCCGCAGCGAGGTGGCGGCCGGCAGGGCCATCATCCCGAACAACATCAACCACCCCGAATCCGAGCCGATGATCATCGGCAAGGCCTTCCTGGTAAAAATCAACGCGAACATCGGCAACTCTGCCGTGACGAGCTCCATCGCGGAGGAGGTGGACAAGCTGCAGTGGGCCACGCAGTGGGGCGCCGACACCGTCATGGACCTGTCCACCGGCGACGACATCCACACCACACGGGAGTGGATCATCCGCAACTCCCCCGTCCCCATCGGGACCGTGCCCATTTACCAGGCCCTGGAAAAGGTCAACGGCGAGGCCAACGCCCTTACCTGGGAAATCTTCCGGGACACCGTTATTGAACAGTGCGAGCAGGGCGTGGACTATATGACCATCCACGCGGGCGTGCTGCTCCGATATGTCCCGCTCACCGCCAACCGGGTGACCGGCATTGTCTCGCGCGGCGGCTCCATCATGGCGGGCTGGTGCCTGGCCCACCACCAGGAGAACTTCCTGTACACGCACTTCGATGAGCTGTGTGAAATCTTCGCCAATTACGACGTCGCCTTCTCCCTGGGTGACGGCCTCCGCCCCGGCTCCACCGCGGACGCCAACGACGCCGCCCAGTTCGCGGAGCTGGACACGCTCGCCGAGCTGACGCAGCGTGCCTGGGAGTACGACGTGCAGGTGATGGTGGAGGGCCCCGGCCACGTTCCGTTCCACCTGGTCCGCGAGAACGTTGAACGGCAGCAGGAGCTGTGCAAGGGTGCGCCGTTCTACACCCTGGGCCCGTTGGTGACCGATATCGCCCCCGGCTATGACCACATCACCTCGGCAATCGGGGCAACGGAAATCGCCCGCTACGGCACCGCCATGCTCTGCTACGTCACCCCCAAGGAACACCTGGGCCTGCCCAACAAGGACGACGTGAAGACCGGCGTGATCACCTACAAGATCGCCGCGCACGCCGCCGACCTCGCCAAGGGCCACCCGGGGGCGCACGAACGCGATGACGCCCTGTCCAAGGCGCGGTTCGAATTCCGCTGGCGGGACCAGTTCGCGCTGTCCCTGGACCCGGTGACGGCTGAGGCGTTCCACGACGAAACCCTTCCCGCAGAACCGGCCAAGACGGCGCACTTCTGCTCCATGTGCGGGCCGAAGTTCTGCTCCATGCGGATCAGCCAGGACATCCGGGATGAGTACGGGTCCGCGGAGGCGCAGGCAGCGCTGGCCGGGGTGGCATCGGGGATGCGGGAAAAGAGCGAGGAGTTCCTGGCGGCCGGCGGCAGGGTATACCTGCCGGAGCTGCGGGTTCCCGCGGAAGGCTAGGACGCCCGGGCGGACTGGCTCCGGCTGACCCCGCTGATGAACTGCCGGATGGCACGGTCCCCGTCCGGCGAGTCATGGGGCCGGTGCCCGCCCGCGGCAACGCGGTGCAGGGCGCCGGTCTCCCGGAGGTATCCGGCAATTTCCTCGTACAGCGGTTCCCACCCGCCGGTGAGGACCAGCGTGGGAACCCCCGGGACGATGTGCAGGGGAGCTTCCCAGGACGGTGCCTGGAGGCGCAGCCTGCGGGCAGACCGCTTCTCCTCCGTGGTGGCCGGCTGCTGGAGGTCGGTTGCATAGACACGCCGGACGAACTCGCGCTGGAAGTCGTCGTCGCTGAGCTGGTGGCGGACATCGAAGAGGGGCTGCATCAGGCTGATGTGCGCCGCCGTGGCTGGCAGCTCCGCCGTCAGGGAGAGGCAGGCAGGTTCCACGAGCGTCAACGAAAAGACCAGGTCCGGACGTTCGACGGCGGCCATCATGGCCGCGACGGCCCCTTGGGAGTGTGCCACCACGTGTCCCCCGGCAGCGCCTCGTCCGTCGTCGGCCAGCGACCGCAGGATGATCGCGGTGTCTTCCGCGAACGATGACTCCAGCGGCTCCGCGGCGGCGTCGTAACCGTGGCGGCGGAGGAACAGTGCGTCATAGGACAGTGCCATGCCGTGCTGGCGGGGCCATGCGGCGGCGCCGAAAGTTCCGGCGCCGTGCACGAACACTACCCTTTGCTTGAACATGTCCCAACCCTATTCCACGGCGCCGACATCCCAACGAAGAAGCGCCAGGTGTCGCCTTGGGCAATCGAGACGGACACCCGGCGCTGCCTGTTGTCGGAAGCGTTACTTACCCAGGAACTTGTCGAAGCCCTTGGGCAGGTTCAGCTGGGACGGATCGAAGTCGCCGTCCTGCTGGCCGAAGGCTGCGCCGGTGGGCAGCGCTTTGGCAGCGTTGGCGCGGCGGGCCTCCGCCTCCTTGCGCTCCTGGGCTGCCTTGGCCGGGTTGCCGGATTTTGGCTTTTTCTTGGGCGCGTTCTTGGCGTTCTTCCGCGCACCGCCGCCGGCTCCGGGGAGGCCGGGCATCCCGGGCATTCCCGGCATGCCGCCCTGGGCCATTTTCTTCATCATCTTCTGGGCCTGGGCGAAACGCTCCAGCAGGCCGTTGACCTCGGACACGTGGACGCCGGAGCCACGGGCGATGCGGGCACGCCGCGAGCCGTTGATGATCTTGGGCGCCAGGCGCTCGTGCGGGGTCATGGACCGGACGATCGCCTCGACGCGGTCGATCTCCCGCTCGTCGAACTGTTCCAGCTGCTGCCGGATGTTCTGCGCGCCCGGCATCATCATGAGCATCTTTTTCATGGAGCCCATGTTGCGGATCTGCTGCATCTGGGCCAGGAAGTCTTCGAGGGTGAAGTCTTCCTGGTCGGCGAACTTCTTCGCCATCCGGGCAGCTTCATCCTTGTCCCAGGCCTTTTCGGCCTGTTCGATGAGCGTGAGGATGTCGCCCATGTCCAGGATGCGCGAGGCCATCCGGTCAGGGTGGAAGAGTTCGAAGTCGTCCAGGCCTTCGCCCGTGGACGCGAACATGACCGGCTTGCCGGTGACCGACGCGACCGACAGCGCGGCACCGCCGCGGGCGTCGCCGTCGAGCTTGGACAGCACGATGCCGGTGAAGTTCACGCCTTCATCGAACGCGAGCGCCGTGTTGACGGCGTCCTGGCCGATCATCGAGTCGATCACGAACAGCACTTCGTTCGGGACAATGGCGCGGCGGATCTGGCGGGCCTGCTCCATCATGCCGGCGTCCACGCCAAGGCGGCCGGCGGTGTCGACGATCACGACGTCGTGCAGCTTCTGGCGTGCTTCCTCCACACCGGCGCGCGCGACGGCGACCGGGTCACCGGCGGGCTGGTCCAGCTCCGTGGACGTGGCTCCCGGATGCGGGGCGAAGACCGGCACGTTGGCGCGCTGGCCCACCACCTGGAGCTGCGTGACCGCGTTGGGGCGCTGGAGGTCGCAGGCCACCAGCATGGGGCTGTGGCCCTGGGCCTTCAGCCACTTGGACAGCTTGCCGGCCAGGGTGGTCTTGCCCGCGCCCTGGAGGCCCGCAAGCATGATGACGGTGGGGCCGTTCTTAGCCAGCCGGATGCGCCGGGTTTCACCGCCGAGGATCTCCACGAGTTCCTCGTTGACGATCTTGACGATCTGCTGGCTGGGGTTCAGCGCGCCTGAGACTTCGGCGCCCAGTGCGCGTTCGCGGACGCGCCCAGTGAATTCGCGGACCACCGGAACGGCGACGTCAGCGTCCAAAAGGGCACGGCGGATCTCGCGGACGGTGGCATCAACATCGGCCTCCGTAAGGCGGCCCTTGCCGCGGAGATTCTTGAAGGTTGCTGTCAACCGGTCAGAGAGTGAATTGAACACGCGCCGTGAACTTCTTTCAGGAGATGATCGGGACTCGACTATCTAGGGTATCAAGTCGGGTGCGGTAGATGGCATGCTGGCAAAATGACGAGCCAAACAACTGTCAAGACACTGCTCATCCTCGGCGCCTCGGGCGACCTCACCGGCCGGCTCCTCCTGCCGGGCCTTGCCCGCCTTGTTGCGGCAGGGCGTGCCGAAGGCCTCAGCCTTGTCGGGGCCGGCTCGGATCCGTGGACACCGGAACAGTGGCGGGAGCGTGTGGAGTCGTCGTTCGCCGCGGCAGCAGGCGGAGCCGATGAGCCGGGGAAGGACGCCTTGGAGTCCCTGCAGAAAGAGACGGCCTACCACCAGGTGGACGTCACCGCCAAGGGAGCCCTTGCCGGCCTGCTCGGCGGGCTGCAAGGCCCGGTGGCTGTCTACTTTGCCCTTCCGCCCCGGATCAGCCAGCAGGCATGCGAGACGCTCCAGCCTGCCGAGGTTCCGGAAGGCACCCGCCTGGTGATGGAGAAGCCCTTCGGCTTCAGCGAGGAGTCCGCCCGTTCCCTCAACCGGACGCTCAGCCGCCTGGTCCCGGAGGACCACATCCACCGGGTGGACCACTTCCTGGGCAAGGCCACCGTTTTGAACATCCTGGGCCTGCGGTTCGCCAACAACTTCCTGGAGCCCGTCTGGAACCGGCAGCACGTGGAAAAGGTGGAGATCTTCTTCGACGAGGACCTGGCGCTGGAAGGCCGTGCCCGCTACTACGACGGTGCCGGCGCGCTCCGCGACATGATCCAGAGCCACCTCCTGCAGGTCATGGCAATCATGGCGATCGAACCTCCGGCCACCATCGGCGAGCGCGACCTGCGCGATGCCGTCTCCGCCGTCCTTCGTGCCAGCAGCGTCAAGGCCCCCTTCACCGGCTCAACCCGCCGGGCGCGTTACACGGCGGGTTCCGTGGGGGGCAAGGAGGTGCCCGACTACGCCAAGGAGGACGGGGTGGATGCCGCGAGGGGCACGGAAACCCTCGCTGAGATCCAGGTGGCGATCGACAACTGGCGCTGGCGGGCCGTGCCGTTCATCCTGCGCTCGGGCAAGGCCCTGGGCGACAAGCGCAAGGAAGCGGTGGTCACCTTCCTCCCGGTGCCCCACCTCCCCCAGGGCTTCACCGGGGTGGACTCCCCCAACCAGCTGCGGATCGGTTTCGGTCCGGACACGCTGGAGTTCGACGTCGACGTCAACGGGCCCGGGAACATCTTCAGCCTGGGCCGGGTCACCCTTGAGGCGGAGCTGAGCGCCTCGGACCTCCTGCCCTACGGCGAAGTACTGGAGGGTGTCCTGGCCGGCGACCCGCTGCTGTCCGTCCGGAGCGACACGGCCGAGGACTGCTGGCGGATCGTGGAGCCTGTGCTGAAGGCCTGGGAGCGGGGGGACGTCCCGTTGGAGGAGTACGACGCCGGGTCGGCCGGCCCTGCGTCATGGCCCACCAACCGGCACCAGGACTGAGCCTTAGCGACAGACAGGACGGGCGGGACCTTTCGGTTCCCGCCCGTCCTGCGTCAATCTTCAGTTGTTGCCCCGCAGGGACCGTGGCGTCCCGCCCTTAGATGGCGGCCACTCCCCGTTCCCCGGTCCGGACCCGCACTGCTTCATGGACGTCCATGGTCCAGACCTTGCCGTCCCCGGCCCTGCCGGTGTTGGAGCTGGCGATAATGACGTCCAGGATGTCGTCGGCCTGTTCGTCCGTGGCCAGGACTTCCACCCGGATCTTGGGCAGGAGGTCCACGTTGTATTCCGCTCCGCGGTAGACCTCGGTGTAGCCGCGCTGCCGGCCGTACCCGCTGGCGGCGCTGACGGTAAGCCCCTGGACGCCGTAGGCTTCCAGCCCTTCCCTGATGGCTTCGAGCTTTTCCGGCCTGACGATTGCAGTGATCAGTTTCATGCCCCCACGCTTTCCTTACCTGTTGCTGACTGTGCCTTCTGCGCCCCGGATGAAGGCTGGGCCGGCTCGCCGTGGCCCTTGCCGGTGATCAGGTCATGCAGCGGCTGGAAGCTTCCGCCGTGGCCGCTGACGCCGAATTCGTAGGCAGTCTCGGCGTGCAGGCTAAGGTCCACACCCACCGTTTCCTGTTCCTGCGAGACGCGGAAGCCCATGGTCTTGTGGATGGCCAGGGCGATGATGGTGGTCAGGATGGCCGAGTAGGCGATCGCAATGCCGGCCGCCGCGAGCTGCGCCCACAGCTGGGTGAGCCCGCCGCCGTAGAAGAGGCCGCCGCCAACACCGTCGGCGGGCAGTGCGATGAAGCCCAGCGAAACGGTGCCGATGATGCCGGAGACGAGGTGGACGCCGACGACGTCCAGCGAGTCATCGAAGCCCCAGCGGAACTTCAGGCCGACGGCGAGGGCGGAGGCCACACCGGCCACGACGCCGAGGCCAAGGGCACCTACCGGGCTGACGTTGGCGCAGGCGGGGGTGATAGCTACAAGGCCTGCCACCACGCCGGAGGCGGCACCGAGCGATGTGGGGTGTCCGTCGCGGATGCGCTCCGTGACGAGCCAGCCGAGCATGGCTGCTGCCGGGGCCGCGAGGGTGTTGATCCAGATCAGGCCGCCCTGTTCGGCGGTGGTTGCTGCACCGCCGTTGAAGCCGAACCAGCCGAACCAGAGGATGGCTGCACCGAGCATGACGAACGGGATGTTGTGCGGGCGGTGGTTGGGGTCCTTGCCGAAGCCCCTGCGGTTGCCGATGATCAGGACCAGGATCAGTGCCGCCACACCCGCGTTGATGTGGACTACGGTGCCGCCGGCGAAGTCGATGGCCGGGCCCAGGGCCTTGCCAATGGCGCCTTCGGGGCCGAAGAGGCCGCCGCCCCACACCATGTACGCCAGCGGGCAGTACACCAGCGTGACCCAGACGGGCACGAAGACGGACCAGGCGCCGAACTTGGCGCGGTCGGCGATGGCACCGCTGATCAGTGCCACGGTGATGATGGCGAAGGTGGCGGCATAGCCCACCTTGATCAGGCCGTCGGGAGTGGTGATCCCCTCAAGGCCGAAGGTGGCGAACGGGTTGCCCACGATCTCCATGAACCCTTCCCCCGAGCTCATGGAGGCGCCCCACAGGACCCAGACGACGCCGACCATGCCGATGGAGATGAAGCTCATCATCATCATGTTCAGGGCTGCCTTGGCGCGGGTCATGCCGCCGTAGAAAAATGCCAGACCGGGTGTCATGAACAGCACGAGAGCTGCCGCTACCATGACCCAAACGTGACCTGCGGTAAGTTCCATGGTGCACGTCCTCTCTCATCGAATCTTGCGGAGTACTCCGCCTGCCAACGCCTTTTTGCGTCCTGTAATGAGTTTGTGGGTGGCGTGTTTCACCTGCGGAGGATTTAGATTGCCGGCCTGTTACAACAACCTCTAGGAAGTAAATGGTGCATATCCGCCTTGTTACGGTTATGTTTCCGCACCCGCGCAGCCACCCGGCTCCCTTTCCAGCAAGGACTCCTGCACCATGACGGCACCACCCCGCGCACGCGGCGCCACTTCAAGGTTTTTCGCCCGGCTGAGGCCGCACCGGGAGAAACTCCCCCGCGACATCAAGGTGATGCTGGCCGCGGCGTTCCTCATCGCGCTCGGCTTCGGGCTTGTTGCGCCGGTATTGCCGCAGTTCGCTACAACCTTCGGGGTGGGGAACACCGAGGCCGCCGTCATCGTGGCGATCTTTGCCTTCATGCGCCTGGCTTTCGCCCCTGCCGGCGGCGCCCTGATCGGCAGGCGCGGTGAACGTCCCATCTATGTGGCCGGGCTGCTGATTGTGGCGCTGTCCACTGCGGCGTGCGCCTTTGCCCAGGACTACTGGCAGCTGCTGCTGTTCCGCGGACTCGGCGGGGCCGGGTCTGTGATGTTCACGGTGGCTTCGATGGCCCTGGTGGTCCGGCTGGCGCCGCCCAAGAGCAGGGGCAGGGTTTCGGGGGCCTATGCGTCGGCATTCCTGATCGGCAATGTGTGCGGTCCGATCGTGGGTGGCCTGCTGGCGGGGCTGGGCCTGCGGGTCCCGTTCCTTGCCTACGCCGCTGCGCTGCTTGTGGCCGCGTTCGTGGTCCAGACCCAGCTGAGCCACCAGCGCCGGGGAGGCGGCGAGGTACAGAACCGGGCGCCGGACATGCGGTTTGGCGAGGCGCTGGCTGCCGGAACCTACCGGTCCGCCCTCATCTCCAGCTTTGCCAACGGGTGGGCCACCTTTGGCGTCCGGATGGCAACGGTGCCGCTGTTCGCCGCGGCGGCGTTCGGGGCCGGTCCGCAGGCAGCGGGCCTTGCACTGGCAGTGTTCGCTGCCGGCAACGCCGCCGCCCTGACATTCTCGGGGCGCCTGGCGGACTCGGTGGGACGCAAGCCGATGATGATCTCCGGCCTCCTGGTGGCGGCCCTGTCCACGGCAGCCATCGGCATCACCTCGGACCTGCCTTGGTTCCTGGCGGCGTCGACGCTCGCCGGCGTCGGGTCAGGGCTTTTCGGTCCCGCCCAGCAGGCCGCCGTCGCCGATGTCATTGGCAACGCGCGCTCAGGGGGCAAGGTGCTGGCCGTGTACCAGATGACGTCCGACGTCGGGGCGATCGTTGGGCCGCTCGTGGCGGGGATGCTTGCCGACGGGCTGGGCTTCGGCTGGGCTTTCGGCGTTACCGGCGGAATCATGCTCCTGGCTGCAGCAGGCTGGCTGCCCACCCGCGAGACGCTGCGCGCGGCCGGCTCCTAAGCGCCCCTGTCAGTTCAGCAGGGCGTCAACGAAGCCTTCGGTATCGAAGGGGGCGAGGTCGTCCGCGCCTTCACCCAGTCCAATGAGCTTGACCGGCACGCCCAGGGATTTCTGGATGGCCACGACGATGCCGCCCTTGGCGGTTCCATCCAGCTTGGTCAGGACGATGCCGGTGATGTTGACCACCTCCGAGAACACCCGCGCCTGGTTCAGGCCGTTCTGGCCGGTGGTGGCATCGAGCACCAGCAGGACCTCGTCCACCTCGGCCAGCTTCTCCACAACGCGCTTGACCTTGCCCAGCTCGTCCATCAGGCCCACCTTGTTCTGCAGGCGCCCGGCGGTATCGATCATGACCACATCGACTTCCTGCTCGATGCCGGCCTTCACGGCCTCGTAGGCAACGGAGGCGGGGTCTGCGCCGTCGATATCGGACTTCACGGTGGGGACGCCCACGCGCTGGCCCCACGTGGCCAACTGCTCCGCGGCAGCGGCCCGGAAGGTGTCCGCGGCACCCAGCAGGACGTCCTTGTCCTCGGCCACCAGCACCCGTGCCAGCTTGCCCACTGTGGTGGTCTTGCCCACGCCGTTGACGCCCACCACCATCATCACGGCGGGCTTGTCGGCGTGCCGCTGTACGTTGAGGGTCCGGTCCATGGTGGGGTCCACCAGCTTGATAAGTTCCTCGCGGAGCATCGTCTTGACGTGTTCGGGTGTCCGCGTTCCCAGTACCTTGACGCGCTCCCGAAGGGCGTCAACCAGCTGCATGGTGGGTTCGGTTCCCAGGTCCGCGAGCAGGAGGGTTTCCTCCACCTCATCCCAGACGCTCTCGTCGATCCGGTCGCTGGACAGCAGCGCCAGCAGGCCCTTGCCCATGACGTTGTTGGAGCGGGCCAGCCGCTCCCGCAGGCGGGCCAGGCGGCCGGCGACGGGCAGCGGGGTTTCGACGGGAATGGTTTCCAGCCCGGCCGCATTGTCCGGAACGGTGGTGGTGTCCAGCCCTTCAAGGTCCGCACCCTCCGGCGCCGTGCCCCCGATTGTTCCGTCGCGGTCCGCCACCGCCGTGCTTCCACCGGAGCGGATTTCGGGGTCGTTGGCATCCCTGGTTCCGGGGTACCGGGTGATGTTCCTCCGCGTCTTGAGCAGGACCGGAATCAGGCCGCCGATGACCACCAGCGCAGCAAGGATGGACAGGACAATGGGAAGGATGTCATTCACTCCCCTAGCTTCTCACAAACGGCTTGCCCGGTTCGGGCGTCGATCAGGCAGCTGACCTGCCCCTTTGGGCTGCCGCTGTGCGTGGATGCCGCTGCTAAACCTCGGCCCCCAACCGCTGGCTGATGACAGTGGAGACGCCGTCGCCCCTCATAGTGACGCCATACAGTGCGTCTGCCACTTCCATGGTCCGCTTCTGGTGCGTGATGACGATGAGCTGGCTGGACTCCCTGAGCTCCTCGAAGATGGTGATGAGCCGGCCGAGGTTGGTGTCATCCAGTGCCGCTTCCACCTCGTCCATGACGTAGAAGGGCGACGGCCGGGCCTTGAAGATGGCCACCAGCAGCGCCACCGCGGTCAGGGAGCGTTCGCCGCCGGAGAGAAGTGACAGCCGCTTGATCTTCTTGCCGGCGGGACGGGCTTCCACTTCGATGCCGGTGGTGAGCATGTCTGCAGGGTCGGTCAGGACCAGGCGGCCCTCGCCGCCGGGAAAGAGCCGCCCGAAGACCCGGACGAACTGGGCCTGGGTGTCCTCGAACGCCTCGGCGAAGACCCGCTGGACCCTGTCGTCCACTTCCTTGATGATGTCCAGCAGGTCCCGCCGGCTGGCCTTCAGGTCCTCGAGCTGGGTGCTGAGGAACTGGTGCCGCTCCTCCAGCGCCGCGAATTCCTCCAGGGCCAGGGGGTTGACCTTGCCCAGGCTGGCGAGGTCCCGCTCGGCCTTCCGCAGCCGCTTCTCCTGTTCCTGCCGGACGTAGGGCTTGCCTTCCCTGATTTCTTCGCCGTCCGCGTCAACGGGGGCCCGCAAGGCTGCCCATTTGTCGGCGGATTCCTCCGCCGGAACGGGCACCGGGACCTGCGGCCCGAACTCGGTGACCAGCGCTTCGGGGGTGATGCCCAGCTCGTCCACGGCGCGGGTTTCCACCGCCTCGATCCTGGCGCGCTGCTGGGCCCGGGCGAGTTCGTCCCGGTGCACGTTGTCGGTGAGTTGGGCCAGTTCCCGGGCCAGGGCATCATTTGCTTCCCGGATCTCCCGCAGCCCGCGGTCACGCAGCTCGCGGTTTTCCTCGGCCAGGTCCCGTTCGTGACGGGCAAGGTCCACGGAGACGTCCACATAGCCAAGGGCCAGCTCCACCCCTGCGGAAACGGCCGCAGCACGCCTGGCCTGGATGCGGCGGCGGCGGGCCCGCTCTGCCGCCTCCTCACGGGCGCGGCGCTCGGTGGCGGCGGCGCGTTCCAGGGACGCCGCCCTGTTTCGGGTTGCCGCGTGCTGCTCTTCGGCACTGCGCAGGGACAACCGGGCCTCCACCTCGGCTGCGCGGGCGGTGGACGCAGCAAGGGCCAGGGCGTCGCGCTGTTCGGTGGAGGGTTCATCTTCCACGGGGGCTTCCTGCGCCGCGGCCAACCGGGCGGTGACAGCGGCGAGCGCTTCCTCCTCCGCCGCGACGTTGCTTTCGGCCCTTGCCAGGGATGCCGCCAGCCGTTCACTCTCGCCAACGGCGCTGCGCAGGACAGAGTTCAGGTGGCCCAGGCGTTCGGCTACCGCGGCGAGTCGGGCGTCGGATTCGTGCAGCTTGTCCAGCGCGGCGTCCGCTTCCTCCTGTGCCCCCTTGCGCCGGGCCTCGGCGGCGGCCAGGGCGAACCTGTTCCGCTCCAGGTCTGCCTTGACCTCGGAAAGCCCGCGGCCGGCGTCGTCCACTGCTGCCTGCACCTCGAGGAGGGACGGTGCCTTGGCAGAGCCACCCGTGGCAGAGACGGCGGTGAAGACGTCCCCCTCGCGGGTGACGGCTGTCAGGTCCGGCAATGCGGCAACCAGGGCGGCCGCGGCGTCGATGCCGGTGACGACGGCGGTCCGGGACAGCAGGTGCCGGACCAGGGAGACGTGCGCCGCAGGTCCATCGACCAGGCCGGCAGCCCACTGCGCTCCGTCAGGCAGCGGCACGTCCCCACCGTCTCCCCGGTGGAGTGCCGCGGCCGATGCAAGGAGCAGCGACGCCCGCCCGCCGTCGTCGTCCTTGAGCCGTCCCAGCACAGCAGCCGCTGCATCCCCGTCCTGGACGAGCACTGCCTCGGACGTTTCCCCCAGGGCAGCGGCGATAGCGGGCTCGAACCCGACCTGGACCGTAATTCCGGCGGCGAGGCTTTCCTGCACACCGGGGAGCCCGGACTCCAGCACGTGCCTTGCGCCGTCCTTTCGGTCAAGGCCAAGTTTCAGGGCATCGAGGCGCGCGGCGAGGGCGTCCCGCTTGCGGACCCCCTCGTTGACGGCGGCTTTGAGGTCCGCGATCTCCTGCAGGACCGCGTCCAGCACGTCGCTGGCGGCCTCATAATCGGCGTCGAGGGATTCCTCGCCCTCCTCCACCCCGGCCACCTGGTTTTCCAGCGCCGTGAACTCGGCCTGGGCACGGGCCCGGCGTTCGGTTCCAGCGGCAAGGGAATCGCGCAGCCGTCCCAGTTCCGCCTGCGCTGACTCTACCCGGGACCTGGCCGCCGCTACCTGGCCGGCCAGCCGCGCCAGGCCCTCCCGCCGGTCGGCTGCGGCACGGAGCTGCGCGGTGAGCCGCTGGTCCTCGACCTGGGCGGCACGCTCCGCTTCCGCCTTGGCCGCGCCGGCCCGATCCAGGGTGCCCTGCCTTGCCTGGATGTCCTGTTCGAGTTCCATCAGTTCCTGCCGCACCCTGGCTGCCTGGCGCTCCAGCTGTTCAGGGTCCCGGTTGGAGGACGGCGCCGCATCGTCGGAACCCAGCAGGCGGCTCCGTTCGGTGGCAAGCGTCCCGAGCGACCGCAGCCGCTCACGTGACGTGGACAGCCGGTACCAGGTGTCCCGGGCGGCATTGAGCCGCGGCGTGGCCTCGGCGGCGAGCTGCTCCAGCGCTGCCTGCTGCCTGCGCCCGGCTTCGAGTTCCTGTTCGACGGCGGTCCGGCGCGTCTTGAGCGCGGCTTCGTCTGCCACGTCCTGCTCCAGTGCCTGCTGCAGCTGGACGAGGTCATCGGCGAGCAGGCGGGCGCGGGCGTCCCGGACGTCGAACTGGACCCGCTGGGCGCGGCGGGCCACCTCAGCCTGCTTCCCAAGGGGGGTGAGCTGCCGGCGGATCTCCCCCGTGAGGTCGGTGAGGCGCTGGAGGTTGGCCTGCATGGCCTCGAGCTTCCGTACCGTCCGTTCCTTGCGGCGCCGGTGCTTGAGGATCCCGGCCGCCTCCTCGATGAAGCCGCGGCGGTCCTCGGGGGTGGCGTGCAGGACGCGGTCCAGCTGGCCCTGGCCCACGATAACGTGCATTTCCCGGCCCAGCCCGGAATCGGAGAGCAGTTCCTGGATGTCCAGCAGGCGGCAGCCTGCGCCGTTGATGGCATATTCGGAGCCGCCCGTACGGAACAGCGTCCGGGAAATCGTCACTTCGCTGTACTCGATGGGAAGTGCGCCATCGGTGTTGTCGATGGTGAGCGAAACGTGCGCGCGGCCCAGCGGCGGACGCCCGGACGTCCCGGCGAAAATGACGTCCTCCATCTTGCCGCCGCGGAGGGTTTTGGCGCCCTGCTCGCCCATGACCCATGCCAGGGCGTCCACGACGTTGGACTTGCCGGACCCGTTGGGACCCACGACGGCGGTGACGCCGGGTTCGAAGTCGAAGGTGGTGGCGGACGCAAAGGACTTGAACCCCCGGACGGTGAGGCTTTTGAGGTGCAAGGCTTTTCTGGTCTCCTGGAGCGGGTAGGTCTTTTTGCTGGAACCGGGTCACTACAATCTACTGCGCAGGACGGACATTTCCCGGCAGCAGCACCCGGGAACGGGCGCCGACGCCGCCGCCGGATATGCATGTTCCGGCACTGCAAAGGCATAGTTAAGCTCTTGAGCCTGCGCATATGTGGGTACAGTCACCGCAGGAATGCGGGACGAAAACGAAGAGGGGCTTGAATTGGCAGGTAATGCAACCTTCCGCCACAGCAACACCGCGCTGCTCTCGGTGAGCAGCGTCGAGGCTCCCAGGATTGTGAGCTCAACGGACTTTGACCGGCGGCTGGCGTCAACCCTGCAGCGACTCAGGTTTCCGCCGCGGCTGCTTGAGCGCGTGGCAGGCATCACGCACCGCCGGTGGTGGGCTGCCGGTACGTCGTTTGACGATGCTGCGGTGGAAGCCGGCGCCAAGGCGCTGGCCGAGGCCGGCATCGAAGCCTCCGACGTCGGCCTGCTGATCAACACGTCGGTGACCCGCCGCAACCTTGAGCCCTCCGTTGCGGTGAAGATCCACCACAGCCTCAGCCTGCCGTCGTCGGCCATGAACTTCGACCTTGCCAACGCGTGCCTGGGATTCGTGAACGCCCTGACCCTGGCAGCCAACATGATCGACTCGGGACAGATACGGTATGCCGTCATTGTTAACGGCGAGGACGCCCAGCTGACGCAGGAGGCCACCCTGGCCCGGCTGCAGCGGCCCGAGACAACGCGGGATGACTTCAACCGGGAGTTTGCCACTCTGACGCTGGGATCGGGGGCGGCCGCGGCCGTCCTGGGGCCCGCGGATAAGCACCCGGGAGCGCACCGGGTGGTGGGCGGCGTGATGCGCGCCGGCACCGAGCACCACGAGTTGTGCGTGGGCGGCATCGACGGCATGAACACCGACACGAAGGGACTGCTCGACGGCGGCCTGCGGCTCGTCGTCGACGCGTGGCAGGAGGCCCAGCCCGAGTGGGACTGGGCCGCGATGGACCGCTACGTCACGCACCAGGTCAGCAACGCCTACACGCAGGCCATCATCGATGCCATCGATCTTGACCCGGACAAGGTGCCCATCACGTTTCCACACTGGGGCAACGTGGGACCGGCGTCGCTGCCCATGACGCTCGCCGCCGAGGCGCAGTCGCTGGGAAGCGGCGACCGGGTGCTGTGCATGGGCGTCGGGTCCGGCCTGAACACCGCCATGCTGGAAATCGTTTGGTGATCGCGGACTGGCCGGGCGTCAAGGCCGAGTGGTCGCGCCACATCGATGTCCCCTCCACATCGGGGGCTGACGCGGCCGGCACGGTGCGCCGCTGGCACCTGCTGGACAATGGCGGGGAACTGGAACGCCACGGCCTGGCTCCGCTGGGAACGCTGTTGTGCGTGCACGGCAACCCCACCTGGTCCTACTTGTGGCGGAGCCTGCTGGCCGCGGGGTCCGATCCCGCGCATCCGTGGCGCGTGGTGGCCGTTGACCAGCTGGACATGGGCTTTTCTGAGCGGACGGGAACCTTCCGGCGCCTGGCGGACAGGATCAATGACCTGGCCGATCTGACCGAGGCACTGGCCCTGGAGGGACCGGTGGTTTCCGTGGGCCACGACTGGGGCGGGGTGGTCAGCCTCGGCTGGGCGCTGGCCCACACCGACCAACTGGCCGGCGTGGTCCTGACCAACACCGCCGTCCACCAGCCTGCCGGCTCCCCCATCCCGTCGGCGCTGCGGTTTGCCCTGCACCCGGCCGTGCACCAGTGGGGAACCACCACCACGGACGCTTTCCTTCGGGTGACGCATTCGCTGGCACACCCCCCGCTGCCCGCTGACGTGCGGAAGGCCTTCATGGCCCCCTACCGCGGCGCCTCGCGCCGGGCGGGCGTGGGCAACTTCGTCGCGGATATTCCCGTTGACGCGTCGCACCCCAGCTTCGCTGCCCTCAACGGCGTGGCGGAGGGCGTGCGGGACCTTGAGGTGCCGGTCCTGATGCTGTGGGGCCCACGGGACCCCATCTTCTCCGACCGCTATCTGAAGGACCTGCTCACCCGCCTCCCCCACGCGGACGTGCACCGCTACGAGGGTGCTGGACACCTGGTGGCAGAGGACCGGAACATCGCGCCGGCGGTCTTCGACTGGCTTGCCGGCCGCGTCACGCACGGCGGGGACAGTGTTGCTGAAGCCGGCGCAGTTGCTGAAGCCGACATGGTCACTGGAGCCGCCGCCCCGGCTAACGGCAATGGCTTCACGCCCTTGTGGAAGCTTCTTGGGGAGCTCGCCGCCCGCCCGTCCGCAGACGGGAGGGCCGTCGTCGAAATGGCACCGGACGGCACGGTGGCCCGTTCGCTCACCTGGAGGCAGCTGGAAGAAAGCGTTGGGCGCCTGGCCGCGGGCCTGCAGGAGGCGGGAGTAGGGCCGGGCAGCCGCGTCAGCCTGATGGTTCCGCCCGGCGTGGACCTGACCGTGGCCCTGTACGCCTGCCTGCGGCTGGGAGCGGTTGTGGTGGTCGCCGACGCCGGCCTGGGCACCAAGGGGCTGAGCCGGGCGGTCAAGGGAGCGACCCCCGATGTCCTGATCGGGATCGACAAGGCCCTTGCCGCTGCCCGGGCACTCGGATGGTCCGCCAGGCGCATCAGTGTGCGGGACCTGCCGGCAGGTCCGCGACGGCTCCTCGGAGTGGAGACCTCCCTCGCCTCCCTCGCCAGGGCAGGCGCAGGGCGTGCCGCTGCCGGCGTCGCTCCCGCCTCCAGCCCGGACGCGGACTCCCCGGCCGCCGTGCTTTTCACGTCCGGCTCCACCGGTCCCGCCAAGGGGGTGCTGTACACCCACCGGCAGCTTGCCGCCATGCGGGACACCGTGGCTGAAACCTTCGGCATCGAGCCGGGCCACAGGCTGGTGGCAGGCTTCGCGCCGTTCGCCCTGCTGGGGCCCGCGCTGGGAACCGTGTCCGTGACGCCGGCCATGGATGTCACCGCGCCCCGCACCCTGACCGCCCGCGCCCTGGCCGATGCTGCAGCGGCGATCGACGCCACGGTGGTCTTCGCGTCCCCTGCCGCCCTGCGGAACGTCGCCGCCACCCGGGACGGCCTCACCCCGGAGGGCACTGCGGCACTCGGCCGCGTTGAACTGCTGCTCTCAGCCGGCGCGCCGGTACCGGAACCTCTCCTTGCAGACGTGCAGCGGCTGCTGCCCGCCGCCTCGCTCCATACCCCCTACGGCATGACAGAGGCCCTGCCTGTCTCCGACATCAGCCTCGAACAGATCCGGGCCGCCGCGGCCGCCGCTGAAGCCGGGACAATGCCGGGAGCCGGTAACGGCGTCTGCGTAGGGCGTCCCGTGCACGGCGCCCGCATAGCCGTGATCCCGTTGGCAGCGGACGGTACCGCCCCCGGGACTGTACCGTTGACCGAAGCGGGGGTAACGGGGGAGATCCTGGTCAGCGCGCCGCATGTGAAGGACGGCTACGACAGGCTGTGGCTGACGGACCAGGCGAGCGCCGGGCCAGCCGGGTGGCACCGCACCGGTGATGTGGGCCATTTCGATGCCGGCGGCCGCCTGTGGGTGGAAGGGCGCCTTGCCCACGTCATCACGGCCCCCGCTGGAGTGGTCACTCCGGTCGGCGCCGAACGAGCCATCGAACGGCTGGACGGTGTCCGGATGGCAGCCGTCGTGGGCGTGGGGCCGGCCGGCACCCAGGCCATCGCCGCCGTCGTCGAAACCGTCCCGCCCGCCCGCAAGGCCGGCCCGGCAGGTCCCGAACTGGCCCGGAAGGTACGGAGCGCCGCCCAGGGGGCAGGCGTGTCCGTGGCGGCAGTCCTGGTTGTCCCCGCGCAGCCAACCGACATCCGCCACAACGCAAAGATCGACAGGTCGAGGCTGTCCCATTGGGCCTCGTCAGTGCTGGCCGGCGGCCGCCCGGGGACACCATGAAAGTCCTGGTCACCGGGGCAAGTGGCCTGCTGGGGCGGAAAGTGGCAGGGCTGCTGGTGCGCAGGGGCCACGACGTGACCACCTTCCAGCGGCGTCCCTCAAAGGTCGACGGCGCGGCGGACCATTGCGGTTCCCTCATCGACGACGCCGCGGTCAGGGCTGCCGTCAGGGAGGCCGAGGCAATCATCCACCTCGCGGCCAAAGTATCCTTCACCGGCCGGGCGGACGAGTTTGACCAGGTGAATGTGCAGGGAACCCGTCACCTGCTCCTGGCGGCGCGCGAGGCCGGAGTCCGGGACTTCGTCTTCGTGTCCTCCCCATCGGCGGCCAACTCCGGCGCCGCCATTGCAGGACTAGGCGCAGAACCGGCGGATCCGGAGCGTGCCCATGGCGACTACGCCCGCACCAAGGCGCAGGCGGAGCTTCTGGCCCTTGCCGCGGACTCCCCGGACTTCCGCGTCGCCGCCGTGCGGCCGCACGTGGTCTGGGGGCCCGGAGACACGCAGCTGGTGGAACGGGTACTGGCACGGGCGGCACGGAACCGCCTGCCGCTGCTCGATGCGGGAGCTGCGCTTATCGACACCACCTATGTGGACAATGCGGCAGCAGCGATTGTTGCTGCCCTGGACCGCATCAGTCACGTCCACGGAAGGGCGCTGGTTGTCACCAATGGCGAACCGCGGCCGGTGGGCGAACTGATTGCCGGCATCTGCGCCGCCGGGGGCGTGCCTGCGCCGTCGTGGTCAGTACCGGGACAGCTTGCCCGGATTGCGGGATCGGTGGTGGAAAAAGCGTGGCTCAGGCTGGGCAAACAGGACGAGCCGCCCATGACCAGGTTCCTTGCAGAACAGCTGTCCACGGCCCACTGGTTTGACCAGCGGGAGACCCAAAAGCTCCTTGCCTGGACTCCCGCCGTCTCGATCGATGAAGGCCTTGGACGGCTGGCGGACTACTACCGCCCCCGCTCCCCGGGAGGCACGTGGGGGCGCTGACGCCCACGGAGGCAGCCGCTCAACGGACGACGGCGGGAGACCACGCGTGTTCGATGAAGAGTTGCGGCGCGGCGCCGGGTTCAAGGGACAGGGACCAGATGTCGCTGTCCGGGCCGGTATCCTCCCTCGGCATTCCATACAAGATGGTGCTGTTATCCAGCCACTCGATCTGGTCATCAAGATCGCGTTGGTCACCCAGGATTTCGACGTTCCCGGTCTCGAGTTCCAAAACGGCGGGCTGCCGGGTTCCTGCGAGTGTCCCCGAGGTGCTCTTCTTGAAAGCGATCCTTTGTCCATCAGGCGAGATGGAGGGGCATTCGACGCCGGATGCCGTGATGGTCAGCGTCTGGGCCGCTATATCCCCATGGACCAGCCAGACATTGCCCTGGGATGAGGCCGTGGCATAGAAGTCGTTGGGCTTTCCCGGGCTGAAAGTCACGCCCCAGATGTTTCTGTCGGAGGCCTTGATCCTCGCACCGTCGTGTATCAGCGCATAGTCTTCCAAGTTCGTGTGCAGGCTTCCGTCCGCCGAGCTGATGATCGTTTGCGTGGAAAAACCTGACGAGGCATAGGAGTGGCCGGAAACGAAAACGGTCGTGGCCACCAGGGATCCATCCGGGCTGACCCGCGTCCTGTTGGGGATTCCGCCCAACGCCCACGTTCCCTGCTGTTGAAGCGCGGCGCCATAGGTTGACGTCTCGAAGGTGGTGGGAATGCCGTTCCTGGTCGTAAGGCAGCTGACCAGGTTCCGGGCCGCGTAGACGCGGTCGCAGGCCATGCCGAGTAGCGCGCGCTGGCCGTTCGGCTCCGATAGGCTTGCCGTGGCCGCCTGCCCAAATCCCTCGCCTGCCGCGGTGTTCCTGAACATCACGTACGGCCCTTCGGGCAAGACGTCCACAGAGGTGACCCGCACCTCCGGTGCTGCCTGTTGGCTGGCGTTTGACTGCTGGAAGACCATAAACACCTGGGCACCGGCCGCGGCACATGTGGCCACAACAACAGCGAGCAGCAGGAGCAGCCGCTTCCTCACGGGGCCGCCACCTTGGGTGTGGCGCCGCGGAGCAGCAGGGTGGCTGCTGCAAGGGCCAGCACCAGCAGCACAGCGACGACAACAATGGCGGTCCCGGGACCTGCCGAGTACCAGAGAACGCCGAATCCGGCGGCGGCTCCCATCCGGCTGACAGCCACCACTGTTTGTGACGTGCCCAGGGCGGTTCCGAGCCTCTTCGGAGGGGACAGCTGACTGACAAGCGCGGAGAGAACGCCGTCAGTAGCGGCGTAAAAGAGCCCGAGGAGCAGCAAGCAGCCTATCGTCACAGCAATGCCTGCAGCGGGCAGCCCGGCAAGCAGGTAGCAGGCCAGCAAGGCGACGTGGCCGGCAAGGAACACCGGTACCCGGCCCCAGCGGTCCGCAAGTCTCCCTATGGGGACGGCGAACAGGAGGAACGCGGCGTTGGTTCCGACGAACAACAACGGGAACCACTGGACTGCCAGGGACTCACGGTGCTGCAGGAGCAGGTAGATGAAGCCGTCCCCGATGGTGAAGATGCCCAGCAAACCAGCGGCGATTATGAGCCGGGCGAGGCCCTGCTCCCTCAAATGCGACCACCGCAGCTGGCTCCACCTTAAGGCCGGCCGGGGCTGGTTGCGGCCGGGCCGTACCCGCCGGAGCCGATCCGGAACTACAAGGAGCAGTACTGCGACGCCGATCACGGCGAAGGCCAAGGAGACCACAAGAACCGCGCTGAATCCGTTAGGGATCAACGTCAGGATCAGGAAGGCGATGAGCGGGCCGGCGGCTGCACCGACGTTGTCCAGCATCCGGTGGACGCCGAAGGAACGGGCCAAGTATTCCGGCTGCGCCTCTGCGGAAATCATCGCGTCGCGGGGCGCCGTGCGGATTCCCTTACCGATCCGGTCACCCGTGACGACACCGGCTATGACCCAGAACCCACCGGCCGCCAAGAACCCCACCCGGGCAACCATGGACAGCCCGTAACCAGCCGCGGCAACGTACTTCGGGTGGCCGGTGCGGTCTGAAACCACCCCGGCGCCAATCCGGATAATGGCACTGGCCCCTTGGTTGATCCCGTCGATGACCCCAAAGGCGATAGTGGAGAGTCCCAGGTACCCGGTGACGTATAACGGGAGGACGGCCGCAACTGACTCGGATGAAATGTCCGTCATCATGCTGACCACGCCGAGCCATATGATCACTGGCGACAGCCGAAAGGCAGGGTGGACGGTGGAGGGACCTGCCGTGGACAGGTCCCGTTGGCCGCCTTTGCGGTCCGAGATCGAAATGTACAAGGGCTGCCTGTCCTGCTCGGGGCGGGAGCCGACCCGCGTTGCGGACCACTCCCCCGACGTTCTGGTGCAAGACAGTTTCGCAGCGGGCACACTTCCGGCGGTAGCGAAAAATCCGCAGACTTGTTGTGGGAACCTACCAGCGTCCGTTGCGGGGCCGTGGCTGGCAGACCGGGCAGGTATGGGATGACCGGTTCATGAACTGGTCCCGGCGGATGGTCGAATGGATTCCCGCTTCCGCGCACCGTTTGCACGGCTCGCCTTGCCGGCCGTAGGCGTTGAGGGACCGGTCGAAGTAGCCTGAGGCGCCGTTGACGTTGACGTACAGCGAGTCAAAGCTGGTTCCTCCTGCTGCCAGGGCATCGAGCATGACCTCCCGGGCGCTGTCCAGGACGCGCCTGGCCTCGCTGCGGCGAAGGGTGTCGGTGGGCCGGGCGAAATGCAGGCGGGCGCGCCACAGAGCTTCGTCGGCGTAGATGTTTCCGATCCCGGACACCAGCCCCTGATCCAGCAGCGCCCGCTTCAGCCCGGTCCTGCGCTTGCGGAGGCGCTGGTAGAAAAGGTCGAAGGAGAAGGACGGGTCCAGGGGGTCGCGCGCGATGTGGGCTGCTTCCGCGGCAATCAGCGGAAGGGGGGACTCGGCCAAGCCGCCGGGGCCGCCGTCGTCCGTGGGTACTAAAGCCGTGACGAAGAGGCCGCCAAAGATCCGCTGGTCCACGAAGCGCAGCTGGTCCGGCATGCCCTCGCGGGGACTGAGGCGGAGGCGGACCTTGAGGTGCTTTTCATCGGGGACGTCCGGATCCTGCATCAGGAGCTGCCCGCTCATCCCCAGATGGGCCATGAGTGCCACTTGCGGCACCGCTGCGGTTTCCCCGTGGCCGGGTACCGCCACGCTGTCCGTCAGCGGCATCCAGAGGAATTTTCCGCGGCGCACGACGTCGGCCACGGTGGCACCCTGGAGGTTGCCGATAAAGTCTCCGACTCCAAGGGCATGGCGCCGGATGGAGCGCGCGTCCAGGACATCGACAGCGCTGATGGTCCTGCCGCGGACCCAGTTCACCAGGCCGCGGCGCACCACTTCGACCTCGGGCAGTTCAGGCACGGAACACTACTTGGCGGCGACGGAGCCCGAGGAGGTGCCGGCGGCATTCCGGGTCTCGGCGCCCGAAAGTACACGCCAGGCGTCGGCCGCGGCTTCCTGCTCCGCTTCCTTCTTGGAGTGCCCGGAGCCCTTGCCGTAGGCCGTTCCACCGATGTTCAGCACAGCAATGAAGGTGCGTGCATGGTCCGGGCCGGAGCCATCCACTGCATAGTGGATGCTGCCCAGCTGCCGGCTGGCCGCGAGTTCCTGGATGCTGGTCTTCCAGTCGGTGCCGGCGCCCAGGACGGCGGCATCCTTCAGCAGCGGCCCGATCAGCCGCATGACCAGTTGGCGCGCAGTCTCAATGTCGTTGGAGACGTAGGTTGCCCCGATCAGGGCCTCCATGGTGTCAGCGAGGATGGACGCTTTGTTTTTACCGTGCGTAAGCTTTTCGCCTTGGCCAAGGTAGATAAACTCGCCGATGCCAAGGCTGCGGCCGATGCCTGCCAGCGCCCGGGTACTGACGACGGCGGACCGCCGCTTTGCGAGTTCGCCTTCGGGCAGGTCCGGGTTGTCCCGGTACAGGGCATCGGTCACGGAGAATCCCAGGATGGAGTCACCCAGGAATTCGAGCCGCTCGTTGGTGGGGATGCCGCCGTTCTCGTACGCGTACGAGCGGTGGGTAAGCGCAAGACGAAGCGTCCCGGCGTCAATAGTGACACCGAGACGCTTCAGAAGCTCTTCAGTTGAAGACATCAGTCAGCCTGTTGGGGCCGATTAGACGTCAGCGACCTTGCGGCCCTTGTACTCAAGGAACAGCGCGGTGCCAGCAGAGTCGGTAACGACCTTTGCCTGGTGCGGCAGGCTGTAGGTGACCTGGCCGTTCTCAACGGTCTTCACCAGGTGGGGGGCGGTCGCCTTCCACTGCGAGCGGCGGGCGCGGGTATTCGAGCGAGACATTTTCCGCTTGGGAACAGCCACGGCTAACTCATTTCTCTCTAGACAAACACGTACAAATCAATTTTGCCGGTCAGGCTTAGCCATATCAGCTAGGGCAGCCCAGCGAGGATCCAGGACCTCGTGGTGGTGCCCCGGCTCGTCTTCCAGGCGAACTCCGCATTCGGAGCAAAGGCCCTGGCAGTCTTCCCGGCACACCGGCTGGAACGGCAGATTGGTGACAACCGCGTCCCGCAACACCGGTTCAAGATCGATTACATCGTGCTCGACTCGACGTTGCTCTTCATCTTCTTCTCCGTCGGAAAGCTCAGTGCCCTCGTAGAAGAAAAGTTCTTGCACATTGACCTCAAGGTCATACGCAAGGGGATCCAGGCATCGGCCGCACTCGCCGGTTACTTCGGCGATAACGGTTCCTGATACCAGAATTCCTTCGTGTACGGCCTCCAGCCTCAGGTCGAGCTCGACATCCGAGCCTTCCTGAACACCAATGAGCGCCACACCAAGATCACCCGGTGCGGGTACATGTTCCGTCAGTGTCCGCATGCTTCCCGGGCTGCGCCCGAGGTCCTTGACGTCAAACGCCAGGGGCGAACCAGCATCTCTGTTAATGAGAACTCCTGTAGAACATATGACCGACGTACCATCTTAGCCTGAAGAGCCATGGTGACTCAAACCGGCTGCGGGCAGCGCCGAAGTACCGATCCAGCCTACCGCCTTGGCTGCTGATCCGGCGAAGGCTCGCCGCCGATCATGCGCCGGTGCACCGACCTGGGCACGTAGTCCGAGACGCTGCCGCCCAGGACCGCCACCTCCTTGATCAGCGTGGAGGACAGGTGGACATAGCTGGCCTCGGCAGGGAGGAACACCGTCTCCACCCCGCTCAGCTGCCGGTTCATGGTGGCCATGGGAAGCTCGTAGTCAAAGTCCGACGACGACCGGAGCCCCTTGACGATGGCGGAGACGCCCCGCTGGCGGCAATACTCCGCCAGGAGCCCCTCGCCCACCGGCTCCACCACGATGCCCTTGAGCGACGCCAAGGTCTCGCGCGCCATCTCCAGCCGGTCCTCCAGGCTGAACATGTACTTCTTGGCGTAATTAGTGGAGATGGCCACAATGACCTCGTCGAAAAGACCGGCAGCCCTTGCAATGACTTCGAGATGGCCGTTGTGGATGGGGTCGAAGGATCCGGGGCACACAGCGCGTCTCATGCTCCGAACCTACCTTATGGAAAGGCCGGGATACCATGACTGGATGCATCCAGCACGGGACCTTTCCACACCCCTGGCACCTGCTCCCTGGCAGCGCACCGCGCTCGGAGCGAACCTGCTGGCGCCGGACGGCGGCCTGGGCGTCACCATCTTCGAAGAGATGACCACCCTGGCCGTCCAGACGGGTGCCATTAACCTGGGGCAGGGCTTCCCCGATGAGGACGGGCCGGCTGAAATCCGCGAAGCTGCGCGCGCCGCCATCGCTGCCGGCGCCAATCAGTACGCGCCGGGCAAGGGCCTTCCGGAACTCCGGGAGGCGGTGGCTGCACACCAGGAGCGCTTTTACGGGCTGGCGCCGGACCCGGCAACGGAAGTCATCATCACCACCGGGGCCACCGAAGGCATCGCCGCCTCCTTGCTGGCTTTCGCCGGGCCGGGCGATGAAGTCCTCACATTCGAACCGTTTTACGACTCCTACGGAGCGGTGATTGGACTCTCCGGGGCCACCCACACCACCGTCCCCCTGGCAGCCCCGGACTTCATGCCGGACCTGGCGGCATTGGAGGCAGCCTTCAGTGAACGGACGCGGGTGGTGCTGCTGAACAACCCGCACAATCCCACGGGCGCCGTCTTTCCACCCGCCGTCCTGCAGCGCGTGGTGGATCTTGCGGAGAAGCACGGCAGCATCATCATCACGGATGAGGTGTACGAACACCTCACCTTCGGCGTGCGGCATACTCCCGTGGCCACCCTTCCAGGCGCCGCGGCCCGGACCATCACCATTTCCTCCGCGGGCAAGACGTTTTCCCTCACCGGCTGGAAGGTCGGCTGGCTGAGCGGACCCGAAGAATTAGTTGCCGCCGTCCGCACGGTAAAGCAGTTCCTCACCTACAGCTCGGGCACGCCATTCCAGGCAGCGATCGCAACAGGGCTGGCCCTGCCGGACAGTTTCTACACCGGCATCGCCTCTGCTTTGGAGCAGAAAAGGGACATTCTCAGTGCCGGGCTCCAGGCGGCGGGCTTTGATGTCTTCACTCCGCAGGGAACCTACTTCGTCAACGTGGATACGGCCCCGCTTGGCATCACGGATGCCCTGGACCTGGCCCGGAAACTGCCGGCGCTCGTGGGCGTCGCCGCCATCCCCGTTCCGGTGTTCTGCCATCCGGAAGGCGCGGAACGGACCCGAGGCCTGCTCCGCTTTGCCTTCTGCAAGAAGACGGAAGTCCTCGAGGAGGCTGCCTCGCGGCTGGCAACCCTGCGCGGGAGGCTGTGATGTCCGGCCGCAGCGGCGGCGCCGTCAGCCGCTTCCTGCGGACCACCGGCCAGCACGCCACGATCGAGCCCGATGCGTTTACCGACGGCGGCTACGTCCTCAGCATCGGCGGCGCCGAACAGTCACACGTCAACCTTGACCGGCCCGACGACATCTTCTACGAGTACCCCCGCAGGATCGGACACCTGGTGGATCTCGCCGCGCCGCCAGGTGAACCTATCAAGGCGCTCCACCTGGGAGCAGGGGCCTTGACGCTGGCGCGGTACATCCAGGCCACCCGTCCGGGCTCAGTCCAGTACGCGGTTGAGCTGGAACGCGAACTGCTGGACTTTGTCCTGCAGCACCTGCCGATGCCCGAAGGAACAAACCTGACCACCGTCATTGGGGATGCCCGGGAAGCACTCGGCGCGCTGGACCCCGGCCTTCAGTTCGACGTCGTGATCCTGGACATCTTCTCCGGACCCGAGGCACCGGCCCACATCGCCGACCCCGGTTTCTACCGCGAGGCCAGGGAGCGCCTGGGCCGGGACGGGCTCCTGATCGTCAACGTGGGCGATGAAGCGGCGCTGACCCTGCTTCGAAGCCAAGTGGCGGCGATGCGGGAAGCCGTGGGCGATGTGGCCGCATTCGCGGAAGCGGGCATGTTTGAGGGCCGCTATCCGGGCAACATCATCCTGGTGGGCACGCAGGGCCGCTGGCCGGAATCATGGACAGCAGCGCTCGCTGCCCGGGGCCCCCACCCCGCAACGGTCCTGGCCGGAGTGGATCTGGATCCCTTCTCGGGCTAAGCGCCCGGGGCAACAGGCCGTTCGGTATCGGCGCCTGCCTCCGCAGCTTCCGCCAGGTCCTCAGCGGCGATGGCGTCGGGAACGAACGGCTCGGCGAACCACAGCCGGGTCTCCCCGTATTTCTTCTCGGCAAACCTCGTCATCCCGTCCGGCCATCCCGGTTCCGGGGACCGCGAGGAGCGTTCCACCACCACGACGGCGCCGGGTCCCAGGTGGGCCGCAAGCTTCTGCAGGACGGCGGACAGTCCGGCTTCCTCCAGCGGATACGGCGGGTCCAGGAACACCAGGTCCCAGGCCGCGTTCTCTTCGGCGCGGTCCAGGAAGGGCTCAACCCTGGAGCGGTGGACAGTCACGGCTTTGCGGCCCAGCACCCCGTTGATGAGGTCAGCGTTGCGCTGGCACACGCCGCTTGCCTTGGCGTCCGACTCGACCAAGTCCACCGACAGCGCTCCCCTGCTGCCGCTTTCCACCCCCAGGGCGCCGGAACCGGCATAAAGGTCCAGCACCCGGGCGTCGGCAATCACGTTAAAGGCGTCGAGGCGCGAGAACAGCGCTTCCTTGACCCGGTCCGTGGTGGGCCGGGTCAACGAACCCGGCACCGCAGCCAGGGATGTCCCGCCGGCCGCCCCGGCGATGATCCGCGTCACGCCGCCCACCGCGATCCGGCGGTGCCCGTCGCGCTTTCGTTGCTAACCGCGTTCAAGGAACGCCTCCTTCTCGGGGTTGAGGTATTTCTCGATGGCATCGGCAAGTTCGGGATGGCCCGCCAGCAGCGGGTCCCCGCCAACGATTGCCTGGGCGTCGTCCCTGGCCCGGGCTATCACGTCTTCGTGCTCCAGCACCCGCAGCAGCTTGAGGGTAGACCGCCCGCCGGACTGGGAAGCACCAAGGATATCGCCCTCGCGCCGAAGCTTGAGGTCTTCCTGGGAAAGGACGAAACCATCCGTGGTTGAAGCCACGGCTTCCAGCCGCCGCCGGCTGGGGTGGCCGGGTTCGAGGGCGGTGACCAGCAGGCAGGTGCCCGGGAGGCCGCCGCGGCCCACGCGGCCGCGAAGCTGATGCAGCTGCGAGATCCCGAACCTGTCAGCGTCCAGGATGACCATCAAGGTGGCGTTATGCACGTCCACCCCCACCTCGATCACCGTGGTGGAGACGAGCAGCTTGATGCGGTTGGCGGTGAACCCTGCCATGGTGTCCGTCTTCAGCTCCGGGTCCTGGCGCCCGTGGAGGGGAGCCAGCGGCACCCCCGCCAGCGAGGGCTCGCCCAGCAAGTGGTCCACGACGGCGGTGACGGACGCCAGTTCCCGGGCTTCCTCCGTCTCCACGCCCGGTGGTGCCGCCTCCCCCGGGCTGAAGTCGCCGTCGTCGTCCGTGCCAATCTTGGGACAAACGACATACACCTGGTGGCCGGCGTCGATCTCCTCCCGGGCTCGTGCCCAGATCCGTGCCGCCCAGGCAGGATTTTCCGCGAGGCCCACGAGGTGGGTGGCGATGGGCGCCCGCCCCTTGGGCAGTTCATCGAGGGTGGACGTTTCAAGGTCACCAAAGACTGTCATTGCCACGGTGCGGGGAATGGGCGTTGCGGTCATGACCAGCAGGTGCGGCGGTTTCCGGGCCTTGGCCCGCAGGGCATCACGCTGCTCCACGCCGAAGCGGTGCTGTTCATCCACCACGATCAGGCCCAGGTCATAGAACGAGACGTTATCGCTGAGCAGCGCATGCGTGCCGATGATGATTCCTGCCGTCCCGGCGGCGGCATCCAGCATGGCTTGCTTCCGTGCCGCGGTGGGCATGGACCCGGTCAGCAGCGTGACCTGGACGGACGGCCCGGCGCCCCCGGCCAAGCCGCCCAGGAGCCCGTCAGTGGAGAGCGGACCCAGGGTGCGGCGGATGGAGTCATAGTGCTGGGCGGCGAGCACTTCGGTGGGGGCAAGGAGCGCGGCCTGGCCGCCTGCGTCCACCACCTGGAGCATGGCCCGCAATGCCACGACGGTTTTCCCGGAGCCCACTTCGCCCTGCAGCAGCCGGTTCATCGGCGTGTCCTGTGCGAGTTCCGCGGCGAGGGTCTTACCGACGGCGGCCTGGCCGGCCGTGAGCGTGAACGGCAGGGCTTGGTCGAAGGCGGCCAGGATGCCGTCGCTGACAGGGCGCCGGGCCGTGGCTTCCTCTGCGGCGAGCTGGGCCCGGCGCCTGGCCAGCGCCGACTGCAGTACCAGGGCCTCCTGGTAGCGGAGCCGGTGGCGGGCACGCTGCCAGTCGGTAGCAGTTTCGGGCATGTGGATGAGGCGGTATGCGTCCGCCACCGGCAGGAAGCCTTCCCTGGCTGCCACCGCCTGGGGAACAGGGTCCGGCACCGAGCCAAGGTCCGAGGTCTCGAGCAGTGTGGCGACCACCTTCTGGATCTTCCAGCTGGGCAGCTTGGCCGTGGCCGGGTACACCGGAATGGGCATGGCCGCGAGTTTCTCGGGGTCCTGGCCGCCGTCACTGAAGGGATCTTCGTCGAGGAGCTGGAAATCGGGGTTGGTGAGGCCCAGCTTCCCTTTGAAACTGGTCACCCTCCCGGAAAACAAGGCACGGCGTCCCTGCAGGAGTTCATTTTTGGCCTTGAACCCGTTGAAGAAGCTGATTTTGAGGGTGCCCGGAACTTTCCCCGTGTAATCCCGGCCGCCCACCAGCCGCAGCCCTTGCTGCCCGTCGTCGTCGGAAACGATGACGTCGGTGATGGTCCCGCGCCGTGCCTGCATCTGCCGGGTGCTGTTGGACAGAACCCGGGCAATAAGGGTGACCTCCTCATCCAGCGGAAGCTCCGTGATGGGCGTTAACTCGCCGCGGCTCATGTAGCGGCGCGGGTAGTAGTTGAGGAGGCCTTCGACGGTGGTGATGCCAAGATGTTTCTCGATGACCGCCGCGGAACGTTTCCCGATCCGCCGCTCCAGGGCCAGTTCCAGCTCAGCGTTCATGCCCGCCAGTGTTCACCGCGTCCGCATCCGGGTCCCGGGGCAGGGCCAGTTCGCTGATGCTGATCTGGGACGGTTCGCCCAAGGACCGGATGATATCGACTGCCGGTGCGGCGTCCGGGACATGCACGTGCACCCGCCACCGGTAGTTGCCGTCGGCGTCCGGACCGTTGCCCACCTGGCTCATGATCACCGACTCGCCGATTTCGTCGAGCCGCTGCCGGAGGGTCGCAGCGTTCAACGGCGAAAGGCTGATGGTGCACATGACTTCCACGCCGTCGTCGTCCGGCATGGAGGTGTGGATGTGGGGATCGGAGACGTCGTAGCCGTGGAGGCCATCGAGAAGCTCCTCCTGCAGTTCCTCCCCAAGGACAGCGGAGCGGAGGCAGTCAAGGATCAGCAGCATTCCCACGCCGCCCGCATCCACCACATGGGCAGTCTGGAGCGCGTCGAGCTGTTCCTCGGTGTGGATCACAGCCGCCAGGGCTCCCTCCACCGCGGCGTCCAGCGCGAGGCCCAGGGCTTGGTTGCTGTCATCGCCGTCCTGGCCGGCGTCGACCGCCGCAGCCGCACGCGCTGCCGCCTCCATGACCGAAAGCATGGTCCCCGGAACGGGATCGCTCAGCGCAGACCAGGCGCGGATCTGGGCACGGTTCAGGGCTGCGGACAGGAGCGTGGATGTCAGCCGGGTGTGTCCGGCCAGCGGCTCGGCCGCAGCGCACAGGAAGACCGAAAACAGGGTTCCGGAATTTCCCCTGGCCTCTTCCATGGCTGCCTGGCCCGCGATGGAAAGGACTTCCCCGACATCGACCGGGGCCGGCTGGTCCGCCTCCAGCACCAGTGCACGGGCGGCAGCGCGGACCGTCAGATAGAGGTTTGTACCGGTATCGCCGTCAGCCACCGGAAAGATGTTGATGGCGTTGAGCCGGTCGCTGTGGTTTCCCAGGGCAGTTTCAGCCTTGCCCAGCCACCTCTTCATCGCCAGCGCGTTGGCGGCAACCTTAGTGTGCAAAGTGATCCCATCCCCCGGTGTCCGCGGCCCGGCCAGCTATCAGGACACCCGGGCCTTCATCGGTACCGAGTGCATGTATCGAGCCTATCGCAGTGAATCCGGGCGGCAGCTGAACGCCGGCAGGGAATGTGGCCAACAGTCCGTGGTCCTCCCCGCCGCCCAACACCCACGCCGCGGCATCCGCTCCCAGCCGCGCCGCGGCCGGCCCCAGCAGTTCAGCCAATTGGGTAAGCCGTGCTGGATCGAGGGAGACGGCAACATGGCTTGCGGCGGCAAGCCGTTGCCCGTCGCGCAGGAGCCCATCCGATATATCCAGCATTGCTGTGGCACCCGCAGCCCGGGCTGCGGGCCCCGCTTCCAGCGGCGGCCGCGGGCGGCACTGCAGGTCAACGAACGCCTGCTCGGCGGGGGTGAGGGGATCCAGGGCGACGCCGGATTCGAGCAGGGCAAGGCCCGCCGCTGCATGGCCGACTGTTCCGGCCAGCGCGAGGGTGTCCCCCGGCCGGGCACCGGACCGGAGGACGGGCCGCCCGCCGTCGAGGGTTCCCAGGACCGCTGCGGTCACGGAAATCTCCCGGCCCCGGCCCAAGTCGCCGCCTGCCACGGAACAGCGGACAGCCCCGAGTTCCTGGATTCCGGCCGTCAACCCGTCCGCGAGGTCCTCGACCCAACCGACCGGCGTGTCAACGGGGAGCGTGAGGCTGACCACCATGGACGTGGCATGCGCACCCATCGCGTTGATGTCGCTGAGGTTCTGGGCGGCTGCTTTCCACCCGACGTCATAGCCGGTGGTGCGGTAGCCGTTGGGCCATAGGAGCCGGAAGTCCTGGTCCTGGACCTGGGTGTCGATGCTGATGACCGTCCTCCCGTCCGGGGCCGCAACGATGGCGGCGTCATCCCCGGGCCCCAGCAGCGTGCTTGTGGTGTGTCCGGCCTCCATCCGGAGGCGCGGAAAGATCCGGGCCAGCAGGTCGGCTTCGGAAAGGCCGGCCACGGTGGGCTGGTGGTCGATACGGTTACGGAGGTCTTCAGGCACGCCACTACGCTACCGCGCCCGGCCGACATTGTGTCCGGGCGGGGACGGCGGCGGCGATAGGCTGGAAGCATGCACCATCCCCAGCTGCCCCTGTCCGCCCGCGCCGCCAGGATGGCGATGATTGGGGCAATTGCCGCCCTTTCCTTGACTGCATGCTCCCCCGCAGTGGATGTCACCGCCGCCAAGGACGCGGCCAACCCGGCGTGCGCGCCGATGATGGTTGCCCTGCCCGATGCCATTGGCGATTCAAAACTGCGGAAGACCAACAGCCAGGCCACCGCGGCCTGGGGCGATCCCTCCCTTGTCATCCTTCGCTGCGGCGTCAACGTGCCGGGGCCGACGACGGACCGCTGCGTCACCGTGAACGGCATCGACTGGGTAATCAAGGAAGGCGACCCGGCGTGGACGCTGACCACCTACGGCAGGGAACCAGCCACGGAAATCGTGATGGACCCGGACAAGATCAGCTCCGCGACAGTGCTGGCGGACCTGGCCGCAGCGGCCGGCAAGGTTCCGTCGTCACGGAACTGCGTGGGCCAGGAGGATCTGCAGAACCTGCCCAAGAGCCAGTAGGCGGACGCGCACTCTGCAGATACCACCAGGGTGCCGGTGGCGGGCCCACGCCGGCAGGGTTCCCTGGCCGGCGTGGCGGGGTTAGGGTGCCGGGAGGGGCTCAGCGGAGGCCAGTGTTGCGGTTCAGTGCCAGGTAGATCAGCTCGTCGATCAGGTCGGCGTAGTCCAGGCCTGATGCCGCCCACATCTGGGGGTACATACTCTTGGGCGTGAAGCCGGGCATCGTGTTGATCTCGTTGATGATCAATTCGCCTTCAGGCGTGTAGAAGAAGTCCACGCGGCTCAGTCCCTCGGCCCCCACGGCGTCGAACGCGGCGGCAGCCAGTTCACGCACGCGGGAGATGGCTTCCGCAGGCATGTCGGCGGGGCAGCTGAGGGCCGCGGCATCATCCTCGACGTACTTGGCATTGAAGTCGTAGAACTCGTGCGTTCCTCCGGCTACGGAGATTTCACCCGGCATTGATGTCCGTGGCGCATCAGTGCCGCGGCCTTCCAGGACCGCACACTCGATTTCGCGGCCAACAATGCCGGCTTCGATCACGAGCTTAAGGTCGTGGCGGCGGGCTTCCTCGATGGCGGCGTCCAGCCCCTCGAGGGAGTCGACCTTCGAGATGCCCATGGAGGAACCTGCCCGGGCCGGCTTGACGAACACGGGGAAACCCAGCCGGTCCACCTGTTTCCGCACCGCTTCGGGGTCCTTGCGCCACTGCCTGTCCGTCACGGCCACGTACGGCCCCACGTGCAGCCCGGCGGCCCCGAAGACCACCTTCATGTAGTGCTTGTCCATGCCGACGGCGGAGGCCAGGACACCGGCACCGACGTAGCGCGTGTCCGACAGCTCGAGAAGCCCCTGGATGGTGCCGTCCTCGCCGAAGGGCCCGTGCAGCAGCGGAAAGACGACGTCGACGGCGCCCAGCTCCTGCGGAACCTGGTTTGGCGAGGCCACGATCAGCTGGTGTTCCCCGCCGATCTCGGCCAGGGTCACGGTCTCCGGGGACGGCACGACTTCAGGAAGGGACGATGCCGCCAGGGACCATTGCGCGGTCTCGGCGGCGGCAAGAACCCATTGGCCGGTCTTGGCGATCCCGATGGGAATGACCTCGTACTTGTCCTTGTTGATGGCACCCAGCACACCTGCCGCCGTTACGCAGCTCACTGAGTGCTCGCTGGAACGGCCCCCGAAGAGCACGGCTACGCGGGGCTTCCGGGGGGTGGCCGCCTGGCCCGTGGTGGGTTTGTCTTGGGACATGGTCAGTAATCGCCTTCAGGTTTCAATTCCCGGGACAGCAGAACCGGCCCCAGTTGGTCAACGGACAGCTTGCCTGCCAGCACGGCCACGACGGCGGCCGTGATGGGCATTTCGACGCCGAGCTTGCCGGCAAGTTCATGGACGGCCTGGCCGGACTTGATGCCTTCGGCGGTCTGGGTCATCTTCCGGCCCACCTCCTCCAGCGTCAGGCCCTGGCCCAGCAGCCGGCCGGCAGTGTGGTTCCGGGACAGCGCGGAGGAACACGTTGCCACTAGGTCGCCAAGCCCGGCAAGTCCCGCCATGGTTTTCGCTTCGCCGCCCAGCGCCAGCGCGAGGCGTGATGTTTCGGCCAGTCCCCGGGTAATCACCGAGGCCTTGGTGTTGTCCCCCATCTGCTTGCCCTCGCAAATGCCGACGGCCAGCGCGATCACGTTCTTGACGATGCCGCCGATTTCGACGCCGACGACGTCTGCCGTGGTGTAGGGCCGGAAGTAGGGGGCGGTGCAGGTCCTGGCAAGCCAGCCCGCCGTCGCGGAATCCGTGCACGCCACAACGGACGCGGTGGGCTCCTCACGCGCGATTTCCATGGCCAGGTTGGGGCCGGAGACAACGGCGATGCGTTCCTGCGGCAGGTCCAGTTCCTGGCTGATGACTTCGCTCATGCGGGCATCCGTCCCCAGCTCCAGGCCTTTCATGAGGGAGACGACGACGGCCCCGGGGGCGATCATCTCCTTCCACTCCCGCAGCTGCGGACGCAGCGACTGGGCCGGAACGGCCACCACCACAAGCTCCGCTCCTGCCAGGACCCCGCGGACGTCGGTTGACGCCGTGATGCTCTCCGGCAGGACGATGTCCTTGAGGTAGTCGCTGTTGCGGTGGCTGGTGTTGATCTCGTCCACCACTTCGGCACGCCTGCCCCACAGCTTGATGGCGCGCGGCGTACCCGCGGCGATGGCGGCGTCCGCCAGGACCTTCGCGAACGTTGTTCCCCATGATCCTGCACCGAGGACGGCCACCGTGCGGGCCGCTCCCGGCTTTCCGTCAGCGGTCACTGCGCTTCCGTTCCTGCACCCGGCTGCTGACCGCGTTCCACGAAGCGCCCGTGCTTGGCCTGCTGCTGCTTGGCCGGATCCCAGCGCTCGGCTGGTGGCTGCTCTCCGCGCAGGCCCGCGAGGAGAGCCGTGATGGCGTCCATAATCAGTTCGGTGGCCTCCGCCAGTGTGGCCTTGTCCAGGGGACGGCCACTGAAGGCACTCAGGTCAACGGGATCGCCGACGACGACGCGGGAGCGCTTCCGCGGGAACAGGTGGAACCGCTTGCCGTACCTGGGGAACACCTCGTGCGCACCCCAGTGGGCGATGGGCACAACCGGGATCCCGCCTTCGAGGGCCAGCCGGGCCGCGCCGGTGTGCCCCTTCATCGGCCAAAGCCCCGGGTCACGGGTCAGCGTACCCTCGGGATAGATGATGATTGCGCCGCCCTCAGCCACGATCTCCTGGGCCACCTGGAGCGACCGGTTCGCTCCCGCCGTCGAACGCTCCACCGGCACCTGCTTGGTGGCGCGCAGGAGCGGGCCCAGCCCGGGAACCTTGAACAGCCCGGCTTTGGCCAGGAAGTGGGGCGCCCGCTTCTGGTTGTAGAGCATGTGCCCCACCACCAGGGGGTCGATTTCGGTGCAGTGGTTGGGCGCGGCAATGAAGCCGCCAGCGGGGAGTTTCTCCGTGCCTTCCCACGTTTTGGACATCATGAGGTTCATCAGCGGCCGGACGACGCCGGCGATGAACACAAATGTGGCCCTGCTCTTGGCAGATTCCTTCACAGTCCCGCTCTACTTCGTGGTGGTGATGTCGAAATCGGCACCGAGGCCGGCGAGCTTCTCGGTGAAGCGCTCGTAGCCGCGGTTGATGATATCGATCCCGGTGACCCGTGAGGTTCCCGTGGCGGCCAGGGCGGCAATGAGGTGGCTGAAGCCGCCGCGCAGGTCCGGGACATCGATGTCCGTTCCCTTAAGCTGGGTGGGGCCGGAAATGACAGCCGAGTGCAGGAAGTTCCGCTGGCCGAACCGGCACGGAACGCTGCCCAGGCACTCCCGGTGCACCTGGATGCTGGCGCCCATTCGGATGAGGGCGTCGGTGAAGCCGAAACGGTTCTCGTACACCGTCTCGTGGACGATCGAAACGCCTTCGGCCTGGGTGAGCGCCACCACCAGCGGCTGCTGCCAGTCGGTCATGAATCCGGGGTGGACGTCCGTTTCGAGGACCAGCGGGTTCAGCTTTCCACCTTTGTGGTAGAAGCGGATGCCGTCCTCGCCGATGTCCATTCCGCCGCCCACTTTGCGGTAGGTGTTCAGGAAAGTCATCATGTCGCGCTGGGAGGCGCCCTCCACGAAGATGTCACCGCGGGTCACCAGCGCCGCCGACGCCCAGGACGCCGACTCATTGCGGTCCGAGAGGGCGCGGTGGTTGTAACCGCCCAGGTCGCGGACGCCTTCGATGCGGATGGTGCGGTCGGTCTGGACGCTGATGATGGCGCCCATCTTCTGCAGCACGGCGATGAGGTCGATGATCTCCGGTTCGGTGGCGGCACCGGAAAGTTCCGTAATGCCTTCCGCGCGCGTCGCAGTCAGCAGGACCTGCTCCGTGGCCCCGACTGACGGATACGGCAGCGAGATCTTGGCCCCGTGAAGCCCCCTGGGCGCGGAGATATGGATGCCGCCGGGACGCTTCTCCACCACGGCACCGAACTGCCGCAGGACGTCCAGGTGGTAGTCAATGGGCCGGTCGCCGATTTTGCAGCCACCCAGGTCCGGGATGAAGGCTTCACCGATCGCGTGGATCAGCGGCCCGCAGAGCAGGATGGGAATGCGGGAGTCGCCGGCGTGGGCGTCAATGGCGGTGCTCGGCGCCGTCTTGGCAGCCTTGGGGTCGAGGGTGAGGTCACCGTTGACCGGGTCTTTCTCCACGGTCACGCCATGCAGCTGCAGCAGGGAGGTGACGACCTCCACGTCCTTGATTTCCGGCACGTTCCGCAACACCGAGGGTTCGTTGCCCAGCAACGCCGCCACCATTGCCTTGGGAACAAGATTCTTGGCCCCACGGACGCTGACGCGGCCTGTAAGCGGGACACCGCCGCGGATTGTCAGAACACTACTCATATACCGGTTTCCTCACGATCACTAGCCCCCAAAACCTTGCAAAGGCTCCAACCAAGCATAGGAGGTCGCGTTACCGAACCGAAATAACGGGGCACCGGCGGCGGGGCGTGGCGGGACCGGGCGCCCGCCGCCGGATGCATACCTGGGCTAGGAAAGCTTGGCCGGCAGGGTCTTGGGCTTGAACGCCGGGCGGGTGGCCTCGTAGGCGGTGATGTCGGACTCGTGCTGGAGGGTCAGCCCGATGTCGTCCAGGCCTTCCAGGAGCCGCCAGCGGGTGTAGTCGTCGATCTCAAAGGGAGCCACAATGTTGCCGCAGACGACCGTCTTGGACTCAAGGTCCACCGTGACCTGGGTCCCCGGGGCGTTCTCGAGTTCCTTCCAGATGAGCTCGATGTCGTCCTGGGCCACCTGCGCGGCCAACAGCCCCTGCTTGCCGGAGTTGCCGCGGAAGATATCGGCGAACCGGGAAGAAAGCACAGCCTTGAAGCCGTAGTCCTTCAGTGCCCAGACGGCGTGTTCGCGGGAGGAGCCGGTACCGAAGTCCGGGCCGGCCACCAGCACCGAACCGGTGTTGTACGGCTCCTGGTTCAGGATGAAGGAGGGGTCCTTGCGCCAGGCGGAGAACAAGGCATCCTCGAACCCGGTCCGGGTGATGCGCTTGAGGTAGACAGCGGGGATGATTTGGTCGGTGTCGACGTTGCTCTGGCGCAGCGGGACGCCGATGCCGGTGTGCTTGGTGAATTTTTCCATGGTGTTGTCCTAGGCTGCGTCGATGTGGATGGCTGCGGGTTCGGGAGCCGGTTCAAGGTCCGACGGCGAGCTGAGCGTGCCGCGCACGGCCGTGGCTGCCGCCACCACCGGGGACACCAGGTGCGTGCGGCCGCCCTTGCCCTGGCGCCCTTCGAAGTTGCGGTTGGAGGTTGAGGCGCAGCGCTCCCCCGGCTCCAGCTGGTCCGGGTTCATGCCCAGGCACATGGAGCAGCCGGCGAACCGCCATTCCGCACCGAAGTCCTTGAACACGCGGTCCAGGCCCTCAGCTTCCGCTTCGAGCCGGACCCGGGCCGAGCCGGGCACCACCAGCATGCGGACCTGCGGATCCTTTTCGCGGCCGCGGATGATGTCCGCGGCGGCGCGCAGGTCCTCGATCCGGGAGTTGGTGCAGGAACCGAGGAAGACGGTGTCCACCCGGATGTCCTTCATCGGCGTGCCGGCTTCGAGCCCCATGTACTGCAGGGCACGCACCGCGGCGGCCTTGGCGTTCTCGTCGCCGAAGTCCTCGGGGGACGGAACGGACTGGGACAGGGACACGCCCTGGCCGGGGTTGGTGCCCCAGGTGACGAACGGCTCCAGCGTGTCGGCGTCCAGGTCCACCTCGACGTCGAAGGTGGCGTCGTCGTCGGTCCTCAGTGTGTTCCAGTACTCGACGGCGGCGTCCCAGTCAGCGCCCTCCGGCGCGTGCGGGCGGCCCAGCATGTAGTCGTACGTGGTCTGGTCGGGTGCCACCATGCCGGCCCTGGCGCCTGCCTCGATGGACATGTTGCAGATGGTCATCCGCGCTTCCATGGACAACGCCCGGATGGCCGAGCCACGGTATTCCAGCACATAGCCCTGGCCGCCGCCGGTGCCGATTTTTGCGATCACGGCGAGGATAATGTCCTTGGCGGTAACGCCCGGCCGCAGTGTGCCCTCCACGTTGATGGCCATGGTCTTGAACGGCTTCAGCGACAGGGTCTGGGTGGCCATGACGTGCTCCACCTCGGACGTGCCGATGCCCATGGCGAGCGCCCCGAAGGCGCCGTGCGTGGAGGTGTGCGAGTCTCCGCAGACCACCGTCATGCCGGGCTGCGTGAGGCCCAGCTGGGGACCCACGACGTGGACAATGCCCTGTTCGGCGTCGCCCAGGCTGTGCAGCCGGACCCCGAACTCCGCGCAGTTGTTGCGCAGGGTCTGGATCTGGGTGCGGCTGGTGAGATCGGCAATGGGCTTGTCGATGTCCAGGGTGGGGGTGTTGTGGTCTTCGGTGGCGATGGTCAGGTCCGGCCGGCGCAGCTTGCGCCCTGCCAGCCGCAGGCCTTCAAATGCCTGCGGGGACGTGACTTCGTGGACCAGGTGGAGGTCGATGAACAGAAGGTCGGGCTGGGCGTTGGCACCATCGCCGTCACCTTTGCGCACCACGTGTGCGTCCCAGACTTTCTCGGCCAATGTCTTTCCCATGGCCATCTCCCTTCACTGCTGTTTGGCTGAATAGTCCAACTGAATCAGGAGGCCTCCGCGGCGCGCCACCCGAAAGATTTGCATCTCAGATAATGAGACGGCAATATCATTACATGGACAATTCTAGTGGAGTCGGTGTCATTGATAAAGCGGCCCAGGTGCTCGATGCCCTCGAGGCAGGACCCACCACGCTGGCGCAGCTCGTGGCCGCCACCGGCCTGGCCCGGCCCACTGTCCACCGCCTCGCCTTGGCGCTGGTGCACCACCGGCTGGTGAGCCGTGACATCCAGGGCCGGTTCGTCCTTGGCAGCCGGCTCGTTGAGCTCGCTTCCGCCGCCGGCGAGGACCGCCTGATCGCCTCGGCCGGCCCCGTGCTGATGCAATTGCGCGACGCCACTGGAGAAAGCGCCCAGATCTTCCGGCGGCAGGGCGACTGGCGCGTGTGCGTCGCCTCCGCGGAACGCCCCATCGGCCTGCGCGACACCATCCCGGTAGGCACCCAGCTGTCGATGAAAGCCGGTTCCGCCGCCCAGGTCCTGCTGGCGTGGGAAGACCACGACCGGCTCCTGGAGGGCCTCCAGTCGGCCCGCTTCACACCCACCGTGCTGGCAGGAGTACGACGACGGGGCTGGGGGCAGAGCCTGGGCGAACGCGAGCCTGGGGTTGCGTCAGTCTCGGCACCTGTGCGGGGACCGTCCGGCAGGGTGATCGCCGCCGTCTCCATTTCGGGCCCGATCGAACGGCTGACCCGCCAGCCGGGACGCCTTCACGCTGAAGTGGTCTGCAACGCTGGACGCATCCTGACCGAGGCGTTGCGAAAGAACAACGACTAGGACCTTCCCGTCCCCCAGGCGTCCACGCCGCTAGGCTGTGCCCATGGGCAGCTATGCAGTGTTCCTCCGTGGGATCAACGTTGGCGGAATCAATATCAAGATGGCGGACCTCAGGGACGCACTGAAGAACTGTGGTTTCACCGACGCAAAGACCCTTCTGGCGAGCGGCAACGTGGTGCTGTCCAGCAGCCTGGACGCCGCAGCCGTGAAGCGCGAGTGCGAAAAGTGCCTCCGCGCGGCCTTTGGCTACGAAGCGTGGGTGGTGGTCCTGGACGCCGGGAGGGTGGCTGAACTCGTGGACGCCTGCCCCTATCCCGAGGACGACAAGGCCACCCATACCTACATCACCATTTCTTCGGACCCTGCCGTACTGGACGAACTGGAGGCGGCCGGCTCAGCCCTGGAAAGCCAGGACCAGCAGCGGCTTGCGCCGGAGGCGCTTGCCTGGCTGGCCCCTGTGGGCGGGACCCTGGACAGCCCCTTCAGCAAGATCAGCGCCAAGGCGAAATTCAAGGCCGCAACCACCACCCGGAACCTGCGCACCCTGATCAAGGTCCGTGACGCCGCACGGGCCCTTTCAGCAGGGTAACCAGGAGCCCTTAAGCCTGCCGGGCTTCCTTCAATGCCTTGTTGAAGGAAGCCAGCCGGCCGATCTCCGCCTCCACCGACTCCACCACCAGCTCCTGTGCCGCCGCGGCAACGGCACTGTTGAGCCGTCGTCGTGCCCTGGCAGCCCTGGCCCGGGCAGCTCCCGCTGCAATGAAACGCCCGGTGACGGCAAGGAAGATTCCCAACACCACGCCGAAGGCGATCATCAGGGTGGGTATCGGCCAGCCCTCCACGCGCGGCACCTCCGGCACCGGCAGCTGGAGGTAGGCAAGCCCGGCCAGGACTCCCAGCCAGCCCAGGCCGCCCAACGCGGTCAGGAGCGCCAACCACTGCACCACGTTGAACGCACCCCACCACCACGCCTTGCGGTTGGCACCAAGGTCGGTCCCGGCGATGGCCTGGTCCAGCGCATCGGGCAGGCGCTCCCGGCCGGTCCTGGCAGCCCCCCGGATCGCTGCCCGCCACGGGCCAGGTGCTCCGGCGCCGGCCGAGTCCGCGAACTCCCTGACCGCCGCATCGGTGCGGGCCCGCTCCGGCGCTCCGGCCGGCGGCAACGACGTCCGGTTCAGGCCGGCGGGAGCACTGCTGCGGAGGTTGAGGCGCCGCAGCGGGTCAACGCGGAACCGGGAGAGCCAGCGGGTTACCGGCCAACCGGTACGTCGCACGGATTCGAGGCGGTAGGACTGCCCTACGGCGCGCACCACGGCAGGCACGTTTGCTGCGATGGCCAGTTCGTCAGCGAGCTGCGTCTTGGCAGCAGAACGGATCCCTGCAGCGTCACCGTCACCGGAAGCACGCCGCAGGTCCTCCGCCGCTTTGGTGACATCGGCCTCCAGCCGCCGGGACTGGGCCTGCCGCTGTACGGCCACCTTTCGGATCGCTGCACGCACCTCCGCGATCCCTGCCCCCGTCAGGGCGGATGAGGCGAGTACCCGCACCTGTCCCAGCCCTTCACCGGCAAGGATCGCGTGGAGCGAGTCAAGCACCGGCTGCAGATCATGCGCGGGCAGCCGGTCCACCTGGTTCAGGACCACAAGCGTGACGGCCCCGTGGGACGCCAGCGGTGCAAGGAATCCGTTATGGACGGCCGCGTCGGCGTACTTCTGCGGATCGAGGACCCAGACCAGGACGTCCACCATGCCCACCATGCGCTCCACAATTTCGCGGTTGGCGGCACGGGTGGAGTCGAAGTCAGGGAGATCCAACAGGATCAAACCGGTCCGTTCGTCGGCGAAGCCCTCCACGGGCGCGGCGTGGTGCCGGTTCCCCACCTCCAGCCAATCGAGGAGCGCCTCGGAGCCTGCCGCTCCCCAGACACCTGCCAACGGTTCCGAGGTGGTGGGACGGCGCGCGGCGGCCGTCGCGATTTCCGCGCCGCTGACGGCGTTGAAAAGTGACGACTTGCCGCTTCCCGTTGCCCCGAAGAAACCCACCACTGTGTGGTCACCGGACAGGGAGCGGCGGGAACTTGCCCGCTCCAGGACCTCGAATGCTTCCTGCAGCGCCTGGTCCGGCAGCACCCCCTCCCCCAGTTCGCGGGCGTCCTGGAGGGCCTGGAGCCGGGCGTCCAGCCGCGAGGACTCCCGCGCACGGCCGTGGCGGCTCACGCGCGCTCCGCCAGCCGCGCCAGCTCTCCGGCCTGCGCGGCAAGCGCCTGCGCCTGGGCGGGGTTGTCCGCCGGCAACCGCTGCAGGAACCTCTGCTGTTCATCCATCAGCAGTTGCTGGCAGCGGGCGGCCAGGTCCTCACGGGCTTTGTCGGCCATCCGGCGCACGGCATCCTCACCAAACACTGCCTCCAGCAGGCGCTGGCCCACGACGGCGGTGCCACCGGCCACGCCGATCTCCAGTCCCGTAAGTCCCGCCGTCATGGAAAACACCACGATCATCAGCGCGGCGCCGAGGCCATTGATGCCGAACGACAGCCAGCGCGCCTGGGTACGCCTGCCCTGGCCTTCGGTGCGGATCAGCTCCATCAAGGCTTCCTGCCAGGCCCGGATCTCGGCAGCCGCCCGGTCGGGGAAGCCTGGCCCTGTGCCGGACAGGTTGTCCGGCCCCAGTAGCTGCCGGCCCGCCGGGTCCGAGCGCCACCGCTGATCGGTGTCTTCGGCGGCGTTGGCTGCCTCGTCGACGATGACTGCCTGCAGGCCGGTCTCGATGGCCGCTTCCACCCGCACCGCCGGGGCCGGTTCACCACGGAAGAACGCACCCACACGGTCCCTGAAGCGTCCCACGTTCTGCTCAAGCGTGCGGAAAAATTCGCCGGTGCCCACGAAGTCCTGCCAGCGGGCCAGTACCTCGCCCCTCAGCAGGGCTCCGTCGCGGGTGGCGTCGAGGATCCGGGTGGCCGCGTTTTCGTAAGCCGCCACGGCGTCGGATTCGAGCCGGGCGGCGGCCCGTTCCTGTTCACGCAGCGATTCGGCGAGGTCCGTGATCCGCTGGGCCAGTGCGCGGACTGTTCCGTTCAGGGTTCGGCGGGCTACGTCGCTGCGGCCCGCGGCATCAGAAGCCAGCGACGCCAGCCACTCCCGCAACTCATCCACGGCGCCCGCGGGCAGCATGCCGTGAGGATCCAGGACTGTTTCGGCGATGATGAACAGGCGGCTTCCGGCCAGGCCTTCGCGGTCCAGCAGGCCCCGGAGGTCCTGGCTCACCTCCGTTTCGGCTCCTTGCGGCACCCGGTCCAGCACCACCGCAACGGTGATGTCCCGGGACGCGGCGTCCAGGAGGAGCTTCCAGGGGACGGCGTCGGCATACCGGTTTGCCGTGGTGACGAAGACCCAGAGGTCGGCGGCGGCCAGCAGCTGTCCGGCGAGCAGGCGGTTCTGGTCCGAGATGGAGTCGACGTCGGGAGCGTCGAGGAGGGCGATGCCGGCAGGTACTGCCGGATCGGCCAGCAGGACCAGCGAATCGATGGCAGCAGCCGGCTCCCCTTGGTGGCCCGTGGGAACCGGACTGGCGGCCAGGGTTCCCCGGATGCGGCTTAGCCCCGGCAGGACGCGCTGGCCTTCGAACCAGGCAGCTTCAGCGGGATTGTGCAGCAGGATGGGCTGGCGGGTGGTGGGGCGGATCGCGCCGGCGCGGGTTACGGGATGCCCCACGAGGCCGTTCACGAGGGTGGATTTGCCCGCGCCCGTGGAACCGCCGACGACGGCAAGCAAGGGGGCGTCCAGGCTGCGGTACCGCGGAAGGATGTAGTCGTCCAACTGGGCTCTCGCGGCTGCGGTGTCACGGCGCGCCTGGTCTGCGCCCGGCAGGGCCAGCGGGAGCGTGACATCATCCAGCCCGCTGCGGATTTCCTCCAGCAACGTCACCGCCGCCATGGAGGGCGATGGCGGCTGGGACGGGCGGCCCTGCTCGTTGTGGGAGGTCACAGCAACATCATGCCAGTTCAGTGTGGGTCGCGAGCCGTCACGGCGCGTCGGTCCAGCAGGATACTCCCCCGCTGAAGGACAACTCCCCGCGGAACGATAAGGGGTTCTGTCCGTTTGGCGGGGAAGGTCCAGGACGCTCAGACTGCAAACAAAAATGGCCCCGGGCTGATGCCCGGGACCATTTTCCATGGTGACCCCAGCGGGATTCGAACCCGCGTTACCGCCGTGAGAGGGCAGCGTACTAGGCCGCTATACGATGGGGCCGCGTACTTCCGGCAGCGTTTCCGCTGCTCAAGCTCAGTGAGTATTTCACACACTTTGCCGTGGTTTCAAATCGGCGAACCGAATGGAAACCTCCTGTTTTGGCGCTGAAATCAGCAGTCAAACCAGAGCTGGGATACCAGGACTCGAACCTAGAATGACGGTACCAGAAACCGTAGTGTTGCCAATTACACCATATCCCAATGGCACTTTCGGGCCGGTTTTCAGGGCGTTTTCCCTGCTCCGTGCGCCTCAGCACGAGAAATTACTTTACCCGAGACTTCCGGCTCGCACAAATCGAGAGCTGCCCGGGCTCGTGACCACTCCGTGGACCGATCAGACGAAACCCTTGCCCACCCTCCGGTCCTGTGGTTACCCTCGAGTAAGTTACCGATCAGTAACAAAATCCCTGCCCCGCATGTTGGGTCACCCACGAGGAAAACGGGAACGCCTTACAAGCCACGGTTTTCGCCCCCGGGCAGCGTCGTCCGGCGGAAAGTTAGGAAGTGTCAGCGTTGACAACCCGCACAGCAACCATTGCCGCAGCAAAGCCCAGACCCAGGTCTCAGTCCATCGCGATCATCGCGTTGTCGCTGTTGCTCGTCCTTTTCCTTGCGTTCTACACCTACCTCACCGGCCAGATTTCCAATGGTGCCGCCCAGCTGATGGACGGCGCCGAGCAGGCCGCAGCGGGAGCGTCCCAGCTCAAGGACGGCTCAGGCCAGCTGGCCGCAGGGGCCGGCGCTGCGAATAAGGGCGCCGTCCAGTTGAAGGACGGATCGGTCAAAGTCAAGGACGGAAGCACTGAACTGAATATCGGCGCTGCTGCCCTGCAGGCGGGCGCGGGAAAGATCTTTTCCGGAGTCCGCGACCAGCTCGCACCTGGGGTGGATAAGCTGCATGCCGGCACCACGAAGCTGCAAAACGATGTCCTGCACAAACTTGTTCCGGGTGTCTACCAGGTGGATGACGGTGCCCGGAAGCTCCAGGCAGGCGCCGTGGCCCTTTCAGCGGCACTTACTCCCACGGCCGCCGGAAACGCGCCGAACAACCTTGCGGACGGCGCGGGGCAGCTGGCGGCGGGCACGGGCCGGCTCGCGGGCGGCGCCGGCCAGCTCGATGCAGGTGCCACCAGCATGAGCGCGGGGACTGCTGCGTTGAAGAACGGAACAGCCCAGTTGAAGGGTTACCCCGGCGCGGGCAACGACCCCACCAAGGGCGACGGGCTCGCCGCGCTCAGCCAGGGGCTGGACCAGCTTGAAGCGGCGGCAAACGGGCCCCAGGGCCTGGTGCCCCTTGCAGTGATCAAGGACCAGATTGCCAAGCTGGCCGACGGCGGCCGCCGTGCCTATGCGGGAGCAGGCCAGCTTGATGCGGGGGCAGCAAAGCTTAATGACGGTGCAGGGCAGCTAAAGGCCGGAACCGGCAGCCTGGCCGCCGGGGCAGGCCAGTTGAACGACGGCGCGGGCCGGTTGAAGGCTGGCTTCGCCACTCTGGCGGAAAAGCTCAATGCAACTGACCCGCAAAACCCTGGCGTGGTACTGGGCACGTCCATGCTGGCGGAGGGCACGGCGAAGATCAGGGTGGGAATGGACGGTGTCCCCGGCAACCCGGACAGCCCGGGCCTGATTTACGCGGCGAACAACCTGCAGGACGGCACCACGAAACTCAGCGCGGGGATCAACGGCGGCGGCGACCCGGAGAACCCGGGCCTGCTGGCCGGAACCGAGGCGCTGTCGGACGGCACCGTTGCGCTGAGCCGCGGTACAGGGCAGCTGCAGGCGGGGTCAGCCCAGCTCGCTGACGGAACCGGGCAGCTGGCCGACGGCAACGGCAAGCTTGATGACGGCTCGGGCAAACTGGCGGATGGCGCGGGCAAGCTGGCCGACGGCAACTCGAGGATCGCGGCCGGCACGCAGGAGCTGCACTCCAAGGTGGCCGCCGTCTCGCCGTCGTCGTGGCTGGACAACCCGGCAGTCGCGCTGCTGCTCGTGGCACTGCTGGTGGCTGCCGCCGCCGGGGCGTATCTGGTCCTTCGCAGGCGTTCCCTGCGGGCCGCCGCAGCGGCCTGACAGCGGACCCCGTCGTCACCCCGCAATGACCGCGGTCCTGAAGCAGTGCCGCGGTCATTGCACGCCAGGGCTACTGCAGCAGCTGGTCCAGTGACGCGACCATGCCGCCGTCGAAATCCTCAACAACCTCGCCCACACGGTTGAGCCACACGCCCACCAGGCCCGCCGCCGTCGAGCCTTCCGCATCAAGCAGCCGGTTGTCGCCCACATACAGCGTTTCGGCAGGGGCTGTGCCCAGGAGCCTGACACCTTCAAGGTAGATGGCTGCATCCGGCTTGGCGACGCCCAGCGTGTCTGTGCCCACCAGGTGGGTGATCCGCTCCAGCCCGGCGCCGTCCAGCTTGGCGCGCTGGTAATCGTGGACGTTGTTGCTCACGGCTCCGTAAGGGATGCCCGCACCGTCCAAAACGTCCAGCAGTGGCAGCACATCGGGAAACGGCTTGACGTAGGCAGGTTGTTTTTCCATGTAGGCGTTCAGCCACCGGTGCGATTCCTCGCCGTCGGCAAGTTCCACGCCGAAGTGCCCCAGGGCGGCCCGCCCCCGGAGCAGGCGCTGCTCGTTGAACGTGAGTTCGCCGGCAAGGTAGCGGTCGTAGTAATGCGTCGTTTCGTGCGTGAAGATGCGCCCGAACCGCTCCCACCCGGACTGGTCCAGGCCGGGCAGGAGGTGTTCGCTGACTTCGCGCAGGGCGGTGGTCATTGAATATTCGAGGTCCACCAGGGTGTCGTCAATGTCGAACAGGACGCCCCGGACGACGCCGAAAGCTGTCTTCAGTACGCCGGCGGGTGCATGGCTCGGGGCGGCCATCAGCCGCGGAAGGCTTGGAGCCGGCGCAGGGACGACTCTTTGCCCAGGATCACCATGGACTCAAACAGCGGCGGCGACACGCGGCGGCCGGAGACCGCGGTGCGGACCGGGCCGAAGGCAAGGCGCGGCTTGATGCCCATGTCCTCCACGAGGGCCTGCTTGAGGGCAGCCTGGATGTTCTCCGCCGTCCAGTCCTCCACCGGTTCCAGGGCGGCGATCGCGGCGTCCAGCACCTCGGCGAGGTTGGCGGGAAGGCCCTTGCGGGCGTCATCGGCAACATCGACGGCGTCGTCCGCCTTGAACAGGAAAGCCAGCATCTCCGGTGCTTCCCCCAGCAGCGTGATGCGCTCCTGGATCAGGGGTGCCGCCTCGGTGAGGATCTCCTCCCCGCGGTCGGTGAGGATCTCCCCCACCAGGCCGGCTTCGCGCAGGTAGTGTGCCACCCGGTCCCGGAAGTCCTTGGGTTCAAGCATCCGGACGTGCGTGCCGTTGATGGCTTCGGCCTTCTTCAGGTCAAAGCGGGCAGGATTGCCCAGGACGTCATGGATGTCGAAGTGCTCAACGAGCTGCTCCACCGTGAAGATGTCCTCGTCCGCGCTGAGGGACCAGCCCAACAGGGACAGGTAGTTCAGCAGCCCTTCCGGAATGAAGCCCCTCTCGCGGTGCAGGAACAGGCTGGACTCGGGGTCGCGCTTGGAGAGCTTCTTGTTGCCCTGGCCCATGACGTAGGGCAGGTGTCCGAATTCCGGCATGTACTCCGCAACACCGATGGCGTACAGCGCGCGGTACAAGGCAACCTGACGGGGCGTGGAGCTGAGGAGGTCCTCGCCGCGGAGCACGTGCGTGATGCCCATCAATGCGTCATCCACGGGATTGACCAGGGTATACAGCGGTGCACCGTTGGCACGGACCACGGCGAAGTCGGGCACAGATCCGGCCTTGAAAGTGATATCGCCCCGGACCAGGTCGGTGAAGGTGATGTCCTCGTCCGGCATCCGCAGGCGGAGCACAGCCTGGCGGCCCTCCGCCCGGTACTGCCCCAGCTGCTCCTCCGTCAGGTGGCGGTCAAAGCCGTCGTAGCCAAGCTTGGGATCGCGGCCGGCTGCACGGTGGCGTGCCTCGATCTCTTCCGGGGTGGAGAAGGACTCATAGATGAACCCGCCCTCGTGCAGCCGCTTGATGACGTCCTGGTAGATGTCGCCGCGCTGGGACTGCCGGTACGGCTCATGCGGGCCGCCCACCTCCACGCCCTCGTCCCAGTCGATGCCCAGCCACTTCAGCGCGTCCAGCAGCTGGTGGTAGCTTTCCTCGCTGTCACGGGCGGCATCAGTGTCCTCGATCCGGAAGACCAGCGTGCCCTTGGTGTGGCGCGCGTAGGCCCAGTTGAACAGGGCCGTCCGGACCAGTCCCACGTGCGGGGTGCCCGTGGGCGAGGGGCAGAAACGGACCCGTACGGGCGTTTCGGCGGTGACGGGGGGAATGGAGGCGGCAGGTGACGAAGAAGCGATACTCATAGTGGCTTCAACTTTACCCGCCCGCCCGGGTGCGGCCTCCCGCCCTGCGGGACAGTGCTAGCGGCGGACGATGGGGTTGGACAGCCGCCCGATGCCCTCGATTTCCACCTCGAAGCGGTCCCCCTCCGTGACCAGTCCCACGCCGGCAGGCGTACCGGTCATGATGACGTCGCCGGGCAGCAGGGTGAACGCCTGGGACACCACGGACACCAGTTCGCGCACGCCGCGGATCATCTGGCTGGTGCTGCCGTCCTGGCGCACCTCGCCGTTGAGCCGGCCCGTGATCTGCAGGTCTTCCGTGTCCAGGTCGGTTTCGATCCAGGGCCCCAGCGGCGCGGAGGTGTCGAAGCCCTTGGCGCGGGTCCACTGCAGGTCGGTCTTCTGGACATCGCGGGCCGTGAGGTCGTTCCCGCAGGTATACCCGAAAATGACGTCGTCCACGCGCTCTTCCGGCACGTCCTTGCAGATGCGGCCGATGACCACGCACAGCTCGGCTTCGAAAGAGACCTCCTCGGAGAATTCCGGCAGTACCACGGGGTCATTGGGGCCCACGACGGCGGTGTTGGGCTTCAGGAACAGCAGCGGCTGGGCGGGCACCTCGTTGCCCAGTTCCTTGGCGTGCTCCACGAAGTTCCGGCCGACACCGATGACCTTGCTCCGGGGAATGATCGGCGCCAACAGCCGGACGTCCTCCAGCTTGTGGCGCACCGAGGTGCGCTCCACTCCGTTAAAGAAGGGGTCGCCGTGGATGACAGTGATTTCCTCACTGCCTGGCTCACCTTCCACAACGCCGTACAGGGGATCAGAATCGACGACAAACCTGGCAATACGCATGGCTCCTACCCTACCGTTCCCGCCGTCGCCGCTTGTCCGCCGCCATCGCCGCGCAGGTAGGAAAGCTGCGCCGCGACCGACAGTTCGGCAGCGCGCCGGACGGAAGGGCCGACGTCGGCATAGACGGCGTCAGCCACCTCCACTACTGACGCGTCCCGGCCCAGCCGGTCCAGCACGGCTCGGATCTGCGCCAGCCGTTCCTCCCGGTGCGCCCGGTAATCCCGTGCGACGGCCGCAAGGGACGGCAGCACCGGGCCGTGGGCCGGCAGGACCGTGGCAGGACCCAGGGCCTCCAGCCGGTCCAGCGATGCGAGGTAACCGCCCAGCGTCCCGTCCGGATAGTCCAGCACGGTGGTCCCCCGGCCAAGGATGGTGTCTCCCGTCAGCACCGATCCGTTCGGCCCATCCGCCGGCAGATGGAAGCAGACGGAGTCGGAGGTGTGCCCCGGCGCGGCCACCACTGTAATCTCAAGCCCTGCCGCCCGGATAACTTCCCCGTGGGCCAGGGGCTCTCCCCCGCCGTGGCAGTGGTTCGGATCGGCCGCACGGACCGGCGCGCCCGTCAGGTCATGCAGGCGTGCTGAACCGGCGGTGTGGTCCGCGTGGCGGTGGGTCACCAGGATCAGTTCGACGGCGCCTGCCCGCGCCAGCGCGGTGAGGTGGCGTTCATCCAAGGGGCCCGGGTCCACCACAACCGCCGCAGATTGCCCCGGGGCGCGCAGGACATAGGAGTTGGTGCCGTCCAGGCTCATGGGGCCCGGATTGGGGGCAAGGATGAACGTGGTCAGCTGTGAGCTGCGCTGCAGTGCGGAGCCGGAATCTGAAGTCACCCACCCATCCTTGCATCCGCGGCTGCCCCTCCCCAGCCGGCCCCGGCACTGGGCGGCCTCCACGGCCTGGCGGAATAGAACAACGCAGGCCGGGGGTTGGCAAGGAGTAACAACCCCACGATCTCCACCAGGAAGCCGGACACCGCCCATGAGCACAGCATCACTCGCAGACCTTCTCGCCCAGGCTGACGCCGACGGCCACGACCACTCGGCCACCGAAAAAGCCACCGGCCTGCTGCACATCCACAACCATGCGACGGGCAGCATCATCTGGTTCCCCATGTGGAAGAAGTTCCGCGAAACCGCTGACTGGACGGCCGCCGTCGGCAGTATCAGCGCCGAACTGGAGGCTGCCCCCGCCCCTGCGGACCAGGCCGGCGCCGCGCTGGTGGCGTCGGACCTGGAAGCACTGCTGGAACAGGCCGCCCGCTCCGGCGACGCCAACGTCTTCGTGCAGGAGAACCTGGCCCGCCACCTGACGCGGACCTGGGCAGTTGGCGATGCCGTCGCGCAGGCCAACGGGAAGGACCTGTTCGTCGCCGGCCCCACCCCCTCCGTCTTCGCCGGCTACCCCTATGACGTCTACGCGCAGGACGGCGGCGTCTTTGCCACCACCCTCTGGAACGACATCATCGACGCCCGCCGCAACCGGGCCCTGGCGGAGGAAGCGGCCCGCAAGGCACTCAAGCCGGTCTCCCGCAAAGCCATGAAGAACGCGGCCCGGAAGGCAGCACGCCGCTGACCAACCCGCGGTCGGTTGGAACGCAGAACGGCGCCTGCCGGACCAAAGTCCGGCAGGCGCCGTCGTGCGTTGAAGCCTGAAACTATGCCAGGCGGGTCAGCCAGCCGTGGGTGTCCGGCTCGGCGCCCGTCTGGATGCCCAGGAGCCTTTCACGGATGGCCATGGTGACCTCGCCGGCCTTGGCGTCCTCGGAACCGATGAACTCGGTGGCGTCCTTCAGGACCCCGATGGGGGTGATGACGGCTGCTGTGCCGCAGGCGAACACCTCGGTGATCTCGCCGGAGGCCACACCGTCGCGCCATTCATCAAGGGTGATCTTGCGCTCGGCCACCTCGCGGCCCATGTCCTTGGCCACCTGGATCACGGACATCCGGGTGACGCCTTCCAGGATGGTGCCGGTCAGCGCAGGCGTGGCCAGCGAGCCGTCCTTCATGACGAAGAAGACGTTCATGCCGCCCAGCTCTTCCACGGCGTTGTCATTGGCCTGGTCCAGGAACAGTACCTGCTTGCATCCGTTGGCCTCCGCCTCCTGCTGGGCGATCAGCGAGGCTGCGTAGTTGCCGCCGCACTTGGCGTCGCCGGTGCCGCCGCGGCCGGCCCGGGCGTACTGGCGCGAGATCCAGATGGAGACGGGCTTGAGCTCGCCGCCGAAGTAGTTGCCGGCGGGCGAAGCAATCACGCGGAAGGAGACTTCACGGGCGGCACGGACCCCCAGGAAGGCCTCGGTGGCGATCATGAAGGGCCGAAGGTAGAGAGCCTCGCCGTCACCGGAGGGCACCCATTCCTTGTCCACGGCCACCAGTTCGCGGATGGCGCTGAGGAAGTATTCGGCCGGCAGTTCGGGCAGGGCAAGCCGGCGGGCGGACTTGTTCAGCCGCGCGGCATTGGCTTCGGGGCGGAAGGTCCAGACGGAGCCGTCCGCGTGCCGGTAGGCCTTGAGCCCTTCGAAGATTTCCTGCCCGTAGTGGAATACAGCTGCGGAAGGATCGAGCACGATCGGACCGTAGGGTTCGATCCGGGCGTCGTGCCAGCCGCCGTTGCCGTCCGCGTCCACGCTGTAGTCGACGATGGCGGTGTGGTCGGTGAAGTAGTTGCCGAATCCCGGGTTTGCCAGGATGGCTGCACGCTCTTCGGCGGACTTCGGGTTCTCCGAGGGCTGCCGGGTGAATTCGACGCCATGGGCGGTCTGAGTCATGGTTCCTCCACGATCGGCCGCCCCGGGGTTCAGCGCTGAACGGGAGGGCGGCATTTGGTGATTCGAGTAAAGCTTACGCCCGATGCCGGCGGCCCCGGCCCGGGCTACAGGCCGGCGGCGATGGCGTCACCCACGGCGCTGGTGCTGCGGGCGCTGCCGTCGCGCTTTTCGACGTCGGCAACCACTGCGGCTTCGATCCGGCGGGCGGCTTGGGTGTAGCCCAGGTGGTCCAGCAGGAGGGCCGCGGAGAGGATGGCCGCGGTGGGGTCTGCCTTGCCCTGGCCGGCGATGTCCGGCGCGGACCCGTGGACCGGCTCGAACATCGACGGCGCGGTGCGGTCCATGTTGATGTTGCCGGAAGCTGCCAGGCCGATGCCGCCGGTAATGGCCGCGGCGAGGTCGGTGAGGATGTCGCCGAACAGGTTGTCGGTGACGATGACGTCGAAACGGGACGGGTCCGTGACCATGAAAATGGTGGCGGCGTCCACGTGCAGGTAGTCATGGGTGACCTCGGGGAATTCCTGGGCCACGGCTTCGACGGTGCGCTTCCACAGGTGCCCGGCATAGACCAGGACGTTGTGCTTGTGGACCAGGGTGACGTGCTTGCGCTCGCGCAGGCTGGCGCGGCGGAACGCGTCCCGGACCACGCGCTCCACGCCGTGGGCGGTGTTCAGGGACACTTCGGTGGCAACCTCATGCGGGGTTCCCGCCCGCAGCGTGCCGCCGTTCCCCACGTACGGGCCTTCGGTTCCTTCGCGGACCACAATGAAGTCGATGGTGCCGGGGTTGGCCAGCGGGCTGCCGACGGTTCCGTAGAGCCGGGAGGGCCGCAGGTTGACGTAGTGGTCCAGGCTGAAGCGGAGCTTAAGGAGCATCTCGCGTTCGATGATGCCGGACGGGATGCGGGTGTCGCCGGGTGCTGCGCCCACAGCGCCGAACAGGATGGCATCGCGGGTCCGCAGGTCAGCGAGGACCTCGTCCGGCAGCGTCTCTCCGGTGGCAAGCCAGTGCTCGGCACCGAGCTTGTAATGGGTCTGGTTGAGCTCCACGCCCTCTGCCGCCACAGCCTTTTCCAGCACTTTGACTGCCTCGGCAATGACTTCGGGGCCAATGCCGTCACCGGGGATTACTGCGAGGTTGATGGAGGATGCGCTCATGTTTTCAGGGTAGCCAAGATATCCATATGGTGGTCAAAACGTCTCAGCTTTTGGACATAAGCGCATCCGCGCATCAAGGGCGGGCGGCGGCGCTACTCGGCGGGTTCCTCGAACTTGGGGAAAACAGGAGTGGGCGCGGGAAGTGCGGTGGCCGGCACGATCGGCGTCGCGGTCGCGGCGAACTGCCGGGCGTCGCCCTCGGGCTGGCCGAGCGCGTCCAGGAGCTTGGCCGATGCGCCGGGCATGACAGGCTGGGCCAGGATGGCCACGATCCGCAGGACCTCGAGCGTCACGTAGAGCACGGTGTTCATGCGTTCAACGTCGGTCTTCCGCAACACCCAGGGCGCCTGCTCGGCGAAGTAGGCGTTGGTGTGGTGCAGCACGCCCCAGATGGCCTCCAGGGCGCGGCTGAACTCCTGCTTTTCGAAGGCGGCGCGGGCGGTCTCCAGCAAACCGTTCGCCTGGGCGAGGATGGCGTCGTCTTCGGCCGTGAAGGCCCCGGGGGTGGGCACCGCGGCGTCACAGTTCTTCGCCACCATGGACAGGGAGCGCTGGGCCAGGTTGCCGAAGTTGTTCGCGAGGTCCGCGTTCATCCGGCCCACGATGGCCTCGTGGTTGTAGCTGCCGTCCGCGCCGAAGGGAACTTCGCGCAGGAAGAAGAACCGCACCTGGTCCAGGCCGTAGCGGGCAACGAAGTCCGCCGGCGCCACCACGTTGCCCAGGGACTTGGACATCTTGACCCCGTTGTTGTGCAGGAAGCCGTGGATCATGACGCGCTTTGGCAGTTCCAGCCCGGCGCTCATCAGGAAGGCGGGCCAGTAAATGGCGTGGAACCGGGAGATGTCCTTGCCGATGATGTGGACGTCGGCGGGCCAGTACTTCCGGAACTTCTCTGAGTTCTCGTCCGGGTAGCCGACGCCGGTGAGGTAATTGGTCAGCGCGTCCACCCAGACGTACATGACGTGCTTGTCATTGCCCGGGACGGGAACGCCCCAGTCGAAGGTGGTGCGGCTGATGGACAGGTCCTCCAGGCCGCGCTTGACGAAGCTGATGACCTCGTTGAAGCGGTACTGCGGGGCACCGAACTCGGGGTGGGCTTCGTAGAGGGCCAGCAGCTTGTCCTGGTAGGCGGAGAGCCGGAAGAAGTAGCTCTCCTCCGCTGTCCACGTCACCTCGGTGTCCGTCTCTTTCGAGTAGCGCACGCCGTCGTCCTTCACCACCGTCTCGTCCTCGGCGTAGAAGGCCTCGTCCCTGACCGAGTACCAGCCCTCGTACTTGTCGAGGTAGATGTCGCCGTTGGCCTCCATCTTTTTCCAGATGGCCTGCGAAGCCGCGTAATGGTCGGCGTCCGTGGTGCGGATGAACCGGTCGTAGCTGATGGCCAAAGCGGAGTGCGCCGCCTTGTAGACCTCAACGTTCCGGTCCACCAGTTCCTTGGGCGTGATGCCTTCCTTCTCCGCGGTCTGGGCAATCTTCATGCCGTGCTCGTCGGTGCCGGTCAGGAACATCACGTCATAGCCGTCAAGCCGCTTGAAGCGCGCCATGGCGTCGGTCGCTATGTACTCGTAGGCGTGGCCGATGTGCGGCACGCCGTTGGGGTAGGTGATGGCCGTGGTGATGTAGAACGGCGTTTTCTCTGAAGCAGTCACGGTGCGGACGGTTACCTTCGGTGCGGAGGAGTGGGCTAAATCAGTTCTGTCAGGGTATCGCTGAGCCGGACCAGTTCGTGGTCGTGCGAGGCCACCAGCACGGCGATGCCGTCGGAGGTGGTGTCCTTCAGGATGCTGATGATGCGGTTTGCGGAGGCGCGGTCCAGGGAGGCGGTGGGCTCATCCACCACCAGCACCCTGGTGCCCAGGATCAGCGCGCGGGCGATGGCCACGCGCTGCCGTTCACCTCCGGACAGCTGGGCGGGGCGGTGCCGCATGCGGCGGCCCAGGCCCACCAGGTCCAGCAGGTCCTTGGCCATGTCCCGCCGCTGCTCCACTTCGCCGTCCGGAACGGCGGGCAGGAGGACGTTCTCCAGGGCGCTCATGCCGTCGATCAGGGCACCGCCCTGGTCCACGTAACCGATCAGGGCACGACGGCGGTCGGCGATTTCGTCGTCACCCATGCTTTCGAGGGAATCGCCTTCCCAGAACACGCGGCCCGACGTCGGCAGGGTAAGTCCGGCGCCGACGGTCAGGATGCTGGTCTTGCCGGAGCCGCTTCGGCCGGCGACGCAGTGCATCTCGCCGGCGTGCAGGGTCAGGTCGAATCCTTCCACCACGCTCACGGCCTCGGCGCCGCCCTTTCCGCCGCCGTAGCGGATGGTGATGTCGCGCATTTCCAGCGGGGTGGCGTGGTCAGCCGACTTGACGATGGTGCTGGCCCGGGTCTGCAGGGGGACCTCGTTGGAGCCGCTCCTGCGGCTGCGCTGGACGTTCGTCGGGTTTGTCATTGGACCACTTTCGTTGCAATCGGTATCCAGCAAATTACAGCCACCAGCCCGGCCACCGCAGCCCAGATGGCTGCATAGGGGGCCAGCAGCAGGCCGATGCCCAGGGCGCCCAGCACGCCCAGCGGCAGGGCCACGGTTCCCACCAGTGCGTTTTCGAACAGCCGGACCTGGCCGAGCATGTCCGGGTTCCAGCCCATGGCTTGGAGGATGCCAAGGTACTGCCGCTTGGCGTTGAGCTCGAAACGTCCCGTCACAAGGGTCAGCACCAGCCCCACGGCCACGCCCGCAAGCGCCAGCAGGATGCTGGGCAGCGTCACGCTGGCTGCGGCCAGGCCGCTCAGGGCGCTTGCGCCGGCTGCGCGCGGAATGTCGATCAGCAGGGCGATCAGGCCGCCAACGGCGGCACCGAAGACACCGACAGCGACGGCCAGCGACAAGGTGTTGAACTTGTTCGTGCTCAGCTGCCGGTTGGCGAAGGTCAACGGCGAATCGACCGGGATGAGCCGTTCGTCGTGCTGCGGCTCCTGGTCAATCACGTCGCGGTGCCGGAGCTGCCGGGCGGCAAACAGTGCAGCCCCGCAATACAGCACCAGGACGGCGACGCACACCAGCGCTGTGGCAGGGCTCCAGCTCAGCAGGCTCAGCACGATGCCTGCCACTGCAAGCAGCACGGCCCCGACGCCGAATTCCTCCAGCACCCAGCTGCGGATTCGCCGCTGGGTCCAGCCCATTGCCCGGAGGGTTCCGGCCTCGCTGCGGCGTTTGCGGATGTAGCTCACGGTTGATGCGCCGGTCAGGAGGGCAGCTCCGCACAGCGTCAGGAAAAGCAGGGTGATGTTGGTTCCGGAAAGCGCTCCGGCCACGGCTTCGGCGGCATTCTGCCGGACCCAGGACTGCTGCACCGTACCGAGCGCCGATTCCTTGCCGGCTCCGTCCTTGGAGTAGCCGGGAACAAAGATGCTGGTGTCCTCACGGGCCGAACCGGCCACCACAGTGGCGTCCAGGCCCATGGCCCGGATCTCCGTGGCGAGCTTCTCCACCTCGGGCTGGGCGTCCTTCCAGCTGCCCGGCGCCTTGGCGCGGACGCGGACGGCGTCGATAACGGAGGCGTTCTGCTTGTAGCCGCGGGCGGCAGCGAGTCCGTAGTAGTCAGTGATGGCACCGGCGGACTGGCTGGCCAGTCCCGTGGCGCTGAGCGACGGCTTCAGGTCTGCGGCCGAGACGTCCTTGCCTGACGCGTCCTTGGTCAGGGTGAACGGCGTGGGGTCGTACCCGCCCAGCGGAAGCTTGTTGACGTCGCCGGAGGCTGCCTCCACTGCCGCGGGGTCGAACGTACCGTAGACCATGGGCAGCGGCGTGGCGGCCTGCTGCTGGCCGGTGGGCAGGTTGTCCCGGTACGACCGCTCGTCTACGGGGTTGCGCTGCGTCTGGTCGACGGGGGCGCCGTTGGCAGCCTTGTCCGGGAGCCGGTTGACGGTGACCCATTCGCCGGGCACGGCGGTCTTGTCCACGGCCCCGTTGGCGGCGGGGTCACCGTCCGTGTACTTGGGGGCGCCGGCGAAGTTGGTGCTCCACTTGGCGGGCGTGTAAAGGCCGGGGTTGAAGTTGCCGTTGCTGCCCAGCAGCGACGAGTGGTCGGTGGAGCCCGGCCAGGACAAAACGAAGGGGTCCTTGGAAACGAAGGGCAGGTAATCCTTGCCCAGGGACTTCGAAACGGTACCGACGTCCTTGACCACCTTGCCGGCGTCGTCAATTTCCTCGATCTTGACGTTGTACTTCAGGTCCAGCGACGTGCCGGAGCGGACGATCAGCGGAACTGCCTGCGAACCGCTGGTCAGCTGGCCGGTGCGCTTGGCCTGCTGGTACTGGGTCATCAAAGGGGCCCAGTACTTGAGCTTGACGCCCAGGAAGTCCGGCCCTTCCTTCAGCTGGTCCATGCTGATGCCGTTGGTGAAGAGACCTTCCAGGTAGCGGCCCACGGCGCCCGCGTCACGCGCATCAGCGGGCGGCGCCTTCTCCAAGGGAGCCAGGAAGTCGCCGGCCGAACCGAGCAGGGCCCGTTCGGCGGCAGGGTCGACTGCCACCACGGATTCGGTGACCTCAGGGGCGAGCGGCAGTGCCACGGAGAGGTTGAAGAGGTTGTGCTCGGAGCCTCCGGCGGGGGCGGGGAACTTGATGCCGGTCTCCCCTGCCGGCGGGGCGATGCGGATGCTGCTGCCGCCCTGTGCCTTCTCCTCCACGAGCCGGGCCTTGCCCAGCGTGCCCTCCGCCGTGGTCTTGAAGAGCGTTTGCTCGGAGTTTCCATCGGAGCTCACGGCGCTGGCGGTCAGGCGGTACTTCTTGGCAGCATCGGTCAGCACGGATTCAGCTGCAGGCCACTTGTCCGGGGCGGTGGCGCCGGCGGCCTGGTCCGCCGTGGCGGTGCCGGCCAGTCCGGCGTTGTAGCCGAGGTAGTCCATGGCATCCAGGCGCGGCGTCTCCAGGTTCTGGGTGACCCGCGAGACCAGGCTGATGGGGGCGGCCACGGACGTGCCGGAGAGCTTCCGGATGGAGTCCAGCTGGTCGAACCCGATGCCGCCTGCGCCGTTGGCGATTTCGGGCTGCAGCAGGGCCCCGGAGGGCGCTTTGGCCTGGACCAGGATGTCGTAGAGCCCCCTCGAGTTCTCATCAACCGTCCGGTTGAGCGCAGCCTGTGACTGACTTTGGACGAGGACCGACAAGCACATGGCTGCGATCAAGATGGCCGCGGTCAACAGCAGCACTCTGCTTCTGATGAACCTCTGGACGGCGTTCATGGAACTCCCTGAAACCTGGATTGCGTGCGCGCACATCCAACCGCCGGCAGACGTGGGCAATGGCGGACGGATGTGCAAAAGGTATTGGCCGGTCTGCCGGCTGTGGTCCTGAATCAGGACCTAGCCATTGTAAGCAGACCGGCCAATCATACGTGGCTCCGAGGGGACGGACCCCTGCGGAGGAGCGGCTTTCGGCGTTTCGGCCGGTGTGTCGCGCTAGTCTTCCAGGTCCACTTCCCGGACCATCTCGGCGCCGATGCCGGCCTTGATGGCGTCCAGCACCTGCTGGGGAACGGAGCTGTCGATGGTCAGCAGGGCCAGGACCTGGCCACCCTCGTTGGAGCGGGCCACCTGCATGCCGGCGATGTTGATGTTGTTCATGCCCAGGATGTGGCCGATGGTTCCAATGACGCCGGGACGGTCAGTGTAGGCGACCACCACCAGGTGCTCGCTGATGGGGATCTCAACCTCGAAGCCGTTGATGCCCACGAGCTTCTCGATCTGCTTGGGGCCGGTCAGGGTGCCTGCCACGGAGATCTGGCTGCCGTCGCTGAGGGCGCCGCGCAGGGTCAGGACGTTGCGGTAGGACTCGGTCTCGGGAGTGGTGATGAGGCGGACGTTGATGCCGCGCTGTTCGGCGATGACCGGGGCGTTGACGTAGGAGACCTGCTCGGTCACGACGTCGGCGAAGATGCCCTTCAGTGCCGCAAGCTCCAGGACCTTGACGTCGAGGGAGGAGATTTCGCCGGCCACTTCGACGTCGAACTGGGTCAGGGATGCGTGGGTCAGCGCGGTAAAGATGCGGCCCAGCTTTTCGATCAGCGGGATGCCCGGACGGACGTCGGGGGCAATCACGCCGCCGGCGACGTTGACGGCATCCGGGACCAGCTCTCCCGCGAGGGCAAGGCGGACGGACTTGGCCACGGAGACGCCGGCCTTTTCCTGGGCTTCGTCCGTGGAGGCGCCAAGGTGGGGGGTGACCACCACGTTGTCGAGCTTGAAGAACGGCAGGTCGGTGCTGGGTTCCTTGGCGAAGACGTCCACGCCGGCGCCGGCGATTTCGCCGTCCTGGAGGGCGGTGAAGAGGGCTTCCTCGTCCACGAGGCCGCCGCGGGCCACGTTGACCACGTAGGCGGTGGACTTCATCTTCTTGAAGGCATCAGCGCCGAGCATGCCGACCGTCTCGGGCGTCTTCGGCATGTGGATGGTGATGAAGTCGGACTGGGCCAGGAGCTCGTCCAAGGTGACCAGCTGCACGCCGAGCTGCGCTGCGCGGGCCGAGGTGATGTAGGGATCGTAGGCCAGGATCTTGGTGTCGAAGCCCTTGAGGCGGGCTGCCACCAGGGCGCCGATGCGGCCCAGGCCAATGATGCCGATCTTTTTTTCGAACAGTTCGATGCCGGTGTACTTGGAGCGCTTCCATTCGCCGTCCTTGAGGGCGGCGCTGGCCTGCGGGATGTGCCGGGCAAGGCTGAGGATGTGGCCCACGGTGAGTTCCGCGGCGGACACGATGTTGGACGTGGGGGCGTTGACCACCATCACGCCGGCCTGGGTGGCGGCCTTGATGTCCACGTTGTCCAGGCCCACGCCGGCGCGGGCGATGACCTTCAGGTTCTTGGCCGCGGCGATTGCTTCTGCGTCCACCTGGGTGGCGGAACGGACCAGGATGGCGTCTACGTCGCTGATCGCCGAGAGCAGCTGGGAACGGTCGGCGCCGTCGGTCTGTCGGATTTCAAAGTCCGGGCCAAGGGCCTCGACGGTGGCGGGGGAAAGTTCTTCGGCGAGCAGTACTACGGGTTTTGACACGGCTGATCCTCTGCGTTGCAGTCCTGGGGATGGAACAAGTCTAGGCCGACGGAAAGGCCGGGCTCACATTGTTAAGTGTGAACCCGGCCTCACCATTGGGGTCTATGCGGTTGCGCGGGCAGCCTTAGCGGGCTGCGGAGCCTTCCACGTAGTCAGCATCCTGCTGCTGCCAGGAGAACAGGGCGCGCAGTTCGCGGCCGACTTCCTCGATGGGGTGCTGCTCGGCCTTGGCGCGGAGCTCCTTGAACTCGACGCCGCCGTTGTCCTGATCCTCGATGAAGCGCTTGGCGAAGGCACCGGACTGGATGTCGGCCAGGACGGCCTTCATGTTTTCCTTGACCTCGGGGGTGATGACGCGCGGGCCGGACACGTAGTCGCCGTATTCTGCGGTGTCGGAGACGCTCCAGCGCTGCTTGGCGATGCCACCTTCCCACATGAGGTCGACGATGAGCTTGAGCTCATGCAGCACCTCGAAGTAGGCGATCTGCGGCTGGTAGCCGGCTTCGGTCAGGGTTTCGAAGCCGTACTGGATGAGCTGGGACACGCCGCCGCAGAGGACTGACTGCTCGCCGAAGAGGTCAGTTTCGGTCTCTTCGGTGAAGGTGGTCTTGATGACGCCGGCGCGGGTGCCGCCGATGGCCTTGGCGTAGGACTTGGCCAGCTCCCAGGCGTTGCCTGTTGCGTCCTGTTCCACGGCGATGATGTCCGGGATGCCGCGGCCGGCTTCGAACTCGCGGCGCACGGTGTGGCCCGGAGCCTTCGGGGCAACCAGGATGACGTCAACGCCCTCCGGTGCCTGGATGTAGCCGAAGCGGATGTTGAAGCCGTGCGCGAAGGCGAGGGCCTTGCCGGGGGTCAGCTTGTCCTTGATGGACTCGTTGTAGATCGCGCGCTGGTGCTGGTCCGGCGCCAGGATCATGATGACGTCAGCCCATTCGGCAGCGTCGGCAACGTTCTTGACCGTGAAGCCGGCGTCCTCAGCCTTGGCGATCGACTTCGAGCCTTCCTTCAGCGCGATGACAACCTCGACGCCGGAATCGCGCAGGTTCTGCGCGTGGGCGTGGCCCTGCGAGCCGTAGCCAACAATGGCAACTTTGCGGCCCTGGATGATGGACAGGTCGGCGTCGTCGTCGTAGAACATTTCAGTCACTTGCGTAACTCCTCTTGAGTGGTTGTAGATAGTGGTCTTGCGGTGCTGCGGTTACGGGCGCGTGGTCCCGCCTGGACGCGATGCCTAGGCGGAGCGGAGCGCCCGGTCACTCATGGAGCGGGATCCCCGTCCAACGGCCAGGGTGCCGGACTGCACGATTTCGCGGATGCCAAAGGGCTCCAGCACTGAGAGCAGGGCTGTGAGCTTTTCCGGGTGGCCGGTGGCCTCAATGACGACGGAGTCGGTGGACACGTCGACCACTGAGGCGCGGAACAGGTCTGCGGCCTGGGTTACCTGCAGGCGTGTTGCGGCATCCGCACGTACCTTGACCAGGATGTGGTCGCGCTGTACGGAAGATTCTGGGGTGAGCTCAACGATCTTGATGACGTTGACCAGCTTGTTGAGCTGTTTGGTGACCTGCTCGATGAGGTCGCCGTCGGCGTCGACCACCACGGTCATGCGGGAAACACCCGGCACTTCGGTGGGGCCAACAGCCAGGGAGTTGATGTTGAAGGCGCGGCGGGCGAAGAGGCTGGCCACGCGGGTCAGGACGCCGGGCTTGTCCTCAACCAGGACGGAAAGTGTGTGGCGGCTCATGCTCAGTCTTCCTCTTCCCATTCCGGGGTCATGTTGCGGGCAACCTGGATCTGGTCGTTGCTCACGCCGGCGGGCACCATCGGCCACACCATGGAGTTGGGGCTCACCACGAAGTCGATGACCACGGGGCGGTCGTTGATTTCGAGGGCCTTCTGGATGGTGGCGTCGATGTCCTCTTCGCGCTCCACGCGGAACGAAGCGCAGCCGTAGGCCTCCCCCAGCTTGACGAAGTCCGGGATGCGGACCGTGTCATGGCCGGTGTTGAGGTCGGTGTTGGAGTAGCGGCCTTCATAGAAGAGGGTCTGCCACTGCCGCACCATGCCCAGCGAGGAGTTGTTGATGACAGCAACCTTGATGGGAATCTTGTTGATGGCGCAGGTGGCCAGCTCCTGGTTGGTCATCTGGAAGCAGCCGTCACCGTCGATGGCCCAGACCACGCGGTCCGGCTCGCCCACCTTGGCACCCATGGCGGCCGGAACGGCATAGCCCATGGTGCCGGCGCCGCCGGAGTTCAGCCAGGCGTGCGGACGCTCGTACTTGATGAACTGCGCGGCCCACATCTGGTGCTGGCCCACGCCCGCCACGTAAACGCCCTCGGGGCCCGTGAGCTCGCCGATCCGCTTGATGACCTTCTGCGGGGCAATCAGGCCGTCATCCGGTTCCGTCCAGCCCAGCGGGTAGGTTTCCTTGAGGTTGTTCAGGAACGCCCACCAGGTGGTGAGGTCCGGGGTGCCCGAGGCTTCGAACTGGCTGCGCACGGCCTCGGTCAGTTCCGGGATGATCTCCTTGACGGACCCGACGATGGGCACGTCCGCGGTGCGGTTCTTGGAAATCTCCGCAGGATCGATATCGGCGTGGATGACCTTGGCGTTGGGTGCGAAGGTCTTCAGCACGCCCGTGACGCGGTCATCGAAGCGGGCGCCGAGCGTGATCAGCAGGTCCGACTGCTGCAGGGCCGTGACGGCGGAAACGCTGCCGTGCATGCCGGGCATCCCCACATGCTGGGGGTGTGAGTCGGGGAAAGCGCCCTTGGCCATGAGGGTTGTCACCACCGGCGCCCCGGTCGCTTCGGCGAGGGCGAGCAGTTCGGCCGAGGCATGCGCCTTGACCACACCGCCGCCCACGTACAGGACAGGCTTGGTGGAAGCGGCGATGAGCTTGGCGGCCTCGCGCACCTGCTTGTTGTGGCCGCGGGTCACCGGACGGTAGCCCGGCAGGTCGATCTTCGGCGGCCAGAAGAAGGTCATCTGGCCCACCTGGGCGTCCTTGGCAACGTCCACGAGCACCGGGCCCGGACGGCCGGTGGAGGCCAGGTGGAAGGCCTCGGCCATGACGTGCGGGATGTCGTTGGGGTCGGTCACCAGGAACGAGTGCTTGGTGATGGGCATGGTGATGCCCACGATGTCGGCTTCCTGGAATGCATCGGTGCCGATGACGCCGCTGGATACCTGGCCGGTGATGGCCACCAGGGGAACGGAGTCCATGTGGGCATCCATGATGGCGGTAACGAGGTTGGTGGCGCCGGGGCCCGAGGTGGCGATGCAGACGCCCACCCGCCCGGTGACCATGGCGTAGCCTTGCGCGGCGTGGCCGGCTCCCTGTTCGTGACGGACCAGCACGTGATTCATGGTGGAGGCCATCAGGGGGTCGTAGGTGGGCAGGATCGCGCCACCAGGCAAACCGAAAATGTCGTCGACGCCGAGTTCTTCGAGCGAGCGGACGATTGCTTGCGAGCCGGTCATCACCGTCGGGGGTACGACGTTGTTCGGCCCAAGGACAGGAGAGACGGCAGCAAGGTCGGCGACGACGGCGGCATGGTCAGCCGTCCGGTCGGCGCGTTCCGGAGCCTTGGGGGCTCCAGCGGACTTGGTGGCCATCAGCGAGGGGCTGATGGGCGATCCTTTGCTCATCGGACTCTTCCTTGTGGATCTTCTCTGGTTCTGGAATTGCTTTGAAACGGTGGGAAATAAAAAAACCCCTCGGCCTGGCGGCTTCTTGAGGGGTTTGCGCGTGACTTTTCGTTACCAGGGGCTAAGGTGCCACGCGCTTGGTAAGGACGACGACGACGGTGCCGGCGGTAACGAAAGTCATGCGTTCAGTTTTCCCTCTTGGCGAGATAGGTGTCAACGAGCGACAACCCAATCTCACCATGTGGACTCCATTGTCCACGGAATGACCCTACCCCAAACTTCCGGCGCGAGCGCCGTCAGCCTGGGCCCCTTGGTCATCCCTTATTAAGCCCTGCCGCCTCTGGCGGGGCAGTCCCGGGAGGTGTCCCCGGGAACTCAAATCAGCCGGTGTAGGCGCCCTGGCTGGCGCTGTGGACCAGCTTGGCGTACTTGGCGAGCACTCCCTTGGTGTACCTGGCGGGCAGCGGCTCCCAGCCCACCTTGCGGGCTTCGAGTTCCGCTTCGTCCACCAGCAGGTCGAAGGTGCGCGCAGCAATGTCCACCCGGATCCTGTCACCGTCCTGCACGAAGGCGATGGGGCCGCCGTCGACCGCTTCCGGTGCCACGTGGCCGATACACAGCCCTGTGGTGCCGCCGGAGAACCGGCCGTCGGTGAGGAGCAGGACGTCCTTGCCCAGGCCCGCGCCCTTGATGGCGCCGGTGATGGCGAGCATTTCGCGCATGCCCGGGCCGCCCTTGGGGCCTTCGTAGCGGATAACGACGACGTCGCCGGCCTTGATCTTGCCGTTGTCCAGCGCATCCAGGGCTCCCTGTTCGCGCTCGAAGACGCGGGCGGTGCCTTCGAAGACGTCTGCGTCGAAGCCGGCGCTTTTAACAACCGCGCCTTCGGGGGCCATGGAGCCATGCAGGATGGTGATGCCGCCGGTCTTGTGGATCGGGTTGTCCAGCGCGCGCAGGATCTTGCCGTCAACGTCCGGCGGGTTGATGGCCTCGAGGTTCTCCGCGACGGTCTTGCCCGTGACGGTCAGGCAGTCGCCGTGCAGCAGGCCGGCGTCGAGCAGTGCCTTCATGATGACGGGCACGCCGCCGATCCTGTCCACGTCGGTCATGACGTAGCGGCCGAACGGCTTGAGGTCGCCCAGGTGCGGGATCCTGTCGCCGATGCGGTTGAAGTCATCCAGGGTCAGTTCCACCTCTGCCTCGCGGGCAATCGCCAGCAGGTGCAGGACGGCGTTGGTGGAGCCGCCGAAGGCCATGGTGACGGCAATGGCATTCTCGAAGGCCTCCCGGGTCATGATGTCCCGGGCCGTGATGCCCAGGCGCAGCAGGTTGACCACCGCTTCGCCGGACTTGCGCGCGAACTCATCACGACGGCGGTCTGCCGAGGGCGGTGCGGCGGATCCGGGGAGGGACATGCCCAGCGCCTCGCCGATGCAGGCCATGGTGTTGGCCGTGTACATGCCGCCGCAGGCGCCTTCGCCCGGGCAGATGGCCTTCTCGATGCGGGTCAAGTCCTCCATGCTCATCTTGCCGGCAGCGCACGCACCCACGGCTTCGAAGGCGTCGATCAGGGTGACTTCCTTTTCGGAGCCGTCCTCGAGCTTGACCCAGCCGGGCATGATGGACCCCGCGTAGAGGAAGACGCTGGCAAGGTCCAGCCGGGCCGCCGCCATGAGCATGCCGGGCAGGGACTTGTCGCAGCCGGCCAGCAGGACCGAGCCGTCGATCCGCTCGGCCTGCATGACGGTCTCCACGGAGTCGGCGATGACCTCACGGGAGACCAGGGAGAAGTGCATGCCTTCATGGCCCATGGAGATGCCGTCGGACACTGAAATGGTGCCGAACTGCATGGGGAAACCGCCGCCGGCGTGGACGCCCTCTTTGGCGCCCTGTGCCAGCCGGTTCAGGGAGAGGTTACAGGGGGTGATTTCGTTCCAGGAACTTGCCACGCCCACCTGGGGCTTCGCGAAGTCGTCGTCGCCCATCCCGACGGCCCGGAACATGCCGCGGGCGGGGGCCGCGTGGATGCCGTCGGTGACGACGCGGCTGCGGGGCTTGATGTCCGGCTTGGTTCCGGTTGTGGTCTGGGCGTCACTCATAGGGGAAAGTCTAGGGCTCGAACGGTCCGTGAAACGACGGTCGACGGCGGGAAACGGGAAAAGTCTTGGAAGTTCAGCCAGATAGTGGACTTGCATCTCATATATTGAGACGTTGATAGTGCTGAGCTGCAGTCACATGTCCCGGGCGCCCTTCCAACCGGGCCTTCCCCCGCGCGCCGCGGCATCTCTGGACAGCAGTGGTGACCCGACGTAGCGTCGGGGACAGGACACCCGCCACCTGTACAGAAGGGCCTGCCATGGACTTTGTTTTCTGGATCATCCTCATAGTCGTCATCGCCGTCATCATTTGGTGGCTCGTCAGCCGCAACAAGTCCGCCAATGCGCCCGAGGGGTCATCGCCGGCGGCGAAGACCGAGCGGGCCCGTGCCGACGGGGCCCTTGAAGGGGGCAGCGCGGCAGCTTCGGCCGCGGCTGCGGGGACCACCGGCATTCCAACAGCAGCGGGATTCGGGAAAGCCGCCGAACCGGCCGCACCCGCCACGGCGGAAGAGCCGGCCGACTCGTCCGCCGCTTCCGCGCCGGCGGCGCGCACTTCCACTCCCCTGTCCACCGAGAAGGCCACTGAGGCGGCCAACGTAGCCGGCCCCGCCGCTTCCGGCACGGAGACGCCCGGCAGTGGCACCGGGCACGAAGAACACCGGCCCCAGGGCCAGGCTGCACAGCAAAACGAAGACCAGGCCGAATGGGAAACCCAGTGGTCCGAGGCCGGAGCCGCGCCCCGGTCCGGCTCCTCGGCTGCCGGGACGGCCGCAGCTACCCCCGCGGAGGCGCACCAACCCGGCTCCAGCGCTGAAGCCTCCTCCGGGCAGGCCGCCCCCGCGGCATCCAGTCCCGTTCACCATGACGAATACACAGCGCCCCACGCCCCCACGCTTCCGGGTGCCGAAACGGCCGCAGTGGAGAGCATGGACGACGGCGGCACAACCGGCGGCGGGCCGGCCGGAAGCCAGGCGCCCCAGCACCGGGCGGACAGCTCCGAAGCGGCCCCGCAGCACGAGCCGGCGGTGCCCTTCGGCGGCGTGACGGATGCTGGAGCAGCCGAAACCATGGACCGCGCCCAGTCATCCGCGCTGGTGGAAAACGCGGCGGACCACCAGCCGTCCGGGCAGGGACAGGACGAAGCCCAGGGGTTCGGGCAGGGCTTCGTCCCGGGCCAGGTCACAATTGCCGCCGAGCCTGCCGGGCACCTGGCGGCCGACGAGCCTTACGGCCAAGGATCAGCCGCACCCGGCCCCGACGGCAGCGGACCTGCGGACTACACGGTCAAGGGCGACGCCGCCGAAATGGTGTACTACGAAGAAGGACATCCGGATTATGAGCAGACCCGGGCGGAAGTCTGGTTTGAATCTGCCGCGCATGCGGAGGCCGCCGGTTTCCGCGCCCCACGGCGTAAACGGCTCTAACAGGACGAAGGCCCGCCGCATTGCGGCGGGCCTTACCTGTCTGGCCGCGTGCCTGGTGCTGGCCGCCTGCACGGGCGCACCAGGGCCGCCAGGCACAAGCCCTGCCGTCGCCGGCACGTCGCCGGGAGCCGCCGTCGGAAACCCTGCCGTTACCGCACCTGCGGTACCTGCGCCCACCGTGCAGGAGCGGTTGGAGCTTCAACTGGACACGCCCTGGGCAGCGGTATTCCTTCCGGACGGCACCGCCATCATCTCGGAGCGCGGGACCGCACTGCTGAAGGCTGTTCGGGACGGCAAGGCCACAACCCTCGGGGAAGTGCCCGACGTGGTGCCCGGCGGAGAGGGAGGCCTCCTGGGACTGGCGCTTTCCCCGCATTTCGACGCCGACCGCGTCCTCTATGCCTATATGACCACGCAGGAGGACAACCGGGTGGTCATGATTACTGTCGGAAGCAGCGCGGACGGTTCGCTGACGCTGGGCCAGCCCCAAACCGTGTTCTCCGGAATACCCAAAGCCGGCACGCACAACGGAGGCAGGATCCGGTTTGGCCCCGACGGTTTCCTGTACGTGGGCACGGGCGACGCCCAACGCCGGGAGCAGCCGCAGGACCCCGGGGCCTTGGGCGGCAAGATCCTTCGGCTCAGTCCGGACGGCTCTCCCGCGCCTGGAAACCCGTTCGGGAACGCTGTCTACAGCCTGGGCCACCGGAATGTCCAGGGCCTGGCGTGGGACGAATCCGGACGGCTCTGGGCCAGCGAGTTCGGCCCCGACGTGGACGATGAATTGAACCTGATCCTGCCGGGCGCCAACTACGGCTGGCCGGACGTCACCGGGGCGCCGCACCGCGCAGGCTTCCAGGACGCGAAAGTCGTGTGGCCCTCCACGCGCGAATCCTCCCCCAGCGGGCTGGAAATCCTCGGCGGAATTGCCTACCTCGGTGCACTCCGGGGCGAAAGGTTGTGGGCAGTACCGCTGCATGGAACAGAAGCAGGGTCCCCTGTGGCCTATTTCACAGGGGAATACGGTCGGATCCGGGACGTCATTCGGACCCCGAACGGAGGTTTGTGGCTGCTGACGAACAACCAAAACCCTGATTTCGCGCTGGTTTTGCGGCCCTCCCCCTGATTCGGGCACCTCCGCCGGAGCCGATTTCACTTGCACCAAAAGTTCGTGTAGAGTTTCATGTCGTTGCGGAGATCAACGGGAAAGAAAAAGCCCGGAGATGGAAGCAAATAAGATGCACCTCTAGCTCAATTGGCAGAGCAATTGACTCTTAATCAATGGGTTCCGGGTTCAAGTCCCGGGGGGTGCACGATTGGGAAAACAGCCTCCGGCTTGTGGAAACACAAGCGGGGGGCTGTTTTGTTTTCCCGGCCCACGTCCATCCATTGCTGAGTACTTGTCGTTTTCACGGCCCAGAACGACAAGTACGGAGCAATCGATGGGGGTGACGTGGGGAGGTACGACGGCGGGCGGCGGCCGGGCACAAAAAAGCGCGGCCCCGGTTCTTCCGAACCAGGGCCGCGCTTTACGTATGGTGTCCGCAGCGCCAGCGGCTACTTTGCCACGTTGTCCATGAGGGCTCCGGCGTTGCTGGGCGTGGTGGAGAACTGGCTGGCCAGTTCCCTGACCACGGCCTTGAGTTCCTGGCGCAGCAGCTCGGGGTCGATCGACGCGGACGCCAGGACCGAGCGCTCCATCTCCACGGCCTGGGCAACAGCTTCCTTGCCCTGCTCGGTCAGCGATACCACGTGGCTCCTGCGGTCCGAGGTGCTGCGCACCCGCGCTATGTGGCCGTGGGACTCAAGCCGGCTGAGGGTCTTGCCCATGGTCTGGGCCTGCACGCGGACGTACTGGGCAAGCTGGGCCTGGGTCATGGGCCCCTGCGCTGCAAGGACTTCGATGGCGATAACACCGGCATGGGTGAGGCCGATGGCGCCGAGTTTTTCGTTCCAGGAGTGCTCAACGAGTCGGGCAGCAGTGGACAGAAGGCGCCCTGTGGGCCAGTGATCCATATCAGGCATAGCAGCAAGTATAGCCAAATGCCGATTAGCACTCGTTCCACCTGCTTACTAGGCTGTTGTGTCCCGCCCGCGACAAGGAGAAAAACAATGGCTGAAAGACTGGTTACCGGCGATAAGGCACCCGCGTTCACCCTCCAGGATTCCACCGGCAAGGACGTCAGCCTGGCTGCCCGGCCCGGCCGCTCCACCATCGTCTACTTCTACCCCGCTGCCGCCACTCCCGGCTGCACCAAGGAAGCCTGCGATTTCCGGGACAGCCTGGCCTCCCTGCAGGCCGCCGGCTACGACGTCCTGGGGATCTCCCCCGACCCCGTCGAGAAACTGGCAAAGTTTGCTGACAAGGAGTCCTTGACGTTCCCGCTGCTTTCCGACGCGGACCACGCCGTGGCCGACGCCTACGGCGCCTGGGGCGAAAAGAAGAACTACGGCAAGACCTATGAGGGCCTGATCCGCTCCACCATCGTGGTGGACCCCGACGGCAAGGTGGCGCTGGCCCAGTACAACGTGCGGGCCACCGGCCACGTGGCCAAACTGCGCAGGGACCTCAACCTCGACGCCTGACCGGCCCGCAACTTCCCGGGCAACCACCCTGGCAACGCTACAATGGACACTGGCATCCGCCGTCGAGCATTTTCGGTTCACGGCAGGAAGCTGAGCGCGAGTGGTGAAATTGGCAGACACGCAGGATTTAGGTTCCTGTGCCTTCGGGCGTGGGGGTTCAAGTCCCCCCTTGCGCACACCGAATCCCCCGGCCCCGGCCGGGGGATTCCTGCGTTAAGCACCGGCAATCCGGTCGCCAATTTCTGCCCCGAATAGAAAAACTCCGAAGATCCACCCATCCGCCGATGCCCACCCGGCGAATAGCCATTGAGACACCAGCCAAGGGCAGGTGCCCACCCAAAGGCAGGCCGCACGCCACGAAACCAAATGTCCGACGGCGGCAGGCAAACGATCCAAGGAGAACCCAAATGCAGACCTTCAAGCGCACCACTTTCACCGTCGCAGGCGTTGCAGCAGCCGCTCTGCTCAGCCTCACGGCATGTGGCGGTTCCGGCAGCACCTCCGGGTCCTCGGCGTCGTCGGCGCCGATGTCATCCGCCCCCAGCTCCAGCATGGCATCCCCGTCCAGCACCAGCATGGCATCACCGTCCGCAAGCTCCTCGGCGGCAAGCATGGATCCGGCCGCCAACCTGGTTGGCCCCGGTTGCGCCGCCTACGCCAAGCAGGTGCCCACCGGCGCAGGCTCCGTTGAAGGCATGGCCCTTGACCCGGTCGCCGTCGCAGCCTCCAACAACCCCATCCTCACCACGCTCACCGCGGCAGTGTCCGGCAAGCTGAACCCCAAAGTGGATCTGGTTGACACGCTCAACGGCGGCGAGTTCACGGTCTTCGCTCCCGTGGACGATGCCTTCAAGAAGATCGACCCCGCCACCATCGAAACGCTGAAGACCGACGATGCGCTGCTGAGCAAGATCCTCACCTACCACGTAGTGCCCGGCCAGATCACCCCGGACAAGATCGCCGGCACGCACGCCACCGTCGAAGGCGGCTCGGTCACGGTGACCGGCAGCGGCGACAACCTCAAAGTGGACAACGCCAACGTGATCTGCGGCGGCGTCAAGACCAAAAACGCTACGGTCTACCTGATCGACTCCGTGCTCATGCCCAAGTAAGCCTTCTTCCACCCCCAGCACAGGGCCGGGTCCGTCTGAAACCCGGCGGAGCCGGCCCTGTCGCGCGTCACGTGCTTGCCTGAAGCTGCCCGCAAGCCCGGTCCTCTAGACTGGTCCCGGCCCGCAAGCGGCGGAGCCGGCAGCATCCAGAGGTGATAAACGAGTGCCCAGCAGTACATCGCGGCGGACGGTCATCAAAGCAGGCGCCGTCCTCATGGCGCTGGGCGTGACGTCGTGCACGGGTGTGCCGTCTCCCTCGCCCACATCCGGTCCGCCCAGTTCCGCCCCGGCGGAGCCCGAGGCCACCTTCAATTTCGGCACCGCTGCCCAGCCCCTGGGACTGGACCCGGCCCTGTCCAACGACGTGGAGTCCCAGCGCATCACCCGGCAGATCCTGGAGGGCCTGGTGGGTGTGGACCAAACCACCGGAAAACCCACACCGCTGCTGGCAACGGAATGGAACGAGTCCAACGAAGGCCGTACCTATACCTTCAAGCTCCGCACGGGCGTCACCTTCCAGGACGGCACTCCGTTCAACGCCGACGCAGTATGCACGAACTTCAACCGCTGGTTCGCTTTCTCCGCCGACCTGCGGAAGCAGGCACCGGGCACCTCCTTCAAGGACGTGTTCAAGGCACATTCGGACGAGCCCGGGCTGTCGATCTTCAAGGGCTGCACCGCATTAGACCCCGACACGGTACAGATCGACCTCACCCAGCGCTTCACCGCATTCCTCCAGGCACTGACCCTCCCGGCGTTCGCCATCGCATCCCCTGCAGCCCTCGCCTCGGGCAAAGCGGACGTCCTGGACCAGAACCGGGGCGGCCAGGCAATGTCAGCCTTCGCCACGAATCCGGTCGGCACCGGCCCCTTCACCCTTGCCGCCTGGGGCACCGACAACGTCACCCTCGCCAGCAACAAGACCTACTGGGGCGACCGCGGCCAGATCGGCACCATCAACTTCCTGGCCTACAACCATCCCCAGACCCGCCTCCAGGCACTGCTGGACGGCACGATCGACGGCTATGACGCCGTCACCGTGGGGAATTTCGACCAGCTGGTCAAGCGCGGCAAGCAGATCGTGCAGCGCGACCCGTTCTCCGTGATGTACGTGGGCATGAACCAGGACATCCCGATCCTCCAGAACCAGAAGATCCGGCAGGCGGTGGAGCTTGCCATCGACAAGGAGACGTTGATCCGGAAGTTCTTCATCGACAACACCGCCAAGGCCACGCAGTTCGTTCCGCCCAAGATCAGCGGTTTCAACAATGACGCGCCGGCGCTCGGACACGATCCGGCCAAGGCCAAGGACTACCTGAAAGAGGGCGGCTACGCGGGCGAGGAACTGAAGTTCTACTACCCCATGAACGTCACCCGCCCGTACCTGCCCACCCCTGAAAAGGTCTACGCCGAGCTCAGCCGCCAGCTCACCGCCGTCGGCTTCAACATCCGGCCCGTGCCCGTTGACTGGTCGGACGGCTACCTGCAGAAGGTCCAGTCCGCCGGCGACCATGCCCTCCACATCCTTGGGTGGAACGGCTCGTACTCGGACGCCGACAACTTCGTCGGCCCCCTCTTCGGGCAGAAAAACGGCGAGTTCGGATACCAGGATCCGCAGGTCTTTTCCAAGATCAACCGGGCGCGGGGACTGCCTGACGGGAAGGAACGGGATGAGCTTTATCACACCATCAACGCCCAGATCGCCGCGACGGTCCCGGCGGTTCCCATTGCCTTCCCCATCTCCGCACTGGCCCTGTCCGACCGGGTGCTGAACTACCCCGCGTCACCGGTCTTAAATGAAGTTTTCACCAAGGTCCAGCTAAAGCCTTGACGGGCCCGGCCAATTTCAGTATGCGGGCTGCGCGGGGATATTCTGTGACAGCCAGAGCCGCTGCAATCGGAGACTGATCGTGACCTTCATTTCCAAGACCCCACACGCCGACGTTGTCCTGATAGGCGGCGGCATCATGAGCGCCACGCTGGGGGCATTCCTCAAGCAGCTGGAGCCGGACTGGACCATCTCCCTGTTCGAACGGCTGGACCAGCCGGGACTCGAAAGCTCAGACCCCTGGAACAACGCAGGAACGGGCCACGCCGCCCTCTGCGAACTGAACTACTCCCCCGCAGCCAAAGACGGCTCGGTCAACCCCGCCAAGGCACTGCTCATCAACGAACAGTTCCAGCTGTCCCGCCAGTTCTGGTCCCACCTGGTGGACAACAGCCTGATCGGTTCGCCCAAGGGCTTCATCAACACCGTTCCGCACATGAGCTTCGTGATCGGCGAAGACCACGCGCGGTTCCTGAAGACCCGCTACGAGGCCCTCAAGCCCCACACCCTGTTCCGGAGCATGGAGTACTCCGAGGACCACGCGCAGATCGCCAAGTGGGCGCCGCTGATCGTCAAGGGCCGCGACCCCCAGCAGCGTATTGCCGCCACCCGGGCCGCCGAGGGCACCGACGTGGACTTCGGCGCACTGACCCGCGAGCTGACCACCTACCTTGGGAACACCGGCGTCGAAATCAACTACGGCCACGACGTCACCGGGATCTCCCGCGCGTCCGACGGCGGCTGGGACCTGACGCTGAAGCACCCCAAGTCCGGAGAACGCGGCAAGATCCACGCCAAGTTCGTCTTCGTCGGCGCCGGCGGCGGCGCCCTGCACCTGCTCCAGGCGTCCGGAATCCCGGAAAGCAAGGGCTACGGCGGCTTCCCGGTCTCCGGCCAGTTCTTCCGCTGCACGGACGAGGCCATCGCCGCCCAGCACAGCGCCAAGGTCTACGGCCAGGCCTCCGTGGGTGCACCGCCCATGTCCGTTCCCCACCTGGATACCCGCTACGTCAACGGGAAGCGTTCGCTCCTGTTCGGCCCGTACGCAGGCTTCTCCACCAACTTCCTGAAGAACGGCTCCTACCTGGACCTGCCCCTGTCCATCCGCCCCGGCAACATCATCCCGATGCTGGCGGTGGCCAAGGACAACATGGACCTCACCGCCTACCTGGTCAAGGAAGTGGTCAAGCGCCAAGACCAGAAAGTGGAGGCGCTGCGAGAGTACTACCCCGAGGCAAAGGGCGGGGACTGGGAACTCATCACCGCCGGCCAGCGTGTACAGATCATCAAGAAAGACCCGCAAAAGGGCGGCGTCCTTCAGTTCGGCACTGAAGTGATCGCCGGCCGCGACGGCTCCATCGGCGCGCTCCTGGGCGCTTCGCCGGGGGCGTCCACCGCTGTCCCCATCATGATCGAACTGCTCCAGAAGACGTTCCCCAAGAACTTCAAGGGCTGGCAGTCCAAGCTCAAGGACATGATGCCCGGCTACGGGGTGAAGCTGGATGAGAATCCGGACCTCGCCGCGGAGCTGGAACGGGCCACGGCCAAGTCCCTCCAGCTGGAAAGTGTTTCCGCCAGCCACTGACCCTGCCGGGGCCAGCGGCTGGCACCCCCAGGGCTTGTACCAGTCACTTAGACCCCCAGGAGACCACCCATGTTCCGGTTGGCGCACCTTTCCCTGGCGAACCGGGCCCTGATCGCGCTGATCACCGTCTTCGCCTCGGTCTTCGGCGTGATCACCATGTCATCGCTGAAGCAGGAGCTCATTCCTTCCATTGAGTTCCCGCAGATCACCGTGCTCAGCTCCATGCCGGGTGCCTCACCCGAGGTAGTTGACAAGCAGGTCAGCGGTCCGCTGGAAAAGGCGCTGAACGGCGTGGAGGGGCTGGAATCCACCTCCTCCACGTCCCGGACGGGTGTCTCCCAGATCACCATGGTGTTCACCTACGGATCGAACCTGGACCGGGCCCGGAACCAGATCGACCGGGCCATCTCCAATGCCAAGCGGACGCTGCCCAGCGACGTCCAGCCGCAGGCCATCGCCGGGAGCATCAGCGACTTCCCCATCGTTTTCCTCGCCGTTTCTTCGGACAAACCGCTCAGTGAACTGAACGCGGACCTGCAGCGCCTGAGTGTCCCCCGGCTGCAGAAGATCGACGGCGTCCGCAGCGCCGACGTCACAGGGGGCGCCACCCAGCACATCGAGATCCTCCCCCGCACCGACGCCATGGCGGCGGCGGGGGTAGGCGTCACAGCCATCCGCGACGCCCTGTCCAACAACGGCGCGCTGATCCCTGCCGGAACACTCCAGGACCAGGGCAGGACCCTCTCGCTGCAGATCGGCAGTCCGGTCGATTCCCTCGACGCCATCAAGGCCCTCCCCCTGTCCGGCACGAAGAACGCGGCGACCATCGGGTCGGTAGCAGATGTTTCGCTCAAGGATGACGAACGCACCTCCATTACCCGGACCAACGGCGCCGAGACGCTTGCCGTCTCCGTGACCAAGAAACCCGAGGGTGACACGGTGGCCATCTCACACGCGGTGCGGGACTCCCTTAATGATCTGGAAGCCGAGCTGGGCTCGAACGCCAAGTTCACACCCGTGTTCGACCAGGCGCCGTTCATCGAAAAGTCCATTAAGGACCTCACCACGGAGGGCCTGCTGGGGCTGGGCTTCGCCGTCGCCGTCATCCTGCTCTTCCTGATGTCTGCCCGGTCCACGCTGGTCACGGCCGTGTCCATCCCGCTGTCCCTCCTGATCACGTTCATCGGCCTGTCAGCCACAGGCTACTCGCTGAACATCCTGACCCTCGGCGCGCTCACCATCGCCATCGGCCGAGTGGTGGATGACTCCATCGTGGTCATTGAGAACATCAAGCGGCACCTCAGCTACGGCGAGGAAAAGTCGACGGCGATCCTCACCGCCATCCGGGAGGTGGCCGGCGCCATCACCGCGTCCACGCTCACCACGGTGGCGGTATTCCTGCCCATCGCGTTTGTCGGTGAACTGGCCGGTGAACTGTTCCGGCCCTTCGCCCTGACCGTCACCATGGCGCTGCTGGCATCGCTGCTGGTGTCCCTGACCATCGTTCCGGTGCTTGCCTACTGGTTCCTGCGGAACCCCAAGGGCGGGAGCGCCGGTGCCGCTGCCGGCTCCCGCGAGGCCCGGCGCATTGCCGACGAGGCCAAGGCGAGGGCCCACGACGCCGAACAGCGCAGCCGCCTGCAGCGCGGCTACCTACCCATCCTTCGCTCCACCCAGAAGCACCCCGTCATCACCCTGGTGGCAGCGGTCCTGGTGCTCGGTGCCACCGGCGCCATGACGCCGCTGCTGGCCACCAACCTCCTGGGAAACTCGGGGCAGAACAGCCTGACCGTGCGCCAGGTACTGCCGGCGGGGACCAGCCTGGCCGATACCAGCGCCGCCGCCATCCGGCTCGAAGGGGTCCTGCGCGGCGTCGACGGCATCAAGGACGTCCAGGTGACGTCCGGGAACGCCCAGGCCGGCTTCGCCGCCCTCACCTCCACCGGATCCTCCAACTCAACGTTCACCGTAGTCACGGACGAAAAGGCGAACCAGGAGCAGCTCCAGGAGACCGTGCGCTCGGAGCTCGCGAAGGTTCCCGATTCCGGAAAGATCTCCGTAGGCACGCAGCAGGGCGGCTTTGGCACCTCGTCCACCGTTGACATCACGCTGAAAGCGGCCACCAGCGCCGACCTGCAGTCGGCCAGCGACACCATGGTGGCGGCCATGACGGGCGTGCCCGGCACCAGCGAGGTGGCGAGCAACCTCGCCGCCAGCAACCCGGTGGTGCAGGTCAAGGTGGACCGGGCCAAAGCCGCCGCCGCCGGGCTGAACGAGGAACAGGTGGCCGGCGTCCTGGCCTCCACCATCAGCCCCATCCCCGCCGGTACGGTCCGGATCGACACCAACGACTTCCCCGTCCGGATCGGCCAGGGCACCAAGTTCACCAGCATCGATGCCGTCCGGAACATCCCGCTCCCTGCGGGCGGGCGGCCAGTGACGCTGGGAAGCATCGCCTCCGTCGAACAAGTGGACGTCCCGGTCTCCATCACCGCCAGCAATGGGGAGCGCACCGCCAAGGTGTCCATCACGCCGTCGGGCTCCAACCTGGGCGCCGTGAACACCGAAGTCCAGAAGCGCCTGGCTGATGTCCAGCTGCCGCCGGGCGTTACCGCCACCATCGGCGGTGCCACCACCCAGCAGGCGGAGTCCTTCCGGCAACTGGGCCTGGCCCTGCTGGCAGCCATCGCCATCGTGTACGTGATCATGGTGGCCACCTTCAGGTCCCTCGTGCAGCCGCTGATCCTGTTGGTCTCGGTTCCGTTCGCGGCCACCGGCGCCGTGGCCCTGCTGCTGCTCACCGGGGTTCCGCTGGGCCTGCCCTCGCTGATTGGCATGCTGATGCTGGTGGGCATCGTGGTCACCAACGCCATCGTGCTGATCGACCTCATCAACCAATACCGGCAGCCTCACGACGGGCGGCCGGGCATGAACGTGGCGGACGCGATCACCAACGGCGCCCGGCAGCGGCTCCGGCCCATCCTCATGACGGCACTGGCCACCGTGTTTGCCCTGACCCCCATGGCCCTGGGCCTCACGGGCGGCGGGGGGTTCATTTCGCAGCCGCTGGCGGTGGTGGTGATCGGTGGCCTGGTGTCCTCCACCGCGCTTACCCTGATCCTGGTCCCCGTCCTCTACCGGCTGGTGGAGGGACGGCGCGAGAAGAAGGCGCTGCTGCGGGACCTGCAGGACCGGCCGGAGGTCGGCCCCGGTTCTGACATCGACGCTGAGTTCCGCGACTGGACCACTGGGCAGGTCCCCAAAATCAGCGGCCGCCGCGCCGCCCCCGGGGCCGAGTAAGGCCCACCATGCCCGCGATGCCCGCGCCAACTCCTGGTGCGGGCATCGCTGCGTTGCGGGCCTTTCCCTGGCACCAGCACTCGGGAATAATCCCCGCGCCCTGCTGTTACAGATGGCGATAGATGCAAATGCATCTAAATTGGTCTACACTGGAACCAAGCCAGCAAGTCCAGGAACGGAAAGGCACGTCATGCAGATCGGTGTATTCAGCGTCAGCGACATCACCACGGACCCCACCACGGGCCGCACCCCCACCGAACACGAGCGCATCAAGGCGTCGGTGGCCATTGCCAAAAAGGTCGAGGAAATCGGCATGGACGTCTACGCCATCGGTGAGCACCACAACCGGCCTTTCTTCTCCTCTTCCCCTACCACCACGCTGGCCTACATCGCGGCCCAGACCGAACGCATCATCCTTTCCACGGCCACCACGCTGATCACCACCAATGACCCGGTGAAGATCGCCGAAGACTTCGCCATGCTCCAGCACCTGGCCGACGGCCGCGTCGACCTGGTCCTGGGCCGCGGCAACACGGCCCCGGTGTACCCGTGGTTCGGCAAGAACATCCAGGACGGCGTGGAGCTGGCCATCGAGAACTACAGCCTCCTGCGCAAGCTCTGGGACGAGGACACCGTGAACTGGTCCGGCAAGTTCCGCACCCCGCTGCAGAACTTCACCTCCACGCCCCGCCCGCTGGACGGCGTTGCCCCGTTCGTATGGCACGGTTCAATCCGCACCCCGCAGATCGCCGAGGTGGCCGCGTACTTTGGTGACGGCTTCTTCGCCAACAACATCTTCTGGCCGAAGGAGCACTACCAGCAGCTGATCGGCCTCTACCGCGAGCGGTACGAGCACTACGGACACGGCAAGGCGGACCAGGCGATCGTTGGGCTGGGCGGACAGTTCTTCATGCGGAAGAACTCACAGGATGCCGTGAAGGAATTCCGACCCTACTTTGACAGCGCGCCGGTCTACGGCCATGGTCCGTCCCTGGAGGACTTCACCTCTCAGACCCCGTTGACCGTAGGCAGCCCGCAGGAAGTCATCGAAAAGACCCTGACGTTCCGCGAGTACTTTGGTGACTACCAGCGCCAGCTGTTCCTGATCGACCATGCAGGCCTGCCGCTGAAGACCGTCCTGGAGCAACTGGACTTGTTCGGGGAGGAAGTGCTGCCGGTCCTCCGCAAGGAGTACGCAGCCCTCAAGCCCGCGCACGTCCCCGAGCCGCCCACCCACGCGGGCCGCGTGGCCGCCCTTCTGGCATCCCAGGACGCCGGCAACTCCGCCCCGGTGGCCTGATGGCTGCGGGAGGATCGGAATCGCCCGTGCGGCTGGCGGCGGAAACCTGGGAATCGCTGTTCCGGGCGCAGGTCGCTGTCATGCGGAAGCTGCAGTCCGGACCCGCGTTCCGGAAGCTTGCGCTGAACGAATACGACGTCCTGTTCACGCTCTCCCGCTGCCCGTCCGGCTGGCTGCGGCTCAACGAGCTCAACGACAACGTCCTGTTGAGCCAGTCCAGTCTCAGCCGGCTGGTGGAACGGCTCGAAAAGCGGGGACTCGTGGCCCGAATGCCGGCACCGGAGGACGGCCGCGGCGTGCTGCTCAAGCTTACGGACGAGGGCCGGGAACTGCAGAAGGAGATTGGCCGCGAGCACGTCCGGGACATCTCGGCCCTGGTGGCGCCGGCTCTGACGCCCGCAGAACAGAAGGAGCTCATGCGGCTGACCGACAAGCTCCGTAACTCGCTGGGGAAGCGCTAGCCCAGCTGCAGCAGCCGGGCGGGATCCTCGGCCGGCAGGTCCCCGTCCACCACCGCGGTCACGCGCAGCTGGTTCAATACCAGGCTTCCGCCCACGGTGGAAAGGAAGGCTGTGTCGGACGAGTCCCGGCCCGCAGTAATGCGCAGCATCGACTCCCGGGGGGCCAGCCCCGTGGGGTCGATGACGTGCCAGGCGCCCTGCACGTAGGCTTCCGCGACGGCATGGAAATCCATGGGGTTCAGGCCAGGGGCGTAGACAGCGGCGAGGCGGGCAGGGATGTCCTTGGAGCGGAGCAGGGCGATGGCCAGGTGCGCGAAGTCACGGCAGACGCCCCGCCTGCTGAGGAGGGTCTCCACCGCACCGTCCGTGCCGCGGGAGGAGCCGCTGATGTACCGCAGTTCGCCATTGACCCACTCGCGGACCGCATGCACCAGGTCGGCCCCGTGGACCCCGCCGAATTCCGCGTAGGCCGTCGGCAGCAGCCGGTCCGACTCGGCATACCGGCTGGGACGCACGTAGCGGATGCGGTCGGCCAGGCACGCCTCCTCGGGCACGGCACGGCCGGTCACCGTGGCCGCGTATTCCACCGTGACTTCGGCAGGCTCGGCGAACTCCATGTAGTGGAACCGGCCCCCGTGGTGGTCCGAAACTTCCGTAAGGGGAACCGCCGCTCCACCGGCGGTCACGGACAGGGACTCTTCAAAGGATGCGTAGCCGCTGTTCCTCGCTACGGCGATGGCCATGGCCACCTTGGTGTTGGCGATGGTCCTGAAGGCCAGGCGTGCGGAAACAGAGCGTTCCATGTCTCTCCGGGGGTGTGGGGGGCGGAAGGCAAGTCGGGCGCCCCGGCACCGGTGGGCGCGGGCAGCGGGACTAGTTTTTGACCTTCAGCGACATTAGCATCCGCTGCACGTTGGCGAAGTCAGGGCTCTCGTTGACGTACTGGGCCGCCTGGCCCAGCGTATCGAAGGCCTTCGCCGGGGCAACCTTCTCATCCGGTGCGAAGGCTTTGAGGGACACCAGGTCACCGAACGAATAGTCCCCCTTCCCGGCCGGACCACGGACCACATTGCGCAGCTCGCACGCCTGACCGTCAGTTCCGCCGACCAGGTTGGTGATGCCATAGGACCCAAAGAAGCGGTAACCCTGGATCACCCGGTAGACCATGCGCGGCGGGATGGTTCCCTCCCCGCCCTGCGCGGCAACGTCGAACGGTACGCTGCTGATCACCGTGTACGGGCGCCGCGCGCTTTCCGGGCATTCAGCGGACGACGGCGGCAGTCCCGTCCGGAGCGCGGCCATGAAGGTTCCGTCGGGCTTCTTTACTTCAACCTTGAGTCCGCCGGGAAGGACGCCTTCCTCCGGCGCCACGGACTGGGCAATCCAGTCCGCCGGCAAATCGAAGCTGACCGCCTTTGCGGGATCGGAGAACGTCTTCCACGACGTTGCGGTGGGCACAGCCTGGGGTTCGCCGGAGGTCGTTGCTGATGCCGTTGCTGATGCTGCTGCGCTGCCGGCCGGCGCCGCAGACGTCGCAGTTCCGGTTGACGCAGTTCCGCTAGATACAGCTCCGGAAGATGCTGTTGCCGACGGTTCCGGTTGCGCCGTCCAGTCAGGGGCGGCCTGGGGGCCGGAGCACCCCGCCAGCAGAACCGCGGTGGCCGCCATGGCCATCCCGGAGAGAAAGTACATACCGGAGCGAACAGCCTTTGCTGGCGTGCCTGTCATGGGACCCAGCCTAGCCCGGCCCCCTCTCCTCCCTGCCGTTGCGGCGTTTCCTGCACCCTTCGGCGCGGCCCCCAGCCGGCCCACGAACCCGCCGCGGGCTGTGGCACCTGCCGCGCGTGTCGCCGTCGGACGTCTGTCACCCCGCCCTGGGACTAGGCTGGAGGCTATGTCGGAAGAGCAGCACGGCGCAGCCGAAGAGAACCCCGCGGACATTTCCGCCCTGGACATCGCCGACTGGCGGCTGCGGACCTTTGCGCTCTACGACAACGTCCGCCGGATCTCCGCCGACAGCCCGTCCGAGGCACACTCATACTGGCGCCACCAGCGGGACCTGATGTTCGCCACGCACCCGGCTTCCGCACTGACCGCAGCGGACAAGGCGCGCTTCTCCGGCCTCAAGACTGCCGACTACGATCCCATCTACCGGTTCCACGTCCCGCTCACCAAGGAAGGCGCGGGCCGCGAGCTGAGCATGGACACGGGAACCGACGGCGTGGTCCACTTTGTCCGCCTTGGCACCTTCGACCTGCCGGAAATGGGCCAGCTGGGCGTGTGGAAGATCCATGGTTACGGCGGCGGTATCTTTGTGCCGTTCCGCGACGCCACGGCAGGCCAGCCGGGCGGAAGCTATGGGGCCGGGCGCTACCTGCTGGACACCATCAAGGGCGCATTCCACGGGGTCCAGGGATCCGGGCCGGATGCCATGTTCGTCCTGGACTTCAACTTTGCCTACAACCCCTCCTGCGCCTACAACGAGGCGTGGGCGTGCCCCCTGCCCGGTCCGTCCAACCGGCTGGCCGTGGAAATTCCCGTGGGCGAGCTGTACTGATGCCTGCCGCCCCCGGTAACGCCGCGTGAGGGAAGGTGTGTCCGCGCCCACCGTTACGGAAACCACCACCCGGCGCTTACCCGCCACCAGGCACTACCGTGGCGTGCTGCGTTTTCCGGTCATCCGGCAGCTGCTGCGGTTTTCCGGCGTCGGGGTCATCTGTACTGCGGCGTCCCTGGGGCTCTACGCGCTGCTGCGGCCGTGGCTCGGCGCGCAGCTGGCCAACGCCGTGGCACTGGTCCTCACGTCGCTGCTGAACACGGCCCTTAACCGGCGGCTGACCTTCAAAATTGCCGGCGAGCAGCGGCGTACCCGTGACCACCTCAACGGCCTGGTGGTGATCGCCGTGGCGCTGGTGATCACCGGCAGCAGCCTGGGTGTGCTGCACTGGTTCAATCGGGATGCCACGGTTGGCGACGAACTGGTGGCCACCACGCTGTCCGGCTTCCTTGCCACCGCCGTGCGCTTCAGCATGCTGCGGCACTGGATTTTCCGCCGGGCGCGCCACCGCTAGGGTTCCGGCACCGCCAGGGTTCCGGCACCGCCAGGGTTCCGGCACCGCCAGGACAGGCGCCCGGCTACCGGCCCTGGCCCGCGCCCAGGTTCCGAACGCCGGCGACCGCCGCTTGGACGGCGGCCGCTGCCGTGTCCAGGTCCTCCCGGGTCACCGACGCGTCGAAACTGAAGCGTACCGCCGTCTGGGCCACCTCGGCCGGCAAACCCAGCGCCGTGAGCACGGGCGATGGCGCGTCTGAGCCGGCAGCGCACGCCGAGCCGCTGGAGCAGACCACGCCGCGGCGTTCCAACTCCAGGAGCACCGACTCGCCGCTGGTCCCGGGGAAACAGAAGGATGCCACCGACGGCAGCCGCTGAGAGGGGTGCCCGGTGAGCACGGCGTCCGGCACTCCAGCCAGCACCGCGGCAATGAAACGGTCCCGCAGGGAGGCCACCCGCACCTGATGCTCCGCCTGTCCGTCCCTGGCCAGCGTGAGGGCAGTGGCAAGACCCACGGCACCGGCCACGTTTTCCGTTCCGGAACGGCGGCCGCGTTCCTGGCCGCCGCCGTGGATGACCGGTTCCAGCCTGGTGCGGCTCCGGACGAACAGCATGCCGCAGCCTTTGGGTGCACCCAGTTTGTGTCCGGAGATGCTCATGGCGTCCACCCCCAGCGCGCGGGTGTCCAGCGGCAGCCAGCCAGCGGCCTGGACGGCGTCGGTATGGAACGGGATGCCTTGGGCGTGGGCCAGTTCCGCCAGGGCGGCGATGGGCTGGACGGTGCCTACCTCGTTGTTGGCGTACATGATGCTCACCAGCGCGGTTTCCGGGCGCAGCACGCCGGCCAGGGCAGCCGGCGTGACCAGGCCGGTTGCATCGACGGGGACGACGTCCACGGTGAAGCCATGGAAGCGTTCGAGGTACCGCGCGGATTCCTCCACAGCGGGGTGTTCGACGGCGCTGATCACCACCCTGTCCAGCAGTGGGTTTGCTGCCTGCCGGGCCAGGGCAATGCCTTTCACCGCAAGGTTGTCCGCTTCCGTTCCTCCTGACGTGAACACAATCTCGCCCTGCCGGCAGCCGAGGACATCCGCCACGGCCGACCGGGCCCCGGCCAATGCCGCAGCTGCGGATTCGCCGAGGGTGTGGTGGCTGGAGGGGTTCCCGAATCCGCCGGTGAGGTAAGGCCACATGGCGTCGAGTACCTCGCGGCGGACCGGGGTGGTGGCGGCAGCGTCCAGGAAGATCACGGCGTCCCCGCTACACGGTCAGTTCGACGTCGAGGCCCAGGTCCAGGGCGGCCACGGTGTGCGTGAGCGCACCCACGGAGATCACGTCCACGCCGGTGGCGGCAATGGCCGCGACGGTCTCGAGGTTCACATTGCCGCTGGCTTCCACGCGGGCCCGGCCGGCCACGAGGGCAACGCCTGCCTTGAGTTCCTCGATGCTGAAATTGTCCAGCATGATGGTGTCCACTCCGGCGGCCAGCACGGGTTCGATCTGGTCCATCCGGTCCACTTCCACTTCAAAGTGGGTGGTGTGGCCCAGCTGCGTCTTGGCGGCCAGCAGGAGCGCGGTGAGTTGTGCCGGGTCACCGCCGGTCATCACGGCCAGGTGGTTGTCCTTGGCAAGCACAGCGTCGGAGAGGCTGTACCGGTGGTTTGCGCCGCCGCCGCAACGCACCGCGAAGCGTTCAAGGATGCGCAGGCCGGGGGTGGTTTTCCGCGTATCGGTGATGCGGGCCCGGGTCCCCTCGGCAAGCCGCACGAATTCGGCGGTCTTCGTGGCGATGGCGGACATCCGCTGGACCAGGTTCAGTGCCACGCGTTCGGCCATCAGCACCGAGCGGGCGCTGCCGCTGACCCTCGCCAGGTGCGTGCCGGCGTCGAACGTCCCACCGTCCGCCAGGAGCAGGTCCACCTGCGTGGCGGGATCCACCAGCTGCATGGCGTCGCGGAACACGGTGGCGCCGCTGAGGACGCCGGGGACGCGCGCGTTGAGGACTGCGGTGGCGCTGGCACCGGCGGGGATGAGCAACTGCGAGGTGATGTCACCGGAAGGCGCATCCTCAGCGAAGGCCCGTTCCAGGATGTCCCTGACGGGGGCCGGCGGGAGGGTGAGGTCGAGTGCCGGGCGCAGGGACACAGCCTGGTCGATCACGGCGGGGTCAGTCATGGAGCAGGCTCGCTTTCGGGCGGAGGGACGACAGGTTGTCAGTTTCGACGGGTTCATCGCTGCGGTAATGCGCCCCCAGAGAGTCACGGCGGTCAAGGGCGGCAGCGACCAGCAGTTGGGCAGCCAACAGAAGGTTCCGGTCCTCGTGTGCCACTGGGTCGGCGGAGGAATTAACAGCATCAGGACGGACGACGCCGGCCCAAGAGTCAAGCGTCCGGCCAGCCTTGAGCAACAACTCCCCAGAGCGCAGCACTCCGGCATGGGAGGTCATGAGACGGCGAAGAGCCTCCCGGGAGAAGGGTTCTTCGGATTCCCCTCCCCCACCGAAGTTGGACGGCCAACTCCCGCCTGGCGCACCTGACCGATCCGCCGCGCCTTCTAAAGCAGCAGGGACAGCGACGTGAGCACTTGCGTTTCGCGGCAGGGGTGCGGAAGCGTGGGGCAGTTCCGGAGGTCCCGAAAGCGCCGTTGTCGCGTGAGCGTCCGCACCGGCCGCCGAGCTTGCGAGGCGGTCGCCGGTGCGAGGCGCGAGCGCAGGCGCCGAGGGACCTGCGGGGCTGCCCTCCAGGAAGGATTCGACAGCGCGGCGGCCGAATACGAGTCCCTCCAGGAGGGAGTTGCTGGCCAGCCGGTTTGCCCCTTGGACGCCGGTGCAGGCAACTTCGCCGGCGGCGTAGAGGCCGGGGACGGTGGTGCGGGCGGAGAGGTCGGTGCGTACCCCGCCCATCCAGTAATGCGCGGCGGGGGCGACCGGTACGAGTTCGCAGGTCCAGTCGATGCCGGCGTCGCGGGTTTTGCGGGTGAGGGTGGGGAACCTCTGTTGGAGGAAGCCCGCGCCCCTGGCCTGTTCGATGCCGCGGGCGTCGAGGTAGACGTGGCCGTTGGGGTCGCCGAGCTTGGCCAGGTGGAGGGCGATGCTGCGGGAGACGACGTCGCGGGGTGCCAGTTCGGCATCGGGGTGGTAGGCCTGCATGAAGCGGCGGCCGCCGGAGTCCAGCAGGATGGCCCCTTCGCCGCGGACGGCTTCGGAGATCAGCAGCGGTCCGTCCAGCCGGGCGGGATGCGCTGTGGCGGAGCTGACCAGGCAGGTGGGGTGGAACTGGAAGAACTCAAGGTCTGCCACTGCCGCACCGGCGCGGACGGCGAGCGCCAGTCCGTCGGCGGTGGCCACGGCCGGGTTGGTGGTTTGGGCGAACAGTTGACCCGATCCCCCGGTGGCGAGCAGGACCGCATCCGCGTCCAGGACCGCAGGCCGGCCGTCCTGGAGGTACTCGACTCCTGCCACGCGCCCGTCCCGGGTCACAAGGGCGGTGGCCTGGGCGTGCGTGAGGATGGTGAGCTTTCCGTCATCCTGCCGGGACAGGACAGCCCGGATCAGCGCACCGGCCACGCGGGCGCCAGTGGCGTCTCCTCCTGCGTGCAGGATCCGCGGGGCACTGTGGGCCGCTTCGAGCCCAAGGGCCGGACCGCCGTCGTGCATGGCCTCATTCCCCGCCGCAGCGTGGCCCGCATCGAACGCAACACCGTAGCGCTGGAGGCCTGCGATATCGCGCTCCGCCTCCGTACACATCAGCCGGACTGCGGCCTCGTCGCAGTGTCCCGCACCGGCGCGGAGTGTGTCGGCGATGTGTGCGGCGAGGGTGTCTCCCGGTGCGGGTTTGGCAAGGACGGCAGAGATGCCGCCCTGTGCGTACCAGGTGTTGCTGTTCTCCAGCGCGCCTTTGGTCAGCAGGACCACGTGCGCTCCTGCGTCGGTGGCGAGCAGCGCAGCGTAGAGGCCCGCGATGCCGCTTCCGACGATGGCCAGGCGGTGGTTCATCACGGCCTCGCGGCGAGCATGCGCTCGAGCGCCGTCCGGGCATTGGCCTGTACGTTGTCATCCACGGTGATGCGGTTGACCACGCGGCCGGCCACCAGTTCCTCCAGTACCCAGGCGAGGTAGCCGGGGTGGATCCGGTACATGGTGGAGCAGGGGCAGATCACCGGGTCCAGGCAGAAGATGGTGTGCTGCGGGTACTCGGCGGCAAGCCGGTTCACCATGTTGATTTCGGTGCCGATGGCGAATGTCGTGGGCTCGGTGGCGGCGGCGATGGCTTTCTTGATGAAGTCCGTGGAGCCGGCGGAATCCGCGGCGTCCACCACCTCCATGGGGCATTCGGGGTGCACGATGACCTGGACGCCGGGAAAGTCCGCCCGGGCCTTCTCGATTTGGGCCACGCTGAAACGCTTGTGCACCGAGCAGAACCCGTGCCAGAGGATCACGCGGGAGTCCAGGAGCGCCTGTTCGTCATTGCCGCCCAGGTCCTTGCGCGGGTTCCACATGGGCATCTGGTCCAGGGGCACCCCCAGGGCCTTGGCCGTGTTGCGGCCCAGGTGCTGGTCGGGGAAGAACAGGACCCGCTGGCCCCGCTGGAATGCCCACTCGAGGACGGTCTTTGCATTCGATGACGTGCAGACGATGCCGCCGTGTTCGCCGCAGAACGCCTTCAGGGCTGCGGAGGAATTCATGTAGGTGACGGGGATGACCGGGACCCGGCCCTCGGCGTCGGGCTCGGTCCCGAAGATCTCTTCGAGCTGTTCCCAGCACTCCTCCACGGAGTCCGCGTCCGCCATGTCCGCCATCGAGCAGCCGGCCGCCAGGTTGGGCAGGATGACGGCCTGTTCCGGCGTGGAGAGGATGTCCGCGGTTTCCGCCATGAAGTGGACGCCGCAGAAGACGATGGCCTCTGCCTCCGGTCTGGTCAGCGCGGCGTTCGCGAGCTGGAAGGAGTCACCCACGAAGTCGGCGTACTGGATCACCTCATCGCGCTGGTAGAAGTGGCCCAAAATGACGGCCCGGTCACCCAGGACCGCCTTGGCGGCCTGGATCCGTTCCCCGAGTTCGACGTCGCTGGCCACCTTGTACTCTTCGGGCAACTGGCCCTGGCGCGGGGTGTTGGCCGGAGCCGGGTCCGCGCTCGAGGCGCCCGGGCCGTAGGCGGGCACGCCGGCGAGCGCCTCGGCCAAATCGTAGTCCCACGGGCCTTTGGCCAGCGCCGGACTGCAGGTGCTGCGGTCAGCTGCTGCGCCCTTTTCGGCCTGTTCGCGCGTGATCAGCTGGATTGCCGTATTGACGCTGCTCATGGTGTGCTCCTGTTGTCTGGGTCAAGGCCTGGCCGGCCGGTGTAGCGGTAGAGGCGTGGCGGGCGGTGCTTGCCGCCCTGGAGGTATTCCCCGGTTTCTTCGATTTCGGGGGTGGATTTGAGCTGCCGGCGGAAGTTGGCCGGATCCAGCTGGCGGTCCAGGACGGCTTCATAGACTTCGCGGACCTGGGCCAGCGTGAAGTACTCGCCCAGCAGGTGGTAAGCCACCGAACCGTAGGCCAGCTTGTTCCGGAGGCGCCAGAGGGCGTAATCCACGATCGCGTTGTGGTCGAACGCCAGCTCACTCAGGCGGTCTGCCCGGAACCATCGAACGTTTTCAGACTCGTCAGCAAGCGCTGCTTCCGTTGGCTGGACCAGGGCCCAGTACACAATGGACACCACCCGCTGGGTGGGTGAACGGTGCAGGCCGCCGAAGGCATAGAGCTGCTCAAGGTAGCGGGGCGCAAGGCCGGTGGTCTCCTGCAGGTTCCGGGCGGCGGCGCCTTGGAGGGACTCCTCATGGCTGAGGGGTCCGCCCGGCAGGGCCCACAGGCCCTTGAAGGGCTCCCGGATCCGGCGCACCAGCGGAAGCCACAGGGTGGGCCGGCCCGAGGTCTCGCTCGGACGGAGGGCGAAGATCACAGTGGAGATGGCCAGCGACGGCGGCGCGGCCTGCCGCTCGGAAACGTTCGCCGAACTGTAGTACACCCGTTCCACCACCTTCTATCGCCCTTGACCGCCCCCGCGCGTTCATCCTTAGTTATGGTCAACTTGACCAAAACTGATTCTACGGCCGGCCGCACCCGAAAGGGAAATATTTCTTCCGGGCGGGCAGCCCGCCAGGCGCGCAGCAAACGGGGGCGCTCTTCCCCGCTTCCGGGCCCCCTCCCGGCCCTCCGTTTCCGGGCAGGTTCGGGAAGCGGTAAATTCAAGACGTCCCACGAGGACCCCGGCCCCGGAGGCCGGACCCATCACCAAGCCCCCAGAAGGTGCATTTCCCCATGACGACGAAGTCTGACCGGACCACGTCCGCCACATCATCACCCACGAAGACCCCTGCCAGCCACAGCATGAAGCCGCGCCAGCTCACCATGATGGGGCTGGGCAGCGCCATCGGGGCCGGATTGTTCCTGGGGTCCGGCGCCGGCGTCCAGGCGGCGGGGCCGGCGGTGCTGGTCTCCTACCTCGTGGCCGGAACCCTGATCATCCTGGTGATGTGGGCCCTTGGCGAGATGGCGGCAGCGAACCCGAACAGTGGAGCCTTTTCCGTGTACGCGGAGCGGGCACTGGGCCGGACGGCAGGGGCCACCATCGGGTGGCTGTGGTGGCTGCAGCTGGTAGTGGTGATTGCGGCCGAGGCCCTGGGCGCGGCCGGGCTGCTGTTCTCCGTCTGGCCGGTGGTGCCGGTCTGGGCGCTGGCGCTGTTGTTCATGGTGGTCTTTACCGGCATCAACCTGGCCGGTGTCCGGAACTTCGGTGAGTTCGAGTTCTGGTTTGCCATCCTCAAGGTGGCCGTGATCGTCCTGTTCCTCGTTGTCGGTGCCGCGCTGCTCCTGGGCCTGCTGCCCGGCGTCGGCTCCCCCGGCGCGGACAACCTCACGGGAAACTTCGCGCCCCAGGGCCTGGGCGGTGTTGCCGGGGCGCTGTTCGTTGTGATCTTCGCGTTCGGCGGGACGGAGATCGTCTCCGTGGCCGCAGCCGAAACCGAGGATCCCGAACGCAGCGTCGGCAAGGCCATCCGGACCGTGGTGTGGCGCATCCTGGTGTTCTACATCGGCTCCGTCTTCGTCATTGCCGCCGTCCTTCCCGCCACGTCCAAGAGCCTTGCCTCGCCCTTCGCCGGCGTGCTGGACGCTGCCAGAATCCCCGGCGCCTCCACCGCCATCACCCTCGTGGCCGTCGTCGCGCTCCTCTCGGCGCTGAACGCGAACCTCTACGGTGCATCGCGCATGGTGTATTCGCTCTCCCAGCGGAGCGAGGCGCCCCGGGTCCTCACCCGGCTGAACAATGCCGGCGTGCCCCTGCTCGCGGTGGCAGTATCGGTGGCCTTCGGCTTCGTCGCGACTGTCCTCGAGCTGTTGTTCCCGGAACGGATCCTGCCGGCGCTCTTCCAGCTGGTGGGATCCACGTGCCTGGTGGTGTGGGGCAGCGCCCTGGTCTCCCAGCTGATCCTGCGCCGGCGCGCGGACCGGGACGGGACCCCGCTTCCCCTCCGGATGAAAGGCTTCCCCGGCCTCACGGTCCTGGGCCTTGTCCTCCTGGGCCTCATCTTCGCCGTCGGCTTCAGTGCCGAGGGCAGCCGCATTCAGCTTTTCAGCACCTTTGCCCTGATCGCCGGCATTGCGCTGGCGTGTGCCGCCGGGGCCCGCCTGGCCAGCAGGACCCGGCCCGGCAACAGGTAGAGTGGAGCGTACCTTTCCAACGAAGACGCACCGACGCGCCGGGCCCGCCCAGGCGCCGTACCTGATTGGGGAACACACCATGAGCGGCAGGCACACCGGACAGCAGCACGGGCACACCGTTGAAGGGACCGACCCGCAGCTGTACGTGGCAGTCCATGAGCCCGCCACCGATGCGGGCCTCCGGCCGGTCCTGCTGCTGCACGGCTTTTCTTCCTCCTCCAAGCTCAACTGGGAGGACACCGGCTGGGTGTCCGCCCTGCTTGACGCCGGCCGACGGGTGATCACGGTGGACCTGCCGGGCCACGGCCGCAGTGGTGCGCCTGAGGATATGGATTCCTACTCGCCCAGCAGGATCCGGGCGGACCTGCTGCAGGCAGCGTTCGACGCCGGCGCGCGCCCCCTTCACGACGGAGACCCTGCCAGCGGGCTGGACGTCGTGGGCTATTCCCTGGGCTCCCGGCTCGCGTGGGAGTTCGCCGCAACCCAGCCCGAGCTGGTGCACCGGCTGGTGCTCGGCGGACCCAACGACTCCGACCCGCTGGCCGCATTCGACCTCAGGGCCGCCCAGGACTACCTGGCGGACGGCACGCCGATCAGCGACGAATCCACCGCGCAGCTTCTCAAAATGGCCCTGCTGCTGCCGAGCAACAACATTTTCGCGCTGCTGTCGCTGGTGGAGGCCATCAAGGCAGAACCGTACGACCCCGCCGAAGCTGTACCCCACGTTCCCATGCTGTTGGTGGTTGGCGACAAGGACGAGCGGGCCAAGACCCTGCCCAAGCTCGCCGAACTGGCCCGCGGTGCCGGCTCCATGGCAGAGCAACTGGTCCTCCCGGGCCGGAACCACACCAACGCCATCACCAGCAGGGCCTTCAAGCAGGCCGCCATTTCGTTCCTGGGCGTCTGACGTTCCAGGCCTGGCGGATGCCAGACAGCAACAGCCCGGACCCTGGGGTCCGGGCTGTTGCTGTCTTACTTCCCGCTTTGGGTGACGGTGGGTGGGGATCAGTGGTGGCCGCTGACGCCGAGCGGGCGTCCCTTGGTCTCCTTGGCGAGCACCACGCCCACGGCTGAGATGACGCAGAGTGCCATGATGTAGATGCCGATCGAACCGGTCCATTTGGTGGACTGCAGCAGGGTTTCGGCGATGGTTGCTGCGAAGGCGCCGCCCAGGATGGCGCCGAAGGCGTACCCGATGGAGATGCCGGAGTAGCGCACGCTGGCGGGGAACATCTCCGCGTACATGGCGGACATGGGTCCGTAGGACAGGCCCAGGCCGATGGTCAGGACGAACAGGGCGACGCCGTAGAGCACGATGTCCTTGGTGTCGATCAGGGCAAACATGGGGATCATCCAGGCAAAGACGATGGCGTACCCGATCAGGAAGGTCTTGACGCGGCCGATGCGGTCGGACAGCCATCCGCCCACCAGGGTGAAGATCAGCCAGCCGAAGGATGCCAGCGTGGTGGCCAGGAGGATCTGCGGGGTGGGCATCTTCAGGGTCTTGGTGGCGTAGGAGATGAAGAACGCAATCAGCAGGTAGCCTGCTGCGTTGTTGCCGATGAAGATCAGGGTGGAGTACAGGACGGGCAGCTTGTGGTTCCGGATCAGCTCACCCAGGGGTGCCTTGCTCTCCTTCTTCCGCAGGGCCATCTCTTGGAAGACCGGGCTCTCTGCGACGGCGCGGCGGATCAGGTAGCCCACCACGATCAGGACGATGGAGAGCAGGAACGGCACGCGCCATCCCCAGGCTGCGAAGTCTTCCTTGGACATGCTGGTGTTGAGGAAGAACAGCAGGCCGGTGGCCAGGATCATCCCCACGGGCACGCCGATCTGCGGGTAGGCACCGAAGAGGCCGCGCCGGTTGACGGGCGCGTGCTCGACGGCCATGAGGGCGGCACCGCCCCATTCACCGCCGGCGGAGAAGCCCTGGATAACGCGCAGCAGGATCAGCAGCACGGGGGCCCAGGCGCCGATCTGCGCGTAGGTGGGCAACATGCCAATGAGGGCGGTGGCCGCGCCCATCATCACCAGGGTGAAGACCAGCATTGCCTTCCGTCCCAGGCGGTCACCCAGGTGCCCGGCGATAACGGCGCCGAGGGGACGGAACAGGAAGCTGATGCCGATGAGGGCAAAGGACAGGATCTGCGCCAGGCCCGGGTTGGACTCGTTCAGCGGTGCCAGGAACAGCGGCGACAGCAGCGTTGCGGTCAGCTGGGCAAAGATGAAGAAGTCGTACCACTCGATGGTGGTGCCGACGAGGGTGCCGGCGAGGACCTTGCGCTCCTCCCGCCGGGTGCTGGGACCGGCGAGTGTATCCACCTTGGAAGGTGTGGTCATTGAAACTCCATTGTTTATTGGGCAGCAACGCCGCCCGTACGCCTTCAGGATTACCGACAGAACGGTCAGTTAGTTAGTAGGGTACTACGAAAGGTGTGATGCGGAACACGGGATGGTTGGAATTTGCGCCGAACGGTAGGGTGCGCAAGTTCCATATTGGAACTACAAGTTCGCATAAAGGACATTGCCGGGAGGCTGAGGTTGAGACAAGAGTCACGGCGCTGAAGGCCCGCCCGCCTAGGATGGACATTATGACTCCTCCAGCAGCCGCAGCCCCGGCGGGAGCGGCGACCCAGGCTTCGCCTTCCCAAACCCTTTCGCGTGGCATCCGCGCCCTCGAAATCCTGGCGGCGGCCCCCGGGCCGCTGACCATTGCGGAGCTTGCCGATGCCATGGGCGTCCACCGTTCGGTGGCCTACCGGATCCTGCGCACCCTGGAAGACCACTCACTCCTGGTTCGGGACGACGCCGGCCGGGTCCAGCCGGGCCCGGGGCTGGCGGTCCTGGCCCGCGGTGTATCGCGCAACCTGCAGAGCGCTGCGTTGCCGGAGCTGACCCAGCTGGCCAACTCACTGGACATGACCGCGTTCGTGGCGGTGTGGGACCATCACGACTGCATCACGCTGGTGACGGTGGAACCGCGGCATTCGGGGGCTACCGTTGCCCAGCACCCGGGCACACGGCACCCCATCAACGCGGGCGCGCCAGGGATTGCCATCCAGTCCGCCCTCTCGGAGGAAGAGTGGGACAGGCTGGCGACGGGCATGCCTTATCGCCCGGAGGCTGCGGAGGCACGGCGGAAGGGCTACTCGGCCAGCCATGACGAGGTGATCGCAGGAGTTTCCTCGCTGGCAGCACCCGTCCGGGTGCCCGGTGGGCGTCCGGCCGCACTGGCCGTCGTCTATATCCGTTCCGCCCATGACCCGGATTCCGTGGGCGCTGCCATCGCGGAAAGTGCGGCCAGGATCGAGCGCCAGCTGGCGTAACAGCACTGCCCGTCCCACCCGCGGCTAGGACCGGGGCCGCCCGCACGCAGGTGCCGCGTCAGGGCCGGCGGCGGAGGACGACGGCGGTTCCGGCACCGAGCAGAGCCAGCGCCGCCGCCGCGCAGACCGGAACGAGGAACGCGGCTGCGGCCCCGTGGAGCTGGGCCAGCTGTCCGCCAACCGAGGACCCGATGGCCGTGCCGGCGACAATGCCGCTGGCAAGCGCGGTCATCACGGTGCCAAGCCTGCCGGCAGGTGCCACGTTCCCGCCCACGGCGAAGACGGTGACCATGACCGGACCCACCGGGAGTCCCAGGACCAGCAGGACCACCGCCATCATGGGCAGCGACGAGGGCACCAGCAGCAGGACCGCCAGCCCTGCCATCAGGATTGCGCAGAGAACCCAGCGCAGCGCCAGGCCTGCGCGGCGCGGCCAGTAGGCGACCGAGAGTGCTGCTGCGGCGGAACTCAAACCCATGACGGCGTACAGCAGCCCCGCTATTTCCGCGCCGCCCAGCCCGGCAGAGAAGGCGCTGAGGGCAGCCTGGGTGGAACCAAAGAATGTCCCCATGCAGGCCATCGCAAGGACAGGCAGGGCTACAGACCATGGCAGCTTCACGGCACGTGCAGAACCCTTGCGCTTCCCGCCGGCCGGACGCCGGGTGGCCGGTACGGCCCGGTGGGTGGGGTGAACGGCGAAGGCCGGCACCAGCGTGATGGTCATGGCCGCTGCCAGGACCAGCGGAAGCCAGGGCGCCACGAGGCTGGCCAGAATCCCCACCAGGGCGGGTCCAAGGACAAACGTCACCTCGTCGGCCGTGCTCTCGTAGGAGAGGGCTGTGTCCAGGTCACGGGCAGAACCGCCGGGCGGTGCCGTTGGGCCTCCGGCTTTGGCCGTCAGGGACATCCATCTGACCCGGGCCAGGGGCCCTACCTGGGGGCAGGTGGCACCGGCCGCGAAGGCTGCAGCCAGGACAGCGGACGGGAAATCGCCGGACGCGGCGGTGCCATTGGCGGCAAGGACCAGGGCCAGCACGGCCACTGTATTGAGCACGGCCGCCAGCAACAGGAGCGGCCGCTGTCCCCGCCTGTCCGCAAGGGACCCCAGAACCGGAGCTCCCAGGGCCGAGCCGATACCCACCGCGCCTGCTGCTGTGCCGCCGGCGGCAAAGGAGCCGCTGGCCGAGGTGACGAGGGTGAGCGTGCCCATGGCCAGCATGGCCAGGGGAAGCCGCGCAAAGAGGCCCAGCGGTATGAAACCCGGGCCGGCCAGGTGGGGAAGGCGCGAAAAGCGTCCCCGTCCTGCCCTTTCCGTGGTGTCCGGGTCAGGGCCTTCCCCGCATGGAACGGCACGGGCAGGGGTGGTGCCGGCTTGGGAAGGGCTGGCTGCTGAAGGGCTCGTCGGTGAAGGGCTTGTTTGTGGTGTCACTTCGGGCTCGCTCAGTAGGTGCGCACCGTCCCTCCTCCCGATGCGCGCAACCCGGTAACGCAGTCAGTATATCGGCCCTGGCCAGCGGACAGTCAGACGACGGCGTCCAGGCTTTCGGAGATCCGCAGGGTGGATCCGTTGCGGTTCTTGACTACCTGCAGCTGGGTGCTGATCCGCTGTTTCATCTCGGCAACATGGCTGACCAATCCCACTACCCTCCCGCCGTCACGAAGTCCTTCGAGGGCATCCATGACCTGTTCCAGGGATTGGTCGTCCAGGCTGCCGAAGCCCTCATCAACGAACAGGGTTTCGATTTCCACCCCTCCGGATTCCTGCTGGACCACGTCGGCAAGTCCCAGGGCCAGGGAGAGCGAGGCCATGAAGGACTCACCTCCGGAAAGCGTGGAGGTGTCCCGGCGGAATCCTGTCCACTGATCCACTACTTCCAGTCCCAGTCCCGACTTTGCACCGCGGGCGGCCTTGGCGTCCGTGTGCTGGAGAAGGTACCGGCCGTCGCTCATGGCCACCAGGCGTTCGGATGCAGCAAGGGCCACCTGTTCCAGCCGCGCGGCCAGGACATAGCTCGTCAGGCTCATCCGGTACGTGTTCTCGCCCCGCCCGGCTGCGGCGTCGGCCAATCCCGAAAGCATCTGCGCCCGCTCTGCGGGCTCACGCGAGGAGCAGGCCAGCGCTTCATATTCGGCGGCGATGGACTTGAGCGATGCCAGGCACCGGCCGGCCAGACCGGCAGCGAGATCGGCCTCCCGCGCCGCATTCCGGGCTTCGGCCGCGACGAGGCGCAGCCCCGCCAGCCGTCCCTCGTCTGCAACGTATCCGCCGGCCGCTTCGTCCAGTGCGAGCACGATGTCTTCTGACTCAAACAGCCCGGCAACGCGGGCTGCTTCGTCCTGGGCGGCACGGATGGCGGACTCAAGGGCTGCCAGTTCAGCGGCGCCGAGGAGCTGGCTGCGGGCCTCGCCCGCACTGGCGAAGCCGGCAGCCGGCAGGGCCCCTTCCAGATGCTCCCGGGCTTCGGCTGCCTGCAGCCGCGCACCGTCCAGGCGCGCCTGCGCTTCGACGGCTTTATCCAGTACTGCAGCCGCCTCTTCAAGTGCCCGCAGCCGGCGGTCCAGGCTGCGGTGGCCGCCCCGAAGGCCGGCCAGCGCTGTGTCCAGGGCCGCGACCTGTTCAGCCAGGTCGGCGAGGGACGCCGTGGTTTGGGACAGCTCCGCCTCCGTTTCGGCCAGCGTGGCCCGGGCCTGGGTGAGGCCTGTGTCCAGGGCGTCCAGCCGCTGCCGCCTGTCCTGCAGCTCCTTCGCGGCCTGCTCGGCGTCCACCGCCGCGGCAAGGGCCTCAGCCGCGCCGGAGCGTGCCTCCTTCATCGGCGTGGTCCCGCCCTGGCCGGCGAGGACGGCCACGGCCTGCTGCGCCTCGGCAAGATCTGCGGCAACCAGGGCATGGGCTGCCTCAGCAGCCTCGTAAAGGCCATGGGCCCGTTCCTCATCCTGGGCAAGGGCCGGTCCTCCGGTGCCCGCATCTGCCGGGCCGGGGTGGTGTCCGCTTCCGCAGACGGGGCAGGGGCTTCCGGGAACCAGCCCCGCTGCCAGTTCCGCGGCAGCGTTGGCCAGACGTTCCTCCCGCAGGTCCAGCCAGCGGCGTTTCGCCTCCAGGAGGTTCTCCCGCGAGTCTTCATGGCGGCCCTTGGCCCGGTCCCTGTGCTCGACGGCGGTCCCGTAGCGGCGGACGACGTCCAGCAGCTCCGCCGCAGCTCCGGCTTCCTTGCGCCGCAGCGCGGCTTCCACGGAACGGCCCTCCAGCTGGTCCATGCCGTCCGCGAGCTGTTCACGTTCTGCCACCAGGCGCGCGGCGCGCTGGCCCAGCGTCCCGACGGAGAGTTCCAGCTCCCCCAGCCTGCCGGCCAGCCCTTGGTGCCGCTTCCGCAGGTCCTGGAGCCTGCCTTCGTCAGGGAGCCGTGCCTCGACGACGGCCAGCAGCGAACGCAGCCTGCCCAGTTCCTCCGCAGCCCCTGGCAGGCTCCCCCGGGCATCCTCGGGCGCGCCCGGGCTGGAAACGGTATCCTCGGTTATCTCAATGCTGAGCTGGGCCAGTTCGCCGCCGTCCCCGGCGGCCAGGCGGAGCAACGTCATGGCCGATTCGGCGGCCGCGGCGGCGCCGCGGACCTTGGCGGCTGCGGCATCCACCGCCTGCAGTTGCCCTTGGAGAACCTCGGCCTGGCGGTGCCGCGCAAGCCGGGAGGCAGTTTCTTCATGCTGCGCGGTCCCTGCCTGGACGGCCTGTTGCCGTGCCACGGCCGCTTTGAGTTTTCGGTGCCGCTCATGGCGCGCAGCCTCCTGCTCAGCCTCTGCGCGGCGGTCCTGGTTGACTGCTTCAGCAGCTGCGGCCTGTTCCGTGAGTTCGGCCAGGCGCACGCCGGCAGAAGCCTGCAGCCAGTCAAGGCGGCGTGGGATGTCATCCGCCGGCGGCGCCCCCGCCTCAGAAAGCTGGAGCGGGGCTGCCTCGGTCTCGGCACGCGAGGCCAGGAGGCCGAGTTGCGCGGACAGGACGGCCACGTCCTCCCGTGCGGCGGCGGCCTGCCGGGACAGTTCCTGTTCCAGGGCTTCAAACCTCTGGGTGCCGAAGAGCTTCTGCAGCAGGTCCAGCCGGTCAGCAGCCTTGGAACGCAGGAAGGCAGCGAAATCTCCCTGCGGCAGCATCACCACCCGGGTGAACTGTTCACGGTCCATGCCCAGCAGGGCCATGATCTCTGCACCCGCTTCATCATTGCGGGCGGACTTCTCCACCCAGGCGCCGTCCACCCGTTCGCGGAGCAGTGTCTTGGCCTGCTGGACCGTGAAGCCGTTCTTTCCACGGGCGCTGGGCTTTTCCCATGCCGGGGAGCGGGTCACTTCGAAGCGGCGTCCCTGTGCGGAAAATTCACAGGTAACGGCGGGTTCCTGCCCGGGCTCGGCGTGGTCGCTGCGCAGCCGTTTACCGTCCTGCCGTGCGCCCGGCACGGAGCCGTAGAGGGCAAAGCAGATGGCATCCAGGACGCTGGTCTTGCCGGCACCGGTGGGCCCGTTCAGCAGGAACAGGCCGTGCGCGCTGAGGCGGTCGAAGTCGATGTCTTCGGTTCCGGCGAAGGGCCCGAACGCGCAGATGCGCAGTTGGTGGATCCTCACCGCGAGACCTCCAGGAGCCTGACGTTTTCCAGGGCGGCCGCGAGCGCAGTTCTTTCCGCGGGGTCGGCGCTCCTTCCCCGCACGTGGTCCAGGAACCCGCAGCAGACGGCGAGGTCGTCCGGCGCGCCTGCGAGCCTGCTGCTGTAGCTGGCCTCCGTGGCGGCTGCGGCGCCCTGGGGATCGAAGGCAAGGACCAGCGTGTCCGGGAACCTGGCGCGCAGCCGTTCCATGGCACGGGAAGGGCGCTGGGAATCCGTCAGGGTGATCTGGCAATACGCGTTTTCAGCCCAGGCATGCCCCGGATCCGCCAGCAGCTCCTCCAGCGGTCCGCGGAGAACGGCCAGGGAACGCGGGGCCTCCCAGAGGACTTCCGCCACCGACGCAACGCCCTCCGGGCCGATATTCACCAGCCAGGCACCCTTCTGGTGCGTGGACTCGGAAAAGGAATAGGCCAGTGGTGACCCCGAGTACCTGACCGAATCGGACAGCTTCTGCCGACCGTGCAGGTGGCCCAGGGCGGTGTAGCTGAAACCGTCAAACAGGTCCAGCGGAACAGCTCCCACGCCGCCGATGCTGAGGTCCCGCTCGCTGTCAGAACTGATGCCTCCGCTGGCGAAGGTATGGGCCAGGACCACCGAGTGGATGGTGGCGGAGGCAGCGCGCCGGGCGATGTCCTCCCGGATCAGGCCGGTTGCCGCACGGGTGACCTCGAAATGGCTTGCCGTGTCCACCCCCAGCTGTTCGGCGACCATCCTGGGCTCAAGCCACGGGATGCCGTAGAGCGCCAGGACGGCGTCCTTCCCCGCAGCATCCGTTCCCAGCGGCAGCAGCAGTGGCTGGTCGAGGTCCTCCACCCTGGTGCGCAGGTGCACTCCCCCGCGTTCCAGCAGGCGGGATGCGAACCCAAGGCGGATGGCGGAGTCGTGGTTGCCGCTGGTGAGGACCACTTTTGCGCCCGCGGCAGTGAGCCGGACCAGTGCGTCGTCAAGCAGGTGGACCACGTCCACGCCCGGAAGCGCCCGGTCATAGACGTCGCCGGCGATCAGGACAACGTCAACGCTGTCCCGCCCAACCGCCGCCACCAGCTGGTCGACGAAAGCCCGCTGGGCGTCCAGCATGCCGACGCCGTGGAAGGAGCGGCCAAGGTGCCAGTCCGAGGTGTGAAGTAACCGCATATTCCTAAGCTATCGGCAGCCACTGACAGTGCAGAAAAACGCCGCGGCAAACAGCGCTCAGGACCTTTTTCCGTCGAAGAACTCCTGGGCCTCGCTCACGCCGGGCCTCTCCTGGCGGCCAGCCTCACCGGGGACTCCCTCATTCACGTCGGCGTCGTTGTCGGCGGCGGGTTCGGCTTCGGCAGCGCCGTCGGGTTCATCGGCAGCCTGCTCGTCCACATGGGGAGCCGGGGAATCAGCCAAGGCCGTGATACGGAACACCAGCCCGGCAATGGCAGCTCCAGCCAGCGGCGCCACCAGGAAGACCCACAGCTGCTCCATCGCCCAGCCGGAGCTGAAGACGGCGGACGCGACCGCACGGGCAGGGTTGAATGGCAGGTTTCCCACCGACTGGCCCACTTGGAGCAGCGCAGCAAAGGACAGTCCGACGGCGACGGGCGCCACCGTGCGGCTTCCGCCTTCACGGCCGGCGGCCCCCAGGAAGACAGCCACGATGATGGCGGCGCCCAGCAGTTCCAGGAGGACGACGGCCGCGAGCGGAGCCTGGATGATGGAGTGCTCACCGAAGCCGGCGGCCACGGTGTCGAAGGCGGTGCGGCTGTCCGGGATGCTGGGCAGGGTGCGCAGGATTCCGAACAGGGCCAGGGCGCCCACCAGGGCCCCGAGGATCTGGGCGGCGGCGTACGCGGCGGCCGCGCCGGCCCGGATCCGTCCGGCCAGGAGGTGCCCCAGGGTGATGGCCGGGTTGAAGTGGCCGCCGGAGATATGCCCGAAGGCCAGCATTGCCGCGGTAATGGCCAGGCCGGCAGCCAGGGCGGAGGGGACGGGGCTGGACTGCGGAATGCTGAACAGCGGCACGCCCAGCCCGGCCACCGCCAGGAAGAGGCTGCCGAAGGCCTCGGCCGCCAGTCGGGGCAGCAGGCCGGTGGGCGCGGCAGCCGTGACTCCGGGCTGCACTGCGTCGCGGGCTGGGACAGGGGTGCTCATGGTGGGACCTTTGCGTTTGGGTTCTGGAGTCAGGCTGCTGCTGGTTGCTGCGGCGCCGCGGCCGTCCAGCAATGTGTTGCGGCGGCGCCGGTGGCGCCGGTGGCGCCGGACAACCCGAGCAGTATTCCAGCCCAGGCTGTGCGTTTGCTGGACGGCAGCTGTCTGCCGGGGTGCCGGGACAGGGTGCTGCCGGGCAACGGCGGGAGCGCTGGCCCCGGGCTACGGACGGTAAATTTACTCCATGAGCTCTAACCACGGCATCCCCGCGCCTACCCTTCCGTCCCGCATCCGCGGTTCCCTGCTGGGCGGGGCGCTGGGCGATGCCCTGGGCTATGCCGTGGTGTCCGATTCCATCGCCGACATCCGGGAGCGGTTCGGGGCGCAGGGCCTGGCAGGGTTCGAGGACCTGCAAGGCCCCTGCCATTTCTCCGATGACACCCAACTAACCCTGTACACGGTGGACGGACTGGTGGAGGCGCTGGAGTGGGCAAACTCCGGCGTGGGAGCGGACGTGAACGCGTGCCTGTGGCTGGCCTACCTGCGCTGGCTGGCCACCCAGGGTGAGGATGCCGGGCCGTCCGCACCGGCGCCCCAGCCGCGCTGGATCGACGGCAATGAGGTGCTCAGGCAGCGCAGGCATCCAGACAAGGTCTGCATCAGCGGGCTGGCATCCGGTGAAATGGGAACCGCGATGCGTCCGGTGAACCCCGAGGCCAGAGGCGCCGGCACCGTAATGCGTTCGGCACCGTTCGGGCTGGTGCCGCACATCACGCCCGACGCCGTCTACAAGTTGAGTGCCGACGCCGCCGCGCTGACGCATGGACATCCTGCCGCGCGGCAGAGTGCGGGCATCTTCAGCCTCCTGATCCACCGGCTGGTGTCCGGGGAGGAGCTGCGGGACGCCGCTGACGGCGTGACAGCGCATGCGGCCACCCTGGTGGACGTGGCCCCGGAGCTGCCGCAACGCCTTGAAGCCGCCCTCCGGCTCGCGGAGAAAGCAGATGTCGGCCCGGAGGAACTGCTCCAGGTGCTGGGCGGAGGCTGGACGGCGGAGGAAGCACTCGCCGTCGCGCTTTATGCCGTCCTCGCCACGCTCCCCGCCGAGGCTGCCGACGCGCAGCCCGCCGTGCATTTCCGGAGGGCCCTCGCGGTGGCGGTGAACCACAGCGGCGGCAGCGACACGGCAGGATCCCTGGCGGGGAACATCCTGGGTGCGCTGTACGGCGAGGCATGCCTGCCGGCGGAATGGCTTGAGGCCCTGGAAGCGCCGGAGGTCATCCGGGGCATGGCGGATCAGTTGGTGAAGGTTACGACCGGCGAAGGCTGATGTTGTTGCAGGCCTCGCAGACGTCCTCCGGGATCACTCCGCGGCGCTGCAGGAACCCGAAGATCGTGCATCCCAGGCAGAATCCGGCGAAGGCCTCCAGCGACGCAGCTATCACCAGGACGCCCAGGAGCGTCCAGGCTGCCGGCGCCGCACCGGCGGTCAACAGGAGCAGGGCGGCGGTGGATACTGCCGCGCCGATCCCCTGCGCAAAGCGCTTGGGCGGTCCCGGAACCAGCTTCACCATTCCCAGCCGCGGGGTAATCACCTTGACCGAAAGCAGTGCCAGGGGCGAAATCCTGGGGCCGAACAGCAACCGCAGCCAGAACCCGACGGCAATGGCCGCGAGCCCCCATCCGGAATTGGCCACGGCGGTGACGACGGCGAGCAGCACCACGAGCGCTGCCGTGGTGCGGGCGGCGTACTCGTTGACTGGGTTGGGAAAAGCGAACAGGGAGGCCATGACGCAAGGGTAGGAGGCAGCTGCCGGGGCGGCCAAGCTTTGTTGCGCCGCGTGACTGCGCCCCTTCCCGGCGGATGGGTCAGGCGCTGACGGCGGGTGCGCGTGCGCCCGCCCAGGCTTCCCCGGCGCTGTGGAGCGGCCCCGGCGCTGCGTCCCCGCTGCCCACCATCTGCAGGAACTCACCCTCGGACAGTACTTCGATGGCCTGCCCCCGCTCGTGGAGCTCCAGGACCCGGCGCGCCTTGCCGGTGAGCCGGCCCGAGCGCAGGTCCGCGGCAACGAACCCGTCCCCCACCACCAGGACGGTCGTCCGGGCGGTGACCCGGCTCTCGGTCCGCGCCCCGCACCGGGCCGACCGCAGTTTGGCTTCCGGACGGTTGATGGAGAGCTGCCCGGTGAACACCACCGTCTGGGCGTACAACGGATGGCCGGGCTCGGCGTCGAGGTTGGGCTCCGGGTTCAGTCCTTCCTCGGGCCAGCCGGACTGGAACCGGCGGACCAGGGCGGCCCCATTGCCGGAAGCACCCGCCATGGCCGTGAGGCTGGGCTTTGAGAGGTCCCCGGTGGCTGGATCGAAGGCCTGCTGCCGGGGCATGGCCAGTCCCAGGGACAAGTACAGTTCGGCGATGCTGTTGGCACCGTTGCGCGCGGCGATATCGATGAGGATGCCCGCACAGGCACGTGCATCCTCTGTAGCGTCGTGGTGGTTGACCAGCGGCACGCCCGCTTCCTCGGCTGCGAACGGGAGGGAATTGGATACCAGGGAGTAGCAGCGCCGCGACAGCATGACGGTGCAGACGTAGTCGTAGGCGGGCCCGGGCAGGCCCGATACTTCCAGCGCCGAGCGGATCACGCCCAGGTCGAAGGCGGCGTTGTGTGCGGCCAGCACATCGTCGCCGATGAACGCGCCGATTTCAGGGAACAGCTCGCCGAAACGGGGCATGCCGGCCACGTCGGCGGGAGTGATGCCGTGGATCCTGACATTGTGGTGGGCGAAGGAGTCGTACCCCGCCGGCGGACGCATCAGCCAGGAGGCCTCCGCAACGATCTTTCCGCCCCTCACCTTCGTCAGCCCCACAGAGCACGGGGAGCCCCGGAAGCCGTTGGCCGTTTCGAAGTCGATCGCCGTAAAGTTCAAACCCACGGCCCCTACCTTACCGCCGGGGAGCACCCAGCCCGGGAAGCACAGGCCCGTCAAGTAACCTTGAGGGGTGAACTTTCCTGTGATGAATGACCTCGCTGTGTCCATGCTGGGCGGTGCGGGACCGGTCCAGCCGAAAATGGCATCCTTCCTGCCCGATTGGCTGAACCCCCAGGTCTTCCTGGCCGATCCCGCACTCGCCCCCTGGGTGGTCCTGCTGGTGTGCGGAATCGTCTTCGCCGAAACCGGCCTGCTGGTGGGTTTCTTCCTGCCGGGCGATTCCATGCTGTTCACCGCGGGCCTGCTGGTGGCCACGGACACCATCAAGTTCAACATCTGGCTCCTTGCCCTGCTGATCGTTGTCTCAGCCATCATCGGCAACCAGACCGGCTACCTCATCGGGTCCAAGGCCGGCCCTGCCCTCTTCAACAAGCCCAACTCGCGGCTCTTCAAGCGCGAGAACGTCGAGAATGCGCACGCGTTCTTTGAAAAGCACGGCGGCAAGGCCCTGATCCTGGCCCGTTTCGTGCCGATCATCAGGACCTTTGTTCCGGTGATCGTCGGCGTGGCGCAGATGAGCCGGAAGAAGTTCTTCATCTACAACGTCATCGGCGCGGCGCTGTGGGGCGGCGGCGTGACGCTGCTCGGCTACCTGCTGGGAGACAAGGTTCCCTGGGTCCGCGACAACCTGGACATCATCTTCATCGCCATCGTGCTGGTCTCGGTGATTCCCATCGGCATCGAGCTCCTGCGCGGGATGTCCGCGCGGCGCCAGGCGGCCGCCTATGGTACCGACGCCGTCGATGAGTTCATCGAGGAGCACGGGCCGGAAGAGGAGCAGAAGACTCCCCGCAACATCCGTGGCGGACGGCCGGAATAGCAGGCCTCCACCCACTCCTGATTGACAGAAAAGGTGCGCACCCCGCCTGGGTGCGCACCTTCTTTGCGTGTTCTCTCAGCCGGCCGCCTCCAGCGCCGCCACAATCGAGGGCAGCAGTGCCCGGAAGGCCTTGCCCCGGTGGCTGATGGCGTTCTTCTCCTCGGCGGACAGCTCGGCGCAGCTGCGGTCCTCGCCCACCGGCTGCAGCACGGGATCATAGCCAAAGCCGCCGGCGCCGCGTGGTTCACGGAGCAGGACCCCCTCCAGCTGTCCATACTCCACCACCTCGCGCCCGGGGCCCTCGGCTTCCGCGGGCATGGCCAGCGCGGCAGCACAAACAAAGGCAGCACCGCGGTGTTCGTCAGGAACATCGGACAGCTGGTTCAGCAGCAGCTCCAGGTTGGCGGCATCGTCACCGTGCCGTCCCGCCCAGCGGGCGGAGAAGATCCCCGGAGCCCCGCCCATGACGTCCACGGCCAGCCCCGAGTCGTCGGCGATCGCCACCAGCCCGGTGGCGCCGGCCACCGCGCGCGCTTTCAGCAGGGAGTTCTCGGCGAACGTCACGCCGGTTTCGACGACGTCCAGCGCACCCGCCGCCGCTGCGTCCACCACCTGGGTGTCGACGTCGAGCCCCGGCACCTGTCCGCGCAGCAGTTCACGGAGTTCGCGAAGTTTTCCTTTGTTGTGCGTGGCGAGCACCAGCCGGGGAGCCGCACCGCTCACAGGGTGTCGGCCAGGGTCTCGCGCTGGATGGCGGCCAGCTCAGCGGTGCCCAGCAGCGCCAGGTCCAGGAGCTGGTTCAGCTCATCCCGGTCGAACGGGGCACCCTCTGCGGTGCCCTGCACCTCCACAAACTTGCCCGAGCCGGTGACCACCACGTTCATGTCGGTCTCCGCCCGGACGTCCTCCACGTAGGGCAGGTCAAGCATGGGGACGCCGTCGATGATTCCGACGGACACGGCCGCGATGGTGTCGATGAGTGGCTGGGCGTTCCTGGCGATGAGTTTGGTGTCGCGGGCGAACCGGATGGCGTCAGCCAGGGCCACATAGGCGCCGGTGATCGCTGCGGTCCGTGTGCCGCCGTCGGCCTGGAGGACGTCGCAGTCCAGCACGATGGTGTTCTCGCCGAGGGCCTTGGTGTCGATGATGGACCGCAGCGAACGCCCGATCAGGCGCGATATTTCGTGCGTGCGGCCACCGATCTTCCCCTTGACGGATTCGCGGTCCGAACGCGTGTTGGTGGCACGGGGCAGCATGGCGTACTCGGCCGTGACCCAGCCGCGGCCTTCGCCCTTGAGCCAGCGCGGGACACCGGCGGTCAGGGATGCCGTGCACAGGACCCTGGTGTTGCCGAACTCGATCAGCGCAGATCCCTCAGCCTGGTTGGACCATCCGCGGGTGATGCTGATGGGCCGGAGCTGGTCGGGGGCACGGCCGTCGGCGCGCACAATGGGCACTGCTGTTGCTTCAGATGTCATGCCTTTAGCTTATCGAGTGCCGGTGGGGCAGGCAGGCGCAGTGGGATCGGGCGCAGCTAGATGGTGTAGTGCACGCCCGCCACGGCAACCGCCACATCGCCGGGAAACACGGGACGGGCTTCGGCCATCACGGTGGTCTGGGATGTCCACACCGGGATGTGGGTCAGCAGGAGCCGCCGCGCGCCGGCTGCCGCGGCTGCCTCCCCGGCCCGCTTGCCCGTCAGGTGAACATCGTTGATGCCGTCGTCGCGGCCTTCTTCGAAGGCTGCCTCGCACAGGAACAGGTCGGCGTCCTTGGCTGCTTCCTCAAGTCCGGCGCAGGAATCGGTGTCGCCCGAATAGGTCAGGACCCGGGACAGCGGACTTCCGTCCTTGCCGGGTTCCACCACTTCCACGCGGAGGGCGTAGGCCTCCTCGATGGGGTGGTTCACGGCGAACGGGGTGATGGTGAACGGCCCCACGGTCACGGGTTCGCGTTCGGTCCAGTTGGTGAAGTCGAACTCTTCATGCATGCCGGGATCCAGGGGCAGTCCGTAGGCGGTGGCCATCCGGTCTGCCGTGGCGGCGGGCCCCCACACGGGAATCCGGCCGCGGCCCCAGCCTCCCGGCTTCCAGCGGATGGCAACGTGCAGCCCGCACAGGTCCATGCAGTGGTCCGGGTGCAGGTGGGTGAGGAAGATCGCATCGATGTCCTCCAGGTCGGTGTAGCGCTGGATGGCTCCGAGCGCTCCGCTGCCGAGGTCCATCACCACTTTCCAGGTCCGCTCGCCGTCCGTGGCGGTCAGGAGGTAGCACGACGCCGGGGACCCGGGCCCGGGGAATGAGCCCGTGCATCCCACAATGGTCAGCTTCACAGGGCGGACCCTCCGCCGCGGCGCGCACCGGTGAATCCGCCGCCCACGAAGTTGGAGGTCCTGGGCCGGTTGCGCGCGCTTTGCGCGGCGGCAATCATCTCAGGGGTGATCCGTGCCAGGCTGCCCGTGGGGTACTGCGCGGCCACATGGTCCACGTGCCGGACCGACAGTACTTCCGGGCCCAGGAACCGGCGGGCGAGCGCTTCGAACTGCCCGGCGTCACCCGTGGCCACGAAGTGGTGCTCGGGCGGGGCCTCCGAGGTGCGCTGCAGGTTGTGGGTGGCCAGGGCACGGTAGACGTCCTTGGCGGTTTCTTCCGCGCTTGAGACCAGGGTGACGTCGGCGCCCATGACGTAGGAAATGACGCCGGTCAGCAGCGGGTAGTGGGTGCAGCCCAGGACCACGGTGTCCACGCCGGCGGCCTGCAGCGGCGCCAGGTATTCCTCTGCGACCGCGAGAAGGGCCGCGCCGGTGGTGATGCCGGCCTCCACATAGTTGACGAATTCCGGGCAAGCCACGGAGGTGATGTCCAGGTCGGGTGCTGCGGCGAAGGTGTCCTCGTAGGCGCGGGACCCCACCGTGGCGGAGGTGCCGATCACGCCCACCTTTCCACTGCGCGTGGCCGCGACGGCGCGGCGGACCGCGGGCTGGATCACCTCGATGACCGGGATGCCGTACTTGGCGGTGTAGCGTTCGCGGGCGTCACGAAGGACAGCGGCCGACGCCGAGTTGCAGGCGATGGTGAGCAGCTTGACTCCGGAGTCCACCAGTTCGTCCATCACGCCCAGGGCGTTGGCGCGCACCTCGGCGATGGGGAGCGGTCCGTACGGCCCGTGGGCGGTATCCCCCACGTAAAGGATTGACTCGTTGGGAAGCTGGTCAATGATGGAGCGGGCCACGGTAAGCCCGCCGACTCCGGAATCGAAGACGCCGATGGGGCGGGATTCAGGGGCGGCGGCCGGAAGGTCGCTTTCGGCGGCCGCCGGCTGTGTTTCCGCCGGTGGTTCCATGCTCGGGGCTGTTGTCATGATTATTCGAGGATAGGTGGTCCCGGAAGCGTCAGCCATCATCTTGTGTCCGGCAACTCATGTCTGCTGTGTCACAGCGGACGGCCTCCCCTGGGCCGCCGACGCTCACCGCTTGGATTCCATCGACTGCAGCATGGCCTGCACCAGCGACTCCTGGAGCCAGGTGGTGAAGTTGTACACCAGCGCCAGGTAGCTCTCCACGTCCTCGGCCTGGGACCAGTCCTGCATGCGGTGGACGTGTTCGGCGTCGGCCTCGTCCCGGATGTCCAGCCGCTCCGCCAGGACCAGCCGCACGTCGTTCAACGCCATGGACCAGTGCCGGGCCCCTTCAGGCGTCAGCACGATCTCGTCCTTGTCCAGGTCCAGGGCAGCCGCCCGGAGGGCACCGATCTTTGTTTCCCGCAGCGACCGCTCGGTGAGCTGGCGGAACTCAAGGGACGCGGCGCCGTCGTCCTTCACCACGTTGGGAAGCAGCCGTTTGACGGCACGGTCCGTGGGTTCGGCCACGTCCATGTCCAGGCCGATGAGTGCGGCAAGCGGGTCCTGTCCCGTGCGGTCCTCGGGCTGGAGCATGGAGATGACGTCGTCGATGAGGCTGCGGAGCAGGTCCCGCTCGGCGGGTTCCAGGAAGCCCGTGATGCCCTTAAGCCCGTATTTGAATGCCTTAGCCACGCTTCCCCTTACCCTGGCCCGGACCGCCGGACTTGCCTGAATTGCCGCCGGGGCCGCCGCTGGCCTTTTCCACCGTGGCCCAGAGCCCAAAACCGTGCATGGCCACCGCGTGGCGCTCCACTTGTTCCTTGCTGCCGGAGGCAACGATGGAACGGCCCTTCTTGTGGACTTCCATCATGAGCTTGTTGGCTTTGCTCTCGGAGTAGCCAAAGTAGCTTTGGAAAACATAGCTGACGTAGCTCATCAGGTTGACGGGATCGTTCCAGATCACCAGGTTCCAGGGGATGTCCGGCGCGGTCAGGGAGTCGGTGGACTCTGCTGTGCCGGTCCGGATGCCCTCCTGTGTATCAGGGCCGGGCGCAACGCTTATGGTCATCTGTCCATTCTATGGGGAGGGTGGGCCCACGCCGGCGAGGGCCCCGCGGCGAAGCGAAGCGAGACGAGGGAGCCGGTGGGTGGGCCCACGCCGGCGAGGGCCCCACGGCGAAGCGAAGCGAGACGAGGGAGCCGGTGGGGACTAGAGTGACTTTCGTGAGCACCTCAGCCGGCTGGGACCATCCCCGCACGTCCTTTTACACCGACCACTACGAGCTGACCATGCTGCAGGCGTCCCTCCATTCAGGGGCAGCGCACCGCAGGTCCGTGTTCGAAGCGTTTGCGCGGCGCCTGCCTGACGGCCGGCGCTACGGCATTGTGGCCGGTACCGGACGCCTCCTGGAAGGCATTGCGAATTTCCGCTTCGGCGAGGCTGAGCTGGACTTCCTGGAGCGCACCAAGGTGGTCAACCAGGAAACGCTGGAGTATCTGGCCAACTACAAGTTCGCCGGTGACATCTGGGGTTACGCCGAGGGGGAGGCGTATTTCCCCAACTCCCCCATCCTGGTGGTGGAGGCCTCCTTCGCCGAGGCCTGCATGCTGGAGACCTACCTGCTGTCCGTCCTCAACCATGACACCGCCATCGCGTCCGCTGCGTCCCGGATGGTCAGTGCAGCCGGCGGCCGTCCCTGCATTGAAATGGGCTCCCGGCGCACCCATGAGGAGGCCGCCACCGCATCCGCGCGTGCGGCAATCATCGCCGGCTTTGACAGCACGTCCAACCTGGAGGCGGGCATCCGCTACGGCGTGAAGACCGTCGGCACTGCAGCCCACTCGTTCACGCTGCTGCACGATACCGAGCGGGAGGCCTTCGAGGCCCAGCTTGCCTCGCTGGGCGAGGGCACGTCGCTGCTGGTGGATACCTACGACGTCGAAAAGGCCGTCCGCACGGCCGTTGAGCTGGCGGGACCCAACCTGGGCGGCGTCCGGCTGGACTCTGGCGACCTGGTGGCCCAGGCGCAGTGGGTGCGCCGGCTCCTGGACGACCTCGGCAACGAGCACACCAAGATCGTGGTCACCTCGGACCTGGACGAATACGCCATCGCTGCCCTGCAGTCAGCCCCTGTCGATTCCTACGGCGTCGGCACGTCGCTGGTAACCGGCTCCGGTGCCCCCACGGCAAGCATGGTCTACAAGCTGGTCAGCCGGGCGGACGACGACGGCACCTTCGTCTCCGTGGCCAAGGCGGCCAAGAACAAGGCCAGCGTGGGCGGCCGCAAGTACGCACTGCGGAAGCTGGACGATCGCGGTACCGCTACCGCGGAAGTCGTGGGAGTGGGCCACCGGCCGGAGGATGACGGCAACGACCGTCCGCTGCTGCAGCAGTTCATGAAGAACGGCGAACTGGTGCCGGGATGGACCGGCCACGAAGGCGTGCTGCGCGCACGGCAGCGCCACGCAGATTCCATGGCTGAGCTGCCCCCGGTGGTCAACCGCCTGCAGCGCGGCGAGGCAGCGATCCCCACCATCTACGAAGAAAACTGAGGAGCACTGATGTCCCGCGCTTTGATCATCGTGGACGTGCAGAACGATTTCTGCGAGGGCGGCTCGCTCGCCGTTCCCGGCGGTGCGGCAGTGGCCGGCGCCATCAGCGAGTACCTGGACGCCCACAACGGCGAATTTGACCATGTGGTGGCCACGCAGGACTGGCACATTGATCCCGGCAGCCACTTTTCCGATACGCCCGATTACAAGGACAGCTGGCCCCGGCACTGCGTGGCAGGCACCCGCGGGGCCGAGCTCCATCCGGACCTGGATACCGAGTACGTGGACGCGTACTTCCGGAAGGGCCAGTTCGCCGCCGCCTACTCGGGCTTCGAGGGCCTGCTGGCCCCTGAGGACGCCGTCCCCACCGGGGAACGCCAGCCCGGGGGCCTGCCCGGCGCCCAGGCAGGGCTGGAAACCGATGAGGACGCCATCGGCCTCGATGACTGGCTGCAGAGCCACGACGTGGAGGACGTGGTGGTGGTCGGCATCGCCACCGATTACTGCGTGAAGGCCACCGCCCTCGACGCCGTCCAGGCCGGCTACGGTGTCACGGTAGTGCGGCGGCTGACCGCCGGCATTGCCGAGGATTTGGAAGACGCCGTTGCGGAAATGGAACTCGGCGGGGCGGACGTCGCCTAAGGGCTACTTGCGGCCCACGAACCAGTCCTGGAGCTTGCGGAGCCGGGACTTCAGTTGCTCCTCGTTGGCCTGTGCCACGGGTGGGCCGCCGCAGACAGTGCGCAGCTTGGTGTGCACCACTCCGTGCGGGGTTCCGGTCCGGGCAGCCCAGGCGGCCACGTTCTTGGCCAGTTCGTTTCGCAGATCCATCAGCATGCGGTGGTCGGGCACGGCGGGGACCTGCTGGGCGGCCGCGGCCGGGCCTTTCCGGTTCTTCCGGTTCAACTGCTCGTGCTGGCGCTGGCGCAGCAGCGTCCCCACCTGCTCCGCGTCGAGGAGTCCGGGGATCCCCAGGAAGTCCAGTTCGTCGTCGGACCCCACTTCGCCGCCGGTGCCGAACTCGCCGCCGTCAAACAGGACGCGGTCGAAGGACGCCTGCGAATCCAGCGCCTCGAATTTGCCCTTGGTGAGGCTGTCGGAGGCCTTTTCCTCGCGGTTGGCCTCCTCCATCAGCGCGTCTTCCGGGTTGAACAGGCCGTCGCCGTCCTCCTTCTCCGGCCGGTCCAGCGCGTGGTCCCGCTCCATCTCCATGGAGTTGGCCAGTGCCATCAGCTGCGGCACGGACGGCAGGAAGACCGACGCCGTTTCGCCCCTCTTGCGGGCACGCACGAAACGTCCCACCGCCTGGGCGAAGAACAGCGGCGTGGACGTTGAGGTGGCGTAGACGCCCACGGAAAGCCGGGGCACGTCAACGCCTTCGGACACCATGCGGACCGCAACCATCCAGCGCTTGTCGCCGGCGGAGAAATCCTCAATCTTGTTCGACGCCTTGGCATCGTCGGACAGGATGACGGTGGGCGATTCGCCGGTGATCCGCTTGAGCTGCCCGGCGTAGGCGCGGGCGTCCTCATGGTCGGTGGCGATGACCAGGCCACCGGCGTCAGGCACGGTGCGCCTGACTTCGCTGAGCCGCTTGTCGGCACCGGCCAGGACAGCGGGAATCCACTCCCCCGCCGGGTTCAAAGCGGTCCGCCAGGCGTGGCTGGTGATGTCCTTGGTCACGGCGGCCTCACCAAGGGAGGCGGCCATTTCCTCGCCCGCGCTGGTGCGCCAGCGCATCTGCCCTGAGTAGGCCATGAACATCACCGGCCGGACCACGTGGTCGCGGAGGGCGTTGCCATAGCCGTAGGTGTAGTCGGCTTTGGAGCGCCGGATGCCGTCCCGGTCCTCGGCGTACTCCACGAACGGGATGGGCGAGGTGTCGGAGCGGAACGGTGTACCGGTCAGGGACAGCCGGCGGACCGCGGGATCGAACGCTTCGCGCAGGCCGTCGCCCCAGGACAGGGCTTCGCCGCCGTGGTGGATCTCGTCCAGGATCACCAGGGTACGGGCGGCCTCGGTCTTGGCGCGGTGGAGCAGGGGCTTGCTGGCCACCTGTGCGTAGGTCACGGCGACGCCGATGAACCCCCGGCCGTGCTGGCCGTCGGAGTTTTTGAAGTTGGGGTCGATGGCGATCCCCACCTTCGCCGCCGCGTCCGCCCACTGGCGTTTCAGGTGGTCGGTGGGGGCGACAATGGTCACGCGGTTCACGGCACCGGAGTCGATGAGGGTGGACGCGATCCGCAGCGCGAAGGTGGTCTTACCGGCACCCGGGGTTGCGACCGCGAGGAAGTCGCGGGGACTGTTCTGCAGGTAGAGGTCAAGGGCTTCCTGCTGCCAGGCACGGAGTTTCGGGGCGGTTCCCCAGGCTGCACGTTCCGGGTAGGCCGGAGGCAGGGTGGGGCCGCCAAAGAGCGTCTCCGTCACTACTTGTTGTTGCCCGAGTCCCCCGGACCCTTCCCGCCGTCGTTGCCCGGCCGGAGGCCCTCATAGACTTCCTTGCATTCAGGGCACACGGGGAACTTCTGCGGGTCCCGTCCCGGGGTCCAGACTTTGCCGCAGAGCGCAATGACCGGTTCGCCGGTCATCGCGGACTCCATGATCTTTTCCTTGCGCACATAGTGGGCAAAGCGCTCCCGGTCTCCCGGTTCCACCTCCTGGCGCAGTTCCTCGCGCTCAATGGTGGCCGTGGACGTTCCAGCCCCGGAAAGCTCGCGCATCGGGTCGTTCTCGAGAGGGTCCGTCATGCTAGTCATGGCATCCATCTTAGCCTTTCCGAGGGCCGGACGTCCGACGGCGGCACGCCCGTACCGGCGTCCGGCACCGGCCGCCGTCGTACTTTTGGACGCCGTGCCGCCGCTCCAGCAGGGGTCGTTACAGTCCCTGCCAGGCGGGCTTGTTCTCATAGGTGTGGCGGTAGAAGTCCGCAAGTTTCAGGGCCGAAGCCGCGGCCTCGTCCAGCAGCACGGTGGCGTGGGGATGGAACTGCAGCACGGAGGCCGGACAGATGGCAGCCACCGGCCCCTCCACGAAATCGCGGACTGCCTGGGCCTTTTGCGCGCCCGTGGCCAGCAGGATCACGTGGCGCGCCGCCATGATGGTGCCCAGGCCCTGCGTGATGACATGGTGCGGCACGTCGGCCAGGCTGGTGAAGAACCTGACATTGTCCCGGCGTGTCTGTTCGATAAGGCTCTTGATCCGCGTCCGGGACGCGAAGGAGGAGCCTGGCTCGTTGAAGCCGATGTGCCCATCGGTGCCCACGCCCAGCAGCTGCAGGTCCACCCCACCGGCCGCGGCGATGGCCTGTTCATACGCCTCGCAGGCAGCAGGAATGTCCGCGGCGGTTCCGTCAGGCCCATGGACGTTCTCCGGGACGATGTTCACGCGGTTGGTGAATTCCCGGCGTATCACCTCCCGGTAGGACTCCGGGTGGCCGGTTGGCAGGCCAACATATTCATCCAGCGCGAAACCGGAAGCCCTGCTGAAGTCCAGGCCCCGTTCATGCCGGGCTGCGAGTTCGTCATAGACCGGCAGCGGCGAGGATCCCGTGGCCAGGCCAAGGACCGCGTCCGGCTTGCGGCGGACCAGCTGTTCGATGGCATCGGCGGCGAGCCTTCCGATCTGCCTGCTGCCGCCGAGGATTACGACTTCCATGGGGTTCCTTTCCTGGAACTGTCAGCGGTTGACGGTAACCTGCGCCAGGAGTTCCGGCCCGCGGGCATCGAGCCACCTGCCGCCCAGGCGGACACCGGCCAGGAAGAGGACCAGGCCCAGAACGGTTCCCACCGCAAGGTTGGTCCAGCCGAACAGGATGTTGCCCGTGACCGCCTGGGCAACCAGCAGCGCGGCCTCGGGCAGGACCAGGAGCATCAGGACCAGCATTCCCACGAACTGCACGGCCAGGGTCTGCCCTACGTTGCCCGGCGGTTTCTTGAACGGGCTGTCCCCGGGCAGCGGCACGGTGACCGTGTACCGGGCGGACACCACCGAGGACAGGCCCAGGCCGGTGAAGAGGATCCCCAGGCTGAACCCCAGCTGGCCGGGAAGCCCTGTCCAGGTGCGGGTGAAGGCGGCATGCCCCACCGAGAACACCAGCACCACGGGGAGGGCGAAGGTCATGCACGCCAGGGCACGTCCCAGCCGGTCCGCAACGCCCCGGACTCCGGTGGCCAGGTGGAGGGCAAACGCGGTGTTGTCATAGGAGACGTCAGCGGAGATTGACCAGGCCAGGATGAAGGCGGACACCGGGGCGAGGAAAGCCAGGCTGCCATAGCTGCCCGTCTGCGTCCCCTGGAAGGCCAGCACCACCGGAAGCAGCGGTATGACCACCAGCGAACCCGAGTAGCGCGGGTCCCGGAACCAGTAGGTGAGCGACCTTGCCATCACGGCTCCGGCGGGGGTGGCCGGCAGCAGGCCGAACAGTCCCAGCCTGCGGCCCCGGCGCTTACCGGCGCCGGCGTACGGCGGGGTGACCAGTGCCCGTTCGAGCAGCAGCTTCCAGCACCAGGCCAGCGCAGCCAGGACCGCCACCGAGACCAGCAGCTTCAGTGCGGCGTGCCCGGGGCGGCCCGACGCGACGTCCCCGCCAAGCGACCAGGGGGCGCCGAGCGGCGTCCACGACAAGGTTTGGGCGAACTCCGGCAGGAAACCCGTGGACGCGGAGATGCCGCGGCCAACCCCCGCCACGATGGGGCCGAGCAGGACCAGCGGCACCATGAACGCGAGGGCGCTGATATCCTTGAAGCGCCGGGAAGCGGCCAGGCTCGCCGTGGCGGTGGTGACCACCTTGGCCAGAACGACGCAGGTCATGACGCCCAGGCACGCGCCGGCCAAAGCTGCGAGCGCGGGGAGCACGCCCCGGGACCAGGTGACCACCGTGGACAGTGACACGAGCGCGGTGGCCAGGCCTGGAATGCCGATCAGGCCGCCCAGGGCAAGTCCGGCGAGCATCTGCCTCATGGGGATCGCAAAGGTGGTGAAGCGGGCCGGGTCGAGCGTCATGTCCGTAGCCGATGCCGCTACCGGAACAACGCCCCAGCCCAGGACGGCGACGGAGCCACCCAGGACCACCGCGGTATGGGCTGTCACCGGCCCGGCGTTGCGCAGCAGGACCAGGGCAATGATCAGTGTCGCCACCACTCCCAGCGCATAGAGCCCGGCGATGGCCATGCCCACCAGCTGCCAGGGGCTGCGGCGCAGCCCGTTGCGGAGCAGCGTGAGCTTGAGCTTTAGAAGGTGCGCAACCATTCCAGGCCCTCCGTGTGGCTGTGCCCGCCGACCAGCTGTACGAAGCGGTCCTCAAGCGAGGCGCCGGCGCGCACCTCATCCACGGTCCCCGCCGCCAGCAGCCGTCCCTTTGCCACCACCGCAACGTGGTCGCACATCCGCTGCACCAGGTCCATGACGTGGCTGGACACGATGACCGTTCCGCCCGAGTCCACGTACCGGTCCAGGATGGAGCGGATGTTTGCTGCAGACACCGGGTCAACGGCTTCAAACGGCTCGTCCAGCACCAGGAGCCGCGGGGCGTGGATGAGCGCTGAGGCCAGGGCAATCTTCTTGGTCATGCCCGCCGAGTAATCCACCACCAGCGTCCCCGCATCCTGGGCAAGGTCCATGGCCGCCAGCAACTCCCCCACCCGCGCAGCCACCACGGCCTTGTCCATGCCGCGCAGCAGCCCGGCATAGGTAATCAGCTGCTCTCCCGTCAGCCGGTCGAAGAGCCGGACGCCGTCGGGAAGGATACCCATGAGGCGCTTGGCTTCGAGGGGGTGCTGCCAGACGTCGACGCCGTGCACCACGGCGGTGCCGAAGTCCGGGCGCAGGAGGCCGGTGGCCATGGACAGCGTGGTGGTCTTGCCTGCCCCGTTGGGTCCCACGATGCCGAAGAACGACCCCGCCGGTACGTCCAGGCTGATGCCGTCGACGGCGATTTTCCCGCCGAACCGCTTGGCCAGCCCCCGGATGGAAAGGGCCGCCACGGGGCCCGGATTCGACGCCTGGTCAGGGATCGGAGCAGTCATGATGCCAGCCTAGTCCGCGGGCCCCCGCTCCGGGGGTGGGAAACTAACCTCATGGACATTGCGCTGGGCCTGCTCGTGATCGTTGCGGTGGTCTGCGCGGGGAGCTTGGCGGGCCGGAAGCTCAACCTCCCGGTTCCGCTGCTTCTGGTCCTGGCCGGCGTGGCGGGTTCCTTCCTGCCGTTCATTCCGCCGGTGGAGCTTAACCCCGAACTGGTCCTGGTTGGCCTGCTGCCACCGCTGCTCTACGCAGCCGCCTTCCGCACATCGTTGTTCGACTTCACCTCTAACCGCCGCTCCATCGGGCTCCTGTCCGTTGGCTACGTCATCTTCGGCGCCCTGGGCGTCGGGGCGGTGGTCTGGCGGCTGTTCCCGGAAATCCCACTGGCCGCCGCCATCGCCCTGGGCGCGGTGGTGGCTCCTCCGGACGCCGTGGCTGCCACGGCGATCGCACGGAGGGTGGGCATGCCCCGCCGGATCGTCAACATCCTTGAAGGCGAGTCCCTGGTCAATGACGCCACCGCGCTGGTGTGCCTGCGCGCTGCCGTGGCCGCCATCGCCGGTTCGGTGTCCGCAGTGGATGTGGCCGCCGGCTTCGTGGTGGCGGCCGGCGGCGGGCTGGTGGTGGGCCTCGCTGCCGCCTACATCCTGACTGAAATCCGGAAAAGGATCAGCAACGTGGCCATCAACACTTCCACGTCGCTGATGGCCCCGTTCGTTGCCTTCCTCCCCGCCGAGGCCATCCACGCGTCCGGCGTGCTCGCCGTCGTCGTCACCGGCCTGGTGATGGGCACCAAGGCGCCGTCCATGCCCAACGGAGCCGCGCGGCAAAGCGCCCGCAGCAACTGGGACACGGTGCAGTTTCTCCTGGAGAACTCCGTGTTCCTGCTGATCGGCCTGCAGGTGCGGACCATCATCGACAGTGTCCAGGACGATTCACTGGGGGCCGGCCGGGTGTGGCTTGGCTGCGCGGTGATCCTGCTGGCCGTGCTGGTGCTGCGCCCCATCTGGGTCTTTCCCACAACGTACCTCCCCCGCCTGATTCCTGCGGTGCGGCGGAAGGACCCGGCGCCGCCGTGGCAGTTCCCCGCCATCGTGTCCTGGGCGGGCATGCGCGGCGTGGTTACCCTGGCCGCCGTGCTCACGCTGCCCGATGACCTTGAACACCGCAACGTACTGGTCCTGGCCGCCATGGTGGTGGTGGCCGGCACCCTGGTGCTGCAGGGCTTTACGCTTCCCGCCCTGGTCCGCGCCCTGGGCGTGCCGGGGCCGGACAGGCGCGAGGATGCGCTGAACCAGGCGTCATTGATGCAGCTGGCCACCACCGCGGGGATGGCACGCCTGGAGGAGCTCCGGCGTGAGAGCGATCCCCCCGAGGTCATGGACATGCTGCGGCGGCGGACGCAGGAGCGGGGGCTGGCAGCCTGGGAGCGCCTGGGCAGGCCGGCGGCAGAGGCGGCCACCCCCAGCCAGCGGTACGCCCAGCTGCGGATGGCCATGCTGGAAGCGGAGCGGGAGAAAGTCCTGGAGCTCAGGCGCGGCGGGGACTTTGCCCATGAGGTCCTCAGCGAAGTCCTGGAACGGCTGGATGTGGAGGAGTCCATGCTCGACGCTTCCCTCAACGAACTGGACTCCGCAGCTGACGGCGGCGGCGGCGAAGGCCTGTCCCAGCCGGGCGGCGTCTGCGACCACCTGACGGCCGCCATGCCGTCTCCGCTCCCCGGCGACCCGGCCTGTGCAGGCTGCGAACGGGAGGGCACCACGCCGGTGCACCTGCGCATGTGCCTTGCGTGCGGACACGTCGGCTGCTGCGACTCCTCCGCGGGACGGCACGCCAGCCGCCACTTCAAGGAAACCGGCCACCCCGTCATGCGCAGCATCGAACCCGGCGAAGAATGGCGCTGGTGCTACGTGGACGACCTGCTGGGCTGACAGCCGGCGCTGGTCTTCAGGGCGCCTTTCGGATCCGGATGGGGCCCTTCGCCGTAGCAGGATCGACGACGGATCCGCCCTGGGTGATCTGGACCTGGCCGGCGTCTACCAGGCGACGCGCAGCTTCGCGGGCCGGTTCCATGAGGGGCCGCCAGTCGTCGCCGCCCACGGCCCTGGCGGCATCGGACGGGCAGATCGTGGATGTTGGCGCCCGCGCAGCCAGCAGCTCCAGGATCTTCGCTTCCAGCTGCCGGCAAACCGGGGTGTGCGGGTCAGGGCGCGTCATGCCGTACTCCCACTCCGGAAAATGCGGTTCAGAAGGTGCGCCGCGGGATGGCGCGCTCGTACTGGGGCGGCCAGGCCATGTCGTGGCCCAGTTCAAATGCGGCCCGGAGCCACCAGTGGGGGTCGCGCAGCGCGGCCCGGGCAATGAAGACGCCGTCGGCCTGGCCGGTGGCAATGGCGTGCTCTGCCTGTCCTGGCGTGGTCACCAGCCCCACCGTGCCGGTGGCAATTCCTGCCTCCTCGCGGATGGCGGCCGAGAAACCGGTCTGGTACCCCAGCCCCGGTTTGATCTGCTGGTGGGCCACTGCCCCGCCGCTGGAAACATCCACCAGGTCCACGCCATGCGCAGCAGCTTCACGGGCCAGCCGGACCGACGCCGCCTGGTCCACGCCGCCGGGCGCCCAGTCGGAGGCCGAGATCCTGAGCAGCAGGGGCATGGAATCGGGAATCACGGCACGGACGGCGTCAACCACGGCCAGCATCAGCCGGTTCCGTCCAGCTTCGTCCCCGCCCCACTCGTCGTCACGCTGGTTGATCAGCGGGCTTTGGAACTGGTGGAGGAGGTAGCCGTGCGCCCCGTGGATCTCCATGGTGTCAAAGCCGGCGGCCACCGCACGCTCAGCGGCGGCGGCAAAATCAGCGATGACGCCCTGGATCTGTTCCACGGTCATGGCGGCAGGTGCCGCGTAGCCCTCGAAGGAGGTAGTGGACGGGCCGACCGTGTCCCACCCGCCCTCGGAAGCCGGGACGCTGCCGTGCTTGCCGGAGAACGGCCAGTACGTGGAGGCCTTCCGGCCGGCATGGGCCAGCTGGACGCCAATCCGGGTTCCGGCGGTGCCGTTCCGGTGGACGAAGGAAATGATCCGCTGCCAGGCCGCCGCCTGCTCATCGTTGTACAGGCCCGCGTCGCGGGGGCTGATCCGGCCCTCGGCGTTCACGGCCGCGGCCTCGGTGAGGATCATTGCCGCGCCGCCCACGGCGAAGCCGCCCAGGTGCACCAGGTGCCAGTCGTTTGGAACCCCCGGGGCGTCGTCGGGATCGCAGCTGTACTGGCACATGGGCGACACCCAGCCCCGGTGCTGCAGCTCCATGGACCGCAGCGCCAGCGGCTGGAACAGGGCCGGCACTAGAACAGCACCCGGGCCAGGGCCTGGCGCGCCTTTGCCACGCGGCCGTCTCCGGCGCCCACCACCTCGAACAGTTCCAGCAGCCGCACCCGCGCAGTTTCACGCTCCGGACCGAAGTTCCGTCCGATGAAGGCCACCAGGCGGTTCAGCGCGTCCTCCACGTGGCCGCCGGCCACGTCCAGGTCCGCCACCCCGAGTTGGGCTTCAAGGTTGTTCGGCTCATTGGCCGCCAGCGTACGCAGCGCTTCGCTGTCCTGGGCCGATACCGACTGCAGCCGGTCCATCAGCTCCACCTGGGCCAGGCCGGCCTTGGCTTCGTGGTCCGACGGCATTTCCTTCAGCGCCTGCCGGTAGGCCTCGGCGGCGGCGGAGTAGTCGCCGGCCTCAATGGCGTCATAGGCGGCCTGGTGCAGCGGCGGCAGCGGCGCGGGCTCCTGTTCGGCGGCCCCGCCGGCGTCAAGGCTTCCGGTCACGCCGTTGGCCGCCGCCACCTTGAGGAGTTCGTCGAAGAGGCTGCGCACCTGCTGCTCCTCCGCCGAACCCTGGAAGAGCGGTACCGGCTGCCCCTTCAGGACGGCGACCGCGGTGGGGACGGCCTGCACCTGGAAGGCCTGGGCAAGCTGCGGGAACGCTTCGATGTCAGCTGCACCGAGGACCAGGCGGCCGCCATAACTGGCAACAACACGGTCGAGGGTCTCCACCATCCTGCCGGACTCCGGCGAATAGGACGCCCACAGGGCGAAGACCACAGGAACCTGCGCGGACAGTTCCACCAGCTGCTGGAAGTTTGCTTCGGTGACGTTGACCTTGAGTTCAGGTCCACCTGCCGCCGCGGCCGGCTGCTCTCCCTGCGCCGCCACCGGAGCCCCGGACGGAGCTGTGCCGGCGGGGGCTGGGCCGGTTGGGGCTGTACCGGCGGGAGCAGCGGGGCGCTTCAGTGAGGAAAGGTCGACGGCGCCGCGCAGGTTAAGCAGGCTGGCAGCGGCAGGAGGGACTGGGCGGGAAGCTGGCGAACTCATGTTTCCCACTCTAGCCACTCCGGCCGCTGCCGGTGGCAATACAGCCAGGGGCTACTTGAAGCTGGCCCCCACGAGGCCGCGGGTGGCGGCGACGAGCTTCATCGGGTCCGTCGAACCAGCCGGCGGCACGTACACGGCCATCGACTCGGCGAAGTTCAAGACCATGCCCGTGGTGGTTTCCTTGCCCCCGGCCAGGGCTGCTGCGTCGTCGCCGATGCTGAGCTTGTCACCTGCGGCCTTCGGCGTGCCTTCGAAGCCGAAGTTGATCCGGCCCAGGACCAGGGCCCCGCCATCGGAGGTCCGGAACACCACGGTGCTCTCGGGAACCACCTTGTGGGTGAAGGAGAAGTTGCCGTTCTCGCCCGCCTTGGCCACCTCTGCCTGGTAGGACAGGGTGTCAGCGATGTACGGCGAGGAGTCACCCTCGACGAGCTTGTCCTTGAACGGCGAGTCTGCGGACGTGAGCCTGTCGGCGAGGCCGGACATTGCCTCCTCGCCGCTGTAAAGCAGTCCGGACTTGTCCGAAGCGGCCAGGGTGTCGGTGCCTCCGCGGCTGATGTTCGGGAACGTGGTGCCCGGCTGCAGGGGCGTGGTTTCCATGAGCTTGTAATTCTCGCGCGGCGACTGCTGGACCAGTGTCAGGATCTGCGGGACAACGTTGCCTTCGCCCTGGGTCACGGCCAGCACCGAACGCGGCCAGTCACGGTCGCTGGTGACCACTGTGGTCAGCAGCTTGGTGGAGCGGACGGGCATGCGCGGCTCGTAGGAACCCACCTGGGAGCGGATCTTGTAGTTCTGGGTGCGGATTTCCAGCTCTGGACCGGCAACGCGGTCCGCGAGCTTGGCGGCATCCTTGGCGGCATCCCCGGCATCGGTGGCGCTGGAGACCTGCTCCAGGATCCGGCGGAACTGTGCGTCGAGCAGGACAGGCGAACCAACTGCTTCCTTGGCCGGTGATGAGGCGCTGCCGGAAGGCTGGGGGCTGGGGCTGGCCGCCTGGGCGGCGGTGCCGGATCCCGCCAGCACGGCTGCTGCCACACCCGCAGCCACCATCGTGACCTTGGAGGACGACGACGGGGCCTGGGTCTGTGCCTTCCGGGCCCGGGCGCGGCGGACAAAGCCGGAGCCGCCGTCGCCTTCGCCGTTCTTCCGGCGCGCGGAAAGCAGCGCCAGGACGATGCCGCCCAGGATCAGGAGGCTGCCCAGGACCATCAGCGGGACAGCCCAGGGGGTGGACGTGTCGTTCGGGAAGGTCATGGACACGGTGGCAGGTGCCGGCTTGGTGCCGTCGGACGCGAGCAGGAGGCTCCAGTCGCCGTCGGCGGGCGGGGTCCACGTGTACTCAAGCTCACCACTGGCATTCTCGTTGGAGACCCAAAGGTCCGAACCGGCTGGGTTCGGGGCGGTAGCTTCGCCGTCGGCGTGGTCAACCCGGAGGGACTTTTCGTCCTCGGAAACCCCGGTGATGGTGTTGTGGGCCGTCCTGCCCACCCAGGCGTCGACGTCATCCGGCCGGCCGGAGGCCAGCATGAAGTTACCGTCGCCCTGGATGTTGATCTTGACCGTACCGCCGTGCAGGGTGCGCAGCTTCTGGTCGATGACCGTGAGCGGCGCAGCGGCGGCGTCGGCCGGCGCGGACGCCGTGAACGTCTCGGAGGGAGCCCAGATGGTTCTCTGGCCGATGCCGGCCAAAAGTGTCAGGAGGCCGAGCAGCACAAGTGCGGCTGCAGTCTTTAAACGCAAGGGAAACACCTATCATCAGCGGGGGTTTGCCTTCAATAGTAACCTTTTTGTTACCACGCTCCCTTTTTTGGCCCTCCCGCCCCTTCCCCTGCCGGCCCGCGGGCGGCGCCTTCGGCTCGTGGTGACAAGCCTGCTGATAGTGTTTGCGATGATCATCACACCGGCCCGCGCAGGCGGTGCCACGCACGGAACAGGCCCCCACAACCATTGACTGACAAGACGGACCCGTCCTCGGCTGCAACCGGTAATACAGGGGATCCCAGGGGCCCTGTCCCTGCCGCCGTTCCTCCGCTCGGCATGGCGGCACGCCGCGGGGGTTCAGCCGCTGCAGCCCTTGGCCACGTGGTCCGCCGGCTTCGGCAGCCCCTGCCCGGCGCGCAGCCCCGGCTTCGCTTCGAGATGCCGCCGGAATATACCGGCCAGGTCCCGGAGGGGGACCACGACGAGGGGGAGGAGCCGCAGTTCGGCCATCCGGGTCCCCGGATGTCCCCGCAGCACCCGCTGTACATGGGCTTCATGGGCACCGTGGGCGTGGGACTGGCGCTGCTGGTCTACTGGATCGGCTCCCACACCACGCAGCTGCTGCTGTGGATCGTGGCGGCGCTGTTCATTGCCCTGGGCCTGGAGCCGGTGGTGGGCTGGCTCGAAAACCGGAAGATCCCCCGGCCCGCCGGCATTCTGGTCTCGGTGGCGGTCCTGATGGGGGCCGTGGTCGGTTTCTTCGCCACCCTCATTCCAACCATCGTCGAACAGGTCTCCGAGATCGTGCGGCAGGCGCCCGACTGGGTGCGCAGCTTCATGGATTCGGACCTCTTCCGGAGCCTCGACGACCAGTTCGGGGTGCGGGACCGCATCACCGAGGAACTGAACAAGTTCGTCAACGACCCCGCCGCAATGGGCGGCATTTTCGGGGGTGTGGTGGGCTTCGGATCCACGGTGGCCAACGGCCTCTTCGGCGCCCTGATCGTTTTGGTGCTGAGCCTGTACTTCCTGGCGGCGCTGCCGGCCATGAAGAGGTGGGGCTACCGCCTGGCCCCGCGCTCCCGGCGGAAGCGGGTGGCTGCCCTCTCGGAGGAGATCACGCGCTCGGTAGGAAACTATGTGATCGGCCAGGCCTGCGTGGCCCTGCTCAACGCCACCTTCGCCTTCGTGGTGATGTCCATTGTGGGCATACCCTTCGCGCTGCTCCTGGCCTTCGTGGTGGTCCTGCTTGCCTTCATACCCCTGGTGGGCGGCATGATCGCAGGCATCGTGGTTACCCTCGTGTCCCTCACCGAGGGCTGGCAGGTGGCGGCCATCTACGCCATCTGCTACTTCGCCTACCTGCAGTTCGAGGCATACTTCATCTCACCGCGCATCATGCAGAAGGCCGTGGCCGTGCCGGGTGCGGTGGCGGTGATTTCCGTCATTGCCGGCGGCAGCCTGCTGGGTGTGCTGGGGGCCCTAATCGCCATCCCCACGGCGGCCGCCGTCCTGCTCCTGGTCCGGGAGATCTACATCGCCCGGCAGGACCAGCACTAGGCTCGCGGCCAGGCAGCCCTAGGCTCCTGCGGCCGCCGCCGGCCCGTCCCATTCCTGCGGCAGCTCCCCACGCGCCGGGTCGGGGCTGACCTGGGCCACAATCTCGTTCAGGGCCCGGGCCGCGTACTTCTCCCCCACCCACAGGTGCTTGGCCCCTGCCACACCCACCACGCGGGCCTGCGGCACCAGGCTGAAGCGGTCGGCGGCTTCGGCCGGCTGCAGGAAGTCGTCATGCTCCGGGACCAGGACGGTGAGCGGCTTGCCGGATTCCGCCCACAGCTGCAGGTGCTTGTCCGTGGCACGGTGCAGCGGGGGCGACAGCAGCACGGCGCCCTCGACCTGCCCGGCCACAGGCTCCACCGCACCGTACATCAGGGCCAGCTCGGTCCCGAACGACCAGCCCACCAGCCAGCGGTTGGGCAGGCCCCGTTCGACGGCGAAACGGACGGCTGCCTCCACGTCGTAGCGCTCCCCCACCCCTTCTTCAAAGGCGCCGGTGCTGGTGCCGCGGGGGGAGGCGGTGCCCCTGGTGTTGAAGCGCAGCACCGCGATGCCCGCCAGCGCCGGCAGCCTGTACGAGGCCTTCCGGTAGACGTGGGAGTCCATGAAGCCGCCATGCGTGGGCAGCGGGTGGAGCGTGATCAGCGTGGCCTTCACAGGGCCCGACTCAGGCAGCGCCAGCTCCCCCACCAGCCTGTGGCCGTCCTCCGTCTGCAGCTCGATGTTTTCGCGCCGGGCAGGCAGGACGGTGGAGGCGCGGATGGGAGCGGGGCCCTGGGCTTGGGTGAATTCGTACGACGCCGGATCAAAAGTCATGCCTGCCAGCTTAGCGACAGCGGAGGTTCTCCTGCCCGCGGAAGGTCAGCGGTACCGGTAGCTGCGCGTCATCCAGCAGTTGGTGTGCCAGTGCCGGCGCTCCGCCAGGCCGGCAGCCGCCCCAAAGAGGTGGTCGTCCTTCCAGACCACCAGGTGCGCGATCCCTGGCAGGACGGCGGTGGAGCACTCCGGGCAGATGTAGGTCTTTTCGGCATTCTTCGCGGTCATCGTCCGGACCATCCACTCGCCGTCGGGGGCGCTTTCACGGCGGGCGATGCCGGCCCGTGCGCGTTCAAGGTCCAGCTCGGGAACGTCCGCATTCCCCTTCCGTCCAGCGCCCCGGCCGGAAACGGGGCCCTTGCCTGAAGCAGGACGGCGGGGTCGGTTGGAACGCGGCATGTATCCATTCTGCCCCAGCCGGTCCGCCCGCCCACGCCGCGGGGGGGGTGCCCCGGCGCCCCACCCGGTCCGACGTCGGGCACGGCCTGGGTGGCCCACGCGATAGTCTGTACGGCGTGCGACTCGTCATAGCCCATTGCTCCGTTGATTACGTTGGCCGGCTCAAGGCCCACCTCCCCCTGGCCACCCGGCTCCTGCTGGTGAAGGCGGACGGCTCCGTGCTGGTGCACTCCGACGGCGGCTCCTACAAGCCGCTGAACTGGATGAGTCCCCCGGCAACCCTGCGCGTTTCGTCCCCCGACGAAGTGGACCTCGAACTGGGCGTGGTGGAGCAGTGGACCGTGCAGTCAGCCAAGACCGATGACCGGCTCATCATCAACATCCACGAGAAGGTCAGCGAGTCCTCCCACGACCTCGGCGTGGACCCCGGGCTGATCAAGGACGGCGTGGAAGCCGACCTGCAGCGGCTGCTGGCCGAGCAGATTGAGACGCTGGGCCAGGGCTACTCCCTGATCAGGCGCGAGTACTTCACCGCCATCGGCCCGGTGGACATCCTGGCCCGGGACGCCGACGGCGCCACCGTGGCCATTGAGCTCAAACGCCGCGGGGACATCGATGGTGTGGAGCAACTGACCCGGTACCTGGAACTGCTCAACCGCGACCCCCTGCTGGCACCCGTCCGCGGCATCTTCGCGGCCCAGCAGATCAAGCCGCAGGCCAAGGTTCTGGCCAACGACCGCGGGATCGACTGCGTCACCCTGGACTACGACGCCATGCGCGGAGTGGACGACAGCGAATCCCGGCTCTTCTAGAAATTCCCTTTGTTGCTTGGGGCACCTAATTTCCCCCTTTCAGGGGCCGCCATCCAGGTCATCTGGTTTTTACCTAAATTTTTTCCTTTTTGCTGTTCGGGCCGTTGACCTGCGGGAACGGGCATGAAATTCTTATCTCAGTCTTTGTGTAGGTGTTTTTCATGCTCGCAAGACAAGTTGCGAGCGCGAAGCTCCTGCAGCGCCAGTCCTTTTCGGGCAAGGCAAACCAGGATTCTTCTCGCGGAGTGACCAAGGGCGGCACGAGGTGTGCCGGTCTTAAAAAGTTCCATAATGAGGAGAAATAAATGGCACAGGGAACCGTGAAGTGGTTCAACGCTGAAAAGGGCTTCGGCTTCATCACCCCGGACGACTCCGATGGCGATGTCTTCGTTCACTACTCCGAGATCCAGACCGGTGGCTTCAAGACCCTCGACGAGAACCAGCGCGTTCAGTTCGAAATCGGCCAGGGCGCCAAGGGCCCCCAGGCTACGGGCGTAACTCTGGTCTAGTACCTGCGCGGCCGCTTACGGCGGCTGTCAGCAAAGCAAATGATCCCCGGCGAAATTGCCGGGGATCATTTGCTTTTGCCAATAAGTACAACTTTTTCTTCAATGCCTTTCCCTAACGAGGGACTGCGCGGCTAATGCCTCCTCAGGTCACCAGTTTGCGGACCAGCCGGGCACCTTGCGCCAGCGACAGCCCGGGCAGGTAGGCGCGGGTCAGCGCCCTCCCGATGGCAGGCAGGTGCAGCGGGTCCTGGTAGTACAGGTAAAGGGCCCGGTACTCAGGCTTGAACCGGGACTTGAACGCTGCCAGGGAGCGGAAGCCGTAGACGGGCTCAAGCGCGTGCCCCACGAGGTCCAGGATCCGCACGAGGTTCTGCGCGCCCTCATCGGTGGCGGTTGCGTCTTCCTCCTCTTCGGCCCCACCGGCTTCGTCCGCGGAGCCCGCGCCTTCCGGACCCTGCCCAGGCTGGCCCTCGGGACGGCTGGCAAGGGGCGAGCCGGACAGGGAGATCATGTCCACGGAATCACGCAGCTCGAGGACAGCGGAGGCGATCAGGAACTCCATCACCCCCGGGAATCCCTCACTGCCCCGGCGCATGACGTCCAGCGTCCGGCTGACCAGCCGCCCGCCGTCGTACACCGGAAGCCAGCTGGTCACGCCGTGGACCGCACCATTGCCGTCAACGGCCAGGCAGCACAGGACCTCCTCGTCGTCGAGCTCGTCCACTCCCCCAAGCGTGAAGCCCATTTCGGGAACCGATTTGCCGGCCGCCCATTCCTCGGATACTTCGTTCAGCCGGGACCGGAGTGCTGCCGGCAGGGAATGGTAGGAGCCCCAGACGGCATGAACCCCCAGCTTGGCGGCGCGGTTCAGTGCCGTCCTGACGTTCTGCCATTCCTTACCCTTGAACTCCAGCTCGTTCAGGGCCAGCCGGGTTTCCTGGGCCACGGCCACCCGGGAAAAGCCGCGTTCCCTCAGTGCCGGCCACAAGGTGTCATCGCAGGAATACAGTGCGGGAATGAGCGCCTGGCTGCGGCAGTAGTCCAGGAACCCCTCCGTCACGCCCTGCTCCGCCGTGCGGTCACCAATGGCCCCGCCCAGGGTCAGGGCCACCGTCCCGTGCTGCTGGAAGGCCATGGCCCCCGCCCCGTCCGGGCTGAACCAGTAGGTGTTGGGCTCCCACAACGCCATCCATGACAGCGGGCCGCCGCCCTGGTGGAGCAGCTGCCGGGCGCGGTCCCGGTCCTGCCGCCCAAAGTTCAGGCCATGGTGCCGCCCCACGAGCACCCACCACACGGCCACCAGGGCCACGAGCCAGAACACCGGGCCCGAGTAAGCGAACAGCAGGGCTTCCGCACTGTCCCGTTCCGGGAAGGCCCGGCGGAAATGCTGCGGTATGGGCACCGGAACATACTGCCGCGCCAACTCCGCGAAAAGGCCCAGCAGCCCGCCGTCCCGGGCCAGGCCGCCGGACCAGAACCAGGCCACCGTATAGGAACTGGCCAGGACAAGCCATGTTCCGCAGACCACTGCCCCGAGGGTGCGCCGTGCACCGGGGCGGGTCTGTACACGGAACTGCCGGCGGTTGAGCCACAGGACCACCGCCAGCAGCAGCGGGACGACCACGAGCGGAAGGACGTGGGCGAACGCAGAGGACAGCGGCGTTGCGTGCGTGCCCTGGAGGCGTGAGGGAACAAGGGCGAACAGGGCAAGGTAGACCGCCGCCAGGGCCGTCACGGCCAGCTGGATGGCCAGTGCGATGTTCAGTGCCAGCCGGCGGCCCCGGCGCATGCCGTCCGCGCAGATCAGCAGCAGGATGACCGGCACCACTGCCAGCGCCAGGCCGAAGGGTCCGGCAAACCCTGCCCTTCCCGTCTCCAGGCAGGAGGCGTCAACGGTGGCACCGCAGTTGAAGACGAGCTGGCTGAGGGTTGGCATCGGGCTCAGCACGACGTCGCGCAGCAGGGCCAGCGGGCCGGTGGGCGCGCGCGTGATTCCGGTCAGGATGGGTCCTACGGCGAACACGGCAACGGTGAGGGCCAGGAGGTTCCTGGTCTCGCGTCCGGTGGACCGGTGGCGATGGAGCCGCCCCTGGTCCCCCTGGATCCACCAGCCGGCCAGGAGGCCCAGGAGCGCGCCGATGAGGCCGATGACCGTCTCGGCATGACCGACGTAGAGGACCAGCAGGATCGAGATGGACAACACCGCGGTGCGCAGCCGCCGCTGCCACAGCAGGGTGATCCGGGCACTCGCGGCAAGGCCGGCGGTCAGCACGGGGGCATAGGGGCCGATAAGGCGGTCATCAACCATCCTGTCCAGCCAGCCGTCACCCACGTAGCCCGCCAGCTGGGTCACCAGGAGGAACACGGTGACGGCAGCAAACTGGCCGCCAAAGAACAGGCCGACGGCGGCCCGGCGGCCCAGCTTGCGCTCGGCGAGTCCGAGCAGCAGGACAATCATCAGTGACGCGGCGAGGTAGGCCAGCGGATTGGTGGCGAAAAAAAGACTGGTGAACAGGGACCACCACCGCCCGTGGCGCAAGCCGGGCCCGCTGACGGAGGCGAGTCCCAGGAGTTGTTCCGGCGGTCCGTCCAGGAAGCTCCCGGTCAGGGCGGCGGCTGCCAGGAAGGCAACAACGACGCCCAGCGTGAAGGGCATGGATTTCAGCGTTCCAAGCGCCTGCTGGACTGCCGGGCGCCCGACGGCGGCCCACATCAGGACGACGGTGCGGTCCGGATGCCGGGTGCTCACCACTGCAGGCCCCACTGCTTGCCAAGGAACTGCAGTGCGTCCGCAAAGCGCTTGGACGAGGTGTCCCACGAGTGGCCGGTGTGCTCCACCTCGTGTGCCTGCACGGTAAAGCCCGCATTCTCTGCCGCGGCAGCCAAGGTATGGAGGTTCCCCACGAACTCCGGATCGTTTTGGCCTGCAGTCAGGTACATGCCGCTGGACTCAAACCGTTGGTGTTTCATGATCTCCAGTGGAGTCTGCTTGATGAATTCCCCGGGATTTCCGGGGAAGGCGGCGTCAATGGTCTTCTGCCGTTCCTTGGCAATGGCGGGCTCGGCCTCGCTGGAAAATCCCAGCACATCAGCGTAGACGTCCGGATGCCGGGTACCCATCTGCACCGCGCAGGTGCCGCCGAAGGAGAAGCCTCCGATGGCCCAATGGCTGTGGTTGGTGTCCACCGCAAGTGTGGTACTGATCCAGCGTGGCACGTCCTGGGACAGGTAGGTGTCTGCGTTGGCGATCCGGCTGTCCATGCACATGGTGTTGGCGGGCTGGGATCCGTTGGGGTCAGGGATGACCACCACCGGGGCTACTCCCCCGTGTTCGGCGGCAAAGGAATCCATGTGGCCACGGATTGCGCCGCCCGTGAGCCAGTCCGCCGGGCCGCCGGGTTGCCCGGCCACCAGGACCAGCACCGGCAGGGCAGGCCGGTTGGCGGCAAAGTAGGCCGGCGGCAGGTAGATAAAGGCATCACGCGTGGTCATCCCGGAGGCCGGCCCCGGGATTGCCGACTTCCGCAGTTCGCCTCCGGCCGGCAACTCCCCCTCCGGCTTCCAGCCCCGGAGAGGGACGCCGTCCGATTCGCCCGGGTGCCGCATGAGGTCCTGCTCAAGTGCCGGAATACGTGCCAGCGCGGTGCCCAAGAGGTCGCTTACCGTCCTGTTCAGGCCAAAGTAGGCGTTGATCTGGATTGCTGACAGCAGGACCACCAGCAGCGCCGCAAGGATCCCCCCGCCGCGGCCACCCCAGCTTGTCCTGGGCAGCCGGAGCAGGCCCAGGATGACAGCCGCGACGCCTGGGACCAGCCACAGCAGTACGGGATCCGGCAGGTCCTCCGGAAAGACAGTGAAGATGTTGATGAGGGCCCAGTGCACCGTGGCCACCAGCGCAAAGGCCGCGGCGGCTGCAATGATGATGCGCAGCACCCAGGCCCGGGCCCGGTGCGCGGGGGCCATGGAGGCGCGCCAGGGCGGCACCAGGAGATAGGCTGCGCCGCCCGCTCCCAACACCAGGACAGTTCCGTATAGCGGGCCGTCCGTGAGCCGGATGTCTGAAAACCAGTCCACGTTGGCTAGCGCCAGGTCCCCACGCCGATGACCGGTCCCGCTTCCAGCCAGGATGAAAGACCTGTGTAGGCGTCGAACTTCATGGCGAAGTGCAGGTCCTGCCCCTCGTACCGGAGTTCGACGATCACCACGTCCGGCTGGACCTTCACGGCCTCGGCTTCCGTGGGTTTCCGGCGGCCCAGCAGCTCCAGGGAACTGCGTTTGAAAGTGTACTTGGGGCGGACGCTCAGGGAGATGAGCCTGAACCATTCAAGGTCATTGTCCTGATAACGACAAACCCCCATCTGCCAGCTGTTTCCAGCTACGCAAATGGAGGCGTCCACCGTGCCGAGGGCACGCCGCAGGTTGAAGCGGCGCACCCCCGAAAGGCACAGTGCAAAAATCAGCAATCCGAACGTGATTGCCAGTGCGATGAACGAAATACCCGGTGCGTCCATCAAGGTCGTGCTAGCGGATCCCAGCGGTAGCCGAGCCGCCCAGCTGGGCGTTGTCAGCAACGATGACCACGCGGTTGTTGTCCACGGAGAAGAACCCACCGTCCACATCTACCGCAATACGGTCCCCGGATACCGGCTGGATTGCCAGCTCACCCTCGGCCAGGATCGCCAGCAGGGGCGAGTGGCCGGGCAGGATTCCGATTTCACCATCGCTGGTGCGGGCCTTGACCATCTTGGCCGCTCCGGACCACACGAAGTGGTCCGCTGCGACAATCTCAACCTCAAGCTCAGCCATATTACTTGGTCTGTTCCTGGATCTTGGCCCACTGGCGCTCTACGTCATCGAGGCCGCCGACGTTGAAGAACGCCTGCTCTGCGATGTGGTCGAGTTCGCCGTCGCAGATGGCAGCGAAGCCTTCAACGGTGTCCTTGATGGAAACCGTGGAGCCTTCGACACCGGTGAACTGCTTGGCGGTGTAGGTGTTCTGCGACAGGAACTGCTGGATACGGCGTGCACGCGACACGACGATCTTGTCTTCCTCGGAGAGTTCATCGACACCGAGGATGGCGATGATGTCCTGGAGTTCCTTGTTCTTCTGCAGGATCTGCTTCACACGGACGGCCGTGTTGTAGTGATCCTTGCCGATGTACTGGGGATCCAGGATTCGCGAGGTGGACGTCAGCGGGTCAACGGCCGGGTACAGACCACGGGAGGCAATTTCACGGGAAAGTTCCGTGGTGGCATCCAGGTGTGCGAAGGTCGTGGCCGGAGCCGGGTCAGTGTAGTCATCTGCGGGTACGTAGATGGCCTGCATCGAGGTGATGGAGTGGCCCTTGGTGGAGGTGATGCGCTCCTGCAGGAGACCCATCTCGTCCGCCAGGTTGGGCTGGTAGCCCACGGCCGAAGGCATGCGGCCCAGCAGGGTGGAAACCTCAGAGCCTGCCTGGGTGAAGCGGAAGATGTTGTCGATGAACAGCAGCACGTCCTGGTTCTGCACATCGCGGAAGTACTCCGCCATGGTCAGTGCGGACAGGGCCACGCGCAGGCGCGTTCCCGGCGGCTCATCCATCTGGCCGAATACAAGGGCGGTGTCCTTGAGGACGCCTGCCTCTTCCATTTCAACCCAGAGGTCGTTGCCCTCACGGGTACGCTCGCCAACACCGGCGAACACGGAAGTACCACCGAAGTTGCGGGCAACACGGGTGATCATTTCCTGGATCAGAACAGTCTTGCCCACGCCGGCGCCGCCGAAGAGGCCGATCTTTCCACCCTTGATGTACGGGGTGAGGAGGTCGATGACCTTGATGCCGGTCTCCAGCATCTCGGTGGAACCTTCGAGCGAAGCGAAGCTGGGGGCCTTGCGGTGGATGGGCCAGCGTTCGCTGACGTCCAGCTCCGACTCGGCAACGTCCAGGGGCTGGCCCAGGACGTTGAAGATGTGGCCCTTGACACCGTCGCCGACGGGAACGGAGATCGGGGCGCCGGTGTCAATAACGCCGGTGCCGCGGACCAGGCCGTCGGTTGCCTGCAGCGAGATTGCACGGATGAGGTTGTCGCCGAGATGCAGCGCAACTTCGAAGGTGATGGTCTTGGTTTCACCGTTGAGAGTGATCTCGGTGGTGAGGGCGTTATAGATCGACGGGATTGCGTCAGCCGGGAATTCGACGTCGACAACCGGGCCGATTACGCGCGCAATACGGCCGGTTGCACCGGACGTTGCGGCTACGTGTTCGGTAGCAGTGGCAGTCATCTCTCTCACTTCATTCAGTAGATGGCGTGGGGTTAAGTCTATCTGTGGTGGTGCTGGTTCCGCGGTACCGGGCTGCTGGAGGCTACGACGCGAGGGCGTCGGCACCTGCAACAATCTCGGAAAGCTCCTGCGTAATTTCGGCCTGGCGGGCCGTGTTGCGCAGGCGCGTGTACTTCTTGATCAGGTCCGTTGCGTTGTCGCCTGCGGACTTCATCGCGCGCTGGCGGGCTGCAAGCTCGGACGCCGCCGCCTGCAGCATGGCTGCAAAGATCCGCGATTCGATGTAGCGCGGCAGGAGCGCGTCAAGGACACGCTCCGTTTCCGGCTCGAACTCGTACAGCGGCAGGAGGTCCGATTCAGAGGCAGCCTGCTCTTCCACTACTTCAAGCGGGAGCAGGCGGATGACGGTCGGTTCCTGGGTGACCATGGACTTGAAACGGGTGTAGACAACGTGGATTTCATCCACGCCGCCCTCTTCGAAGTCGGTCGCGAATTCTGCCAACAGCGCTTCGCCGATTTCACGGGCGGTCGCGAACTCCGGAGCGTCGGTTCCGCCGGTCCAGACCCGCGCGTATTCGCGGTTCCGGAATTCGAAGTAGGCCTGGGCCTTCCGGCCCACGAGGTAGGTTTTGACTTCCTTGCCTTCAGCGTGGAGCAGCTCGAAGAGACCTTCCGCCTGCTTGAGCACACCGGCGGAGTAGGAACCTGCCAGGCCGCGGTCCGAGGTAATTACCAGGACGGCGGCACGGCGGATCTGCTCCGGCTCAGTGGTCAGCGGGTGGTCGATTTCGCTTTGGCTTGCGACAGCAGAAACGGCGCGCGTGATCGCGTTCGCGTAAGGCAGTGAAGCTGCTACGCGCGCACGGGCCTTCCCGATGCGCGAGGTAGCGATCAGTTCCATCGCCTTGAAGATCTTGCGCATCGACGTGGTCGAGCTGATCTTCTGGCGGTAGACCCGGATCTGGGCTCCCATACTTATCCTTTCCTAACATTCCGTAGCCGGGTGTGCCGGACCCTGGGGGCGGCACACCCGGCTATGCGGAACTAGCGCTTCTGCTTGACGATCTTTTCCTGGTCGACTTCGCCCTCGGAGATAGCGTCATGCTCCTCGTGGCCGGCGCCTACCAGGTGGTTGTCACCCTCGCCGAAGAAGCCCTTCTTGAAGTCCACGATCGAGGACTTCAAGGCGGCAACGGTGTCGTCGTCCAGCACGTTGGTTTGGGCCAGCGTGGTCAGGATCGAGGACTTGTGGCGCAGGTGCTCCAGGAATTCAGCCTCGAAGCGGCTGATGTCCTCGACGGGAACGTCATCCAGGTAGCCGTTGGTGCCGGCCCAGATGGAGACGACCTGGTCCTCGACCGGGAACGGCGAGTACTGGCCCTGCTTGAGCAGTTCCATCAGGCGGGCGCCACGGGTCAGCTGCTGGCGGGATGCGGCGTCCAGGTCGGATGCGAACATCGCGAAGGCCTGCATGTCGCGGTACTGGGCGAGGTCCAGCTTCAAGGTACCGGAGACCTTCTTCATGGACTTCACCTGGGCGGCACCGCCAACGCGGGACACCGAGACACCCACGTCAACAGCGGGGCGCTGGTTGGCGTTGAAGAGGTCCGACTGCAGGAAGATCTGGCCGTCGGTGATGGAGATGACGTTGGTCGGGATGTAGGCGGACACGTCGTTCGCCTTGGTCTCGATCAACGGCAGCCCCGTCATGGAACCGGCACCGAGCTCGTCGGAGAGCTTGGCACAACGCTCCAGCAGGCGGGAGTGCAGGTAGAAGACGTCGCCCGGGTAGGCTTCGCGTCCCGGCGGGCGGCGGAGCAGCAGGGACACGGCGCGGTATGCCTCGGCCTGCTTGGACAGGTCGTCGAACACGATCAGGACGTGCTTGCCGCCGTACATCCAGTGCTGGCCGATGGCCGAGCCTGCGTACGGCGCCAGGTACTTGAAGCCTGCGGGGTCGGAGGCGGGAGAGGCCACGATGGTGGTGTACTCCAGCGCGCCGTTGTCCTCGAGGGTCTGGCGGATGGCGGCAATGGTGGACGCCTTCTGGCCGATGGCGACGTAGATGCAGCGGACCTGCTTCTTGACATCACCCGAAGCCCAGTTGGCCTTCTGGTTGATGATGGTGTCGATCGCGATGGCGGACTTGCCGGTCTGGCGGTCGCCAATGATCAGCTGGCGCTGGCCGCGGCCGATCGGGATCATCGCGTCGATGGCCTTCAGGCCAGTCTGCATCGGCTCGTGGACCGACTTGCGCTGGGTCACGCCGGGCGCCTGGAGTTCCAGGGCACGGGTGGTCTCAGCCTTGATCTCGCCAAGGTCGTCCATGGGCTGGCCCAAGGGGTCAACCACTCGGCCGAGGAAGGCGTCGCCGACCGGAACGGACAGAACCTGTCCGGTGCGGTGCACTTCCTGGCCTTCTTCGATGCCCTGGAAGTCACCGAGGATAATGACACCGATCTCGCGGACGTCAAGGTTCTGGGCCAGGCCCAGAGTGCCGTCCTCAAAGCGAAGAAGCTCGTTCGCCATGACCGAGGGAAGGCCCTCAACACGGGCGATGCCGTCACCTGCGGTCGTTACACGGCCAACCTCTACGCGCTCTGCGTTTCCGGGTTCGTAGGACGCCGCGAACTCGTTCAACGCATTACGGACGTCGTCGGCGTTGATGGTCAATTCGGCCATCTGCAGTCCCTGCTCTCCTGTTTGTGATCACCGCAAACGGTGACCGGGGTTTCTATCAGTTTGGTTATGCTCGTCCGGCTAGCCGGCCAGCTGGCGTTGCAGTTCGCCCAGCCGGGTAAGAACCGAAGCGTCGAGCACTTCGTCACCCACCTGGACGCGGATTCCGCCAATGAGCGACGGGTCAACGTTCATGTTGACCTTCAGTTCCCGCCCGTACAGTGCATTCAGGCCCGCCTGGAGGCGTGCCAGCTGCGTCTGCGACAAGGGTCGGGTTACGCTGACCGTTGCAATCCAGCGCTGCTGCCGCTTGGCTGCCAGTTCGGCGAAGCGTTCCACAAGCCGGGTGGGCTTGATTCCCCGAGGCTCGCTGACTGCCTGCGTAATGAGGACTTTGGCTTCCTCACTGACGCCCGGCACCAGCTTCCCGGCAAGGGTAGCCTTCACTGCGGCACTTGCCTGCGGTTCGGACAGAGCACGTTGTACCTCGTGGCTGGAGGCAACAGCCTGGTTGAAGGAGAACAGATCGTTCTCCAGCTCTTCCAGGCCGGTGATTCCGGAGGCAGAAACGGCCGACTTGTTTTCAGCAACGGAAATGACCACCGTTGCGGCAAGAGTCTCGAGTGCATCGCCGATGTCACGCGCCGATGCCCAGCGTGAGCTGGCCAGTCCGGCCGCGATCTCAGCAGCATCAGCGGAGACTTTTCCGCCAACCAGCTGCCTCACCAGCGCCGACTTTTCGTCACCGCTGCGGGAGGGGTCAGTCAGGGCACGGCGCAAGCCAGCCGAGCTGTCCACCATTCCCAGGATTCCGAAGAGTTCCTTTGCCAGCTGCAGCGACGCCGTGGGAAGCTTCGCTTCCAAAGCGGCAAGGGCTGTTGCCAGCGATTCGCTCGATACGCCTGCCATTACTTAGCTGCACCTGCGTTCTGGGTCTCCAGATCTGCCAGGAAACGGTCCACTACCCGTGCCGCGCGTGCGTCGTCCTCGAGGGACTCGCCCACGATGCGGCCGGCAAGGGTGGTGGCCAGGGTGCCCACCTCGGAGCGCAGGGACACCACGGCCGCCTGGCGCTCGGATTCGATCTGTGCGTGGGCCTGTGCGGTGATGCGGGCAGACTCTGCTGCCGCCTTCTCCTTGAGATCCGCGAGGATCTGGGCACCTTCGGCGCGGGCTTCCTCACGGATGCGGTTGGCTTCGGTGCGGGCGTCGGTCAGCTGCTGCTTGTACTCTTCGAGTGCAGCAGACGCCTCAGCCTGGGCCTTTTCAGCCTTGGCGATGCCGCCTTCGATGGCCTCGGCACGCTCTGCGAAGGTCTTCTCGAACATCGGGACAACAAACTTGACCACGATGAAGAAGAGGATGGCAAAGCCCACGAAGACAACCAGCATTTCCCAGCCATTGGGAACAAGGGGGTTGACGTCGCCTTCAGCGGCGGCTGAGATGATCAGCTGATGCATATTTCACCCGTCCTTATCTACTCGGTTCTGAATGTTCGCTGAAGTTCTGAAGGTTTACTTGAGAACGAAAGCGAAGACCAGGCCCAGGATGGCGAGTGCTTCTGTCAGCGCCAGGCCAAGGAATGCGATCGGCTGCAGGACGCGCTGGGCTTCCGGCTGGCGTGCGACGCCGTTGATGTAGGCAGCGAACACGAGACCCACACCGATACCACCGCCGATAGCCGAGAGGCCATAGCCGATGAGGTTGAGGGAGCCGTTGATGGAGCCTTCCATTTTTTTTCCTTTCAAGATGCCACTTATGTGGCAGGTTGTTTGGGTTGCTTCATCCCCGCAAGGGGAAGACTGTTATGTGCCGCCGGAGCGTGCTGCCCCGGACGGCGTGCCTAGTGGCTGTCGGCGTGCAGTGCGCCTTCGATGTAGATCGCGGTCAGCAGTGTAAAGACGTAGGCCTGCAGGACCATGATCAGGGCTTCAAGCATGTACATGGCGATGGCACCGGCAAGAACCAGGATGGAGGTTCCCTTCAACAGGAAGTTCTCCTGCATGATGAGGTACTCGATGCCGGAGCCGGCGATCATCACGATCAGGTGGCCGGCGAGCATAGTCGCGAACAGACGGAGGCTGTGCGTGACGGGCCGGACAACGAAGTTGGAGATGATTTCGATCGGAATCACGATCGGCAGGATGTACCACGGCACCCCAGAGGGGACGGTGGCCAGCTTGAAGTAGCGCAGGCCGTTCTTCTTGACGCCGATGGCGATCCAGGTGATGTAGACCAGGCCGGCCAGCACGTACGCTCCACCCACGTGCGAGAACGTGGGGAGCTGGAACACCGGAATGGCGCCGTAGATGTTGTTGACCAGGATGAAGAAGAACAGGCTGAACAGCAGGGGGACGTACTTGATGAAGTCCCTGCCGCCGATGATGTCCTTGGCAATGCCGTTGCGGACGAAGCCGTACGCGGCTTCGCCTGCGAACTGGAGCTTGCCGGGTACCAGCTGCTGCTTGCGTGCGGCGAGCACGAAGAAGACGGCGATAAAGACGACAGAGAGGAGGACCAGCAGCATCTGCTTGGAGAATCCTTCTGCGGCACCCCACGGCAGAATTGCCGGCAAATGCATATCGTTAATACCAGGAGGAGTAAACTCTCCTGAATCTTGGGCCGGGAGCGCAAGCGCGATCAACGCGTTTCCTCTCTGCAGTGTCCATCATTGGGCGTTGGGCGGGGTCCGGCAGCCTGACAGCCTGCTGTTCCCCCTGTGAAATTATTTGGCATTATCTTCTCCGTCCTGGGACGGTGCGCTGGGAGCATGGCGCCCATCAGCAATTTTGCGGGAACTGGTGAGGCCATGCATGTGGGAAAGGTAGAAACCTCCGACGGCTCCAAGCAGAGCGCCTGCGAGCACAATCCAGCGCGTTCCCCACAGATAATCCAGCCCCCACCCTATCAAACTCCAGACGATGATTCCGCCAATGATGTAGCTGAATACAGCCATTCCGGCGTTGTAGCCGCCATCGTTGGACGCGTCGGAAGATGCCGGTGTGGAGCCGTTTGAGCCGCGCTTGCCGCGTGCGCCGCCCGGAGTCTTCTTCGGATCACGCATCGGGGGCTCCCCTGTCTTCTGGATCGTTGTAGATCTGGAGGCGGGCCCTGCTGAAGCCTTGGATCTCCGCGGCCTGCCACAAGACCACTGCCACAACGGCACCGATGACGAACCAGCGGCCATGGAGCCATTCCGGAGCACCGATGACGAACAGGACAACGGCAAAGCCCACCACCTTGATGAAGTAGGTGGCCACGAACATCCCGATCGCACCCGAGGGGTTGCGGCGCCCCACGAAGTGCCCCACCAGCAGGCTGATGCCAAAGAACAGCATCACCAGCAGGCCACCAAGGAAACTTGATACCGCCCCGGTTGCCCCGTTGAGGAGGCCGGCCGGGATTGCGCTCAGCACAAGTCCGGCCGTGGCGGCAATCGAGCTGCGTTTCAGCAGGTTGAGCCAGAGCGAATGGGTGGGACCGGACGTACCAACGGGTCCATTGCCGGACGCAGGTCCGGACTCGGCGTTGGAGGGCATGCGATCCAATCGTCGGCACCACATGGCAGATCGCCAGGAGGCAGGGGGTGGAGTGGCAGCTTGGGCTGCCCCTGAATTCTACACGAGATAGAAATAATTCAGAACCGCCGTTACGCCGTGGTTTCCCCGTTGCCGCGGGACAGGTACGGCCAGGCGGTCACCAGTCCCATGACCAGTGTGGCGAAGATGTCCACGGCGAGCACGATGTGCCAGGGGAAGACGGCGAACGCCAGGCCGCCGAAGGACAGGACGGCGGTCCACAGGTACATCAGGATCACCGCGGTGCGGTGCGAATAGCCAATGTCCAGCAGCTTGTGGTGCAGGTGTCCGCGGTCCGCGGACCAGGGCGACCGTCCGCGGGCTGTCCGGCGGACGACGGCCAGCCCCAGGTCCAGCAGTGGGAGGAAGAGGACCGCGAAGGGAAGCAGGATGGGAATGATCGTGGAGATACCGTTGGCCCGGTCGTAGAGGCCGGAGGTGATCTGCCCCGTGGACACCACACCGGCCGAAGCCATGAGGAGTCCGATCAGCATGGCACCGGAGTCGCCCATGAAGATCTTCGAGGGAAAAAAGTTGTGCGGCAGGAAGCCCAGGCAGCCGCCCACCAGCACAGCCGTAATGAGGGTTGCCAGGTCCGAATAGTCCAGCAGCACCGCGTTCCGGTGTACCCAGTAGGCGGTGACGAAGAACGCCGTGCCGCCGATGATGGCGACGCCCGCCGCGAGGCCGTCCAGTCCGTCAATGAAATTGAAGGCATTCATGGTGGTGACGATCAATCCGGCCGTCAGCACTATCCGCAGGGTTCCGTCCTGGAGGTAGATAGGTTCCGGCACCCAGGGGACGATGGTCATCTGGACACCCCAACTGGCTACTGTGAGTCCGGCTGCGCTCTGGCCGATCAGTTTCACCCACCACCGAATGTCCAGCAGGTCGTCCGCCACGCCCACCAGGACGATCACCGCGGCTCCTGCCAGGACACCCCAGGGTGAGAAATTGTTGCGGTAGATGTCCTTGACGAAGAAGGACTGGCTGGCAACAACCAGCGCCACCATGACGCCCAGGAAGATCGCCACGCCGCCCAGCCTGGACACCGGCGTGGAATGCATGTCGCGGCTGCGGATGGGCAGGTGCAGCTCAAGGCGGTGGCCAACGACGCGGGCACCCCAGGTCGCTGCGTAGGAGACGATGGCGGCGGTGAGCCCCATCAGCAGGTACATGATCATGGGACGGCAACCGCAACAGGAGTGGTGGTGCCGCAGCCCCTCAGCTGCAGGGGCAGCGGGTTTTGGGTGGATGGGCTCACGGGCCGGGAATCTGTTCTTCGATAAATGAAACTTCTCCGTCGCCGAGCGCGCAGCAGGCAGTGCGCACAGACTTACGCGCAGGGCCTTACAGGGCTGTATTACAGTGGACTCTAGTCAAAGATACTAGTGCCACCGGCACCATGGCTCCGCGCCACACGGGCGCATAACAGGCGGGGAACTCCCTGGCAGCCATGCTGAAAGGACCCCCATGACCTCCCGCATTGCGGTTGCCGCCGTAACTTTCGACCGGCCCAAGGAATTGTCCGTCCTGCTGGATTCCATCAACGCCCAGAGCCGGCACGTGGACACGATTTGCCTGGTGGACAGCGGCAGCACCCCTGCTGCGGACGTGGCGGCGGCGCACCCCAACGTGGACTATGTCCGCTCCGAAGCAAACCTGGGCGGCGCCGGCGGGTTTGCGCTGGCCGCACTCAAGGCAGTGGCCAGCGGTGCGCGCTGGATCTGGATGATGGACGACGACGCCGAGCCGGCCGACCCGGAATGCCTCGCCACGCTGCTTCGTGAGGCTGAGGCACGCGGCCTGGAGGCGGTGGTCCCTTTGGTCACGGCGCCCGGCCATCCCGACCGGCTGTCCTTCTTCTTCCGGCTTGACGGCAAGGTCACGCACGACCGGGCCGAGGTGGAGAAACTTGGCTTCCTGCCGGATGACGGCCACTTCTTCAACGGTGCGCTGATCCGCTCCGACGTGTTCTTCAAGGTGGGCCTGCCGGACATGCGCCTGTTCATCCGGGGCGACGAGGTTGATTTCACCATCCGGCTGCGCAAGGCCGGGATCCGCTTCGGCACGGTCACCACTACCGCCATCACGCACCCGCACGCCTTCGGTGAAACGCAGCACGTCTACGGCGCCCGCTGGCACGTGATCGTTCCGGACTCCGCCTTCAAGCGCTACTACTATTACCGGAACCGCGGCTACCTCATCCGCCGGTATTTCCGGGTGCGCTCATTGGTGGCCGACGTCGGCGGCTACCTGGGTTATTTCCTGCAGCGCCGGGACCTTCCGGGCTTCCTGGGGTGGGCGCGGTCGTTCACTGCCGGCCTGCGCGGCAAGGGCTTCGCTCCACTGGAAGACCAGAAGTTCTAGGCACACGCTGCCGCTGTCTACCGCGCCCCCGCGGTTCTGCGGCAGCGTTTATTTTTCCAGCCGCGGCTTTCTGAGCCTCCTGGCGGCCAGGAGCCACAGCAGGACCCAGGGCTCTCCCAGCACGCGGTAGGCCACACGGCGGGGATGCAGGAGCAGGCGCCATGCCCACTCCAGGCCCATCCTGCCAAGCCACCGGGGCGCAAGCTTCTGGACCCCCGCCAACTGCTCGATGGCACCGCCCACAGCGCAGTACACAGCAGGCGGCATGTCAGCCAACCGGCGCTGCAGCACGTCCTCCTGGAGCGGCATGCCCAGGCCAAGCAGGACCAACTGCGGCTGTTCACGGTGCAGCCAGGCAATGGCTGCCTCCTCCAGGTCAGGGCCCCATCCCTCGCCGGGAAAGCCGGAGACGCGGGCGCCTGGAACAATGTCCTTCAGCCTGTTGACAGCCCCTGCGTTAGCTTCCGTTCCGGCGCCGATCACGGCAATCCGTTCAAGGCCGCAGACCTGGTCCAGTGCCGGGAGCCAGTCCGTGGAACCCAGCCGGTAATCCATGACCGGGCCTTCGGCGTTGCCGGTCCTCCCCCACAGCCACAGCACGGGCGCGCCGTCCAGGAGCACCACGTCACTGTCCTCGTACAGGCGCCGGAATCCGTCGTCGGACAGGGTGAGGGTGACGCTGTGCAGGTTGTGGCCCAGGACGGTACGGGTGGATCCTTCCGCCACGAAGCTGCTCAGCTCCGCCACCAGGTCGGGGACCCGCAGCGGAGTGGCGTGGACGTCCAGGACGGGAATCTGCTGGCGGTCCAGCGCCATCAAGGCTGCTGGTTCCCGGCCGGCGTCGTGGCTTCCGCGGCCGGGCCTGTCACAGCGGACGACCCGGACCCGGACGCGCCGGGTGCGGCCCCGCCGTCGTCCGTCGCATCCCCCGCAGCAGCCTGCTCTGGTGCGGGCTCCTCCTCAGCCATGGGGATTTCTCCCAGGCCCAGGACACCCGGAACGTGCTCGCGGAGCTGGTCCAGGCTCACTGCGCCGTTGCGCACCACGCGCAGGAGGGGGCCGGTGGCGTCCACAATGGTGGACGGCACCCCGGCTTCACCCTCCAAGGGGCGCTGGCCGCCTTCAAGGTAAACCTCCACGGAATCAGCCAGCTGTTCCCGGGCGGCAGCGGCAGTCTGGGCCGGAGCGTGGCCGGTGCGGTTGGCGGACGACACGGCGAGGGGGCCGGTCAAGGTCAGCAGTTCCAGGGCGACTTCGTCGGCAGGCATCCGCAGCGCCACGGTCCCCTTGGTTTCGCCGAGGTCCCAGTCCAGGGACGGCTGCGCATGCAGGATCAGCGTCAAGCCGCCGGGCCAGAAGGCCTCAGCGAGTGCGCGGGCATCCGCAGACACGTCAGTGGCCAGGCCGTCCAGGGCATTGATGCGCGGAATCAGGACGGGCGGCGGCATGGTGCGGCTGCGCCCCTTGGATACCAGCAGCATGGTGACGGCCTGCGGGGAGAACGCGTCTGCGCCGATGCCGTAAACCGTGTCGGTGGGGAGCACGACGCACTTCTTTTCGCTGATGGCACGCTGGGCGTCCTCGAGCCCCCGGGCCCGCTCGTCGTCGATGGTGCAGTCATAAGTTGTGGTCACTGGCCCATTCTTTCATTCCGTATGGCCTGGTCCGCGAGCACGGCACTGGTGGCGCGCTCCTTGCCGTTCAGGTCCAGGTGCGTGGTGACGGCCGTCCAGGTTCCGGCCCTGGAGAGCATGGCGGCAATCCAGCCTGCCTGGACTTCCGCGTGTTCCATGACGAAGTAGCCCCCGGGCCGCAGCAGCCGGGCAGCGGAAGCCGCTGCCGCCGTCGGAAGTTCCATGCCGTCCGCTCCGCCGCCGTATAGAGCCTCCGGCGGATCATGCAGGGCTACTTCGGGTTCGTTGGGGATGGCTTCGGCCGGGATGTACGGCGGGTTGGAAATCACGACGTCGACTGTCCCGTTGAGTTCGCCGAAAGCGTCGCGCAGGTCCCCCAGGATGAGGTTGACCCCCAGCGGCGCCAGGTTTTTCGTCGCCCAGGCGTGGGCGAACGGGCTGTACTCGACCGCGTGCACTTCTGCGCCGGGGACCTCGTGCGCGATGGAACCCGCGATGGCACCGGATCCCGTCCCGAGGTCCACGATGCGGGGGTGCTGCATCCCCTTGACGTGGTCGATGGCCAGCTGGACCACGGACTCTGTCTCCGGACGCGGGATGAACACTCCCGGGCCTACGGCCAGCTCCAGGTAACGGAAATGCGCCACTCCGGTGATGTGCTGCAGCGGAATGCGGCGGGCACGTTCGGCAACGAGTTCCGCGTAGCCCGGCGGTACAGGAGTATCGCCGAGCATCAGAGAGCGCAGGCGTCCCAATCCGACGTTGAGCAGGTGTTCCGCCAGGAGCTCCGCGTCGGTCCGGGGGCTGGGGACACCGGCCTCAGCCAGGAGTGCGGCAGCCTCACGGACGGCCGCACCGAGTGTCTGGGCGGGCGCCGCGGAGGTGGGCTCGGTCATGGGTGAAGGCTTCCGGTCAGTCGCCGATGGCGTCCAGCCGGGCCTGCTCATCCATCTCGATGGCGGACTGGATGACCGGTTCCAGGTCACCGTTCATGACCTGGTCCAGGTTGTAGGCCTTGTAGCCGGTGCGGTGGTCCGCGATCCGGTTTTCGGGGTAGTTGTAGGTGCGGATGCGCTCAGAGCGGTCCATGGTGCGGATCTGCGACTTGCGCTGGGCCGAGTTCTCGGCGTCGATCTGCTCCTGCTGGTGCGCCAGGATGCGTGCGCGGAGGACACGCATGCCGGCTTCACGGTTCTGCAGCTGGGACTTCTCGTTCTGCATGGCCACCACAATGCCGGTGGGAAGGTGCGTAATGCGGACGGCGGAGTCGGTGGTGTTCACGGACTGGCCGCCCGGGCCCGAGGACCGGTACACATCGATCTTGAGGTCGTTCTGGTTGATTTCGAGCTCTTCGGGCTCGTCCACCTCGGGCAGGACCAGCACGCCGGCAGCGGAGGTGTGGATGCGGCCCTGGGACTCGGTGACGGGCACGCGCTGGACGCGGTGCACGCCGCCTTCGAACTTAAGCCGCGCATAGACGCCTTCGGCGGGATCGTTCGAGTTGCCCTTGACGGCCACCTGGACGTCCTTGTAGCCACCGAGGTCCGACTCAGTGGCTGAAATGATTTCGGTCTTCCAGCCGCGGGACTCCGCGTACCGGGTGTACATGCGCAGCAGGTCGCCGGCGAACAGGGCGGCCTCGTCGCCGCCTTCCCCGCCCTTGACCTCAAGGATCACGTTGCGGGCGTCGTCGGGATCGCGGGGAATGAGCAGGCGCCGCAGCTTGGCGGCAGCAGTCTCCAGCGCGGCCTCAAGTTCAGGCACCTCGGCAGCAAACTCGGGATCCTCAGCAGCCATCTCCTTGGCGGCAGCAAGATCGTCCCGGATGCCTTCCCACTTGTGATAGGCCTCAACGATGCCATTGAGCTGAGCCGACCGCCGCCCCAGCTTCCGGGCAAGCCGCTGGTCAGCATAAACAGCAGGATCCCCGAGCTGCGCCTGGATGGAATCATGCTCATCAAGCAGGCCCTGTACGGACTCAAACATCTATAAACCTCTTTCGACTTGTACAAGTCTAATGACTGCCATGCGGAGACTGACCGCACGTCCGGACGCATGCCCGCATTTGGTGAGATAACTGCATGGCGTTCGGATTTTGCCGCCCCGGGAGTGGCATCGGGCCTGCCGGAGCTGGGCGGCGAACGATCGAAGATCGAAGCCGCCCAGCGAAGGGGCGGGGGCGGCAAAATCCGAACGACAAAGGCGGGGCCGGCAAAATGCGTCGGCCCCGCCCCTGGTGAAACTACTTGTCGTTATCCGACTTCGCACCAAGCGTCGTCTTCTGGACCTGCATGAGGAACTCGACGTTGCTCTGGGTTTCCCGGATCTTGTTGGTGAGCAGTTCAAGGCTCTGCTGGGTCTCGAGTCCGGAGAGGACGCGGCGCAGCTTCCACATGATCTTGACTTCTTCGGGCGAGAGCAGGTTCTCTTCGCGGCGGGTACCGGACGCGTTGACGTCCACGGCCGGGAAGATGCGCTTGTCTGCCAGCTGGCGGGACAGGCGGAGTTCCATGTTGCCGGTGCCCTTGAACTCTTCGAAGATGACCTCGTCCATCTTGGAACCGGTCTCGACGAGGGCGGTGGCCAGGATGGTGAGCGAGCCGCCGTTTTCGATGTTGCGGGCGGCACCGAAGAAGCGCTTGGGCGGGTAGAGGGCTGCGGAGTCCACACCACCGGACAGGATGCGGCCGGAGGCCGGTGCTGCCAGGTTGTAGGCGCGGCCCAGGCGGGTCATGGAGTCCAGCAGGACCACCACGTCCATGCCCATTTCCACCAGGCGCTTGGCGCGTTCGATGGAGAGCTCGGCCACGGTGGTGTGGTCGTCGGCGGGACGGTCGAAGGTGGAGGCAATAACCTCGCCCTTGACGGTGCGCTGCATGTCCGTGACTTCTTCGGGCCGTTCGTCAACCAGCACCATCATGAGGTGGACCTCAGGGTTGTTGGTGGTGATGGCGTTGGCGATGGACTGCAGGATGAGCGTCTTGCCGGCCTTGGGCGGGGAGACGATCAGGCCGCGCTGGCCCTTGCCGATGGGGGCCACGAGGTCGATGACGCGGGGACCGATCTTTTTGGGGTCGGTCTCGAGGCGCAGGCGCTCGGACGGGTAGAGCGGAACCAGCTTGGCGAACTCCACGCGGTCCTTGAGCTCTTCCGGCGTCTTGCCGTTGACCGATGTGACCCGGACCAGGGCGTTGAACTTCTGGCGGGCGGACTGCTGGCTGCGGTCTTCGCCTTCGCGCGGAGCACGGATTGCGCCTACAACGGCGTCACCCTTGCGCAGGTTGTACTTCTTGACCTGGGCCAGGGAGACGTAGACGTCGTTGGGGCCGGGCAGGTAGCCGGAGGTGCGGATGAACGCGTAGTTCTCCAGGACATCAAGGATGCCGGCGACCGGCAGCAGGACGTCGTCGTCGGTGACCTCGACATCGTCCACGTCCGGACCCTGGTTGCGGCCGCGGCGGCGGTCGTTGCGGTCGCGGAAACGGTCGTTGCGCGAGTTGTCCCGGTCCTGGCCGCCGGAACGGTCGTTGCGGTCATTCCGGTCGCGGCGGTTACGGCGGTTGCGGCGGCTTCCACCGTCGGCGTCGTCGTTGTCCCGGGTGTCCCGGCCGCCGTCGCGCTGGCCGGCTTCGCGGCTGCCGGCGTTGTCGCGGCCGCCATCGGAATCGCGGGTGTTGTCACGGCCGCGGGTGCGGCCGCCTTCACGGCGTTCCGTGCGCTGGCCGGCGTCCCCTGCTTCCGCGGGAGCTTCGGTGCGCTGTTCACCTGCGCGCTGTTCCGCGGCCGGCTGCTCTGCCGGGGTTTCCACCGGAGCTTCCTGGACGGAGGCTGCAGCGGCTTCGCTGCGGCGGCGGTTGCGGGTTCGCGGCTGGCGGCGCTCGGCGGCGCCCTCCGTTGCCTCGGTGGTTTCCGCGGGGGCGGCCGACGGCGCCTCGACGGCTGCGGCGGCCGGTGCGGCTGCGGTTTCCGCAACCGGAGCCTCGGTTGCGGGGGCTACCACGCCGTCACTGACAGCGCGGCGGCTGCGGCCGCGTCCGCGGGCACGGGTGCCTTCAGCAGCAGGAGCTTCTGCGGCCTCCGGAGCGGAAGCCGGTGCGGCCGGAGCCACAGTGCTTTCCGGAGCCTTGGCCGCTGCCTTGGCAGGAGTCTTGACGGTGAGGGTCCCTGCGCGGTGGGCGGAGATGGCCGAAACCAGGTCCCCCTTGCGCATGCGGGAGCCGCCGGAGATGCCGAGCTGGCTGGCAAGGGCCTGCAGCTGGGCGAGCTTCAGGCCGGCAAGGCCGCTGCTCTTGGCGGGTGCGGCCGTTGATTCGGCAGCAGAAGTTGTGTGTTCCACAGCTGGCGACAGCTCAGTGGTTTCGGTCACGAAGGATCCTTCCCCCTCGACGGCGTCCAGACTGGGAGCTGGACGCGATGATTTGATCTGGGCTGCAGTTCAGATCTGCAGCCGGATTTCAGCCTTGCCGGTTGGATTTCGGCCAGCAGGGCCGGATACTGATTCACCTTGCGCTGCGCCCACGGCACAACGCCTGACTGACGCTTCAGGGGCAGTTGGATGCTGCAGATTCCTGCGACAGACCAAGCAGGCGGCACCGGAATACATTCACAGTGGTAGATCAAACAGCAACTGAATGCAGGAGCAGATCAGATAGGCGGAATTACCGCCGGTGCACGTCCACCTTAGCACCTTCAACGTCCACTGCGAGCTTCAGCACGCGCCAGCCGATGTCCGGCGTGTTCTCGGATGTAAAGGCCTCGATGAAGGCGAGGGCATCGCCGGCCTGCGCTTCACCGTTGGCCAGCACCAGGACGGTTGGCCCGGCGCCGGAAACCACTGCCGCGTAGCCTGCTTTCCGGAGGGCGCCGATCAATGCCGCACTGGGCCGCATGGCCTCGGCCCGGTAGCTCTGGTGCAGGTAGTCCTCGGTGCCCGGCAACAGGAATTCGGGCTTTTGCGTCAGGGCATGGATCAGCAGGGCCGCGCGGCCTGAATTCATCGCCGCCGCATGGTGTCCGACGGATGCCGGCAGCAGAGCGCGGGCGGCCTCGGTGGAGAGTTCGTAGTCGGGGACCGCCACAATGGGGATGATGGAACCGGCAACGGCAGCGCTGGTGCTGCTGTACTGCTCACTGTCCTGCCATGACAGCGCCAGTCCGCCGAAAATCGCGGGTGCGACGTTGTCCGGGTGGCCCTCCAACTCGCTGGTGAGCTGCAGGATCCAGTCCTTTCCACGCTGGCTTCCGGACGGCACCATGGCGTTGGCGGCCGAGACCGCAGCCACCACGGCGGACGCGGAGGAGCCCAGCCCGCGGCCGTGCGGGTTCACGTTCCGGGCTGTCACCTTGAGGCCGCCGTGGCGGTAGCCCAGCCGTTCGAAGGCCGCATCCATGGCACGCACCACCAAGTGGCTGGCATCCCGAGGGAGGGTGTCGGCGCCCTCGCCGCTGAGTTCGAAGACGAGTTGGTCCGTGTCCAGGCTTTCCACGGTCAGGGTGTCGTGCAGGGCCAGTGCAAGTCCCAGGCTGTCGTAGCCGGGACCCAGGTTGGCCGTGGTGGCCGGAACGCGCACGGTGACGCGCTGGCCCGGCTCAATCAGTTGCAGTCCTACGGCGGCCTGCGAGGTGGTGTCCAAGGTTATTTTTCTTCCAGTCCCAGCTCAGCGGCAACGGTGACAACGTCGTTCGGAACCTTGACCGGCTGGACATCGCTGCCGTCCTCGGTGCGCAGGGCCCACTGGGGGTCCTTGAGTCCGTGGCCGGTGACAGTGATGACAATGGTCTTCCCGCTGGGGACTTCGCCTGCGGCGTGCTTCTTGAGCAGGCCTGCCACACCGGCGGCGGAACCGGGCTCCACGAAGACGCCTTCCTTGGACGACAGCCACCGGTGGGCGTTCAGGATTTCCTCATCGGTAACGGCCTCGATGAGTCCGCCGGATTCGTCACGGGCGCCCACGGCACCATCCCAGGACGCAGGATTTCCAATGCGGATGGCGGTGGCGATGGTGTCCGGCTCCGTGATGGGGTGGCCTGCCACGAAGGGCGCAGCACCGGCGGCCTGGAAGCCCCACATCGCGGGCGTCCTGGTGGATACGGCGGGGAGCGTTCCGGCCGTGTCCGATTCGAAGGGAGCGGAGTACTCCTTGTAGCCCTTCCAGTAAGCCGTGATGTTGCCGGCGTTGCCCACGGGCAGCACGTGGATGTCAGGGGCATCACCCAGGGAATCGACCACTTCGAAGGCACCGGTCTTCTGGCCCTGGATGCGGGCAGGGTTGACCGAGTTGACCAGGAAGACGGGGTAGGACTCCCCCAGCTTGCGGGCGATGTCAAGGCAGTTGTCGAAGTTGCCGTCCACCTGGAGCAGGGTGGCGCCGTGGGCGATGGCCTGGCTGAGCTTGCCCATGGAGATCTTGCCTTCGGGCACCAGGACGGCGCACTTGAGGCCGGCGGCGGTGGCGTAGGCAGCGGCGGACGCGGACGTGTTGCCGGTGGAAGCGCACACGACGGCCTTCGCGCCGGAGGCAACCGCTGCCGTCATGGCCATGGTCATGCCCCGGTCCTTGAAGGAGCCGGTGGGGTTCATGCCCTCCACCTTGAGGTAGACCTCGGAACCGGTGAGTTCGGAGAGCTTCTGCGCGCGCACCAGCGGGGTGCCGCCCTCGCCCAGGGTGATGACCCTGGTGGACTCCGTCACGGGCAGGCGGTCAGCGTATTCGCGGATGACTCCGCGCCATTGGTGAGCCACTTAGACTCCTTCTACCCGCAAAACGGATGTAACTGAATTGATGACGTCCAGGCCCTTCACGGCCTCGACGGTGGCTGCGAGGGCAGCCTCTGACGCGCGGTGGGTGACGATCCGCAGTTCGGCCGACTCCACGTTGGACGCCGAATCGCGGTGGATGGTCTGCCGCATGATTTCGATGGAGACACCGTGTTCGGCGAAGAGCTGGGCGATCTTTGCCAGGACGCCGGGCTGGTCGGCAACGTCCAGGCCGATGTAGTAGCTGGTGGTGGCCGCGTCGATGGGCAGCGCGGGAACGTGGCCGGTGGTGGTTTCGGTGCGGCCGGGACCGCCCAGGACCAGGCGGCGGGCTGCTGAAACGAGGTCGCCCAGGACGGCCGATGCCGTGGGGGTGCCGCCGGCGCCCTGGCCGTAGAACATCAGTTCACCGGCGTTTTCGGCCTCGATGAACACCGCATTGAAGGCACCGCGGACAGCGGCCAGCGGATGTTCGCGGGGCAGGAGGGTGGGGTGTACGCGGACGGAAACGCCTTCCTTGCCTTCGGCGTCCGTCAGCTTTTCCGCGATGGCCAGCAACTTGATGACGAAGCCGGCGTCTTTCGCGGCGGCGATGTCCGCGGCACTGACGGACGTGATGCCTTCGCAGTGGACGTCGTCCAGCGCGAAACGGGTGTGGAAGGACAGCGACGCGAGGATGGCGGCCTTGGCGGCAGCGTCATGGCCTTCGACGTCGGCAGTGGGGTCGGCCTCGGCGTAGCCAAGGCGCTGGGCTTCGGCCAGGGCATCCGCGAACTGGGCGCCGGTGGTGTCCATCTGGTCAAGGATGAAGTTGGTGGTGCCGTTGACGATGCCCAGCACCCGGGTAATCCGGTCGCCTGAGAGGCTGTCGCGGATGGGGCGCAGGATGGGGATGGCACCGGCAACGGCGGCCTCGTAGGACAGCTGGACGCCGGCTTTGTCCGCCTCTTCGTAGAGCGTGGGGCCGTCCTGCGCCAGGAGCGCCTTGTTGCCGGTGACCACGCAGGCGCCGTTGCGCAGCGCGGAGAGGATCAGCGTGCGCGCGGGTTCGATGCCGCCCATCAGCTCGATGACCAGGTCGGCGTCCTTGACGAGTGTTTCGGCGTCGGTGGTGAAAAGCTCCTGTGGCAGGTCCACGTCCCGTGGGGCGTTGACGTTGCGCACGGCGATGCCGCTGAGCTGCAGGCGGGCACCGGTGCGGGCAGCGAGGGCGTCTGCATCCTCAAGAAGGATCCGCGCAACCTGGGCTCCAACGTTGCCACAGCCCAGCAGGGCTACTTTCAGCGTTCGCATTTCCGTCATTCAGGCTCCCATGTCGCGGTTCAGCAGATCTTCTTCGGTTTCCCCGCGGACAATCAGCCGGGCAGATCCGTCGCGCACCGCGACAACGCCCGGCCGGGCCAGATAGTTGTAGTTGCTCGAGAGGGCCCAGCAGTAGGCGCCGGTTCCCGGTACAGCAAGCAGATCACCGGCTGCCACGTCCTCGGGCAGATATACATCTCTAACAACTATGTCGCCGCTCTCGCAATGTTTGCCCACTACGCGGGACAGCTGCGGGGCGGCCGCGGACGTGCGGGAGGCCAGCACTGCCGAATAATCCGCGTCGTACAGCACCGGGCGGGCGTTGTCGCTCATGCCGCCGTCCACCGAAACATACCGGCGGGGATACGTAACGTTGTTGTCCGCGTCACCGTCGGCGGAAGTGCCGGGTGCGTCCACGCGGACGGTCTTCAGGGTTCCCACCTCGTACAGGGTGAAGGTGGTGCTGCCAACAATCGCGCGTCCGGGCTCGATGGAGATACGCGGCGCGTTGATGCCCAGCTCGGCGCAGGTGGAACGCACGACGGCGGCCATTGCGTTGGCGATCTCCGCTGGGGGGCGGGGGGTGTCCACGGGCGTGTAGGCGATCCCGTAGCCGCCGCCAAGGTCCAGTTCCGGCATGGTGATGGAGTATTTCTCCTGCATGGCGGCCAGGAAGCGCAGCAGCTTTTCGGCGGCCAGCGCGAAGCCGTCCGGCTCGAAGATCTGCGAGCCGATGTGGCAGTGCAGGCCCAGCAGCTCAATGCCGGGATGGGCTGCCGCAGCTGCCACCGCTTCCTCGGCCGCGGAAATGCCGGCTTCATCGGTGGTGTCGGCTGCCATGGAGAGGCCGAACTTCTGGTCCTCGTGGGCGGTGGCGATGAATTCGTGCGTGTGGGCGTGCACACCGGGAGTAAGCCGCAGCATGACCTTGGCCTGCTCCCCGCGGGCCTGCGCGATGGCACCGACGCGTGCGAGTTCGTCCAGGCTGTCCACCACGATGCGGCCCAAGCCCATGTCCAGCGCGCGGTTCAGCTCGGCGTCGGACTTGTTATTGCCATGCAGCGCCACCCGTTCCCCCGGCATTCCGGCACGGGCGGCCACTGCCAGCTCGCCGCCCGATGCGGTGTCCAGGCGCAGCCCTTCCTCCTCCACCCACTTGACCACGGCGGTGCAGAGAAAGGACTTTCCGGCGTAATAGACGTCAACGCCGCCGCAGATGTCGGCGAAGGCCGCGTCGAAGGAGTCCTTGAAGGCCCGGGCCCGGGACCGGAAATCTGCCTCATCCATGACGAAGAGCGGCGTGCCGAACTGTTGCTTCAACTCCCGGACGTCCACGCCACCCGCGGTGATTTCGCCGTCGGCATTGCGCTGGACGCTACCGGCCCACATGGGCTCCTGGAGTGCATTGAGATCGGCCGGTACCTGCAGCCATTCGGGTGCAAGCGGGGACGCGCCGCCTGCCTGGACGGTGATGGCTTCAGCTCGCATGGTGCTTACATCCGTTCCGGCGCGGAAACGCCAAGCAGGTCAAGGCCGTTGGCCAGCACCTGGCTCGTGGCGTCATTGAGCCAGAGCCGGGTGCGGTTGAGGTCGGTCACGGGCTCCTCGCCCATGGGGGCGATGCGGCAGGCGTCATACCAGCGGTGGTAGGCGCCGGCTATGGCCTCGAGGTGGCGCGCCACGCGGTGTGGTTCGCGCAGTTCCGCGGCCTTGGCCACAATCGACGGGTAGCTGCCCAGGTAGGACAGCAGCTCGTTTTCCGTGGCGTGGTCCAGGAGGGACGCGTCGAAGCTGTCCTGGCCGTCCACCTGGCGTTCGACGCCGGCCGCCACAGCATTGCGCGCGGCGCCGCGGGAGCGGGCGTGGGCGTACTGGACGTAGAACACGGGGTTCTCGTTGCTGTGCTTCTTCAGCAGTTCCGGATCAAGGGTCAGCGGCGAGTCGGCGGGGAACCGGGCCAGGGAGTAACGGACTGCATCCTTGCCCAGCCACTCGATCAGGTCCTTGAGCTCGATGATGTTGCCCGCGCGTTTGGACAGCTTGGCGCCATTGACCGAGACCAGCTGGCCAATCAGCACTTCGATGTTGGACTCGGGATCGTCCCCGGCCGCGGCAGCGATGGCCTTGAGCCGGTTGATGTAGCCGTGGTGGTCGGCGCCCAGGAGGTAGATCTTTTCGGTGAAGCCGCGGTCCTTCTTGGACAGGTAGTAGGCCGCATCCGCGGCGAAGTAGGTGGGCTCACCGTTGGCTCGGATCATCACGCGGTCCTTGTCGTCGCCAAAGTCCGTGGTCCGCAGCCAGACCGCACCGCCGTCGTCGAACACGTGGCCCTGCTCGCGAAGGCGCGCCACGGCACTTTCGATCGCACCGGCGTCGTGCAGTTCCTGCTCGGAGAAGAAGACGTCGAATGCGACGCCAAACTCGGCAAGGGTGGCCTTGATGTCCTTCATCTGGGCCTCGTACGCGGCGGCCCGGATGACAGGCAGGGCGGCCACTTCGGTGAGCTCGCGGATGTCCGGATGTGCGCTGAGGACCTCGTGGCCGAGGTCGGCGATGTACTGCCCGGGGTAGCCGCCGTCGGGCACGGGAAGTCCGTGCAGGCGCGAGTACACCGAAGTGGCGAAGGTGTTCATCTGCGAGCCGGCGTCGTTGATGTAGTACTCCGCCGTGACGTCGGCGCCGGAAGCACGCAGCACACGGGCAATCGAGTCACCCAGGGCGGCCCAGCGGGTGTGCCCGATGTGCAGCGGCCCGGTGGGGTTGGCCGAGACGAACTCCATGTTCACGGTGCGCCCGGCGAGCGCGGTGTTGGTGCCGTAGTCCTTGCCGGCCTCGACGATGGCCCTGGCGAGGGCACCGGCGGCTGCGGCGTCCACAGTAATGTTCAGGAATCCCGGGCCGGCGATGTCCACGGCGGAGACGCCGTCGATGGACTTGAGCCGGCTGCTGAGGACGGCGGCGAATTCGCGCGGATTGGTGCCGGCCTGCTTGGCGAGCTGGAGGGCGATGTTGGTGGCCCAGTCGCCGTGGTCCCGGTTCTTGGGCCGCTCCACGCGCACCTCAGCCGGAATGGCTGACACCGCAAGGGCGATGTCACCGGCGGCGACGGCGTCCTTGAGGCAGGCGGATATGGCGAGGGAAAGTTCTTCGGGAGTCACCCCTCTAGCCTACCGGGGGCCAGTGACAGCAAAGAATTTGAACCATTCGTGCCGGTCCGGCGTTGACTAAACCGTAGCCACTGCCGCTCGGCGCAGCCTACAGACACGGTGCAGCCCCAAGAGTGAAATGAGAGCCTTCATGAGACCCTCCACCCCCAAGAGCCCTTCCGCTTCCAAGGACGCCGTCCACAAAGGCCTTGTTGCTGGAATCGCAGGCCTGTCCCTGGCAGGAACCGTGGCGGGCTGCGCGCCGTCCACGGCCGACAGCACGCCCGGCACTCCGGGCGCCCCCTCTGCCGGCTCTTCCGCCCTGGCCGGCGGCGGCGCCGTCTACAAGGACGGCACCTACAGCGCGGACGGCAACTACGTTTCGCCCAACGGCACTGAGACGGTGGGCGTGCAACTGACGCTGGCAGCCGGAACAGTCACGGACGTGCAGATCACCCAGCACCCGTCCAACCCCAACACCCGCAAGTTCCAGGGCCAGTTCGCCGGGGGCATTGCAGCCCAGGTAGTGGGGAAAAACATTGATGGACTCAACGTGTCCAAGGTCTCCGGGTCCTCACTGACCAGCGGAGGGTTCAACCAGGCCCTGGAGAAGATCAAGGCGGAGGCGCAGTAGCCGGTGCCGGCGACGGACCGGGAGGACTTTTCGTTCCAGGGGATCGGTACAGACTGGCACATCACCACTGCCCTGCCGCTGCCCCCGGCCGTAGAGGCGCGCCTTGTGGACAGGGTGGAAAAGTTCGACGGCGACTGGTCCCGTTTCCGTACCGATTCCCTGGTTGCAGACATGGCCCGGCAGCCGGGGCGCTATGCGTTCCCGGCCGAGGCTGCTCTCCTGGGCGACTTGTATTGGCGGCTTTACCGCCTGACCGGCGGGGCCATGACGCCGCTGATTGGCGGCAGCCTGGAGCGCCTGGGATATGACGCGGCGTACGCCCTCCGGGCCGCAGGCCTGCCGCTTCCGGCACCGGCCTGGGAAGGTGTCCTCACGTGGTCCGGAACGGTCCTGGCTGCCAGCGCCCCGGTGGTGCTGGACATCGGCGCCGCCGGCAAGGGCCTGCTGGTGGACCTGCTGGCACAGGAGCTGGTGGACGCCGGCGTTCGCGCATTCGTCATCGATGCCGGCGGGGACCTGCTGGCCAGCGGAACCGGGCCCGTCAGAGTGGCACTTGAGCACCCCTACAACCCGGCACAGGCGATCGGCGTCGTGGACCTGCAGGACCGGGCACTGTGCGCCTCCGCCGCCAACCGGCGTGCCTGGGGCGACGGACTGCACCACGTCCTTGACGGGACCACCGGGAAGCCGGTGCGGACCGCCGTCGCCACCTGGGCGCTGGCGGAGTCGGCCATGGTTGCCGATGCCCTCGCCACTGCCCTCTTCTTCGTTCCCGGCGCCCAGCTCCAGGAGGCGTTCAACTTTTCCTGGCTGACGGTCTTTTCCGACGGCAGCGCCACCTATTCCGCCGAATTTGAAGGGAAGCTGTTCCCATGAGCCCCGTGGAAACACCGCAGACCGGTCCGGCTTCCTCCCTGGCGGGCCGGATAGACACCGCCCTGGGCAGGTTCACCATGTACCGGCTCATCCTTGTAGTCCTGGCAGTACTCGCCGCGTACAGCCTGCTGCTTGATGTGCTGGGCTGGCTGACCTTTGGCATCCCGCAGATGCTGGCACACCTGGCGCTGTGCCTTGGTGTGACCTACGCCGCCAACCGGGCGCTGGCGGCGCTCTTCCGGATCAATCCCCATTCGGAATCGTCGCTGATCACCGGGCTGCTGCTCTACTTCCTGTTCTGGCCCTCCCTGCAGCCGATGGACCTGGCGGGGGTAGCGCTGGCCTGCGTGCTGGCGTCGGCGTCCAAGTACGCATTGGCGTGGCGCGGGCGGCATATTTTCAATCCTGCCGCCGCCGGCGCCTTTGCCACCGGACTCACCGGACTGAACATCGCCACCTGGTGGGCCGCGACGCCGGCGATGATCTGGCTGCTGGTACCGGGCGTGCTGTTGATCCTGTACCGGACACGCAAGGTGCTGATGGCAGCGGTGTTCACGGTGGTGGCCACGGCGATCATTACCCTTGAACTGCTTCGCTCGGGCATGACAGCCGGGATGGGCGTCTGGCAAACCCTCGCCCAGCGTCCGGTGCTCTTCTTTGTGGGCTTCATGCTGACCGAACCCCTCACGTTGCCGCCGCGGCGCCGCCAACAGTTGGCTCTTGCAGCAGTGGCCGGGGTGCTCTTCGCGGTGCCCTGGAACCTGGGTATTGTGGCCAACTCCCCCGAGGCGGCGCTGCTGGCGGGCAACCTGCTGGCTTTCCTGGGGGGCCAGCGCGGCGCCGTAAAGCTCCGGTTCGCAGGAACCCGCCCGTTGACGCCCACCACCGCCGAGTTCTCGTTCGAGCCCGCCAGGCCGGTACGTTTCATCCCCGGGCAGTACATGGAGCTGGACCTGCCGCAGGCCAGGCCGGATGGAAAAGGCCGACGCCGGGTGTTCAGCCTGACCGGCTCCCCCGGCGGCCGCCTGGTGAAGTTTGGCGTCCGGACGGCAGGCCCTTTGTCTGCGGCAAAGGAGGCGCTCCTGGCGTTGCGGCCGGGCGACGAAGTGACAGCCACGGCGGTGGGCGGCGACTTCGTCCTGCCGCGGGACCCGCGCCGGCCGGTGCTGCTCATCGCGGCGGGCATCGGCATCACGCCATTTATGTCCCAGCTGTCCTCCGGGGGCCTGCGGGAGCGGGACGCCGTGCTCCTGTTCCTTGCCAGGAGCACTGATGAGGTGGCCTACGCGGATGAACTTCGGACTTCGGGCGTGCGGGTACTGGTGCGGCTGGCGGATGGTTCCGAGCCGCCGACCGGCCTGGCCTCCGTTGCCGCGGCCAACCCCGGCGCGTCCGGCCGGCTGGACGGACAGGCGCTTGCGGCGCTGGTCCCGGACATTGCCCGCCGGGATGTTTACGTCTCGGGCTCCCCCGCAAGCGTTGCATCCCTCCGCCGCGCATCCCGGCGGGCCGGCGCACGCCGGGTGCGGACGGACTCTTTTGCGGGCTACTAAGGCTGCTCCGGGAACCATCCCGGGCTGGTCCCGGTGGTGGTTTTCCCTTGCGGGCCACCTTCCTGCTAAGCTCTAGGACGTCCCGCCGGGAACGGCAGGATATCCCGGAAATTGCCCTCGTAGCTCAGGGGATAGAGCGTCTGCCTCCGGAGCAGAAGGTCGTAGGTTCGAATCCTATCGAGGGCACATGGGGAACCCCCGCCGCTTCACGAAGCGGCGGGGGTTTTTTCGTTCCGGTCCGTCTACACCGTCAGTAGCTCAGGGCCGCCTCGTCGGCTGTTGCCAGGGTCAGCACGGCCTCCTCTACGGTCTCGTGATCTTCCAGGTCACGCTCGATCCGGCGCAGGACCACCGCCACTTCGTGTTCCGGGTGGTTCCCCTCCAGATCCACGGCTGCCACCAGATACAGCTTGCGCGGACCTACGAATTCAAGATGCAGGTAGGTGAGCCGGGCGATGTCCTCGTGCTCCAGCAGCCGTTGCACCATGGAGCGTTCGATGTCCGGAGTGACTCCCTGGCCAACCAGGAAGCGCCGGTTGCGGTCGATGAGGACGACGGCGACGACGGCCAGCAGCACGCCGACCACGATCGATCCGATCGCGTCCGGGAGGGGCGAACCGGTGACCTGGTGCAGGAACACGCCCACAAACGCCACGATGAGGCCGATCAGCGCGGCCGCATCCTCGGCAAAAACAGCACGGAGGGTGGGGTCTGAGCTGATCAACACCTGCTCCAGCGTGTGGCGTTCCAGCTCGTGGGCCGCTTTCCGGGTCTGTCGGAAAGCCTGGATGAAGGAAATCCCTTCAAAGACGAAGGCCACGGCCAGGACGATGTACGCCACCATGAAATCGGAGGCGGGTTCCGGGGAAATGATCTCCTGGACGCCGTGCATGATGGACACCACAGCGCCGGCGGTAAAGAGGCCGAACGCGGCGAACATCGACCAGACGTAGGCTTCCCGGCCGTATCCCATGGGATGGCTCTTGTCCCGGGGCCGGGCAGAGCGCCGCTCCGCGAAGAACAGGAACACCTGGTTCCCGGTATCCGCCCAGGAGTGCGCTGCCTCCGCGGCCATCGAGGCCGAGCCGGAAAGGACAGCGGCCACTGACTTTGCCGCCGCGACGAGCACATTCGCGACGAAGGCGATGATGACCGTCAGCAGGGTGGAGCTGGACTTGGTTCGCTTTTCGGTTTCAGCCATGCGCTTACCGTACCCAGCTCAGCCCGCTCCAGCGCCCGGAAGGCTGGTGAATTCGTGGCGGTGGCTTCCCTGTCATTGTCAGTGGCTCCTCGTAGGCTGGGTCCACCTAGTTGAGGGGGTACGCAATGCACGTTCCAGTTTGTTCGATCGTTCCGCCGTACATGTTGCGGCGGCTGGCGCAGCAGGATGCGCCGGAGTTCTCTTCCGCGGCAAGCGCCGCCAGGAAAGCGCTGGGCCACGTCGAGTCCTTCCAGGCTGCCCGTTCACAGGCTGTTCAGGCCCTCCCGCCGGGCCTGCGGCTGGAAAAACCAGGGCCGGTCAACCGGGCCGTCTACGATGCCGGCGGGGACGAAACCCTCCCCGGCAGGCTTGTCCGTCCAGAGGGCGGCGCCGCCACCGGCGATCCCGCCACGGACGAGGCCTATGAAGGGCTGGGGTCTACGCACAAGCTGTATGCGGACGCCTTCGGACGTGATTCGGTGGACGGACACGGGTTGAAGCTTGATGCCACGGTGCACTTTGGCAAGCTGTACGACAATGCCTTCTGGAACGGCAGCCAGATGGTCTTCGGCGATGGCGACGGTGACGTCTTCGAACGGTTCACCAAATCCGTGAGCGTCATTGGGCACGAACTGGCCCACGGCGTCACGCAGTACTCGGCCGGGCTTGTTTACCGGAACCAGGCGGGCGCGCTGAACGAATCCATGTCCGACGTCTTCGGCGCGCTCGTTGAGCAGTACGGCAAGAACCAGTCCGCCGCGGAGGCCAGCTGGCTGATCGGGGAAGGCCTGTTCACGTCCAACGTCCAGGGACAGGCACTGCGGTCCATGAAAGCGCCCGGAACCGCCTACGACGACGACGTGCTGGGCAAGGACCCGCAGCCTGACTCCATGGACTCCTATGTCCGGACCAGCGCGGATAATGGCGGCGTCCACATCAACTCCGGTATCCCCAACCGTGCCTTCTACCTTGTGGCGGAGGCTCTGGGTGGCTACGCCTGGGATGCGCCGGGCCGTATCTGGTACGAGACACTGACCAATGGTTCCCTGCCGCCCTCAGCCACCTTCACCGTCTTTGCCCGTGCCACGGTGCGCGCTGCCGCAGAGCTTTTCGGACCGGAATCCAAGGAGCATGACGCCGTCGGAGCGGCGTGGGAAACTGTAAGAGTCAAGGTTTAACCACTGTCCGGCGGCCCACCCATTGGTTCCCGGACCGGATGGAAGCCCAGGGGCCAGCCCATGAAGATCAAGGTGGAGCGCACCGGCGGAATCGCTGCGATCACGCGCGTATGGACGGTGGACGCCCGGACGGACAGCGACCTCAGCCAGTGGCAGCCCATTGTCGAGGCGTGCCCGTGGGATGCGGTTCCCAGCACCCCACGGGCAGCTGCCGCAGCCTTCGAGGCGCAGCAGCCGGACCGCTTCATCTACTCCATCACCGCCGGGCAGCGAAGGGCGGCCCTGCCCGAACATGCCCTCACGGGCCCATGGCGAATCCTGGTTGACACCGCGCGGGCCGCCGCCGGGGAAGCCGGCGGACCCGGACCCGGCGCGGACACCGGCAGCCCTGCCTGAGGGCGGCCCGCCAGCAACTGAACGGGGGGCCTTTCCCTGCGGCAGTAGACTGTCTGCAGCCATGACTTTTCATATCTCCTATCCCGCCGAGCTGCCGGTCTCCGAGCGCCGCGAGGACCTGATGGCCGCAATCGCAGCCAACCAGGTGACCATCATCGCCGGCGAGACCGGCTCCGGAAAGACCACCCAGATCCCCAAGATGTGCCTGGAACTGGGGCTCGGAGAAAAGGGCCTCATCGGGCACACCCAGCCCCGGCGCCTGGCAGCGCGGACGGTAGCCGAGCGCATCGCGGAGGAGCTCGGCGTCGAGATCGGCCAGGAAGTAGGCTTCCAGGTCCGTTTCACGGGCGAGGTCAGCAAGGCGACCAAGGTCAAACTCATGACCGACGGCATCCTGCTCGCCGAGATCCAGCGGGACAAGCTGCTGCGGAAGTACAGCACCATCATCATTGATGAGGCGCACGAACGCAGCCTCAACATCGACTTCATCCTGGGTTACCTCAAGCGGATCCTGCCGCAGCGGCCGGACCTGAAGGTCATCATCACCTCGGCCACCATTGATCCCGAACGGTTCGCCAACCACTTCGGGACCCGGGAAGACCCGGCCCCCATTGTTGAGGTCTCCGGCCGGACATATCCCGTGGAAATCCGCTACCGTCCGCTCTCGCAGCCGAAAGCGGACGAAGAGGATGCCTCGGATGATGAACTTGAAGAGGACCGCGACCCCCTGGACGCCGTCTGCGATGCCGTGGACGAGCTGGCGGCGGAGGCTCCCGGTGACATCCTGGTGTTCTTTTCCGGTGAGCGTGAAATCCGGGACGCCGCAGAAGCCCTGCAGGCCCGCATCCAGTCCAACCGCAGGCTGGCCAACACCGAGATCCTCCCCCTCTTTGCCCGCCTGAGCCTGCAGGAGCAGCACAAGGTGTTCCACCCCGGCAGCAGACGCCGGATCGTGCTGGCAACCAACGTGGCGGAAACGTCGCTGACGGTTCCGGGCATCAAATACGTCATCGACACCGGCACGGCACGTATTTCCCGGTATTCGCACCGCACCAAGGTCCAGCGCCTGCCCATCGAACGCGTCTCGCAGGCATCGGCCAACCAGCGCTCGGGACGCTGCGGCCGCGTGTCCGACGGCATCGCCATCCGCCTTTACTCCGAGGAGGACTTCGAGTCCCGGCCCCGGTTCACCGACCCCGAAATCCTGCGCACCAACCTCGCCGCCGTGATCCTCCAGATGACCGCGATGGGCGTGGCAAAGGGCCCCAAGGACGTTGAAGACTTTCCGTTCGTCGAACCGCCGGAAACCCGGGCCATCAACGACGGCGTCACCCTCCTTCGCGAACTCGGGGCCCTGGCTCCCCCGCGCACCCAAGGTAACGGCAGTGCGGCTGAAGCAGCCGGCGGCAGGGGCGGGCCGAAGGGCGGCGGCCTCACCGCCGTCGGACAAAAACTCGCCCAACTGCCCGTGGATCCCCGCTTGGGCCGCATGATCGTCGAAGCGGGAAAGCGCGGCTGCGTCCGTGAAGTCATGGTCCTGGCAGCGGCACTCACCATCCAGGACCCGCGCGAACGGCCCACCGACAAGCAGCAACTGGCCGCGGAAAAGCACAACCGCTTCCGGGACGAAAACTCCGACTTCACCGGCTACCTGAACCTCTGGAACTACCTGCAGGAGAAGCAGCAGGAGCTGTCGTCATCGGCCTTCCGCCGGCTGTGCCGCGCCGAATTCATCAACTACCTGCGGGTGCGGGAATGGCAGGACCTCTTCACCCAGCTGCGCCAGCTCGCCCGCCCGCTGGGAATCGCCCTGGACAACAAGCGCCTGGCAGATCCCGTGGGCAACCATGACGGCATCCACATCAGCCTGCTCTCCGGGCTCCTCAGCCACATCGGCATCCTTGACGAGCGCAAACGCGAATACGCCGGCGCCCGGGGCAGCCGCTTCGCGATCTTCCCCGGATCGGCGCTGTTCAAGAAGTCCCCCACGTTCGTCATGGCAGCCGAGCTGGTGGAAACCAGCCGGCTCTGGGCCAGGGTGGCGGCGAAATTCGATCCGCTGTGGGCCGAGCAGGTAGCTCCTGACCTGGTGAAACGCACCTACAGCGAACCCCACTGGTCCACCAAGCAGGGCGCCGTCATGGCCTACGAAAAGGTCACCCTTTACGGTGTTCCGATCATCGCCCAGCGGCGGATCAACTATGGCCGCGTGGATCCTGTGGTGGCCCGGGAACTGTTCATCAGGCATGCCCTGGTGGAAGGCGACTGGCGCACCCACCACAAGTTCTTCCACCGCAACCGGGCGCTCCTGCACGAGGTGGAGGAACTCGAGGCCCGCATGCGCCGCCGGGACCTGCTGGTGGATGACGAAACGCTGTTCGAGTTCTACGACGCCAGGATCGGTCCCGACGTGGTCTCAGAGCGGCACTTCGACAAGTGGTGGAAGGACGCCCGCAGGGAAAACCCGGACCTCCTGGACTACGACAAGTCACTGCTTCTCAGCGATGACGCCGACGACCTGGACGTCTCCGCCTACCCGAAGACCTGGCTGCACAAGGGCTTCGAGCTTCCGCTGACGTACGAGTTCCATCCGGTGGCACCGGGCTCTGCCCCCGACCCGTCCGACGGCGTCACTGCCGAAGTTCCGGTCCTGTTCCTCAACCAGCTCGACGACGCCCCGTTCCGGTGGCTGATCCCCGGTCAGCGGGTGGAGCTGGTCACCGCCCTGATCAAGTCGCTTCCCAAGCAGGTGCGCAAGAATTTCGTTCCTGCCCCCGACGTGGCACGGCAAGCGGTGGCCGTCCTCGAAGCCGACTTCGATCCCGCCGGGGACGAGCTCGAACCTTCACTGGAACTTGCGCTGCGGCGTATCCGCGGCGCAGTCATCCCGCCCGGCTCCTGGAACTGGGACGCCGTCCCCCCGCACCTGCGCGTGAGTTTCAAGGTGGTGGACAGCAAGGGCAACGTCCTGGGCGAAGGCAAGGACCTCGCCGGGCTCCAGGAGCAGCTCGCCCCCGCCACCCGGCGTGCCATTGCCGAGTCGCTTGGCGCCACCCCCGCCTCCACTGCGCCCGGCGCCGGCTGCAACGCGCAGCGCCGGAATGGAAAGGCGTCCGACGGCGGCCCACCGGGCGGCCAGCACCAGGGCACCGGAGTGCCGGGGGGCCCTGGCACGGCAGGGTTCGTGGAGCAGGAAGGCCTGACTGAATGGACCTTCGGCACCATTGAGCGCCAAGTGAGCAGCATGGTCAAGGGCCATACGGTCACCGGCTACCCGGCGCTGGTGGACCAGGGCACGTCAGTGTCCCTGCGCGTGTTCCAGACGGCTGGGGAACAGCTCGACGCCATGCGCGGCGGCGTGATCAGGCTGCTGGCACTGCGCGTTCCGGCACCGGACCGATACGTCCTGGAGCACCTGAGCAACACCGAGAAACTCACCTTCAGCCAGAACCCGCACGGCTCGGTGACGGCCCTCATCGCCGACTGCGCATTGGCGGCCATCGACAAGCTCACACCCCCGGAACTCCCCTGGGACCGCCCGGCGTTTGATGCTCTTTATGAGCTGGTGCGCGCTGAACTCATCGACACCGTCTTCACCGTCACTGCCGTCGTCGAGCGCATCCTGGCCAGCACCCGGCGGATCGAAAAGCAGCTCAAGGGCACCACCAGCCTGCCCCTGATCAGCGCGCTGAACGACATCAAGAGCCAGCTGGAACAACTGGTGTACCCGGGTTTTGTGGCACGCACGGGCTACGCCCAGCTCAGCCAGCTCCCGCGGTACCTTGCGGCCATCGAAAAGCGGCTGGAGCGGCTGCCCGGGAACGTGCAGCGGGATGCGCTGAACATGACAGTGGTGCAGCGGCTCGAGGACGACTACGACGATGCCGTCTCGGCGCTGCTGCCGGGACGGCGTGCCGGACGGGAGTTAACCCAGGTGCGCTGGATGATCGAGGAACTCCGGGTGAGCCTGTTCGCCGTCGAACTCGGAACTGCCTACTCCGTGTCCGAAAAGCGCATCCGGGCCGTGCTCAACAAGGCACTTGCCCCTGCCTGAGTAAACGGCTGAGTGCCCGGCCTGCGGGGCCGGGCACTCAGCCGAAACGACACCGTCAGGCCGCCGGAACGTATTCCCCATAGCCGGCTGCCCGAAGGCCTTCGCGCAGCTTTTCGGCGTTGGCGTCCAGCACCGCGGGGTCCGGGTTCTGGTCCGCTGACCCGAAGTCGAAATCGGCCATGCTGCGCGAAGGCCACACGTGCACGTGCAGGTGGTTGATTTCGTAGCCCGCCACGATCAGGCCGGCCCGGCGGGCGCCGAAAATGTCCACCTGGACCGCGCCGATCCGCCGTGCCACTTCCATGACCTTGGCAAGGGTCTCCGGCGAGGCGTCCGTCCAGCGGTCCACTTCCTCGGTGGGGACCACCAGGGTGTGGCCGTCGGCAAGCGGGCCGGTGGTAAGGAACGCTGAAACGTCGTCCCCACGCCAGACGAACCGGCCGGGAATTTCGCCCTTCAGGATCTTCGTGAACAGCGTGCTCATGCGTCTGCCTCCTCGGCTGGTGCCGGCAAAGTGCTGGTGTCCAGCACGAACCGGTACTTTACGTCTCCAGCGACCATCCGGTCGTAGGCTTCATTCAGCTGGCCTGCTGCCACCATCTCGATATCGGCAACCACGCCGTGCTCGGCGCAGAAGTCCAGCATTTCCTGCGTTTCGGCAATGCCGCCAATCAGTGAGCCGGCGTAGGCGATCCGGCGCCTGATCAAGGCGCCCGGATTGACCGGCGGCATGGCTTCGGAGGGCAGCCCCAGCTGGAAGAGTGCCCCGTCCACGCGCAGGGTGCGGAAGAAAGGGTTCAGGTCGTGCGGGGCCGCCACGGTGTCGATGATGAGGTCGATGGTACGGTTCGCGGCGGCCATGGCAGCTTCATCCCGCGACAGGACAACTTCATCCGCGCCCAGTTCCAGGGCGGCCGCCACCTTCGATTCCGAGGTGGTGAACACCACTACCCTGGCACCCATGGCCTTGGCCAGCTTGACGGCCATGTGGCCCAGCCCGCCGAGCCCCACGACGCCCACTACATCGCCTTCCTCGACGTCGAAGTGCCGCAGCGGCGAAAAAGTGGTGACGCCGGCACACAACAGTGGCGCTGCAGCGGCCGGATCCAGCGATTCCGGCACGCGCAGGACGTAGCGGCGGTCCACCACGATGGACGACGAATAACCGCCCTGGGTGATGGTGTCCCCGTTCCGCCGGTCCTTTGCGCCGTAGGTCCCGGTCATTCCGTTTTCGCAGTACTGTTCAAGGCCGTCCAGGCAGCTTTCGCACTCGCGGCAGGAGTCCACCATGCAGCCAACGCCCACGCGGTCGCCCACTGCGAAGTCGGTGACATCCGAACCGGTCCTGCTGACCCTGCCCACGATTTCGTGGCCGGGGACCAGGGGGTAGGTCTGGCCGCCCCATTCTCCACGGGTGGCGTGCACATCGGAGTGGCAGAGCCCGCAGAACTCGATGGCGATCTCCACGTCGTCCGGTTTGGGCGCGCGCCTGGCGACCGTCAGCGGTACCAGCCCGCTGGCTCCGGAGACTGCGCCGTAGGCTGCGGCGCGCATTCCGGCTTCGGCGTCTGCTGCTGCGGGTGAAATGGGATGGGCAAGGGGCGGTGGTACGGGGCGTCCTGGTGTCATAGTGCGACGCTACCCCCGGCTCCGCCGGACTTTCCAGCCGGGGCCGCGGCGTCGCCTGGTTCCGGACCGGTGGCCACGGGCAGGTCCGGGCGGTTTGACCACTCCGAGAAGGAGCCCGGATAGAGGGCAGCAGAGAACCCCGCCAGTTCGAGTGCGGCCACCTCATGGGCCGCCGTGACGCCGGAGCCGCAATAGACGGCCACCGGTTGGCTGTCCTGGACGCCCAGGCATTCGAACCTCTGCCGCAGCTCCGCCGGCGGAAGGAACCGGCCGGCGCCGTCCACGTTTGCAGCGGTGGGGGCACTGACTGCTCCCGGAATGTGGCCGGCACGGGGGTCCACCGGTTCGAGCTCGCCCCGGTACCTCTCGCCCGCCCTTGCGTCGAGCAGCAGGCCGCTGCGCGGCCAGGTGGCGGCAGCACCGGCGTCGACCACGGGCATTTGGCCACTGCCCAGCTCAACGTCGCCGCGGGTGGGACGGACGGGGCCCGCCTCACGCGGCAGGCCGGCGGCACGCCAGGCGGCCAAACCGCCGTCGAGCAGGTAAACCCCGGTGACGCCGGCGTCACGCAGCATCCACCACAGCCTGGCCGCCGCCATGTTTCCGCTGTCATCGTAGGCAACCACGACGTCACCCTTCCGAATACCCCAGCGGCGGGCCGACTCCTGGAACGGGTCGCGGGACGGCAGCGGGTGCCGCCCGCGGTCCGGGACGGTGGGATCCGCAAGCTCCGAGGCCAGGTCAACGAACACGGCGCCCGGCAGGTGCTCCGCAAGATAGTGCTCAAGGCCATGCGGATCGCCCAGCACCCAGCGCACGTCCAGCAGCACCGTCCGGCGCCCGGCGGCGAGCCTGGCTTCAAGGCCGGGGACGTCAATCAGCGGATTCATGGAGCTCCTTCTGCGGGATCTGCGCCGTCTGATGGCGCAGGCAACGGTCCAACTTTAGACGGGTAATCCGGCTGCCACGGGTAGGCTGGTGCGGTGAAGATCGAGGGCAGCACCGGCACGGGCAGCGGCGGAACGGACCGGGACTGGGCGGACCAGGCGATCCGCACCATCACGGCGGAGAACAACCGTTCCGCGGACACCCACCTCTACTCGGTGGCCCTGCCGGAGCATTGGGGCATCCAGCTGTACCTCAAGGACGAGTCCACCCACCGGTCCGGCAGCCTCAAGCACCGGCACGGGCAGCGGCGGAACGGACCGGGACTGGGCGGACCAGGCGATCCGCACCATCACGGCGGAGAACAA
>NZ_JBQCMK010000007.1:187732-248863 GCF_051965175.1 Arthrobacter sp. SAFR-044
CCTGCCGGAGCATTGGGGCATCCAGCTGTACCTCAAGGACGAGTCCACCCACCGGTCCGGCAGCCTCAAGCACCGGCTGGCCAGGTCGCTGTTCCTGTTCGGCTTGGTGAACGGCTGGATCCGGGAGGACACCACCATCGTCGAGGCCTCCAGCGGAAGCACGGCAGTTTCGGAGGCGTACTTCGCCCAGCTGCTGGGGCTGCCCTTCGTCGCCGTCATGGCACGCACCACTAGTCCGGAGAAGATAGCGCTGATCGAACAGTTCGGCGGCTCCTGCCTGCTGGTGGAAAACGCCTCTGACGTCTACGCGGCGGCAGAAGAGGTCGCTGCCACCTGCAACGGGCATTACATGGACCAGTTCACCTTTGCTGAGCGGGCCACGGACTGGCGGGGCAACAACAACATCGCCGAATCGATCTTCGGCCAGCTCAGACTGGAGCCGCACCCGGTGCCGGACTGGATCGTGGTGGGCGCCGGCACCGGCGGAACCAGCGCCACGATTGGCCGGTACCTGCGGTATCACAGCCATCCCACCAGGCTGCTGGTGGTGGACCCGGAAAACTCCGCGTTCTACCCCGGCTGGCTGGGGGAATCAGCCGGCCAGCCCACCGGCCTGCCCTCGCGGATCGAAGGCATTGGCCGGGCGCGGATGGAGCCAAGTTTCATTCCCACGGTGATCGACAGGATGGTCCAGGTACCGGACGCGGCGTCCATTGCCGCGATGCGGCACCTGAACTCCTTCGCGGGCCTGCACGCAGGCCCGTCCACCGGCACCAACCTGTGGGGCGTCTGGCAGACAATTGCCGGCATGCTGGCGGAGGGCCGCCGTGGCAGCGTCGTGTCCTTGATGTGCGACGGCGGCGAGCGCTATGCGGGCAACTACTGGAACCAGGACTGGCTGGCCGGCCAGGGACTGGACCCGGCGCCGTACGAAGCGGTGATTGCGCGCTTCCTGGACACTGGGGATTGGACCGGCTAGACCTCCACCGACTCGCGCGGTGCCAGGTGCCGGTATTCAGTGCCGTACTTGGCCCCAATCCGCTTGACGTGCCCTTCAACGATGCCCAGGCCGTTGTCGTTGAGCAGCCCGTCGTGTATCTGGAACGCACGCGGCGCCCGCACCCCGATCACAAAGTCCACCACCTCGGCGGACTTGCTCCACGGGGCGTGCAGCGGAACCAGGAGTGTCCGGACCGTGATGCCGTCCGGGATGATGAACGAGTCTCCCGGGTGGTACACGTTCTGGTCCACCAGGTAGCCGATGTTGGCCACCACGGGAATCTGGGGGTGGATCAGGGCATGCTGGCCGCCGAAGCTGCGGATGTCGAAGCCGGCCGCCTGGAAGGAGGACCCAGGGTCCACGGTGTGGATGCGGTCCGCGGCACCGGGAGCATCCTGGCGCAGCTGCTGTGCCACGCCCGCGGGAGCGTGGAGTTCAAGGTGCTGGTTCCCGTGGAGGGCGTCCACCACGGCCTTGGTGTCCAGGTGGTCTGCGTGTTCGTGCGTCACCAGTACGGCCTGGGCCCCTGACAGCGCCTCCGCCGATTCGGAAAAGTTGCCGGGGTCGAGGACCAGGACCCCGCCCTCCTTCTCGAGCCGGACACAGGCGTGGGTGTATTTGGTCAGCTTCATAACGGCCAGCCTAGGGTCCGTTCCGGAACGCTGTCCACGAAGATCCGGCTGGTAATCTTGATGTTTGCCCCCCACGGAAGCGAGTTCGTCCATGCCGATCGGCGTCAAGGCTGATTCCGCCGCCCCGTCCCCGGCAGGAGGCGGCAAGGAACAGCGCGTTACCAAGCAGCGCAAAGCCGTCAGCGCTGCCCTGGACCGCCTGGACGACTTCGTCAGCACACAGGAGCTCTACCGGATCCTGCAGAACCAGGGCGTATCCGTTTCGCTTGCCACCGCTTACCGGATCCTGCAGTCGCTGGCCGATGAGGGCCTGGTTGACGTGCTCCGCAACGGCGACGGCGAGGCGGTGTACCGGCGCTGCGCGGTGACCTCCCACCACCACCACCTGCTGTGCCGGAACTGCGGCAAGGCCGTTGAGGTGGAAGCCCCTGCCGTGGAGACGTGGGCCGTGCGCACGGCCGCGGAGCATGGGTTCACGGAAGTGGACCACACGGTGGAAATTTTCGGGCTGTGCCCGGACTGCACGGCCCTTAAGGCTGCCGGGAAGCTGTAAGGACCCGCCCGTTGAGGCCACGGGCCTCCCGTACCGAGCCGATGGTACGGCACACCACGTAGATCAGGAACGACAACGTGGTGACATAGGGACTGATGGGGATCCGCCCGCCCAGGGCCAGCAGGATTCCGCCCACCGTGGCCGTCACGGCGAAGACCACGCTGAGGACCACCGCCGCCACCGGCGAGGAGGTAACCCGCAGCGCCGCGGCCGCAGGAGTGATGAGCAGGGCAAGGACCAGCAGGGCGCCCACCACCTGGATGGACAGGGCCACGCTGACCCCCAGGACAATCATGAACACGATGCCCAGGCTGCGGACAGGTACTCCCCGCGCCTCGGCGAGTTCGGGGTCGACGCTGGCGAAGTTGAGCGGCCGCCAGACGGCCAGCAGCACGAGCATCACGACGACGGCAGTCCCGGCCAGTGCCTGGAGCTGGACCGTGTCCACGGAAACGATCTGCCCGGTCAGCAGCCCGAACTTGTTCGCGGCGCGGCCTTGGTAGAGCGACAGGAACAGGATGCCGAGTCCCAGCCCGAACGGCATGATGACCCCGATAATCGAGTTCTTGTCCCGTGCGCGCACCCCCATCAGGCCCAGCAGCAGTGCGGCCGCCACCGATCCAACCAGCGAGCCGAAGACCACATCCGTCCCGACCAGCAGCGCAAAAGCGGCCCCTGCAAACGACAGCTCGGAAATGCCGTGCACAGCGAAGGCAAGGTCGCGCTTCATGACGAAAGTGCCCACCAGGCCGCCGAGGAGCCCCAGGATAGCGCCGGCCCAGATGGAGTTCTGGACCAGGACCAGCAGTTCGCCGTAGTTGTCGAAATTGAAAATGGCACCCAGGATGCTGTCCGCGTCCATTACGCCACCTCCCCTGCCATCGTGTCCGCCACGGTGTGATGGTGCGTGGTGGCGTCGGGCAGGCCGACCACCACGAGCCGGCCATTGGCGCGGATCACCTCCACATGGCTGCCGTATAGGTCGGACAGCACTTCGGTGGTCATGACCTCGTCCGGTGCCCCGACCCGGAAACGTCCCCCGGCCAGGTAGAGGACACGGTCCACGTACTCGATGATCGGATTGATCTCATGGGTCACAAAGACGACGGCACTGTTGTGCTCACGGCTTTGCTTGCTGATCAGGGCGCTCACTGCCTGCTGGTGGTGCAAATCCAGCGACAACAGCGGTTCGTCACAGAGCAGGACCTGCGGATCAGTCGCCAGGGCCTGTGCCACCCGCAGCCGCTGCTGCTCGCCGCCGGAGAGCTGCCCAACCGGGACGTTGGCGTAATCGGAGGCACCAACCAGCTCCAGGAGCTGGTCCACCTTCCGGTTTGTCCTGGCCGGCGAGAGCCGGATTCCCCAGCGGTGGCCGTCCACTCCAAGTCCCACCAGGTCGCGGGCCCGCATGGGGGTATCCGGCGCAAAGGATTTCTGCTGGGGGATGTAGCCGATCAGGCTGCTGCCGCGTTCCACGGGCCGTCCGCCAATGGAGGCTTCTCCCGCCTCCAGCTTCTGCAGGCCCAGCAGCACTTTCAGGAAGCTGGTCTTGCCACTGCCGTTGGGACCCAGCACGGCAAAGAACTCGCCGGGCCTGATGTCCAGGTCAAGGCCCTCCCAGAGCGTGCGCTGGCCGAACCTGAGGCACGCCCCGTTGAGGCTAACGACGGATTTCACCTGTTTGTCTCCAGAACCTTGCTGATGTTGTTCACATTGTCCGTCATCCACTGCAGGTAGGTCTTGCCTTCGGGCAGGGTCTCGGTGAAGTCCACCACGGGCACTCCGGCGCTCTCAGCCGCCTTCTTCAGCGCTTCGGTCTGGGGACCCTCTGTCTGGGCGTTGTAGGCGAGCAGGCGGACGGCTTTGGACCCGACCAGGTCCGTGGCCTCCTTCAGGACGGCGGGTGGAACGTCAGTGCCCTCTTCGATGGCCGCGGTGTACTGCTCAGGCGTCGCATTGGTGAGTCCGGCATCTTCGAGCATGTACAGGGGCACGGGCTCCGTTACGGCCACGCGGCCACCGCCCCCGGAGGCTCTCATGGCGTCCAGCTGGCCGTGCAGGGATGACAGGGAGGACTTGAAGGACTGGGCATTTGCGGAGAACGTGGGGGCAGAGCCGGGGTCCAGGGCGGCAAGCTTGTCCGCTATGCCGTCAGCCATCCGCTCCATGGCGGGCAGGCTGTACCAGACGTGTTCGTTGAGCCCGCCGTGGTCGTGGCCGGCGTGCCCGTCTGTCGTCTCCGGTGTGGTCGATGGCCCGGCGGAGGCAGTTTCTTCCGGATGGGCAAGGCCGGAAACTTCGACGGCAGTCAGCACGGACGCGCTGTCGAGCTTGCTGCTCTCCACCAGGGTGTGGAGGAAGTCGTCGTATCCGCCACCGTTCTCGATGACGAGCCGGGCCTTGGATACCGCCAGCCGGTCCTGGGCTGTGGCCTCGTAGGAGTGCGGATCCTGCCCGGCGCTGTTGATGATGGCAGTCACCTTGACCTTGTCCCCGCCGATCGTGCGGGCGATGTCACCGTAGACGTTTGTGGAGGCTACGACGTTGATCCCCTGCGCCTGCTCCGAGGTTTGCGACGGCTGGGGGCTGCAGGCACTGAGCAGGAGGCCGAGCCCCGCGAGGGCGGCAAGGAAAGAGCTGGCAGCGGCTGGACGGCGCACGGAAAACCTCAGTTCACACAGGATGGGGAGGACAACAGTGCCCAGCCTATACCTAAATGCGAATGATTCCTATTTAGGTGGGTGAGCTGCTTCGTCAGGCCCATCCCTGGCGCGCCCCTGCGCAGAGGCAGGGGCGTCCGGGGTCTCAGCTGCCGTTCGGCTGGCCCAGCCGGCGGATTCCGGTGGCCTGCGTTGCGTCCCTGATTTCCCCGACGAGCTGTTCGATGACGTCCTCCAGGAAGAGCACCCCCCGCGTATTGCCGTCCGGGCCAATCACGCGCGCAAGGTGGGACCCGGTGCGCTGCATGACGGACATGGCCTTTTCGATCTCGTCACCCAGCGCCAGGTTTGCCAGCGACCGGACCCGGCTTTCGGCGATGGGCAGCTCATAAGCGGACTCCGGTATGGACAGCACGTCCTTTACATGGAGGTAGCCGTAGAGCATGTCCTCGTCGTCGAGCATGGGGAACCGGGAGAAGCCAGTACGGCTGACGGCTTTCTCGAACTCCACGGGCGTGGTGGATGCCCCCAGCATGACCAGGTTTCCGAGCGGGACCATGATGTCCTCCGCCGTGTGCTCCGAGAACTCAAGCGCTCCGGTGATGAGCCCGGCGTCGTCATCCACCAGCCCGTGGCGGGTGGACTCCTGGACGATCGACTGCACCTCTTCCAAGGTGAAGGAGGACGTCACCTCGTCCTTGGGCTCGATCCGCATCAGCTTGAGGATGTGGTTGGCCGACCAGTTGAGGACGGAGATCACGGGATGGACCAGCCGCGAGATGAACAGCAGCGGCGGGGCCAGGAACAGTGCCGCCTTGTCAGCCACGGACACCGAAATGTTCTTGGGCACCATCTCGCCGAACGTCACGTGCAGGAAGGTCACCAGCATCAGGGCCACAGCGAAGGCTGCCACGTCGGCCACTTCCGCCGGCAGGCCCACCGTCTCGATGGGGACCGCGAGCAGGTGGTGGATTGCCGGCTCCGCCACCAGCAGGATCAACAGCGAACAGACCGTGATGCCCAACTGTGCGCACGCCAGCATCAGGGAGACGTTTTCCATGGCACGAAGGGTGGTCTGCGCGCGCTTTGAACCGGCGTCGGCCAGGGGTTCAATCTGGCTTCGGCGCGCGGACATGATGGCGAACTCAGCGGCCACAAAGAAGGCGTTGCCCAGCAGGAGGACACCCAGCCACGCTATTCCGGCCCAGTCACTCATGGCTTGCTCCTGTGATTGGTGTCCTGCGCAGCCGGTTCCGCCGCGGGGTGGAAGCAGATCCGGTCGATCCTGCGGCCATCCATCCTGGTGACACTGAGGGTGCCGCCATTTACCGGCACCCTGTCCCCCACGGCGGCGATCCTGCCCAGCTTGCTCATGACGTAGCCGCCCACGGTTTCGTAGGCTGCTTCGTCCGGAACGCTCAGGCCAGGGATTTGCTCGGACAACTCATCGGGCCGGAGCAGACCCGGGAAATACCAGTCGCCGGAGGCACTTTGCAGGAGTCCCGGACGGACCTTGTCATGCTCGTCCGCCACCTCGCCGACAATTTCCTCCACCAGGTCTTCCAGGGTGGCGATGCCGGCGGTCCCACCGTATTCATCCAGCACGACGGCCAGCTGCAGGTTTCCCTCGCGGAGCTCGGCCAGGAGGGCATCCAGGTGGATGGTCTCGGGCACGCGCAGAACTTCGGTCATGATGGCACCCGCTTCGAGGTTCTGCCGGCGTTCCCACGGAACGGCAACGGCCTTTTTAACGTGCACCAGGCCGCGGATGTCATCGGCTGAATCGCCGATGACAGGGAAGCGGGAGTAGCCGGTCCTGCGCGCCGCATCCACGACGTCGGAGACCGGCTGGTCGGCGTCGATCGTCTCCAGCCGGATGCGGGGCGTCATGACGTCGGCCGCTGTCCGCGTGGAGAAGTTGAGGGTGCGGGCGATGAAGTTGGCGGTCCCGGCGTCAAGCGTTCCCATCGCAGCGGACCTCCGGACCAGCGAGGCAAGCTCCGCCGGCGTCCGCGCCCCGGAAATCTCCTCCTTGGCTTCCAGCCCGAAAACGTGCAGGACCTTGTTGGAGAACCCGTTGAGGACCAGGATTGCCGGTTTGAAGATGGTGGTGAAGACGAGCTGCGGCCCGGCCAGCGCCCGGCCCACGGGAAACGCCAGCGCGATGGCCATGTTTTTGGGCACCAACTCACCCAGGAGCATGGACAGCAGTGTTGCCACCACCATCGCCAGGATCAGGGAAACAGACTCCACCGCCACGTCGGGAAGGCCGACGGCGCCCAGCGGCGCCTTGAGCAGGCGGCCCACCGAGGGTTCCATGACATAACCAGTGAGCAAAGTGGTCAAGGTGATGCCGAGCTGGCAGCTGGACAGCTGGGTTGACAGTGACTTGAGGCAGGTGAGCAAAGGCACCGCCCCGGTGTCGCCGTCGTCGATGGCGCGCTGGACTGTTGCCTGGTCCAGGGCGATGAGGGAGAACTCGACGGCCACGAAGAAACCTGTGCCGGCGATGAGCAGCAAGCCTGCTGCAAGAAGGAGCCACTCCATTCAGCATCCCGCCTGGCGTGCGAACTTTTCCGCAATCATGAAAAGCGGCGGAGTGGAAAAGCTGTTTCGTCCCGGCGGAGGATGATCGGCGGATACCGCCTGGTCCGTGCGGGTTGCGGCAAGCTGGGCCGTTGGCTGGTGATGGGCGCGTTGTCGGGGTTTGCCGGCTCTGGGGGCGGACTGCGCGGCGCTGCTCTTCGAGCTCCGCTGACAGCGCCCAGGCCGGCACCTAGATTTACTGTCCATAAGAATTTCAGTCTACAGGAGCAGCCCTGTCCCGGACGCTCGGGAGGGCGGCCACAGGCAGCCCGTTTGCCTTCCGGCGGGCCGCCTGCGCGGTGGGTCCCCAGGCCCCGGCGGCCGCCATATTCAGGCGATGGTTCGTCACTTCATGATTTGAGTCACCCTTATTGGCAGTTAACACAGGATGCTCACTAGACTTGCAAAGGTCCGGGTTCAGCGGACAGAGACTGGTTCGAACGTAGTGCTGAAGCACCGGGGGGCCAAAGAGAAATCAAACTCATGGAAGAGGCGTATTTCAAGTGCCAGAGCAGCCAAGCCACCGTCTACCAGAGGAATTTGGCGGAAACGAGTGGCTCGTTGACGAACTGTACGAGCAGTACCAGCAGGACAAGAACGCCGTGGACGCCAAGTGGTGGCCCCTGTTCGAATCCTTCGACTCGGGCAACGGTTCTTCTTCCAATGGAAATTCCGCGCATGCCGCCAACCCACCCACGCGGGAACTTCCCGTTGTAAAGCAGGCTCCCGCCGCACCGGCACCGTCGCCGGCTGCTGCCCCCGCTGCCCCCGCTGCACCGGCAGCCGCTGCCCCGGCCGCACCCGCAGCCCCTGCACCCGTCAAGAAGGCCCCTGCCACCGAAGCGCGCGACGGCGGCAAGAAGACCGAGGCCGGCACCGGTTCGCAGCCCATCCCGGCCCAGCTGCCCAAGAACGTCAAGGCGCCCACTGCACCCGAGGAAGACGTCGTCTCCGTCCTCCGCGGACCGGCAAAAGCCATCGCCACCAATATGGTCACCAGCCTCCAGGTGCCCACCGCCACCAGCGTCCGTGCCATTCCGGCCAAGCTGCTCATCGACAACCGCGTGGTCATCAACTCAAACCTGGCCCGCGCGCGCGGCGGCAAGGTTTCCTTCACGCACCTCATCGGCTACGCCGTGATCCGCGCTCTCTCCCAGTTCCCGTCCATGAACGTGTACTACGACGAGGTGGACGGCAAGCCTGTTGCGGTCCAGCCGGCGCACGTCAACTTCGGCATCGCCATCGACATGCCCAAGCCCGACGGCACCCGCCTGCTCATGGTCCCGAACATCAAGAAGGCGGAGACCCTCAACTTTGCCGAGTTCTGGCACACCTACGAGGACCTGATCAAGCGGGCCCGCAACGGCAAGCTCACCGCCGAAGACCACCAGGGCACCACAGTGTCCCTGACCAACCCCGGCGGCATCGGCACCGTGCACTCGGTACCGCGCCTCTCCAAGGGCCAGGCGGCCATCATCGGCGTCGGCGCCCTTGACTACCCCGCAGAGTTCCAGGGCGCCAGCGAAAAGATCATCGCCCAGAACGCCATCAGCAAGGTCCTGACCCTCACCTCGACGTACGACCACCGCGTCATCCAGGGTGCCGGCAGCGGCGAATTCCTGAAGCTGGTGCACCAGCTGCTGCTTGGCGCGCAGAATTTCTACGACGAGATCTTCGAAGCCCTGCGCATTCCGTACGAGCCCGTCCGCTGGAGCCCCGACCTGCAGGTTGATCCGGCCGACGAGATCAACAAGGTGGCCCGGATCCAGCAGCTGATCCACTCCTTCCGCGTGCGCGGCCACCTCATGGCGGACACCGATCCGCTGGAATACGTCCAGCGCAAGCACCCGGACCTGGACGTCCTCACCTATGGTCTGACCCTCTGGGACCTGGACCGCGAATGGCCCACCGGCGGGTTCGGCGGCAAGCCGATGCTGAAGTTCCGCGACATCCTGGGCGTCCTGCGCGATGCCTACTGCCGCACCACGGGCATCGAGTACATGCACATCCAGGAGCCTGCCGAGCGTAAGTGGTTCCAGGACCAGCTGGAGCACGCCTACTCCAAGCCCAGCCGCGAGGAACAGCTGCGGATCGTCTCCAAGCTGAACGCAGCCGAGGCCTTCGAGACCTTCCTGCAGACCAAGTTCGTGGGCCAGAAGCGCTTCTCCCTGGAAGGCGGCGAGTCCCTGATCCCGCTGCTGGACGCCATCATGTCCGATGCCGCGGACGACGGCCTGGACGAGGTCGCCATCGGGATGGCCCACCGCGGCCGCCTCAACGTCCTGACGAACATCGCCGGCAAGACCTACGCCCAGGTGTTCCGCGAATTCGAGGGAACCCAGGATCCGCGCTCCGTGCAGGGTTCCGGCGACGTCAAGTACCACCTGGGCACCGAAGGCACCTTCACCTCGGACAACGGCAAGGAGACCAAGGTCTACCTCGCTGCGAACCCGTCGCACCTGGAAGCCGTGGACTCCGTCCTCGAAGGCATCGTCCGGGCCAAGCAGGACCGGCTGGACCAGGGCGAATCGTTCCCCGTCCTGCCCATCATGGTCCACGGCGACGCCGCCTTCGCGGGCCAGGGCGTTGTGGCTGAAACGCTCAACCTGTCCCAGCTCCGGGGCTACCGCACGGGTGGAACCATCCACATCGTGGTCAACAACCAGGTGGGGTTCACCACCGCCCCGTCCTCGTCGCGGTCGTCCACGTACTCCACGGACGTTGCCAAGATGATCCAGGCGCCGGTGTTCCACGTGAACGGTGACGACCCGGAGGCTGTTGTCCGCATCGGCCAGCTCGCCTACGAATTCCGGCAGCGCTTCCACAAGGACGTCGTCATCGACATGGTGTGCTACCGCCGCCGGGGCCACAACGAGGGCGACGACCCCTCGATGACCCAGCCGCTGATGTACAACCTGATCGAAGCCAAGCGGTCCGTCCGCAAGCTGTACACCGAGTCCCTCATCGGCCGCGGCGACATCACCGAGGAAGAAGCCGAGCAGCTGCTCCGCGACTACCAGGAACGGCTGGAGCGGGTCTTCGCCGAGACGCACGCCGCCCAGACCTCGCCTATTCCGATCGTGACCGCTGATTCAGCAGCCGTCTCCGACATCGAACGGCCCAAGGCCCAGCAGTCCGATTCCAGCGTCAGCGCACCGGCTTCCACGGCCATCAGTGCCGAGACCCTGGCCCGGATCGGCAAGGCGCACGTCGAGATCCCCGACGGCTTCACGGTCCACCCCAAGCTGAAGCAGCTGCTTGAAAAGCGCGAGCAGATGTCCCGCGAAGGCGGCATCGACTGGGGCTTCGGCGAGATCGCGGCCTTCGGCTCCCTGATCATGGAAGGCGTCCCCGTGCGCCTTGCCGGCCAGGACTCGCGCCGTGGCACCTTCGTGCAGCGCCACGCGGTCTTCCACGACCGTGCCAACGGCAAGGAATGGCTGCCCCTGGGCAACCTTTCGGATGACCAGGCCAAGCTGTGGATCTACGACTCGCTGCTGTCCGAATACGCCGCCATGGGCTTCGAGTACGGCTACTCCGTGGAACGCCCGGACGCCCTGGTCCTGTGGGAAGCCCAGTTCGGTGACTTCGTCAACGGTGCGCAGACCATCATCGACGAGTTCATTTCGTCCGCGGAGCAGAAGTGGGGCCAGCGCTCCTCCCTGGTCCTGATGCTCCCGCACGGTTACGAGGGACAGGGCCCGGACCACTCCTCCGCGAGGATCGAGCGGTTCCTGCAGCTGTGTGCAGAGGACAACATGATCGTGGCCAACCCCACCACGGCAGCCTCGCATTTCCACCTGTTGCGCCGCCAGGCGTACAGCCGCCCGCGAAAGCCGCTGATCATCTTCACGCCCAAGCAGCTCCTGCGCCTGAAGGCAGCCGCGTCGTCCGTCGAGGACTTCACCAACGGCACCTTCCGCCCTGTCATCGGTGACCACGAGCAGCTGCCGGCCACCGCCGTCGAGCGCGTGCTCCTGGTCTCCGGCCGCCTGTACTACGATCTCCTGTCCACCCGGCAGAAGACCGGCGACAAGACCACAGCGATCATCCGCGTGGAGCAGCTCTACCCGCTGCCGCATGCGGAGATCGAAGCGGAGCTTGCCAAGTACCCCAACGCCGACGTGGTCTGGGCCCAGGACGAGCCTGCCAACCAGGGGCCCTGGCCGTTCATCGGCCTGCACCTCCCGGAGGCCCTTGACCGCCGGGTCCGCCTGGTGTCCCGGCCGGCATCGGCCTCCACGGCGGCCGGTTCCATGAAGCGGCACGCCGCGGAACAGGATGTCCTCCTGAAGCAGGCATTTGCACGGAAGTAAGCAGTAAGGCTGCCCGGCCGGAGTCGAAATACCAGACTCCGGCCGGGCAGTTCTGTTTAATGGATGGACAGCGCCTCCCCTAGCCTCCGCAGCCGCGGCGGCAACGATGGCAGCGGCCGTACCGAAGTAAACCCGTACCGAAGTAAAGAGGAACGCGTGGAAGACAGGAAGCTGCGGATCGCGGCTGTAGGAGATGAACTGCTGGCCGGACTGGGCGACCCCCGGGCGCTGGGCTGGCTGGGCCGCGTGCTGGCCCGCACTCCCCAGGATGGCATGCTGCTGGAAAGCTATGCCCTCCCCTGCCCGCAGGAAGGTACCGAAGGTTTGGCTGCGCGCTGGCTGGATGAGGCCGGCAGGCGCTTCAGCCCCCAGGCAGAGAACCGGCTGGTCATCGGACTCTCGGGGCGTGACATCGAGTTCGGCCTGTCCACCGCAAGGAGCCGGCTGAACCTGGCCAACATCCTGGACTCAGCTTCCCAAAACCGGATCGAGGTGTTCGTCGTGGGGCCACCCCCCACGCTTGACCCGGCCCAGAACCGCCGGCTGGACGAACTGAACACTGCCTTCGCGGATGTGACCACCCGGCGCAAGCACCTCTACGTCGACACCTTCTCTCCCCTGCTCAACCACGAACAGTGGCGCCAGGACCTTGCCGCGAACGGGGGAACTCCCGGCCAGGCAGGCTACGGCCTCATGGCTTGGCTGGTGCTGCACCGCGGCTGGTTCCAGTGGCTGGGCATGGACGCTCCCCAGTAGCCCCTTCACGCGATATATCTTGACCCCTGCCACCCGGCAGCGATACTTTGGGGAGCACACGCGATATATCGTCTTTTGGAGGGATCATGACCGGAGAACACTGGACTGTCGCAAGCGCGCAAACGATCGACGTCGACGCCGTGACGTCCGTGAAGCTGGGCATGGTCAGGGGCACGTTCCACATCATCGAGCACGACGAACCCGTGGTGCGGCTGGAGTTCTCCGAGGTGCTTGGGGACCCCGTGGCAGTGTCCCTGAACACCGGCAGGCTGGAAGTCCGGCACCAACTGCACGGCGCCCAGGGCTGGTTCAAGAACCTCATGGAAACCGTTAATCACAACAGCGACAATTCCGCCGTCATCACTGTCGCTGTTCCCCGTGGAGTCGGGGTGGAAGCGGGCACTGTGAGCGGCGACGGCCTCGTTTCGGGCATCTCCGCCCACGTGCGGCTCAACACCGTGTCGGGTTCCGTCACGGCGGACAGCACCGCCGGTGAACTGCAGGTCAATACGGTCAGCGGCAGAGTTGCTGTCAGGAACCACAGGGGCGTCCTCACCGCCAAAAGCATCTCCGGGGAGGTCACGGCTTCCGGCCACTTCACCCATGTGCGCACCAATACGGTCAGCGGGCACCTCAGCTTCGACCTGTTCGATTACACGCAGGATTTTGGCTCCAACTCCGTGTCGGGAGACCTCACCATCAGCCTGCCAGCGGACGTGGGCGTTGACATCGTGGCCAAGTCCGCGGGCGGAGCGGTGATCCTGGATGGCAGGCAATGCCTCCTCACCAACGGCAAAGTGGAGACTATCGCAGGCCCTGATGGACAATTGATGCTTGTCCGGGCCAACTCGGTGTCCGGCAAAACCTCCATCTTCCATGCTCCTGCAGCCGTAGACTCCCATGGGGAAGCGGCACGCTGATGCCTCCCGTCTTCGCACACGGTGCGCTGCGGCTCTATCTCCTTTCCCTGCTGGAAAGCGGCCCCAAGCACGGTTACGAGCTCATCAAGGCGCTCAAGGACCGGTTCGGCGGGACCTATTCGCCGAGCGCCGGAACCATCTACCCGCGCCTGGGCAAGCTCGAAGAGGACGGCCTGGTGGCTACCGAACCGGCGGGACGCCGGACCAACTACCGCATCACCGCCGCCGGCCTTGCTGAACTGAACCGCCGCCGGGAGGATCTGGCAGGCGTTGAGCATGACATCGCAGCATCTGTCCAGCGGCTTTCGGGCACCCTCAGGGAGGACATCCGCAACAGCATGCGGGGTCTCCGCAGCGACCTTGCTGCAGCAGCGGAGGCTGCCCGCGCCGCGGCTGCGCCGGGCACCGCCCTGCCGGGAAGCAGCCAGCCGCAACAGCGAAGAGGCCAGGCGCTCAAGGACGCGGAGCTGTTGCTGCAGGATTTCCGCGACGAGCTTCGCGCCGATCTGCGGCGCCAGGCCATGCACCAGCCCATCAGTCCCATGCTGCTGGAGACCGTCAGGACAGCCCTGGACCAGGCCCGTGCCACCATCCGCAGTACGCTCCGGCCGTAGCATCCCGCCCAGGCAGCCCCGCCGCAGGTCATCCGCCGTTTCCGGTTCGCGGGGCGCCGGATCATGTGGGAGACTGGAGGGCAGCTCTTTTGAGTACCAACAGTAAGGAGGCCAGCTATGAGCAAGCGTGCACGCAAGCGTCGTGACCGTAAGCGTGGCGGCGCGAACCACGGGAAGCGCCCCAACACCTAGGCAAATGCCAGGGACTACGGTTCAAGCGAAGGACCCCGCACGCCAATCGGCTTGCGGGGTCCTTTGCTGTCTGTGGCCCCGAGGGGTCGCACGAGCGGCCTGTGCCTACGCCTCCACGGGACGGATCGCGTGGATCCGGTCCAGGATCGCGTTCTTCAGGTTGTCCGGCGCAGACTCCGTGCAGGAGCGTTTGACCATGTTGCGGATGACGCATTCCAAGTCATATTGCTCCGTGCATTCGGGGCAGTCATCAAGGTGGTTCTTGATTTCGGTAATGTCCTCGCGGGTCAGTGCCCCGTCAAGGTACTCGTAGATGCGTTGCATCCGGGTATCGTCGCAGTCGCCCAATCCCTGGCAGTCGCTCATTTCCTGTTCTCCTGTGCTTTGCTTCCTGCCGCATCCGACGCATCCGCGGCCGTTTTGAATCCCCGCTCGGCGGCGTATTCCGCGAGCATGTCCCGCAACATACGCCGGCCGCGGTGGAGCCGGGACATCACCGTGCCGATGGGCGTGTTCATGATGTCTGAGATTTCCTTGTAGGCGAAGCCCTCCACGTCCGCGAAGTAGACCGCCAGGCGGAACTCTTCCGGAATATCCTGGAGCGCCCGCTTGACGTCGGAATCCGGAAGGTGGTCAAGGGCTTCTGCCTCCGCCGACCGCAGTCCGCTCGACGTGTGCGACTCGGCCCGGGCCAACTGCCAATCCTCGATGCTGTCCGAATTGGACTGCAGCGGCTCCCGCTGCCGCTTGCGGTACAGGTTGATGTACGTGTTGGTCAGGATCCGGTAGAGCCACGCTTTGAGGTTTGTCCCCGGCTTGTACTGGTGGAAGGCCGAAAAAGCCTTGGTGTAGGCCTCCTGGACCAGGTCCTCCGCGTCCGACGGGTTCCGTGCCATGCGCATCGCCGCGGAGTACAGCTGGTCGACATACTGCATGGCGTCCCGCTCGAACCGCTGGCGGCGTTGCTCCGCGCTCTCGGTGGCCACGTCCAGGGCGCTGTCCTCAGTGTCCGCTGCCGGGGCCAACGAACCGGCAGCAGCCTGTCCCGCGGGCAGGGGTGCGCCTGCCCTGCCGTTTACTTCGCCGGCGGAAGCCTCATACATGGCCGCAACGGCCGGATCCAGGGTGCTCATTGCCTTCAAGTCTACTGTCAGGCTCCCGGTCGGGGGCATGCCGTACTCCGGCGGCACGGCGGCCAGCTTGTCCACTGCCACCGGTCCCGCCGGCCTGGTTCCGTCCAACACCTTCCGCAAGGCCCAACTCCGCTCTGTATCGGGTGAATGATCGCCGGGCCCCTTCTCGCGGACCCGACAGCCATAACCGCCTCCCGCGGGCAAATATTCCCTAAAAGTGCAAGACTAGGACCGACTCCGCCGCTCGCCGCGGCTCGTCCATCCAGGAGGAAATCCATGTCCTTTGTCCGCACGCTCGCCAGGCCCATGCTCGCCTCCAGTTTCATTCTTGCCGGACTGGATAAGCTCAAGAATTCCGACGACACCGCACAGCAGCTCTCCCCCCTGCTGCGCAAGGCTGCGGCATCGCTTCCTTTCCAGACGAATGAGAAGACCCTGGCCCGTGTCATCGGCGGGACCCAGGTGGGCGCCGGCGTCCTGTTCGGGCTTGGCAAGTTTTCCAGGCTGTCTGCCGGCCTGCTCACCGTGGTTTCCCTCCTGAACACCTTCGTTGAGTGGCGCAGCGCGGACATCAGCAGCAAGGAAGGGCGCGAAAGCCGCAGGAACCAGCTGCTCAAGAACCTCTCCCTGAGTGGCGGCGCCCTGCTCGCATCCGTGGACACCGCAGGCAAGCCCGGCCTGGCATGGCGCGCCGAACACCTCGCCGCCGACGCGCGCCGGAACGCTTCGCACCTGGCCGCCGACGCCCGCCGGACCACCACGAAGAAGTTGAACAAGGCGGACAAGGCCGTGCGCCGCGCCGTCGAACACGCCGCGGGAGCCTAAGCACGAATGACCGCAGCAGCTGCCACCCGGGACGCATCCGGAACACCCGTCCAGCACTGGGCCGCACCTTTTGCGTCCCGGCCCGTCGACGCCACCGTGACGGTGCCCGGATCGAAGTCCCTGACCAACAGGTACCTGGTCCTCGCGGCCCTCGCCGACGGCCCGTCCCGGCTCCGGGCTCCCCTGCACTCCAGGGACTCCGCACTCATGGTCGAAGCGCTCAGGCAGCTCGGCGCCACCATCACCGAAGTGCCGGGAGACGGCGCCTTCGGGCCTGACCTGGAGGTCGTTCCACTCCCCTCGGCAGCGGCGCCGTCCGCCACCAGGATCGACTGCGGACTCGCCGGCACCGTGATGCGGTTCGTCCCGCCCCTCGCGGCGCTCCGCAGCGGAGCCAGCGTGTTCGACGGCGACCCGCACGCCAGGAAGCGTCCCATGGGGACCATCATCGAGGCCCTCAAAGCCTTGGGCGTCGCCGTTTCCGCTGAGGACGGCAGCGCGCCGTCGTCGCTCCCGTTCGTAGTGGAAGGCACCGGCGCGGTCCGGGGCGGCCACCTGGTCATCGACGCCAGCGCCTCTTCGCAGTTCGTCTCCGCCCTCCTGCTGGTGGGAGCGAGGTTCGACGAGGGCCTGCACCTTGAGCACGTGGGAAAGCCGGTGCCGAGCCTGGACCACATCAATATGACGGTGTCGGTCCTGCGTGGTGCCGGTGTATCCGTGGACGACTCCGTTCCCAACCACTGGGTGGTGGCACCGGGACCCATCCGCGCCTTCGACCAAAGGATTGAACAGGACCTCTCCAACGCCGGGCCCTTCCTGGCGGCGGCCCTGGCGTCACGGGGAACGGTCCGCATCCCCAACTGGCCCACGGAAACGCAGCAGGTGGGGGACCTCTGGCGCGGCATCCTGGCCCGGATGGGAGCCACCGTCACCCTGGCTGACGGCGTCCTGACCGTCACCGGCGGCCCGGAAATCACGGGCGGCGACTTCGCTGACACCAGTGAGCTGGCTCCTACCGTCGCGGCCCTGTGCGCCCTTGCCACTGGACCTTCCCGACTCACGGGGATTGCCCACCTCAGGGGACATGAGACCGACCGGCTGGCGGCCCTGGTCGCGGAAATCAACCGGCTCGGCGGCGACGCCGAGGAAACCAGCGACGGCCTGGTGATCCGGCCCGCCAGGCTGCACGCCGGCGTCGTCCACAGCTACGCCGACCACCGCATGGCCACTGCCGGGGCAATCCTGGGCCTCGCGGTGGACGGCGTCCAGGTGGAGGACATCGCCACCACCGCCAAGACCATGCCCGACTTTCCGCAGCTGTGGGCAAACATGCTGGCCCAGGATGCCGGCGTGGCGGCGCAGGAAAGGCGCGGCAGTGGCGCGGAGCACTGACTCCTGGGACGAATCAGACGTCCGGATCCGCCCCAGCAAGAAGGGCTCCCGGCCCCGTACCAAGGACAGGCCCAGCCATGATGACGCCGTCACCGGACGGATCATCACGGTGGACCGCGGCCGGTACACGGCAGTGGTGGGCGAAGACTCGGACAACGAGCGCGTTGTCATCGCAGCGCGGGCCCGCGAACTGCGCCGCTCGCCGGTGGTTGCCGGCGACTTCGTCTCGCTCGTGGGGGACGTGTCCGGGGAGCCGGACACGCTTGCCCGACTGGTAAAGATCCAGGACCGCCACACCCTGCTGCGCCGCAGCGCCGACGACACCGACCCAGTCGAGCGGGCCGTGGTGGCCAACGCCGACCAACTCGTGATTGTGGTGGCAGCCGCCAACCCGGAGCCGCGCACCGGATTCATTGACCGCGCCCTGGTGGCTGCCTACGACGCCGGGATCGAGCCGATCCTGCTGGTCACCAAGGCCGACGTCAAGGACCCGGCGGAATTGCTGTCCAACTACACCCACCTGGACTTCCCGGTGATCATCAGCCGGACCGCCGATGCAAAGGCGTCCGGGATCGATGCACGGTCCGACGACGGCCTCTCGGCGCGGCTGGACAGCGCGGCGGTGGCCGACCTCCGCGCCCACCTCGACGGCAAGGTCACCGTGATGCTGGGCCACTCGGGCGTGGGCAAGTCCACCATGGTGAACGCGCTGACCGGCGCCGAGCGGGCCACGGGTGGAGTGAACGCGGTCACCGGGCGTGGCCGCCACACCTCGTCGTCGGCCCTGGCCCTGCGCCTGGCGGACGCCCCGGCGGGCAGCTGGATCATTGATACCCCCGGCATCCGTTCCTTTGGCCTGGCGCACGTGGACCCGGACCGGATCCTGCGCTCCTTCCCGGACCTCTCCCCCGGCATCGAAAACTGTGAGCGGGGCTGCAAGCACACTGCAACGGCAGTGGACTGCGGCCTCGATGACTGGGTGGCTGGCGGACACGCGGGTCCCACCGGAGCGGCACGGCTGGCGTCCCTGAGGCGGCTGCTCGGCACGGACCCACGCATGGAGGCACAGGAAACCAAGGAGCTCGGCACCGTCAACTGACGCGTTCTCCCGGCAGAAGCGTCCGCAGACGGTAGTTTGGAACCATGATCCAACCCGCTTCGAGCTACAACGATGACCTGCGCCTGGCCCATGTCCTGGCCGACTCCGTGGATGACCAGACCATGAGCCGCTTCAAGGCCCTGGACCTCCACGTTGAGACCAAGCCGGACCTGACGCCCGTCACCGACGCCGACAAGGCAGCCGAGGAAGCCATCCGCGGCCAGCTCTCCCGCTCCCGGCCCCGCGATGCCGTCCTGGGCGAGGAATTCGGCAGCACCGGCCACGGCTCGCGGCGCTGGATCATCGATCCCATCGACGGGACCAAGAACTTTGTCCGCGGCGTCCCGGTCTGGGCCACGCTGATTGCCCTGGTGGATGAAGGCGAGCCCGTGGTGGGCGTGGTCAGCGCCCCGGCCCTCGGCAAGCGCTGGTGGGCAGCGAAGGGCATGGGTGCGTACATGGGCAGGTCCCTCGCAGCCGCCACCAGGCTCCGCGTCTCCAATGTGTCCAGCCTCTCCGACGCCTCCCTGTCCTACTCCAGCTTGGGAGGCTGGAAGGAACGCGGGAACCTTGACGAGTTCCTCGGCCTGACCGAGGACGTCTGGCGGACGCGGGCCTACGGTGATTTTTGGTCGTACTGCATGGTCGCCGAGGGCTCCGTGGACATCGCCTGCGAACCGGAGCTCAACCTCTACGATATGGCTGCACTGGTGCCGATCGTGGTGGAGGCAGGCGGCCGGTTCACCTCCCTCGAAGGCGAGGACGGACCCTTCGGCGGAAACGCGCTGGCCACGAACTCGATCCTGCACTCAGAGGTGCTGCACCGCCTCAACCCGTATTTGGACGATCTGCTGTAACTGCCACAGTTTCCCCACTTCAGCGAACATTGCGACGCCGGACACCTCCAGGAGGGGGTGTCCGGCGTCGTTTATTCGATGCAGCGTAACAAAGGCCTTAACAATTGCCGCGGCTTTAGTCCTGGCCGCCCCATGTCCTACGCTTTTAGGCAGGTCACGAGTGCCAGCGCAAAACCCCGGTTTGCTGGCCGGCAACCCTCCATTCGCGGCGGGGTGCCCCGGGTGACGACCAGGCCGGTCCGGAGTGGATGCGGCAAGCGCGGATTCCCTATGCGGGGTCCTGTATTCAAGTGAGGTCTCTGTGACAACTGCCACCGTCTCCCCCCAGCCTGCCATTGCCGACGCCGGTATCACCGAAGAACGCCACCGCATTGCCGGCCGCCCCCTTGCTGCCGTCACCGGCGCCGAGATCCAGGCACCGCTGATCTCCGGCGGCCATGTGCGGTACGCGAACCTTGACTATGGCGCTTCCGCTCCGGCCCTCTCCGTGGTTTCCGCCTACCTGAACGAGATCCTGCCCTACTACGCGAGCGTCCACCGTGGGGCCGGCTACGCATCCCAGATCAGCACCTCCGTATACGAAAATGCACGCAGCATTGTCCGGGACTTCGTGGGCGGACGCCCCGACGATTCGGTCATCTTCACCCGCAACACCACGGATTCCCTGAACCTCCTGGCCGGCTGCCTGCCCGCCACCGACGGCCGGCACGACGGCGACGTCCTCTACCTGGACATCGAACACCACGCCAACCTGCTGCCATGGCAGGGCGTTCCGCACCGCAGCATCGTTGCGGCCGACACCATTACCGGCACCCTGGACGCCGTTCGCGCCGAACTGGAGCAGGGCGGAGTCAGCCTGCTGGCGGTCACTGGCGCCTCCAACGTCACCGGCGAAATTCTCCCGATCCGGGCGCTGGCCGCGCTGGCCCATCAGCACGGTGCACGGATCGTGGTGGACGCGGCCCAGCTTGCGCCGCACCGCCGGGTGGACATCAGCGCGGACGACGTCGACTACCTCGCCTTTTCCGGCCACAAGCTGTATGCGCCGTTCGGCGCGGGCGTGCTGGTGGGACGGCCCGACTGGCTGGACACCGGTGTCCCGCACCTCGCCGGTGGCGGGGCGGTCAAGGAGGCAAGGCTCGACGGCGTCAGTTGGGCCACCGGTCCGGCCCGCCACGAGGGGGGCTCGCCGAACGTCCTCGGCGCCGCCACCCTGGCCCGCGCCACCCAGGTCATCGCCGAACTCGACCAGGACCGGTGGCACGCCCACGAATCCGCCATCCGTTCCTTCCTGGTGGAGGGGCTGCAGCGCATCGACGGCGTCACCGTCCACCAGATCTTCAAGGACACCAACCCGGAAACGGACACCATCGGCGTGGTCAACTTCTCTGTGGAGGGCTACGACGCAGGGCTGGTAGCCGCCTACCTCTCCGCAGAGCACGGGGTGGGCCTGCGCGACGGACGGTTCTGCGCCCACCCCCTGCTGAAGCGCCTGGGCCTGCCGTCCGGCTCCCTCCGCGCAAGTTTCGGCGTGGGCTCACGGCTGGAGGACGCCGAACGCCTCCTCGCCGGCATCCAGACGCTGCGCAGCAGCGGACTGGGCTGGGACTACGTGGTGGACGCGGGCCGCTGGGTGCCCGCCAACGACTTCCGCACCTACCCCCACTGGGCACCCAACACCCCCGGAACTGCCGGCGCAGCCCCCTGCACGGACGACTAGGCCCGGACACACGCCCACCCTGCTGATCCCTTCCGTGCGGTAGATTCGAAAGACATCCACATCGGCAGCATCAGAAGGAGGCCACGCGTGGTTCGGGGTGGCCCCAGGCTTGATCACGGCCGGCGCAGGGAACTCGGGCAGAGCTTCCAGGACGGCGGCCGGCACTACCAGCGGGTCCGCCCCGACTACCCTGCGGAGTCCGCCAGGTGGCTGGTGCCCGCCGGAGCCCGTGACGCCCTGGACGTGGGTGCCGGTACGGGAAAGTTCACCGCGTTGCTGCTGGCGCTGGGACTGGACGTCACCGCCGTCGATCCTTCTGCCGACATGCTCGCCCAGCTGAAGGACCATTGCCCCGCCGCCACGGCTGTGCCGGGGACTGCCGAGGCGACAGGCCTTCCCGGCTCGGCCTTCGACGTCGTCACCGTTGCACAGGCGTGGCACTGGTGCGACCCCCACGCCGCAAGCACCGAGCTGGCCCGCGTCCTGCGCCCGCACGGAACTCTCGGCCTTGTCTGGAACCAGCTGGACACCTCCGTCCCCTGGGTGCACCGGCTCTCCCGGATCATGCACGCCGGCGATGTGTACCGGCCAGGCCATAAGCCCGTCGTCGGAGCCGAATTCCACGTGCTTGAAGGGCATGTCACCCACTGGCAGGACAGGGTGACCACCGGGGATCTGATGGAGCTCACCAAGTCGCGGAGCTATTATTTGCGGGCCGGCGAGGCGACGCGGGCGAAAGTCCTGGCCAACCTGGACTGGTACCTGCATGAACACCTGGCCTATGCCCCGGACCAGGAGCTTGACCTTCCCTACCTCACCTTGGCCTGGCGCGCCGTCAAGGCATGACACCTGCCGTCTCCGACTGTGTGAAGGAAGGAACGCGCGCTGCCTCACCGGCCTAACCGGTAGGCTTGAACATGTGAAGACCAGCGCGCCCTCCTCCTCAATCGAGGACTACGTCAAGGTCATCTATTCATTCACCGAATGGCAGGACAAGCCCATCACGTCCTCCCAGCTGGCACAGCGGCTGGGAGTGGCCAATTCTTCAGTGTCGGAAATGGTCCGCAAGCTGAAGGACCAGGGCCTGGTGGACCACAAGCCCTACAGCGCCGTCACGCTGACCGAGGCCGGCCTGCGCCTGGCCCTGTCAATGGTCCGGCGGCACCGGCTCATCGAGACCTACCTCGTCCAGCGGCTCGGCTACAGCTGGGACGAGGTCCACGATGAAGCTGAACAGCTGGAGCACGCCGTGTCGGATACGTTCATCGAACGCGTTGCCGCCAAGCTCGGGGACCCCAAGCGGGACCCGCACGGCGACCCCATCCCTACCGCGGACGGCCAGGTCCTGATGCCGCGCGCCCACCTGCTCGCCGCGCTGGACCAGGGACACAGCGGCAAAATCACCCGGATCAGTGACGACAATCCTGAGCTCCTGCGGTACCTCGCCGCCCAGGACATCGACCTCGACGCGGACGTCGAGGTGCTGGGACGGAGGCCGTTTGGTGGTGCCCTGATGGTGCGGATTGCCGGTTCCGGCGGCACCCGAGACTACGACCTGGCAGATGAAATCGCCTCAGCGTTGTGGGTCTCCAGCGACACCCCGCACCGGGGCTGCGTCCTGGAGAGCTAAGCCAGGTCCCGGCCGCCGATTTGGCCGCCTCCCGTATGGTGGAAGGTGATGATCAGCAGACGCGACGCAGCAATTACCCTTGATGTTCCCCTGGAGATGGCACAGCGCCACGGCCTGCCGAAGTGGATGTCCGAGGCCGACCTCCGCAGCATCCTGGACAATCCCCCGCCCTGGCTGGTCCAGTCGCGTGCCAACCGGACCGGCAAGCGGCCCGTCTGGGTACACCTTGAGTGCGCCGTCTGCGGGTATGAGGACGCGGCCCGGCCCAAGAAGTGGTGGCCGGACTTCACCTACGTGGTGTGCGGGCACCACGCCCCTTCCGACGTTCCCGCCGTGCGTCCCGGCTTCGTCCGCAGCGAGTACGACGGCGTGGGGACGCGTTTCGTGGGCATCGCTGACGTGGAAGCGCCTCCGGCCAGCCCGTAGCCCTCCCATACTTCGCCTTCGGTACGTGCCGGCCCCGGTGCGGCCGCCGTCGAACGTCAGCCAGTGCCGTTGGCCGTCATTTCCTCGGGAACGGCCGTCAGGTGGAGCTCGGCGCCGTCGCGCAGCACGGCCAGGTCGAGGGGCTGGCCGATGGCATCGGCGAACAGCAGGCGCTGCAGGCTTTCGGCGTTGCTGACGGGACGGCTGCCGGCGGTGACGATGACGTCCCCTGCCGCCAGGCCCGCCTTGTCCGCCGGAGAACCTGGCAGCACCTCTACGACACGGAGCCCTTCGCGCAGCCCTGTACGGATCACAGCGCTCGAACCGAGCTGCATCGGAGTGCTCACCAGGCCAAGGTAGGCGCGGCGCACCCTTCCATCCGACAGCAGCGCCGAGATGATCCTCCGGGTGGTCGCGTTGATGGGGATGGCCAGCCCCAGTCCGGCACCGGCCACTGCGGTATTGATGCCCACGATCCTGGCGTGGGTGTCCGCCAGCGCACCGCCGGAGTTTCCGGGGTTCAGGGCAGCGTCTGTCTGGATCACGTCCTCGATGACCCGCCGGTTGCCGCCGGACCAAACCGGAATGGCCCTGCCCAGGCCGCTGACCACCCCTGCGGTCACGGAGCCGGCCAGTCCCAGCGGGTTTCCGACTGCGATCACCAGTTGGCCCACCCGGAGGGATTCCGCCGCGCCGAACTCCGCGGGGCGGACCCTGGGCCGCGAACCTTTCACCACTGCAAGGTCGGACAAGGGGTCCGCGCCCACCAGTTCCAGCTCCATCCTGCTGCCGTCGCCGAAGACCGCGAAGCCTTGCCGGGTGCCGGCCACCACGTGGGAGTTTGTGAGCAGGTAGCCGTCCTCCGTGAAGAGGACTGCGGAGCCTGCGCCCACCCTGACCCGTCCATTGCGCCGCTGCGCCGTCATTTCAATGGCTGCCACGTGGGGTGTGACTGCCGCCGCTACCCGCATCACCGTCTGCGAGTACGAGTCCAGGACGTCGTCTGTGTCCGCTGGCATGGGTTCCTGCGCCTGTTCCATGGCGCACCTCCGGATGTAGTTCCGCTCTCGGGTGCCCTCAGGGGGCCTTACGGAAGTCAACGATGAAGGGCCGGAATCCAGTCCCGCGCCGGCTACGCCTTGGGTGAACGCGGCACCCGTGCGTGGCTGTTGTCCAGGCTTTAGGATCGGTAGCATGACTGATTCCCCCGCCGGTTCCCAAACCGAACTGTTGAATCCTGACGAATGCTGGCGGTATCTTCGGTCCTCCTACATCGGCCGGCTGGCGGTCATCAATGGTGACGTTCCCGAGATTTTCCCCGTGAATTTCTCCGTTGCCGGGGAAACGCTGGTGTTTCGCACCGCGCCGGGCACCAAGCTGCGCGCCCTGCTCAGCGGCGCAGTTGCGGCGCTTGAGGTTGATGGGCTCAACCCGTACGCCACTGAGGTTTGGAGCGTGGTGGCCAAGGGCAGGCCGGAACCGTTCGATGAAACCCGGATGGCCCTTCCGGAGGGCGATGCCGACCGGGAGCCCTGGGAGCCGGGTATCAAGGACCATTTGGTCGTCATCGCCCCCACGGACATCACCGGACGCCGTTTCGCCGTCAGGTCACGCACGCGGTGGTGGCCGCCGGTCGATTTCTCCGCGGACTGGCTGTAGGTCCTGGCGGCCCTCCGCTGTTCCAGCCAGGCGTCACGACGTGAGGATCACCTTGAGCGCCTTGGTCTCGGCGGCCCGGGAGAAGGTGTCGTAGGCGTCGAGGAACTGATCAAAGCCGAAGTGGTGCGTGGCGAATTTCTCTGCCCTGATCTTTCCCTGGGCCACGAGCTTGAGCAGCATGGGCGTCGTGTTGGTGTTCACCAGGCCCATGCTGATGTTAATGTTCTGGATCCAAAGATCTTCCAGGTGCAGTTCCACTGGTTTTCCATGCACCCCCACGTTGGCCACGGATCCGCCGGGCCGCACGATCTCCGTGCACATGGCGAACGTGGCGGGGACGCCCACTGCCTCGATGGCGACGTCGACGCCGCGGCCGCCGGTCAAGGCCAGGACCTGTTCCTTCCAGTCGCCGCTGCCCGAGAGGACAGTGTCCGTGGCGCCGAACTCCTTTGCCTTCTGGAGGCGGTTGGCGTCCAGGTCGATGGCAACCACCGTCGCCGCACCGTAGAGCCCGGCGGTGGTGATCGCGGCCAGTCCCACGGGCCCGGCGCCCACCACCGCCACGCTGTCACCTGGCTTCACCCGGCCGTACTGGACGCCGATTTCAAACCCGGTGGGAAGGATATCGGACAGCATCACCGCTTGTTCATCGCTGACACCCGCGGGCAGCAGGTGCAGCGAGTTCTCGGCGTAGGGAACGCGGACGTACTCCGCTTGGGTCCCGTCGATCAGATGGCCAAAGATCCATCCGGTGCCTTCCTGCCCCTCCCCGCCCAGGCAGTGTGAGTAGAGCCCGGTCCTGCAGTTCGCGCAGTGGCCGCAGGACTTGATGCAGGAGATGATGACCCGGTCATTGACCTTCAGGCCAGTGACGGATGGGCCGGTTTCGACGACGGTGCCCACGCCTTCGTGGCCCAGTATGCGCCCCTTTTCGACGGCGGGAACGTCACCTTTGAGGATGTGCAGGTCCGTGCCGCAGATGGTGGTGGTGTCGACTTTGACAATGGCGTCGCCGGGTTGCTGGATCCGGGGGTCCGGGACGTCGGTCCAGGACTTCTCCCCGGGTCCGCCATAGACGAGTGCTTTCATGGGATTCTCCTTAGGATGAAGGCCGGTTTGGCGTGAACCTGGGATAGGGCGAAGGTGCAGCAGTTGGGCTTTCCGGTGCTGGCCGTTCTGTCCGAAGTTGGGCCAGATGCAGGATCAAAAGCACAAGGAAGAGCCCCGAAAGTGCCAGGGCCGGGAGGAGGGCTGCCTGGCTGGGCACGGTGCCGAAAAGGGGTTTGACCAGTTCACCCACCGCCAGCGAGAAGATGAGGGTGAAGCCCAGGACGTACAAGGCCGGCAGGAGCAACAAGCCTGTGCGGTGGTTCCGGTACGTCAGGAAGGACAGCATCAAGAACCCGGGCATGATGAAGCAAAGGTCCAGGATAAAGATTGAGTAGAGGGAATCGATTTGCTCGCCGGTCCGCATCAGGGGCAGGAGCATCACGATCCAGAGTGGATAGAAGATCAGTGGCTGCAGGACCGCCCCGGACGCCGACGCAATCCGCATCGCCCGGGGCAGTGACACCGTTCGGAGCGCGGGATCAAGGGTGGATCCAGCCGTAACCATTGCCCAAAAGGACAGGGCAAAGACCGCCATGTACAGCAGGTACAGGCCGTTGTATGTCCGCTCAATGACGTAGATCCCGTACGCGTAAAACAGGTAGCCAAGGAGTCCAAGGGCGACGATCTGGTATTTGGGCCTGTCGGGTCTTGCAGCGTATGACAGGTACAGCAATCCAAGCCCGGCCGCCACCGAAAGCAGGTCCTGGGAGTAAGCGCCCGGGATAAGTTCGCTGCTGACCACTGCATCATAGATTCCCGGCCGCAAAACTCCGGTCCCAGCTGCTGACAGCGCCAGCAGTCCTGTAACAGCCCAGAGCAGGCGGTTGAGGAACAGATGCTTCAGCATGGCCACCTTCCCACAAGCGATCAGTATTCCGGGTCTCCTCCACACAGTCCCATTGCGCCTGCAGGGCCCCCAGTGCCATAGGTCCTTCCCTCCGCCGGGCCTTTATGCCCTTTCCGGGCGCCGGAGAGTTGCCTACGCTGTGGCCTATGACTGACAACACGAACATACCTGTGCCGGAAATCCTCGATGCGGAAGAGTGCTGGACGCTCCTCGGCCAGACCGGGGTGGGGCGGCTGGCCGTCATCGCCGATGGCCATCCCGATGTCTTTCCCGTCAACTACAAGGTGGACGGCCAAACGCTGGTTTTTCGAACCGGTGCCGGCACCAAGCAGCAGGCCATCCAGTCGGACGCCACCGTGGCGCTGGAAGCAGATGCTGTCAGCGCACAATTCGGCCTTGCATGGAGCGTCGTGGTCAAGGGCAAGGCTGCCGAGACGGTGCCCACAGGGCCTGACCTGGACAACATCCGGCGTGCCTTGTTTCCCTGGCAGGGCGTGGGGCAGGAGCACTTCATCCGCATTACGCCGGAATCGGTAACGGGAAGGCGCTTCACCATGGGCGCCCCCCTTCTGTGGCAGACGCCCTTGGACGACGCTACCCGCGCCGGCTTCGAATAAACGGGAAGCCAGAAGGGGACAAGTCAGCAGAACCCGGTGGTAGCTCCAGTGCGCGCATGGTGGGTGAACGAGCCCGGCCTCATACCAACCCGGCCACTGGTACTGGGGCGCCGTACCGCCCCCAGGCCGGCGGCCCGCGAAATCCTCGTGGAAGTAACCGTCTGCGGCGTTTGCCGGACGGACCTCCACCTCGCGGAAGGGGACCTGCCACCGCGGCACCCGCAGGTGGTGCCCGGGCACGAGGCAGTCGGCGTCGTCATCGAAACGGGTGCGGACTGTTCCCGGTTCAAGGCAGGCGACAGGGTCGGCGTGGCATGGCTCGGCGGTGTCTGCGGCAGCTGTGACTATTGCCGCCGGGGCGACGAGAACCTGTGCGTGTCGCCGGTGTTTACCGGCTGGGACAGGGACGGCGGCTACGCCGAGCAATTGACTGTCGCAGAGGATTTTGCCTACCCGATCCCGTCCGCCTTCACCGACGAACAGGCCGCTCCGCTGCTGTGTTCGGGAATCATCGGATACCGGGCCCTGAAGCGTGCCGCCCTGCCCGTCGGTGGGCGCCTGGGCATCTACGGCTTTGGCAGTTCCGCGCACATCACAGCCCAGCTTGCGCTCAGACAGGGCGCCACTGTGTTCGTGATGACGCGTTCTGAGAGTGCCCGGGCACTCGCGCTGGAGTTGGGAGCCGCGTTTGCGGGGGACGCCTACGACGACCCACCGGTACCGCTCGATTCCGCCATCCTCTTTGCTCCGGTGGGCGGCCTGGTTCCGGTCGCGCTGCGTGCCCTGGACCGTGGTGGGACCTTGGCCATCGCGGGAATCCACCTGAGTACCATTCCTGCCCTGGATTACGGCCGGGAGCTCTTCCTCGAACGCCAAGTGCGCTCCGTGACAGCCAATACCCGGGCCGACGGGCGCGAGTTCCTGACCCTCGCCGCCAGGCTTTCCCTGGCCCTCACCACCACGGCCTACCCGTTCGAGGCTGCGGACAAGGCGTTGGAAGACCTGGCCGCCGACAGGATTACGGGATCGGCCATCCTGCGGGTCCGGCCGGAATAGTCCTTCCAGCAGCGACTCCTCCGGCAGCCACTCCCGGAGCGATGGTCAGCCGAAGACGATCAGCCGAACAGGACCGCGGCTTCCTGGTAGCGTGCCTCCGGCACCACCTTCAGTGCTCCCAGCGCTTCCTCCAGGCCTACGGTCACGATGTCGGTGCCACGGAGCGACACCATCGTGCCCCAGCGTCCTGCCGCCGCGGACTCGACAGCAGCCATGCCCAGCCTGGTGGCAAGGACCCGGTCGAAGGCTGTGGGTTCGCCGCCTCGCTGGATGTGGCCCAGCACTGTGGCCCGGGTTTCGATGCCGGTCCTTATCTGCAGTTCTCCTTCAAGCAGCAGTCCGATGCCTCCCAGGCGCGGCCGTCCGAAAGTATCCAGGCCGCGGGGAGCGTAAGGGGCTGGGTGGCCCTCGGGGGCGAAGGCTTCGGCCACCACCACGAGGGGTGCCCTGCCGCGGTCACGGGCTGAAACCACCCATGAGCAAACTTGGTCCAGGGAGACGGGATGTTCGGGTACCAGGATGGCATGTGCGCCGGAGGCCATTCCTGCATGCAGTGCTATCCAGCCCGCGTTGCGGCCCATGACTTCGGCGACCATGCACCGGTGGTGCGATTCACCTGTGGTCCGCAGGCGGTCGATGGCCTCGGTGGCAGTCTGGACAGCTGAATCAAAGCCAAATGTATAGTCGGTGGCGCCGAGGTCATTGTCGATGGTTTTGGGAACCCCTACGACATTGATGCCCTGTCCGCACAGTTCGCGGGCTGCCGCAAGGGTACCCTCTCCCCCGATGGCGATCAGTCCGTCAAGCCCGTTGCGCTGGAAGCTGTCGCGTACGCCGTCGATCCCCTTCCCCACCAGCGGGTTGGTCCTGGACGTACCCAGGATGGTGCCGCCCAGGCGCGAGATGCCCCGCACACTTGCCCTTGGTAACGGAACAACGTCCTGTTCCAGGACGCCGCGCCACCCGTCCCGGAAACCCAGGAATTCGTACCCGTGCGCAACGTCCCCGGCGAGCACCGCTCCGCGGATGACCGCGTTGACCCCAGGACAGTCGCCTCCGCTGGTGAGGATCCCCAAGCGCTTCACGATGCCGCCACCCCCGGTTCACGTACGGGCAGCGGGAACTGCCGGGTCCGGCCGGGCGGAAGGACCACGTCATTGCCGTACACGCGCACCGTGATGGGGCCGGCGTCACCGGGTGCGGAAGCGATGCTCATGTGCCCGTCCTTGAGGTTGACCCGGAGGCGGTGGCCCCGGTACAGAACCTCAAAGGCGACGGCCCGGAGGCCCGTCGGGAGGTTGGGAGCGAACAGGATGGTCTCCCCGCTGAACCGCAGCCCGGCAAAGCTGCGCTGTACCACGTCGATGGTCCCGCCCATTGCGCCCAGATGGATACCCGTGCGCGTGGTGCCGTGCTGGGTATCGTCGAGGTCGGCGTCGAGTGCTTCCCTGAAGCTGTCCCATGCCCGGTCCGCGTCCAGGCCTGCCAGTACAGATGCGTGCGCCACCCGGCTCAGGGTGGAGCCGTGGGCGGTCCTGGCGAGGTAGTACTCGATGGTCTGGTTGAGCCGGTCCTGGGTGAAACCGTATTGCAGTCTCTGAAGAATGGCGATCAGCCCCTCGTGCCCCAGGAGGTACGGGAGCATCAGGACATCCGCCTGCTTGGCCAGTTTGTAACAGTTGGTTGCATCATCCTCGGCTTCGAGGATGAGGTCCAACCGTTCGATATCGCCGTACCTGTCCCGATAGTGTTCCCAGTCGAGTTCCTTCAACTCCCCGTAGCCTTCGAACTGGCTCATGACGCCGTCGCTGTGAAAAGGGACGTACATTGCGGTCCCCATGTGTGTCCATCGGGCTGTTTCCTCGTCGGTGACGCCAAGGCGTTCCATGAGTCCGGCGCGCTCACTGCCATGCAGGAAGGACATGATGCCTGCCGCCTGGGAGCAGACCCACGCCGCCATGACGTTGGTGTAGGCGTTGTCGTCCAGCCCGGGCTTGTCGCGGCCGGGGTAGCCCGTGTGGTACTCATCCGGTCCCACCACGTTCCGCAGGTGGTACCTGCCGCCCTGTTCGTCGTAGTCGGCCAGGGAGCTGAAGAACCGTGCAACCTCGATCACCAGCTCCGCGCCCTTCTGAAGGAGCCAGATCTTGTTTCCGGTGGCCTGGAAGTACTGCCAGGCATTAAAGGCGACGGCCAGGCCGGAGTGGACCTGCAGGTGCGAGTGGTCCCTGACCCACCTGCCGGACCTTTCGTTGTACAACCATTTGGGTGTCTCCTCGGTGCCGTCACTGCCGCTTTGCCAGGGGAACTTGGCCCCTTCCAGTCCCTCTGCAGCTGCGGCGTGACGGGCCGCGGGCAGCCGCCGCCACCGGTAATCGATGACCGCGCGGGCTATATCGGGAGTCCTTGAGGTGAGTACCGGGAGGACGAACAGCTCATCCCAGAAGACATGGCCGCGGTAGCCCTCACCGTGCAGTCCCCGGGCCGTGACGCCTGCATCGAGTTCGGCCGTATGGTGTGTCAGTGTCTGCAGGAGATGGAAGATATGCAGGTTGAGGACCAGGCGCACCTGGACCGGCGCGTCAATCTCCACCAGGAACGGACGGAGCTCGCGCCGCCATGCCTCCTCATGCGCTGCCAACAGCGCATGGAAGTCCCCGCCGGTACGCTCAAGCACCGCACGGGCACCCGTTTCCGGCGAGGAGATGGCACGGTCGCGGGAGGTCACCACCGCCACTGTCTTGGTGATCCGCACTGCGGTACCGGCATCAAGGGAAAGCCGGAGGGTCCGGAAATGGAAAGCCCCTTTCCTGCCTGACTCGGTTCCCGCCGGCTCGAGGGACGCATTGATCCGGTACGCAGCGGCGATGCGGATGCGGCTTTGGGTTGTTTCCACTTCCACCACGGACGTCGCGTCAGGGGCCGGGTTTTGGTCCGGGCGCTGGGAGGTTGTCCTGTCCGCCAGGTGGACATCGGACCCTTGGGCGCGTTCGGGCAGGTTGGCATTGCGCACACCGGCGTTGATCCCGCTGCGGACTTCCACCGTTCCGCTCCAGCCCAGTGCGGTGATCACCGTCTGAAGGGCCAGCAGGTGGGGTTCGGCCATGGACGCAAAGCGGGTCTGCACCACTTCCAGGCGCTGCCGGTCCGGGTCCTCCAAGATCAGCCTTCGTTCCAGCACCGCCCTTTTGAGGTCCAGGACCCTGCGCTCGCGTACTACTGCCATTCCGCTCTCCGACCACCATTGCCGGCCCTCCAGGCGCAGGTCAAGGGGAAGGCAGTCGGGTGCGTTGACCATGTGTTCTTCCAACAGCATCTCGTCGGCGGACCTGGCCCTGACCCTGTTGTAGACACCGGCCAGGTACATGCCGGCGTAGCTGGACGGACCGCCCTCGGGAGCCGCTCCACGGACGCCCATGTAGCCGTTGCCAAGGGTAGTCAGGGCTTCCCGGTGGCCCTCGTGTGCGGCGTCGAATCCTTCAAACACGAGGTGCCAGGCATTGCCGATGACCTGGCCCAGGTCCAGCTCCCCCACGTCATTGAGGACTGTCCCGGCGCCCGCGGCTTCGAGCTGCCTGCGGTTGCCGGTGCGGTCGATTCCCACCACGAGGCCAAAGCCGCCCCGCCGCCCTGCCTCAACACCGGCAGCGGAGTCCTCGATTACCACGGCATGTGACGGCGCGGCTCCCAGCCTCGTTGCGGCCGCCAAAAAGGCATCGGGGGCCGGCTTTCCCTGCAGCCCAAGGCGCGCCGCAGTGGTTCCATCCAAAACCACGGTGAACAGGCCCTGAATGCCCGCCGCTTCCAGGACCGATGCTGCGTTCCGGCTTGACGTGACCACGGCCGTGGGCACTCCCGCGCCTGCAAGCCTCTGCAGCAGTTGCAGCGTCCCGGGGTAGCTTTGGACCCCGTCCCGCTGGAGGTGTTCCAGGAACAGTGCGTTCTTCCACCGGCCCAGGCCGAATCCGGTCCAGGCTCCGGCCTCATCTGTCTCGTGCCCCTTCTCCAGGTGCACTCCCCTGCTTGCAAGGAAGCGCACCACCCCTTCCTCCCGCGGCATCCCGTCGATAAAGCTGAGATAGTCTGCCCTGCTGAGCGGGGCACGGTTGGTACCCGGCGGGATCCTCGGGTCCTTCAGGATCCGGTCGAACGCGTCCTTCCACGCGGCCTGGTGGACCAATGCGGTGTTGGTGACCACCCCGTCGAGGTCGAAAATGACGGCGTCAAACGGAGGCCTGGCAGCGGCGGCGGTGGGAGACGCGATCATAGGTCAGTGGTACCAGCAAGGACGCGTTCAGCAAAGGGGCGATGGGCCTGCCGCCGGCTACGCAGTGTTCCTGCCCGCGGATTGGCCCACATGGTTCCACCACGTCAGCGGGGAGGTGATGGTGAAGCGCCTTCCGCTGACGGAGGTGGGGACGATCCGGACGAAGTGGTCTTTTTCTCCGGCCTGCCAGGGAAACAGCGTGAGGCCGGGGCCCGCCAGGAGTTCCGCTGAGGGCTCCAGGATGACGGCTTTGCCTTTGACCAGCACGCTCCATGCCTGGGCGTCGTCATGGCCGTCGGCTTCAAGCGCGACGGCGAGTGGTCCCCCGGCTGCCCGAAGCTTGGTTCCTTCCCCCGTGCGGAAGATCACCGACTGTTGATCCACTCTGTAGTTGACCGGGAAGACTTCCGGATATCCGTCCACCAGCACGGCCAGATGGCCGACGGACACACCGTGCAGGAGGTCCCAGCACGTGCCGGCCTCCAATACTTCAGTGGGCGGTTGCGGCGGGTCGTTGTGCATAGAGTGGACGGTACCGGCCTGCCGGGCCGCCCCGCTAGAGCATTTGGGCCCGGGCGTGGATCACCGCAAAGAAAAACACCCCGGTCCGAAGACCGGGGTGTTTTACGGAGCGGGCCGGCATCCTGTGGATGTCCGGCCCGCCAGGGTGGAGATGGGGGGAATTGAACCCCCGTCCGATGTCGTGTTGTCAGGGCTTCTCCGGGCGCAGTTTGCGTCGGATTTTCTCGGCCCCAGCCATGCTGCAAACAGCTGGCTGATCCGGGCCCAGTCACCTAAAAGTCCCGTTTACTCCGATGACGGGAGCAAACAGCAGTGGCTATCTAAATGACGCCAGGATCCGGGGCGATAGCAACCCCGGGCTGACGGACTGTCTTACTGCTTAGGCAGCAAGAGCGAAGTCAGTGCGCTTAGATTCGGCACTTATTGGTTTGCAGAAAGCGTTTACGAGATAATTCTGCATCCTCGGCCCGCTTCACCTGTCGCGACTAACACCGTCGAAACCGATCATCCCCGTATTTTGTTACCAAACCGGCTGGCAAGCCTGCCGGACTATCCATACTAACGCACGCCCTGCCGAAATAATTCCTACCGGCGGCGGTTGCGCTCGCGCATCTCGCGCTGGGCCTCACGGTTGTCCTGCTGTTCCCGCAACGTCTGCCGCTTGTCATACTCACGCTTACCGCGGGCAACGGCGATTTCCACCTTTGCCCGGCCGTCCACGAAGTACAGCTGGAGCGGCACGATGGTGTAACCGGCTTCCTGGACCTTGCGGGAAATCTTGATGAGCTCCTCGCGGTGCAACAGCAGCTTACGGCGGCGGCGCGCAGCGTGGTTGGTCCAGCTGCCCTGGTTGTACTCGGGAATGTGGATGGCTTCCATCCACAGTTCGTCGTTGTAGAACGTGCAGAATCCGTCCACCATCGAGGCGTGGCCCTCGCGCAGGGACTTCACCTCGGTGCCCATCAGTGCGATGCCGGCCTCGTAAGTGTCCAGCACGTGATAGTCGTGCCGGGCCTTGCGGTTGGTGGCCACCACCTTACGGCCACTTTCTTTCGGCACGGAAAAACTCCTCAGGTTCAGGTCGGGTTCCTCCGGGCCTTCGGCACGGAGCTATACCAGTCTACGGCAGGGGTTTCTGCCCTACAGCAGCCCCATCGGGTCCACAGCCCTGCCGTTGAGCCAGGTTTCGAAGTGGGCGTGGCAGCCCGTGGAGTTGCCGGTGCTGCCCGAGTAGGCAATCAGCTGGCCCTGCGAGACCCTTTGGCCGTTCGAGACCACGATGCTCGAGTTGTGGTAGTAGATAGTGGTCAGGGTGTTGCCCTGCATCACGCCGTGGTCGATCTTGACGCGCCACCCGCCACCGTCGGCGGAGTTCCACCCCGAGCTGAAGACCTCCCCGGCAGCCGCCGCATACACGGGGGTACCGCAGGCGGCACCGAAGTCGATGCCGGTGTGCATGTAGCCGCCGGTGCCGTAGAAGTCGATCGTTCCCGGCGGAGTGGTGCGGTAGCCAAAGCCCGAGGTGATGGGGATGCTGCCGTCGAAGGGATGGCGGAGGCCAAAGGCCGACGGCGAACCGGCCACCGGGGGTACGTACGGCTGGACGGGCGGGGCGGGGCGGTTCGCTGCCGCGGCTGCCGCGGCAGCAGCTGCAGCTGCCGCTTCAGCCTGCCGGCGCTGCTCGGCTTCCCACGCCTCGCGGGCCTTGCGGTCACGTTCGGCAATTTCGTTGGCTACTTGGTTCTGGTTGGCCTGCACGCCAGCGAGCTGGGCCTGGATCCCGGGCTTGGCCGCCTGGAGCTCATTGTCGAGGCGGGTGGTGTCGGCAATCAGCTGGTCAACCTGGGCCTTTTTGGCGGCCGCTTCATCGCGGGCTGCCTTCTCCCGCTCCAGGGCGGCATCGGCTTTGGCCTTGAGGTCCTTAATCTCCGCTTCCACGGCCTGGAGTCGGGCTTCGGAGTTGACGTTGGTGGCGTTCTGCTGGCTGAGCTTGTCCATGGCCGCGTTCTGGCTGCGCATGGCCTGGTCGGCGAGGTCCATGGTCTCGGTGAGGCTGCTGCCGCTGTTGGATCCAAAGAAAAGCGACAGGTTGGAAGGGACACCGCCGGACTTGTAGGCCTGGGTGGCGATCTGGCCAATCAGTTTCTTGGTGTCCGCGATCTTCTGCTTGTCCGTTTCCAGCTGCTGGGTGATCTTGGCCTTGTTCTGCTGGGCCATGTCCACGCGGGCCGAAAGGGCTTCGACTTCCTTGACGGCACCCGCCACCCGGCCTTGGGCTTCAAGCAGGGCCTGCTGGGCGCCCGGCAGCTGGCCCTGGTAGATCACCAGGTCGCTGGCTGCCTTGGCGATCCGGGAATCGACGAACTCCAGGGACGCCTGGACGCGCGCGGCTTCGGCCTCGAGCGCGGCTTTGCGGTCTTCGAGGTCGTCCGCGAAGGCGATGGGTGTGGCAACGGCAAGGCCGGCGGAAAGGATGACGGTGAGCACGCCGCTGACGAAGCCCAACCGGCGCGCAGCGGACCGCCCGCGGCTGCGCCGGGGACGGGACAAGGCTGGATCAGTTAAATTCATGGGCATTCCTTGGTCGGTGTGCACAGCCTAAACGCGCAAATATCTACGTAAGGTCAAGAGAGACGAAATTCCTGCCAAGGATCCGCCAAGGACCAGCAGCGCCGGTGCGAGGATCAGGGTCTGGCCGGACGAGATGAAAGCGGTGTCCGGGTACTGGCGGGACATGTAGTCGCCCAGGAAGAACTGAGCTACTGCCCACAGCGTGCCGGAGGCCAGGGCTGCGCCGATGACCGCCGCGATGACGCCTTCGAGGATGAACGGCAGCTGGATGACGGTCTTGGAGGCGCCGACCAGCCGCATGATTCCGGTCTCCCGGCGCCTGCTGAATGCGGAGAGCCTGATGGTGGTGGCAATCAGCAGGATCGCGCAAACGATCATGACGCCTGCGATGCCCACCGCCACCAGGGAGGCTCCGTTCATCACCGAGAAGAGGCGTTCAAGCAGCTGGCGCTGGTCGATGACCGTTTCCACGCCGGGCTGGGACGAGAACGTTTCGCTGATGATCTGGTACTTCTCCGGGTCCTTCATGTTGATCCGGAACGATGCCGGCAGCTGGTCCGGCGTCACGGAATCAACGATGGGCGAGTTGGAGAACTGGTCCTTGAAGTGCTTGTAGGCCTCATCCTTGGACTCGAACTGGAAGTCGTTGATGTACTGGGCCACGGCGGGCGATTCCAGGAGCGCGTTCAGGCCCTGTTGCTGCTCGGGGGTGACGGGCCCGGACGCGCAACCGGGCGCCGTCGAACCTTCACTGCAGAGGAAAATGGCCACCTGGACCTTGTCGTACCAGTAGCCCTTCATCTGGTTGATCTGCATCTGCAGCATGCCTGCCGCGCCCACGAACGTGAGGGACACGAACGTGACCAGGATGACTGAGACCACCATGGAAAGGTTGCGGCGCAGGCCGCTGCCGATCTCGGAAAGAATGAATGCAAGCCTCACCGCTGGGCCTCGCCTTCGGCACCGTTGCGCGGCAGGCCGGCGTCGGGCGTTTCCCTGCCGCTGGCGTCCTTCAGGCGCCGGGACTGGCCGACGACGGGGATCATCGAGGTGTACAGGGCCCTGGCTTCGTCGCGGATCACCACGCCGTTCTTCAGCTCCACCACCCGCTTGCGCATCTCGTTGACGATGTCATCGTCGTGCGTGGCCATCACCACGGTGGTTCCGTTCTGGTTGATCTTGTCCAGCACGCCCATGATTCCCATGGAGGTGGTGGGGTCCAGGTTTCCTGTCGGTTCATCCGCGAGGAGGATCCCGGGCCGGTTGACCACGGCGCGGGCGATGGCAACGCGCTGCTGCTCGCCGCCGGAAAGCTCGTGCGGCATGCGGTGTTCCTTGCCTTCGAGCCCTACTGTCTTGAGGACCTCGGGGACGGTGTCGCGGATTACGCTGCGGCTCTTGCCGATGACCTGCATGGCGAAGGCGACGTTGGCGAACACGTTCTTCTGGGGCAGGAGGCGGAAGTCCTGGAAGACGACGCCGATGCCGCGGCGGAGGCGGGGAACGCGCCAGCTGGAAATTTTGGCGACGTTCTGGCCGGCGACGTAGACAGCCCCGGAGGTGGCGCGGTCTTCCTTCAGCACCAGCCGGAGGAACGTGGACTTCCCGGAACCGGACGCGCCGACGAGGAAGGCGAATTCCCCGCGGTCGATCTCAAGATTGACGGAATCCAGTGCCGGACGGGCTTTCTGGTCGTAAACCTTGGTGACATTTTCGAATCGAATCATGGCCCTAAGTACCCTGCAGGGCACGGCTGATCCTTCATTTGATGCAGCCCAGTTCTGCAGCCGGTGCACGGGTTTTCGTTTGGGGAAGGTAGGGCCCCGGCCCCTCGACTATACGCAGCATGCCCGGTGGTTGGGCGGGCTTTCCGGGGCGTGTCGCCGGATCAGCCGGCGGGCGGGCGGAGGACTGCCTACTTTTCGGCGTTGCGGTTGTCAGTACGCCAGCGGATGCCCGCGTCGATGAAATCGTCGATCTCGCCGTCGAACACTGCGGACGTGTTGCCCACTTCGTGTTCGGTGCGCAGGTCCTTCACCATCTGGTAGGGGTTCAGGACATAGGAGCGCATTTGGTCACCCCAGGAGGCCTTTACGTCGCCGGCCAGCGCCTTCTTTTCCGCATCCTCCTGTTCCTTTTTCAGCAGCAGGAGCCGGGACTGCAGCACGCGCATGGCAGCCGCGCGGTTCTGCAGCTGGGATTTCTCGTTCTGCATTGAAACCACGGTGCCGGTGGGGATGTGGGTGAGGCGGACCGCGGAGTCCGTGGTGTTGACCGACTGCCCGCCCGGGCCGGATGAACGGAATACGTCCACCCTGATTTCGTTGTCCGGGATCTCGATCGAGTCTGTCTGCTCGATCAGCGGGATGACTTCAACTGCCGCGAAGGAGGTTTGGCGGCGGCCCTGGTTGTCGAACGGGCTGATCCTGACGAGGCGGTGGGTGCCGGCTTCCACACTGAGGGTGCCGAATGCATAGGGTGCCTTCACCTCGAAGGTGGCTGATTTCAGCCCGGCTTCCTCCGCGTATGAGGTGTCCATGACCGTGGTGGGATACCCGTGCCGCTCAGCCCAGCGCAGGTACATGCGCAGCAGCATTTCGGCGAAGTCCGCGGCATCCACGCCGCCCGCACCGGCCCTGATGGAAACCACAGCTTCGCGTTCGTCGTATTCGCCGGACAGCAGGGTGACCACTTCCAGGTCCTTGAGTGCCTTCTTGATGGATTCGAGTTCGGCCGCGGCCTCCCCCATCGAATCGGCGTCGTCCTCGTCCTGCCCGAGTTCCACCAGGACCTCAAGGTCGTCGATCCGGGCCTCGAGGCTGGTGAGGCGTTCCAGTTCGGACTGGCGGTGCGAGAGCCGGGAGGTGACTTTCTGCGCGGCCGCGGGGTCGTCCCAAAGGTTCGGCTCCCCCGCCCGCTCGCTGAGTTCGGCGATGTCTTCCTTGAGCGCCTCCACGTCGGTAACGCGTTCGATGGACTCGTAGGTGGCGCGAAGCGCGCGGATCTCAGCGGAAAAATCAATATTGGCCATGGTGGTTTAAGCCTACGCTATTGCCGAATCCTGGCCGCCCCGGCGTCCTACCGGGTCAACCGCGAGCGCGCGGTGGACGTCGCCTCAATGGGGATGCCGTGTGGAATGAGGAAGTTCACCACAGGTGGGTGGACGGCGGCCGTAAGGACCACGACGGCGGTGGAACCGTCCGGCGTGCCCGTCGCCCCGGCGACCGCAAGGCCGGAGAAACGCTGCGAGGCCGGGCTCCTTGCGACGAAGTCGGCTGCGACGTTCCGGACGCGGGCAGGGTTGAGGACCGCCGAGGGGCTGCCGCCCTGTGTTGAGACTTCGCCCAGGGTGTAGCTGTCGGCGGCAGCAAGCGATGCCCCGTCCGCCAGGGAGAGCAGGCGTTTGTGCTCCAGGTAAACGGCGGAAATGCCGATGACCACCGTAGCCACCAGGAGCGCCAGGACAACGTAGCCGAGGATCATGACCATCAACTGGCCGTTCTCGTCCGGTTCCCTGCTCTTCATCGGTACCGGCCTACCAGTTGGGAGGAGGATGCTTGAACCTCTGTGGCGGACAACCCTTCGGCGAAGGGCATAAACGGCAGGGGAACGCTCAGGCTGACCGTTACCGTTACCGTACTGCCCGCCGCCTGGCAGTCAGCGGGACTGCAGGCGGTGCTCATGCTGGCCCGATCTGCCTGATGACCGAAGTCGGAGAGGGCAAGTGCCACCGCCTGCTCGGCCGCGGCCTGGGCGGTCGAAGCATCAGGCTGGGCCACGTAGACCTTCGCTGCCTGGTCCGCCGCGCCCACCACGGCGAAGGAGCCTCCCTGGATCTGTCCGACAGTGATCACGAAGTACACCAGCGGAACCATGAGCAGGAGTGCCAGGAACGTAAATTCGACCACTGCGCTGCCCCGTTCACGATCCATGCCCGGCTGTTTCCCGTCCTCCCTTTGGACTGGTGCGGAGTTTTGGAATTTGTCCGCCGGGTCACCGTCCCCGGTCCGCTCCCGGCAGAGTGCATCAGCCAGGCGGGTACGGAAGCGTGCGTGTGCCGTGGAGCCCAGCAGCGGATTGGGGCGGGGGCCTGTTTTGCAGCCGGGCATAGTTTTCGAGCCGGTCATTGGTTTGAAGCTGGCTGGGTCAGGGCTGAACAGCAGCATGTCCTTTCACCTCCAGCTGGTTCCGCGGTCCAATGAGACCAATGACAGGCAGTGGAGAGCGGACTGTAACTTCCAGGGTCCGCATGCCTTGGACACTGACCTCCTGGGTACTGACCTGTTCGGCGAAGCCCGGGTTAAGGGCCATGCTTATGAGGCTGCGGGTCCTTTCTTCGGCGTCCGAGGCGTTGCGGTCAGCAAGGGTTCCATAACGCGCCCCGGACGCAGCAGCATCGATGAGGGTGTTCCTGACGTGCAGGACCAGGGTCAGCTGGATTATTGCCAGGAAGAACATGGTCAGCAGCCCGCCAACCAGGACGAAGTCCACAACGGCCGAACCCCGCTCGCCTGCCGGGCAGAGCCCCGGCTGCTCCAGCGGCCGGGGCGCGGACCTCCCCATGGTTCAGTTCCCCACCTTGTCCATTGCCTGGTTGAACATGGTTTCCAGTGCGGGGCCTGCCAGTGCCAGCAGGGCTGCGACAAGGACTGCAGACATCAAGGTGATCATCACCCAGCCCGGTACGTCGCCGCGCTCCGGATTATCGCTTTCGGTTGCCGGGGTCTGCTGTCCGTGATCGGGCCCGTCCTCGCGCTGTGCGGCCTGACGCGGGTGAGGGCGAACCGCCCGGACCATCTGAAGCTGCAGCAAAGCCGCAAGGGCAAGAAGCAGCATCGCCCAGCGGATTCCCATGGTTTTCATCATTGCGTCCTGTTCCTGTTTCTCTGAGGGGACTTGCAGGTGTTGCTGCAGTACGGGCTTCGGGTTTTGCTCTTCATCAGAAGCCCAGGTTGATTGCCGCGAGACCGGGGAAGACCGCGAATACCACGGTCAGGGGAAGCACTCCGAACACCAGCGGCACCATCATTGCGATTTCCTTTTTCCCCGCAGCTTCCATGAGGTCGCGTTTCGCTGAATCGCGTACATCCTGCGCCTGGGCGCGGAGCACGTCTGCGAGGGGCGTTCCTCTTTCCACCGCTACGATGATCCCGTCGACGAACCTGACCAGCGGCGCAAGGTCGGTGCGCGCGGAGAACTCCTGCAAGGCCATGACGAGGGGCTTGCCCGCCCTGGTCTCTGCAAGTATTTTCGAGAATTCCTTGGACAGTTCGCCCTTCGCGCTCCGGCAGACCCGGTCCAGGGCGCCTGTCGCGCTCTCCCCCGCACCCACCGCCAGCGCCATCAGTTCGGCAAGGCTGGGGAATTCTGCCATCATCCGGCCTTCGCGCCGCCGGACCTGGGCGCCGAGCCAGTAGTCCCGCAGGACAAAGCCCGCTGCAGCGCTGCCAATGATCACCGCGGCCGCGAGGAAAGGGCTGAACCTGCCCGCTGCGGCGCCAATCAGGATGACGGTCAGCGAGACAACGAAGCAGGCCGTGGCCCACAGCAGCTGCTCCGCGCGAAAGTCGATCGGTGACTTGTTGATCCCTGCCTGCGCCAGGCGCCGCGCGGTCGCGCCAGGTGAGGGGCTAAGTTTCCCCAGGACGGAGAGCCAATCCCGGAAGACGGGACGGAGGATCCGTTCAAGGGGCCCAAACGGTGTCAGGTTCTGCTCGCCGGCGCGCAGGAGTCGCGACTCCAGGTTCTGCGACTTCAGCTGGGGCTCGATCCGGTCCGACAATGTCATGGCGCGCATCGGCGGAGACCGGAAAATCACGAGCCACAATCCGACGCCAAGACCGATTCCGCAAACCAACGCCGAAGGGGAAGGGAACATTATCGAAGCACCCTTTCGTCCTGCGGCAGGGCCCCGATCTTCAGCATGACCGTGTAGCACACCAACGAGACCACCAGGCCCCCGAGCAGTACTGCCGCACCCATGGGCGTGTTGTAGGCCTGGATTGCTTCCGTCCTGGTCGCGAGGAGGATCATCACGATCCATGGCGCCGCAACGGCGAGCCGGGCAGCATTGATAGTCCACGACTGCCGCGCCTCGAGCTCGCTGCGGGTCCTGGCGTTTTCCCGCAGGAATTCGGCCAGTGTGCCCAGGAGCTTCCCCAGGTCGGAGCCGCCAACTTCCCGCGTCAGCCGTAGTGCCTCGATGATCCGGTCAGCCACGGGGTCTGCAAGCCGCTGCTTCAGCTTGTTCAGGGAACCGTCGAATTGCCCACCTGCGCGGTAATCAGCGCCGAACTCGCGGAAGACGGGCCGCAGTTCCTCGGGCCCCTTGTCGCCAAGCTGGATCAGGGCCTCAGGCAGGGGCAGGCCCGCCCGGATCGCAGACCGGAGGTGATCTACGACATCGGGCCAAAGTTGGCGTAGCATCGCCGTCCTTTTCCTGGCCCGCCAGCGGAGGATGGTGATCGGCAGCCAGGTGCCGAAGAGGCCAAAGCAGCCGGCAATAGGCCAGGAACGGCTCAGCGCGTAGAAGAGGAGTGCCACGAAGATCCCAAGCCCAAGGCATGTCGCGAGCAGGCCGCGCACCGAGACTTTGTCGACTCCGGCGGCCGCCAGGAGGTCAGCCACGCGGCTTGGCTTGCGCGCCCGGCTTCCGAGGTCAGGTGTTTCCCAACAGGACCACCAAATGAGGAAGAGGCCAACCCCCGCCACGGCTCCCACCAGCGCGGAGATCATCGCGGATCCAGCAGGGCGGCGACGTCATACCCGGCCCGTGAAAATTTTTCCGCCGAAGGCATGGCGTTGGCACGTGGATGCAGGACGCCGTTCTCCAGGCCAAAAACCAATGACGATTCGATGATGCCGTTCTCCACGCGGCGGCCCAGCGACAGGACTTGGGTGACTTGCCGCCGCCCGTCAGCGTGCCTGCTGCAGTGCACTACGAGATCAATACAGGATGCGACCGTGGGAACGACGAAAGCGCTGGAGATGTTCTCCCCCGCCAGCAGTGGGAGCGTGCAGATTTTGGTGACTGCATCATGTGCCGAGTTCGCGTGGACGGTGCACATTCCGGGAAGCCCCGAATTCAAGGCGATGAGCATGTCCAGGCTCTCGGCTTCGCGTACTTCCCCCACCACCAGCCGGTCCGGACGCATCCGAAGCGCTTCCTTCACCAGGCGGCGGAGCGGAATTTCCCCCTCACCCTCGAGGTTCGGTTGACGGCACTGAAGACCGACAACGTCCCGGAGTGGAAATTGGAGTTCAAAAATTTCCTCGACGGTGATGACACGTTCCCGGCTTCCGATGCTGGCGGCCAGGCAGTTCAGCATGGTGGTCTTACCGGCCTGGGTTGCCCCGGACACAAGGATGTTGAGGCCGCTGGACACAGCCGCACCGAGAAAGCGTGCGGCTTGTGGCGTCAGCGTTCCCAACTCCACCAGGTGTTCCAGTCGGCTGGCCTTCACCACAAACTTGCGGATGTTCACTGCCCAGTGGCGGCGGGTTACATCTGGAATCACCACGTGCAGCCTCGAGCCGTCAGGCAGTGCGGCATCGACGAACGGCGACGACATGTCCAGTCTCCGGCCAGAGCTTTTGAGCATGCGCTCCACGAGATCGCGTACCTGCTGTTCGGTAAGGCTCAGCGACGTCAGCTCTGACTCGCCATTGCGGGCCACGTAGATTTCGTTGGGTGCGTTGAGCCAGATTTCCTCGATTGACGGGTCATCAAGGAGCGGTTGAAGTACACCGAAACCTGCGACGGCGTCGAAGAGGAACCGGCGGGCTGCTTCAAGGGGACCAAGGGGTGGCAGGGGTCCCATCAAGGCGCGTTCGTCATAATCGGTCACCGCCGCTTCGACCAACCGCCGGACCTCGCCCGACTGCCTGAGCGGGTCCAGCCCGCGGCGGCGGATGAGCTCGCGGACTTCATCCTCGACAATCCCCAGCGCGTCCATATGTTCCCCCATACAACTGGCCCCCCGACGGAGGCAGTGCGACTGGGCTACAGCCTAGGGAGCTTGCCCCACCGCAACAAGCCCTCATCTCCTCGTGTGGATAAACCAGCAACCTCAAGATTGGCTCCAGCGGGCCTCAGGATTCGATACGGGTAAGCACAGGATTCACATAAGTAACATCAGGATCACTGGTTGCGCCAGTAACACGGATGCTATGGTGAGCGCGTTATTTATCGAAATAGCACTATCAGGTGCCTTCCTGGGGGAAGTCACCTGAGCAGTATCCAAAGAGGCGCTCGGGGGAGCGCCCCATTGTCTCCGGAGCACATATGAAGCGGAACCTGTCTCAGTCCCGTCGCCCAGTCATGAAGTCCTTGGGGACCGCCCTGCTGGCCATCTCTCTGCTCGCGGGGCCGGGCCTAGCCGAAGTCGCCGCTGCCGCGGAAGTCAGCCCGTCACCGGCTCCCCCGACTCCTTCCGCTCCGACCCCGGGCGTGACGGCCACAGCGACGCCGACACCGCCGGCCTCTTCACCGGCACCTGCCCCGCTGGCTACACCGTCACCGAGCCCCACTCCTTCACCACAAACCATGGCCGAGGCCGTGGGTCCAGGTGGAGCTGAGATGGGCCAGCGCTCGGCACGCGTCACCGCGTCGACCACCCCCGACGGAGCAAAGAAGCTCAGCGCCGAGTCGCTTTCCACGCAAGGCACCTGGACACCAACTTTTGGGATTCAGGGGCTGGATGTCAGCGCCCACCAGCCATCGGTTGACTGGCAGCAGCAATGGAACATGGGTGCTCGATTTGCCTACGTAAAAGCCTCTGAGGGCAACTATTACACCAATGAGCTATTTAGTTCCCAGTACCAAGGCTCACGGGCGGTCGGCATGATCCGCGGCGCCTACCACTTCGCCATTCCTAATTGGTCCTCCGGCGCGGACCAGGCGCGCTACTTCGTACAGAACGGGGGCGGCTGGTCCGCAGACGGTTACACGATGCCACCGGTCCTGGACTTCGAGTTCAATCCGTATGCTGGCAGGACAATCAACGGCTTCTACTTCGGTGACACCTGCTATGGCATGAATGGGTCACAGCTAGCGTCATGGGTCAGGGACTTCGGCAACACCATGCTGTCGCTGACGGGACGGCTACCAGCCATTTACACCAACACGAGCTGGTGGAACCAATGTTTGGGCAACCAGCCCGACTTCGGTGACTACCCCTTGTGGGTGGCCGCTTACCCGAGTTCACCAAGCAACGATGCCGGCTATGTACCGGCCGGCTGGGGTACCTACAGCATTTGGCAATACAGCAGCACCGGTCCCCTTGCAGGTGACTCCAATGTATGGAACGGCGATTATGCCGGGCTCAAAGCTTTCGCCTCGGCGTCTCCTTCGTCGTCATTCCAGGTGACAAACGTAGGCGATCTGGATGGTGATGGGCGGCCGGATTTAGTCACCCGGCGTACGGATGGTTCGTTGTGGTTGAACAGCGGAACAGGCTCCGGTGGCTACCAAGCTGGCCGACTCATCGGCAACGGATGGAACATATATGACGCCGTCGTTGGCACCGGCGACTCAAATCGTGACGGAAAAGCCGACCTCATTGCCCGCAGGCCTGATGGCACACTCTGGTTCTACGCAGGAAACGGCGCAGGAAACTTCCAGCCAGCTCGACAAATAGGTACCGGCTGGCAAATCTTCGACACCATCCAAGGCGCTGGAGACACTAACGGTGATGGAGTGACCGACATTCTGGCCCGGCAGCCAGACGGGTCACTCTGGTCCTACGCCGGTGACGGCAGCGGCGGCTACCGGACCGGGCAAAAGATCGGCAGCGGCTGGGAGATCTACAACCAGCTGATCAACACCGGTGACTTCAACCGGGACGGCAAACCCGACCTCATGGCCCGGCGGGCCGACGGCACGCTCTGGTTTTACGCAGGAAACGGAACCAACAGCTACCAAAACGCCCGACAGATCGGAACCGGATGGGAAGTCTACGACCAGATCCTAGGCGCCGGCGACAACAACAACGACGGCAAATCCGACATCCTGGGTCGCCGCTCCGACGGCAGCCTCTGGTTCTACGCCGGTGACGGAATGACCAGCCCAACCGACGGATACACCCAAGCACAGCCCCTGGGGTTGAGCGCGGACAGCCAAGGCCGCCTGACAAACGTAGGCGATCTGGATGGTGATGGGCGGCCGGATTTAGTCACCCGGCGTACGGATGGTTCGTTGTGGTTGAACAGCGGAACAGGCTCCGGTGGCTACCAAGCTGGCCGACTCATCGGCAACGGATGGAACATATATGACGCCGTCGTTGGCACCGGCGACTCAAATCGTGACGGAAAAGCCGACCTCATTGCCCGCAGGCCTGATGGCACACTCTGGTTCTACGCAGGAAACGGCGCAGGAAACTTCCAGCCAGCTCGACAAATAGGTACCGGCTGGCAAATCTTCGACACCATCCAAGGCGCTGGAGACACTAACGGTGATGGAGTGACCGACATTCTGGCCCGGCAGCCAGACGGGTCACTCTGGTCCTACGCCGGTGACGGCAGCGGCGGCTACCGGACCGGGCAAAAGATCGGCAGCGGCTGGGAGATCTACAACCAGCTGATCAACACCGGTGACTTCAACCGGGACGGCAAACCCGACCTCATGGCCCGGCGGGCCGACGGCACGCTCTGGTTTTACGCAGGAAACGGAACCAACAGCTACCAAAACGCCCGACAGATCGGAACCGGATGGGAAGTCTACGACCAGATCCTAGGCGCCGGCGACAACAACAACGACGGCAAATCCGACATCCTGGGTCGCCGCTCCGACGGCAGCCTCTGGTTCTACGCCGGTGACGGAATGACCAGAACAACCGACGGATACACCCAAGCCGCGATTGTTGGCAGCCTCTAGCACGCTGGTGCAGTACTGGAGGCTGCGGCGCGGCACTTGGAACGGCGCGAAGGGCCGCTGAAAAAGTTTGATTTTGCAGGGCTCGGAGCCAGGAGCGTCTGCCGGGGCTCACGACCCCGCAAGCGTCCTATGGGCTGGTACTGCGAAGAACCGGCTTGTGAGCGGCTCTCGTTCCTCGAATCCACGCCTCAGGTCCTGCGTCCCCGGTCCACGAGCCGGCGCCGGCGCCGGGACCAGCTCGTGGACGCCGTGTTCCAGTCCGGAGGGCGGTGTCAGTGACTGCCGCCAGCTTCGCCGTGTCCTGGTGGATGGTCCGTGCCGCTGTCACCGAAGCGTGCTTGCTGTGGCTGCCCGACGTGGACCAACCCAGTCCGCGGGTGCTCGGCATTGACGAACACTGGTTCTGGTCCGTGCGCTACATCCGGGACCCACCAACGAGAGCGAGGACGCGGTCCGAGCCACGGATGACGACAATCATTAACTTGGACACCGCCAAGTCCTGGGGTCCGATTGCAGGGGCCGCAAGGCTGTCGGTGGTCAAGGGCCGACGCGGCAGGGCCGTCGACAAGGCCTGGCCAACCGGATGCTGCTCCTGCTCGGCGGCGACACGCTCAGCTGCAGGGCAGCCCGCAGTGCCTCCAACCACAAATCGATTCTTCTCTTGAGAAGCGCGGCCGGAGCGGCGGCATGACACTCATGTGGGCTCTTTCCCCACGAACCGCGAAGAACTCCACAACAGCCTGCTGGCATTCGCAGCCGCCCCGTTCGAGCCTCCGTCAGCAGGCAGGCCATCGAACGTCAGAGTGGCGGTGCAGGGATGTTGTCGACGGCCACTGTCTTGTCCGGCGCTCCGGACTTGAATATCCAGTGCTTGTACAGAAGAAAGTTCCAAGCGGTCGTCAAGATCGTCGCGATGACTTTTCCTATCTGGTAACCGGCACCCAGCCAGTCAACAAAATTGACGATGACGTCCACGGCAACAGTATTAAAGGCCACCAGGAGGCAATACTTTATAAAGCTCACGCTTTTGCCGTTTTCGGCGCGAAACGTGAAAACACGCTGAAGGGCGTAATTGAAGGCGAGGCTGATGAGGAAAGCGACAGGAGTGGCTATCAGCAAATCCACCAGGAATACTTCATGCAGCAGCATGAGCAGACCGAGATCAATCACAAAGGATATGCCGCCAACAATGATGAAACGCGCCAGCTCGCTGTTTAGTACAATTTTCGAATGCCTTCTCAGCACTTATCCTCTTAATTTCTGATCTGGCGGCATCGACGGGCCACGAACGGCGGCAATAATCACTCGCGGTAAGAGTGAGCCTGGGCGCCGGGTAGACTACATTTGCTGGAATTCCAACAGTCATTCGAGTGCAACGGCCGTGCAGGCGCCCTGCGGACTAGCTTGTAGCCTACCATAGCGGCATTCGGCAGGGCTCATTTCTGCCGATCAGGAAGCTCCAATGAAGCAAGAGTCATAACGACGCCAGCCCGACCCAAGGACGCACGTTTGAGTTCAGTAGTAGCACCGCCAGCTGAAAAGTTGGGGAAGAGAGTAACGCTCCTTGCTTACGCGGGAAGGAGTGACAACCCTCTTCGCATAGCGGTCATCCTCCTTTACGTGATCGTTGTGGTCATGGGGGCTACAACGTCATCGATTGGCATGCCGACCCTCCGCCAGGACCCGGCGCATCCTTTGGGTCTTCAAATCGGGGATGCGTCTCCGATCAGGTCGGATGAGTACAACGCGTTCTCCCCCATCGTTCTATCGATCATGGCCACCGGCGGAGCGCCTACGACGAGCGTCCTTGCTGCACCCGCGGATATAGCCCACCGCTATCCTTCCGGCGGCTTTTTTGAGACTTTGGTTTTCTTCGATTCCACATTGTTGCGGAGTGCGGCATTCCTGCCCGACGCCATGGTCTTCGCAGCGCATTGGTGGCTTCCCGCGCTGCTCCTCTTCCTGTTCCTGCCAACGTGGTTTTCCCAGCTCGGGGCGGCCCGCCGCTGGGGCTGGCTTGCAGCGTTCCTGATCGCGCTGTCGCCGGCTGCCTCTTGGTGGACAATGATGCCCATTCAGCTGATTGCCTACACAATCGCCGGTTCAAGCCTGCTCCTGTCTGCCTACAGAAGATTTGCGCTGGGACAACGTCTGATCCCGGCCCTGCAATCCCTGCTGTCAGGCATATTGCTCGCCGGCTTGCCGAGTTTTTACATTCCCTGGTCGCTCGTCCTCGGCCTTCCCGTACTCACAGCCACAGCGGTGTGGATCATGGCGTCAAGGGAAACATGGAAGCCGAAGCTTCTTGCGCTGGGGTCCGCGGGGCTTGTTTCGATGGTCTTTGCAGCGGGGGTCCTTTGGGAGAACCGAGCCGGATTGTCCGCGCTCCTCAATACCGTTTACCCGGGTTCCCGGAGGTCCGCGGGCGCAGCCCAGTCCTTTGCCATGCTTTTCGGCGCACCCGCGCTCGGAGCAATGCAGGATGTGGCACCCGTAGGGATAAACCAAAGCGAGCTTTCGACTGCATTTACCATAGCCTTTGTCTGGGCCGCCCTGCTTATCGTGTTCATTAAGAACCTGGGGAAATTCCGCGACAACACGGTAATTCTCGTCCTGGGAGCCTTCGCTCTCATATGGCTCGCATGGTGCACCATCAATTTTGGTGAGCGGGGATCCTCAATCCCGCTCCTAAACTACGTCCAACCGGCACGGGCCGCCCAGGTCTGTGGAATTTTGGCCTCATTACTGGTTTGCTTCCTGCTCGACCGCCTCCCGTCCCGGGTGGGATGGCGAGGCCCAGCCGTCGCAGCAGCCAGCTGTGCTCTTGTAACCGGGTACGCAGCCTCGTCCCTGCAGTTGTCGTACCTGCCCACAATGCCGCGCTCGCTGATTCTGGGCACTTCCTTGGCCGTAGGAGCCTGCGTATTCATCACTACCAAATTCCCGGCAAAGGTTTGGCCGCTCGTTTTGACGTCGGCACTTGCTGCTGTTCCTGTTATCGGCGCCAATCCACTTCTTTTTGGCCTGGGCGACTTGCGCGAATCCGAGACTGCCACTTATCTCCGTGCGGAGGGCAGACAGGCAGCGGCGTCAGGCGGCGTCTGGGCATCTGACTTCAGCCCGTTCGACACTGTGATGACAGCAAACGGCGTACCCTCTTTGAGCGGTCTGCAACGGTCGGGACCGAACACGGAGGCATGGGAGAAGCTGGATCCGCAATCCCGCCACGCGGACGCATGGAATCGCGGCGGTGGTTTCGTCTTCTTCGAGTGGACAGTGGGACAACCTATTGATTTTGGAACGGTTGCAACAGACACCACCCTGGTGCGAGTGGATCCTTGTGACCTTAAGAATCGGTGGCCGAGCCTCCAAGGCATCGCGTCGTCCCACAAGCTGGAGGCTCCCTGCCTGGTTCCTGAACGCACCCTCACGTGGTCCGGCAAGGAATTCTCCGTCTACAAGTTCAAATAGCGGGTCCCCTTCGGATTCGCATTGTTGTTCGTCGCGCCTCGAGCAAGGGACGTCAATGTGAGCCACGGGGGGCTCCCGGGACGGCCACCACAGGGCGCTCCCGCAGTGGAAGACCACGGACGACACCGAAAACGTCTGCCAAGGGAAAGCACATTTCCAGATCGGAGGAAGTTACATTTGGTTTCTGCAGCCGCCCCTGCTTTGATTCGCCGCTTTGGCGGTTTCGCGGCCTCCCTCGTATTTTCGACCGCAGTTAATTTGCTGGCCATTCCGTTTGTCATCTCCACCTTGGGCAAAGAAGTGTGGGGTGAACTGGCTCTGGCACAAGCGACTGCTGCCATCTTTGGGATCGTCGTCGCCTTCGGATGGGGAACCGTGGGAGCTGCCCTCGTAGCATCGCTTCCCGTCGAGAAACGCCCTCAGATGTATGTCGAATCCCTTGTCAGCCGCGGCTACCTCTTGCTGTTTACGGCCCCGGTGATGTTCGCTGTGATGCTGCTGATCACTAAAGCTGACCCATTTGTAGCTGCATTGGCGTCCGTGGCTTACGTGTTTCCTTTCGTGGGCGCCTCTTGGTTCTTTATTGGCCAGGCGAAGCCCTGGCGACTGTTTCTGTTCGACGTACTCCCACAGGGAATCGGTACCATCGCTGGCCTCGTACTGATTCAATTCATCCCGAATCCAATCGTATTTGTCATCTCGCTACTGGTCTTCAACCTGCTGGCGGTTGTCTCTGGGGCAGTCGGCGTTCTTGCCCAAGCGGGACGCCGACTGGAAACCGATCTGCGGATCGGCCCGGCTATGAAGCGTTTGAAGGACCAGAAGCATGGCGTGATTGCTGCGGGTACTGGCAGCCTGAACAGTAACCTGCCCATGCTCGTCGTAAACCAGGTAGTGAACGGAGCACTCCCCCAGTACGCCTTGGCGGACAAACTCTTCCGCTTTGCCGTCGCGGGTTTTGGCCCCATCCTCCAGGTGATCCAGGGGTGGATTCCGGAGGCCGGACCTGCGAAGAGTCTGCACAGGATAGGAACAGTCGCAAAACTTGCCCCGGCAACCGGGCTCATGGCCGGCGGACTCCTTGCCGCGCTGACTCCGTGGGCCAGCACGCTCTTCTCGGGCGGGGCAATCGCCATCAGCTTCAGCCTCAGCATCCCCTTTGGCATTATCCTGGCCGGCGTGCTGGTCGCCCAGATCGTAGGGCTTGCGTGCCTCATTCCCTTGGGACAAGGAGCCGCCCTGGCTACTTCCACAGCGGTAGGGGCCGCCCTGAACGTTCCCCTGATGCTGGTACTCGGTCTGCTGCTGGGCGCGCCCGGGGTCGCGTGGGCAGTAGGTCTCGCTGAACTTGTGGTAGCGGGTTACCAGCTCATGGTCGTGCGCAAATGTCTGCATAACCGCACGGAATTCGAGACCGCACACGCGCAGGACTGAAGTCCTTCCGGCCCTCACGGCCAGGCGGGATGTTTCGGAACCCGAAGCCGCTAAGACCTGGAGCCCTTGGCAAAAAGCTCGACAGGAACGCCAGCCATGAATTCCAGGAAGCATGGAAGCGCGATCTCGCCCCTTCTCAGCCCCGCAACCAGCGTCCTGGAAGTACTCCTCCAGCCATGCCCAGTCTCATAAGCCGCCAGCGCATCATCTACGCCATCGGTTATGCCCAGGCGCTTCCGCAAGGCATCGGCCATTACCCTTCGCCAGCCGAAGCTCAGGTCGTTGGCAGTCTTGAGCATGGCGGCGGGGCTACCGCTGCCCTGGTATTTTCTTGACATGGCCCTGAGGTGATCCAGGGACTGTGCCGGACTCTTTCGTCCAGCCACCTCACCCAGGACGTTTCCTCCATGCTGCACATAGTCCTGAACGACGTCGCTGACCAGCCGTACGCCACCCGTCGCCTTGGCGCAGACCGCGAGCCAGTGGTCGTGAACCTGCGTTATGGTCTCAAGCCTCGGGAAAGGGAGCGCAAGGTCAAGAAGGTCCCGGCGGAACACGCACAGGCTTCCTGTCACCTGGTTCTGGGCGAGCAAGGACCCAAGTCCAACATTGCTGCGCTGAGTTGACTCGGCTACGACCTGGTTGCCGGGGAGCCGTACCACTCTTGCCTGCCCGGCAACCAAGCTCACACTGCCCAGATGGGGCAGTAGCGTTTCGATCTTGGTGGGATACCACGAATCATCCTGGTCCGAGAGTGCCACCCAATCCGCATGACTGGGAACTTGCCGCAGCACCCGCTCGAAATTGCCGTAAAAGCCCAGCCGGTCGGGAAAACCAAGAACCTTGAAGCGGTCATCGCCGCTTAACTCACGTGCGACAAAGTCCTCAATCTCCGCGTCTCCCCCATCCGCGGATATGAGGCACAGGAAGTTTTTGTATGTCTGGGCCTGGATGGACAACAACTGGGTGCGGAACAGGTCCCAGTCTGGCTGGTAGGCCGCAAGGGCGATGATGCCAAACGAGTGGGAGTCAAAAGGCATGGTGAACCCGCTATGCCCGCGTCGTCTGCTGGGCGAGGTAGTCTTCCAGGACTTCCCGGGCAGGCCTGGGGATAAAGCCGGACGCCTTGATCTTCGCGAGGTCGAGCACGCTGTTCAAAGGGCGCGGAGCCGCTTCCTTGCCCCGGAAGTACTCCGCAGTGCTGACTCCGGTGACAGCATCGCGCGACGCCCCCGACAACTCAAAAACGTCAGAGGCGATTTCGGCCCAGGACTGAGGTTCGCCGTCGTTTGTCAGGTTGTACGTCCCGTAGTCTCCTGCCGCAAGGAGGTGCTGGATGCCTGCGGCGATGTCGTCGGTAAATGTAAGCCGGCCCACCTGGTCATTCACCACGGAGGGCTCCACCCCACGTGCGGCAAGGGAAGCCATGGTGCGGACGAAGTTGTTGCCATCGCCGATAACCCAGCTCGTGCGGATGATCAAGTGCCGCGGTACGACGCGCACGAGAGCATCACCTGCAGCCTTTGTCTGGCCGTAGACACCCAGCGGTGAGAAGGGCTCATCCTCGGTATGGATGGCATGTGAACCATCAAAGACGTAGTCGGACGAGACGTGCACGAGAGTGAGGTCGTGTTCGACGGCGGTCCTGGCCAGGAGCGCGACAGCAGTCACATTGTTGGCCCAGGCGGCTGTGCGGCCTTCCGGAGTCTCCGCGGCATCCACGGCGGTGTACGCCGCTGCGTTGATGACCGTCGAGTAGTTCTTCCAGTTACGGGCCGCGAAGCTCGCAGCATCACTGAGATCGAACTCACTGCGACCAGCGAACTCTACCGACGGGTCGCCGTCGTAAAGCCTTCGCAGCGCCCGGCCAAGCTGGCCGTCCGCCCCCACCACCAGAATCTTCTTCGGCGGCATGGGGACGACGTCAGCCAGCCGGGGGTGGGCCTTGTCCTTGTCCGACAGTTCTGCCTGGTCCAGGGAGATGGGCCACTGGATTGCGGCTGACTCATCAGCAAGATTCAGGAAGGTGTATTGCCCTTGGGCGTCCGCGGACCAGTGGTCGTTGACCAGATAGGTGTAGGCGGTATTGTCTTCCAAAGTCTGGAAGGCGTTGCCAACACCCCTCGGAATAAAAATTGCCCGGCTCGGGTCCAGCTCGGCCGTGAACACAGCACCGAACGTGGGTCCCTCCCGAAGGTCTACCCATGCCCCGAAAATCTTTCCCGTGGCAACGGAAATGAACTTGTCCCAAGGCTCTGCGTGGATACCGCGGGTAGTGCCCGCTTTCTCGTTGAACGAGATGTTGTTCTGGACGGGGCGGAAATCGGGCAGGCCCAGGGAAACCATCTTCTCCCGCTGCCAGTTTTCCTTGAACCAGCCCCGGTTATCCCCATGTACGGGGAGGTCGTAAAGAACGACGCCGGGAATTGGGGTTTCGTGGGCAGCAAGCTTTTTCGAAAATATGGTCGGCATCTTCTACTGGCCCTGCTCCTTGTACTTTGCCTCCGTCAGGGCTTTCTGGGGCCGCCACCAGTCTTCGTTCTCCCGATACCACGCAATTGTGTCTTCGATGCCAGTGTCGAAGTTGGAAAACCTGGGCTCCCATCCCAGTTCCTCGCGGAGCTTAGTGGAATCAATCGCGTAGCGAAGGTCATGGCCCGGCCGGTCTACAACATGGTCATATGCATCGGGCGACTGTCCCATGTGCTTGAGAATCAATTCAACGACGTCCTTATTGTTTTTTTCGCCGTCGGCACCAATAAGGTAAGTCTCTCCGATCCTGCCCTTGGCAATGATCGCCAACACCGCAGACGAGTGATCGTTCGCGTGGATCCAGTCGCGTACGTTCTCGCCCTTGCCATAGAGCTTCGGGCGGATGCCGTCAATGATGTTGGTGATCTGGCGGGGAATGAACTTCTCGACGTGCTGGTACGGACCGTAGTTATTTGAGCAGTTGCTGATGGTTGCCTGCAGACCGAAGGACCGCACCCAGGCCCGAACCAGCAGGTCCGAGCCGGCCTTCGTTGAGGAATAGGGACTTGACGGGTTGTACGGCGTCTGCTCGGTGAACCGCTCCGGGTCATCCAGTTCAAGGTCGCCGTAGACCTCGTCAGTGGAAATATGATGGAACCGCTTGTTGTGCTTCCGCGCAGCCTCAATCAGGGTGTAGGTGCCGATGATGTTTGTATCCAGGAACGGGCGGGGGTCATGCAGGGAGTTGTCGTTGTGTGATTCTGCCGCATAGTGAACCGCTACATCAGTTTCGGCAACCAGTCGGTCCACCAGCCCAGCATCGGCAATGTCACCCTCAACAATCTCAAGGCGGTCTGCGGGCAGTCCCTTCAAAGATTCCAGGTTTCCGGCGTAAGTCAGCTTGTCCAGAACGGTGACACGGTCATCAGTGTTTTCAAGAACGTAGTGAACAAAATTGGAACCGATGAAGCCGGCACCGCCGGTGACAAGGAGATTCTGCATTAGGCCAGCTTAGCTGCTTGATCATCCCCCTTGCCGCCGTCGAAGTCTCCGCGACGCCTCCAGAAGTAACCGTCCAAGCATGACTCTGGCCGCAGCGATCCGCGGCAGGGAACGAAAGCCGCTGGGTGTCTCGTTCTGATCGTGCAGGCGGCGCAGCAGGCTGGGCGCTTCCAAGTGCGCAATAGATTGAGCCATGTTGCCGCATATCGCAAACCAAAGGTCGTGGGACTCGCGAACATACTCCGGAATGGGAGTAACAACAGGGATGAGCTCGCGTCGGAACGCCATGCCGCACCCGTAGTAAGCGCGGTAGCCGATCATAATTCCGAGCAGGTTCGCCAGGCGTCGGGAGTCCATCGTGGATTTCAGGGGAGGTATCCATGGGCGGGGTCCCCCGCCGAGCATCGCGAAATTCGTGGCAACCATCGCTGAAGTTTGCAGCCCTTCGAGCATCTGGTGGACCCGCCCGGAAATCCAGACGTCATCCTGGTCGGAGAGGAAGATGAACTCGCCCCTGCTGGCGAGAATCGCTTTTTCGAAGGTCCTGACGTAGCCCGAGTTACTTGCGTTCCGGATCAGCCGAACCCGGGGGTCTGTAATTTTGCTGATCACGTCAATGGTGTTATCTGGGGACGCGTCATCGACAATCACCAGCTCATCGTTCGGTCCCAGCTCCTGCAGGATGGACGAGATCTGTTCCTGTATGTAAAGGCCACCACGATAGCTGGCCATGCACACACTTATCCGGGGCGTAACCGGCAACAGGGGCTGTCCACTAGTCATGGCATACGAGACTAGCCGATTTCAAGAGGTCACCAGGGCTGGTGCGCGCGGCATGGCGGCACCTGGACTCGACGGGACTCCTCGCGCCGAGCCTGCAGCCGCCGGTTAGCGGGAGGCGCCTGCTAACGCGTAGGATTCAAGGCGCCGCCTCGTCTAACCTGCCATGTCAGGTCCGGAGTGCCTGCGCGGTAACGGCCGTGATCGTCATGGCCTGACGCCGTCTGCCGTCGCCCGCATTGGTATAGTTGGGATATTATGCGCACTTTGGAAAGCAATCGTGTCCTGGTCATCATGCCGGCATGGAATGAAGCCGCTTGCGTGGGGACGACAGTTGCCGAGGTACTCGCACTCGACGAGCCTTACGACGTGTTGGTCGTAAACGATGGGTCAACTGATCAGACAGCCTTCGAAGCGGCCGCGGCTGGTGCTGCGGTGATGAACCTTCCCTTCAATCTGGGAGTCGGCGGCGCCATGAGGGCGGGCTTCAAGTACGCCGACCGGCTTGGTTATGGCCAAGTTATCCAGGTCGATGCGGACGGCCAACATGATCCGCGCAACATCAGGGAAGTACTCAACGGATTAGCATCAGCTGACATCTCGATTGGGGCCAGGTTTGCCGACCGAGGCGACTACGCGGTCAGCGGGCCGCGGAAGTGGGCCATGAAGTTGCTGGCCTTTGTATTGTCGCGGTTGGCCAAGACGCCCCTGACGGACGTTACTTCGGGCTTCCGTGCAGCTAACCGCAGAGCGATCGCCCAGTATCTGGACCACTACCCTGCCGAATATCTGGGCGACACCATCGACTCCCTTGTGGTGGCGATCCGGTCAGGCTTGAAGGTCACGCAGGTACCTGTTGAAATGCGACCCCGCCAGGGTGGCACCCCCAGCCATCATCCCATCAAGGCGGCTGTATATCTCGGCCGCTCATTCTTTGCCCTTGCGTTTGCCCTCACCCGGAAGCGCTCCCACCTGTCTCTTTCCATCCCAGCTACAGCAGGACAAAAATGATGCCCAATGTCGCCGCGTTTGTGTTGGCACTCGCCATTGTGGGTCTCGTCGTTGAGATGTTGCGCCGCAAGAAACTCCGCGAAAAATACGCCATTTGGTGGCTCGTCGTCGGCATAGCGACTCTCATCCTGGCAGCGTTCCCCCAACTGCTGGACGTGGTCGCCCGGACCGTGGGAATACAGCTGCCATCAAACCTGCTGTTCATTCTTAGCATTCTGATGCTGTTGGGCGTGACCCTCCACTTGTCATGGGAAATATCCGTAGTTGAAGACGAAACGCGCGCGCTGGCAGAGGAAGTGGCAATTTTGCGCGTGCAGATTGAGGATATGACGGAGCAGCTGCCCACGGCACAGAAGAGCAGAATCGAGAATGTCGAGGGTCATCCCTAATATGCCGGGTCCTTTCCTCGACATCTTCATCCCCTACTGGGGAGATCCGGGATATATGAAGCTGACGATTGACAGCGTGCTCGAACAAACAAATCCTAATTGGCGTTTGACAGTTGTTGATGATGCCTACCCGGATTCCACGATCGAAAATTACGTGTCGTCACTTGCCGATTCACGCATCACCTTCATAAAGAAAAAGCAAAATGAAGGAATTACTGCCAGTTTCAGGACCTCTCTTCAGCTTGCGCAGCAGGATCTCGTGTGTTTTGTCGGGTGTGATGACTATCTGCTTCCAAACTATGTGGAAATAGTTCTGCAGGCCCACGAGGAGTTCCCGGAGGCAGACATCATCCAGCCGGGCGTGACAGTTGTCGACGCAGATGGCAAACCCAGCAAGACGCTCGTGGACAGGGTCAAGCAGCGTCTTCTTCGGCCGAGGTCTTCCACGCCCCTACTGCTTTCGGGCGAAAAACTAGCGACCAGCCTCCTGCACGGAGACTGGCTCTATTGGCCCTCTTTGACCTTCAAGACGGCTTCCGTCAGGAAATTCGATTTTCGGAACGAGTTTCCGATCATCCAGGACCTTGCCCTTGTCGTCGACATGATCGTCGAGGGAAACTCACTCCTCGTCGTACCTGAAAAATGTTTTGCCTACCGTCGCCACTCCGACAGCGCCTCGTCGGTACTCATCCTGAGTGGCTCACGCTTTGAGGGCGAGCGGGACTATTTTGCCTTGGCAGCAAAATTGGCTCGCTCCAAAGGATGGCGACGGGCAGAACTCGCCGCGCGTCTACGCCTTACGTCAAGAGCGCATGCGTTGTCCCTTGTGCCAATTCTGCTGAAGACCGGCGACGGCGGGGCGTTCCGAACCATGGTTCGGCACGGGCTGGGGGCGTGATGGCTCCTGATCGCCCCGTGACCATTGGCCTTGTCACCGCCTTCAATCCCCCCGAAGGCCTCATCCTGAACTGCGAAGCGCTTCTCCGGGAATGCTCCGGCGTTGTGGTTGTAGATGACGGCAGCGACCTCGCTGCTGACAGTATCTTCGATGCACTTCAAGCGCTGGGCTGTTCTGTCGTTCGTCTTGGGAGCAATAAGGGAATCGCTTCTGCACTGAACGCAGGGGTCAAGCAAGCTCAATCGCTCTACCAGAGGCTCGACTTCATCCTGACCATGGACCAGGACTCGCTCATTCAACCGGGATTCGTGCGCGCATTGGAGGAAGCAGCAGAAAACGCGCAGTCGGCGGGAGTGAAGGTGGGAATGGTTGCTCCGGCGAACGTGAGCGGCCTTCCCAAGAGGGCGCGAACCTTGCCTAACGGCGTCACCCTAGGCGATGAACCTGTGCAGTCGGGGCTGCTGATACCCACTGGATGCCTATCGGCAGTTGGCCCTTTCAACGAGCGCCTCTTCATTGACGGCGTGGACAGCGACTTCTACCTGCGCGCAAAGGCGGCTGGTATGGTTTGCATCATTGCAAAGGGTGCATCGCTCAAGCACTCATTGGGCCAGATGGTCCCGGCCAGCATTGGACCGATGACCGTCAGGTGGCGGGGTCAGCCCGTCATGGTCAGGACAGCGGCCTCCTGGCGTTATTACTACATTGTCCGTAACCGCATCTTTCTATTCCGCCTTTACCGGGCCACGCAGCCGTACTGGGCCGTTCGAGGCGCCTTAATGGACTTGCGCCACTTAGTCCTGGTGACCGCGCTTGCGAACGGCCGCCGGGTTCGGCTCGCAGCCGCACTCCGGGGGGTAAGAGACGGCATACGCGGCCGCATGGGTCCCTCTCCGTTGTCTAAATCACAATAGAACGCGACGCATCAGTTTTGGCGCTGGGTCCGTAGTGGTGAATGATTGAAGCCATGCGTGGAATTATTCTGGCCGGCGGAACTGGGTCGCGGCTTCACCCCATCACCTTGGGCATCAGCAAGCAACTCGTACCGGTCTACGACAAGCCGATGATCTACTATCCGCTTTCCACCTTGATACTTGCTGGCATTCGGGACATCCTCATCATCACCACTCCGCATGATGCCGATCAGTTCCAGCGTCTCCTGGGTGATGGTTCCCAATTCGGCATCAATCTGACGTACGTCCAACAGCCCTCCCCCGATGGTCTGGCCCAGGCGTTCATCTTGGGCGCCGACCACGTGGGGAATGACACCGTTGCGCTCGTGCTGGGCGACAATATTTTTTACGGTCAGGGTATGGGAACCCAACTCCGCAAGCACTCCGACATCAAGGGCGGCGCCGTTTTCGGTTACTGGGTCAAGGATCCCAAAGCCTACGGCGTAGTGGAGTTTAATTCGGGTGGAAAGGCGCTCTCCCTTGAGGAGAAGCCCGAAAAACCCCGGAGCCACTATGCTGTTCCCGGACTCTACTTCTACGACAACGACGTTGTTGCGATAGCCCGTGAGCTTAAGCCGTCTCCTCGTGGCGAGCTCGAAATTACCGACGTCAACAAGGCTTACTTGGAGCGAGGCGACCTTCAGGTCGAGATTCTGCCCCGCGGAACCGCATGGCTGGATACGGGGACGTTCAACGATCTCAGTGACGCCTCTAACTTCATCCGGACCGTTGAGAACAGGCAGGGGCTGAAAATTGGAGCACCTGAGGAGATTGCCTGGCGCCAGGGCTTCCTAAGCGATGAAGAGCTTCGTAAGCGTGCCGAGCCGCTTGTGAAGAGCGGCTATGGCAGCTATCTTCTGGGACTTTTGGACGACTAGAACCAAAAGGGCCGGACCGGTACCGCTCTCCCATTGCCTTCGACGCCCTCGCAGCGCAAGTGTGGACCCTCGTCTGGCGTTAACGGTACTGAAGGGGTCTGAGTGGCTGCCCAGCCCCCTTCACCGGCTCTTCGCGGCTCGCGGGAAAGCGGAGTCCTGGAATGAGTGTCATGCCGCCGTCCGGACGGCACTTCTCAAGAGGATAACGGATTTGTAGTTGGCGGCATTGCGGTGCCCGCGGGCAGTTCGTTGGATGTTTTTTATAGCGGTGTTGTTGGCTTCGACTTTCCCTGTTGTGGCTCCGGTGATGATGAATACCTCAATCCCCTTCCACCATCTGCAGACGGTGCGGTAGAGCCTGTTGGTCTCCGGCCGTCCGGCAGACGTGACCAGTTTCTCGAGAACCTCTTTGGCTGCCGCGGCGTCTTCCAGGGAACCGGTGTTGATCAGGGCCCGGAGCTGCTCCTTGACCTTCCAGCCGGCCCGGAGGGTGCCGGTGGGATCATCGAGCGTGAATACACCCTCGAACCGGGCGACTGCCCTGCAGCTGAGCCTGTCTCCACCGCGAAGCAGCAGCATGCGGTGCGCCCAAGCCTTATCGATGGCCCGGCCGCGTCTGCCCTTGACTTGCTGGGAGAGGTTCTGCCGGGTCTCGGTCATGGCCTGGTTGGCCAGCGAGACCAGGTGGAAATGATCGACCGCGACAGCGGTGCGGGGAAACCACATCCGCAACGCTTTGCGGAAAGCTGCCGAGGGGTCGATCGCGACGACCTGCACCGCCAGCCGCCATTCCAGCGGCCGGGCGAACAGCCACTCCCCAACACCCCTGTGATCGCGGCCGTCGAACACGCCCAGGACCTGGCCGGTGTCCAAGTCCACGATGGTTGTCATCCAGGGTTCGAACCGGGTCCACGCCTTTGTTCCCGGGTCCTGTGTTAGCGGCCATGAAAAACTGCCCATAGGCGGCCACGAAAATGCCCACTGACGGCCAGTAGAACTGCCCAGCGGTG
>NZ_JBQCMK010000008.1:0-242102 GCF_051965175.1 Arthrobacter sp. SAFR-044
TGATGCGTTGTCTGCTTTCATGTGCGCCGCGCTGGGCGGCGGCTCAGGAATCTGGCTGCTCATCACAGACCACCCGTCTGGCCGCCCCGGGTGCGGTCCTGGGTAAGCGGGTCGTTCGCCATGGGGTCGTCGGCGAGGGTGCGGTCACGGAGCGGGTCGTCCGAGAGCTGGTTTCCTGACCAGGGTTCTTCCACAAGCTGGGGGCTGTCCAGGCCACTGGCGGGACCCGCTGCTTCAGGGTAGCTGCTGCCCGGTGCGCCGCCGTCGTATCCTGCCGTTGTGGTGGCCGGGCCGGGAAGCTGGGCCGGCGGGGGCGGAACTGTCCCACCCGCAACGGGGTATGACTGGTTGTACTGGTCGCCGTAGGTGGCGCCGGAATACTGGGCGGACAGCCCGGACGCGCCGGTGCCGGTAGCAGTTGTGGACGTTTCGGGTGCGCCTGCGGTGAGGCCGCGGGTGAGGCGTCCGGCCAGGACGCCGGCGCCCGCGGCGAGGAGCAGGAAGGTTCCGGGACGGTTACGGGCGAACCGCTGGACCTCGTTCAGGAGGTCACCGGGCTCGCGGTTTTCCAACCAGGACGCCATCGAGGACGTGCGCTCCGCCGCCTGCCGGACCAAGTCGCTGGCCATGCCCTGCTGGTCAGGGGCGCTGGCCATGCTGTGCAGCTGGCTGGAGATGGTGCGGATGCCTTCCGCGGCCTTCTGCTGCTGCGTGCCTGCCTGGCTGGTAAGGCCCGACTTCGCCTGGTGCAGCAAGTCCTGCGCATTGGCCTTCGCCTCATGCGCCACGTTCGCGGCCTCATCCTTCGCAGTCTCAGCCACATTCTGCGCCGACCCCTTGGCCGTGCGGGCCACGTCAGCTGCTTCTTCCTTTGCAGCGTCCTTGCGGGACGTGCCGGAGGTATCACCGGCTTGGGCGTAACCGGCCTGACTATCACCGGTCAGCGGAGCGGCGGTTGCGGGGAAAGTGGCGGGCTCACGCTCGCCGGGCATTCCTGTACCTGCCGGAGGAGCGGTGTAAGCGGGATCCTCGGGCCATTGGTTCTCTGTCATCTTCGCTCTCTTTCCAAGAAGGCCGGTTGTTGATTCAAGAACCAGCAATACTGGCCGTAAAATGATAAGCATGATTACTAATAAAAGGTAAGTACCCTTGCTAAGCGAGTTATAACCGTTCCAAAAATGTCAGCCGGAATGGCGAAGGCCTGCCCGGTCACAACGAAGTGGAAAGTGGTGGGAAACGTGGACACAGCTCCATGGGTATGGGTGGTAGTTGCCGTTGTTGTTGTGGTGCTGATTGTGCTGCTGCTCCTGGCCGGTGGAAGGCGCCGGAAAGCAATGCAGGAGAAGCGGGACCAGGAGCACCGGGAAAAGGCCGCCGAGATCCGGCGCGAAGCCGAGAACATGGAAATTGATGCGCGTGAACGGGAGGCCAAGGCCATCCGGGCGCGTGCCGACGCGGAGCAGGCGCAGGTAGACGCGGCCCGGCTGCGGCAGGAAGCCGAGAAGCGCAGCCAGGAAGCCCAGTCCCTGCGGGGCGATGTTGCCAGCCGTGCACGGAAAGCCGACGAGCTTGATCCCGACGTAGGGGCGGAAGGCGGCCGGCAGAATCGCCGAGTAGTGCACGACGCCCGGGAGGATCGCCGCGAGGGATACAACGCCGGGGAGGATCGCCGCGAGGGGCACGATGTGCGGCAAGTTCAGCCCGGGGATGCGGGCCACGATGGTCGAGGTCCAGCCAATGCAGGTCCGGCCAATCCAGGTCCTGCCCGGGACTTGGGCGGAGACATGGGCGGGGATTCGGGGTACGCCGACGGTGTAAAGGCCGACACCGGCCACGGCCTTGACGGTCGCCATGACGCTCCTCCCGCCGGTGCGGAAACGGGAATCCGGGAGGGTGAGTCCGGGCGGAGGCGCCAGGCTGACGCCAGGGACGCCGCCGGGCATGGCGTACGTGACGAGCGCGGCGAGGGCGATCCGCGCACCGGCATCTGAAGGCCCGGGCATCTGAAGATCCGGGCATCAGGACGCGCCGGCACCAGAACGCACTGGCATCTGAAGATGCCGGACGCCGGCCCGCTGCGGCGCCGCCCCTAAGCGGCTGCCGTTAGGGGCGGCGCGGCTTGAGTACGGGGGAAGGGCTGACCCCTTCCCCCGTCCCCATGCCCGCAAGCAGTTCCTTGACAGCATCGATCGATGACACTTTCGGTTCCCAGGCCAAAATGCGTTCCGCGCGGCTGGTGTCCATGATGGGGGCGCTGGCGGCCATCTCAACCCACCCTGAGTCGGTGGGTTGCACCCGGGCGCGCCACGTCAGGTCCACGACTGCGTGGAGCAGCCGCATGGGGATGGGGAGGATTCTCTTGGCGCCGAGGATGCGCCCCAGTTCCTGCGGTGTCAGGACCGGCTCGGCGGCGATATTGAAGGCTCCGCTGGCTCGCTGGTCCACCACCCGCCAGTAAGCCTCCGCGACATCGTCCGCGTGGACCGCCTGGAAAACCAGGTTATCCGGCGCCGGCAATATTGGCAGCCAGGGCCGGGGTGATACCAGCCGGGGAAGGACGCGGCCCAGGAAGTACCTGCCAATTTCAGCTCCCGCATCTTTCTGGAAGATGAGCGCCGGGCGCAGTCTGGCCACGGCGATGCCTGGGTTTGCGGCCACGAAAGCGTCCAGGAGCTTTTCCTGCTCGGCTTTGTGCCGGCTGTAGTGCGAGCCGGCCATCCCGCCCGCCGGCCATGACTCGTCCCTGCGCTGGTCCTTGCTGGACTTGCTGTAGGCGCCCACCGAGGAAGCGCATACAACTTGTTTGACTTCCGCTCGGGCGGCGGCGTCCAGGACGTTCCTGGTCCCCGTGACGTTGGTCCGGTGCAGGAGGTCCAGATCGTGGTTCGGCTGGATCTGCCACGCCAGGTGGACTACGGCATCAACCCGCGCGAGCGCCTTTTCCAGCAGGGGCGTGTCCTGCTCCAGGCCCACATCCAGGGTGTGCCATTCCACGCCGCTGTAGGGTTCCCGGGACGCGTCGGGAAGCCTGCGGCTGATTCCCACCAGCTGCAGGCTTCCGGGCTTCCTTTCCAGTTGGCCCTGCAGCTTGCGCAGTAGTGCTGTTCCCGCGTTTCCGCTGGCTCCGGTGATGGCGATGCGCATGACAAAGACTCCTTGCGGGTTGGTCCGGTTGCCGTTTACATTCCGAGCTTATAGCGGAGAAGGATTGTTTTATAAGCAAGCTTATGATTTCCTACTTCTAAGTCTTGCCGCAGGCTTTCGGAACCAGACCGAGGGAAACCATACTCATGCCCGAATCCTTTGCCGCACTAGCAGTGGGCGCTGAACCTGTCCACCATCAACAGTCGGTACCCGCACCCCAACAGACACCTCCGGCCACCTCAGGGCGGCTTCGGGAGGCGTTCGAAAACGACCTGGTCCTCAGGTACCTGGACCTTGCCGAAGCTCTCGCTGCGCGCTTTGAAGCCCGCGGCAGGGAGCGGGCGGACCTCAACCAGGTTGCCTATCTGGGACTGGTCAAGGCAGCGCGTGGTTTCGACCAGGCCAAGGGTGAGAGCTTCCCTGCCTACGCCGCGCCCACCATTACCGGCGAACTCAAGAGATACCTCCGCGACCGGACGTGGGTTGTCCGTCCGCCGCGCCATATCCAGGACCTGAGGACCCGGCTGTTCCGGGCAGAGCCGGAGTTGACCCAGTCCCTTGGCCGGAACCCCAGCGTTGCGGAGCTGGCCGGGGAGCTGGGGAGTGACCCGGCGGAGGTGCAGGAAGCTATTTCGGCGTCCAGCAGCATGCACCCGGATTCCCTCGACGCGGTGAACCCCAATTCTGATGCACCTTCAATCGGTGAGGTGCTGGCCTGCCCGGAAACGCCACTGGAACGGCTGGAAGAACTTGCCTGCCTCCGGGACGCGATGCAGGACCTGGACGACTCGGACCGCGAGCTCCTGTACCGCCGCTATTTCTGCGAGGAAACACAGGTGCAGCTGGGGAAGCGCCTGGGCATGTCGCAGATGCAGGTATCCCGCCGCCTCGCCAAAGTGCTGGTGGAACTGCAGCGCAGGCTGGAGGAAAGCGCGCAGTTCGGGAGCCCGGAGGATGCCGGCAACGGAATGCCCGGCCGTGTTGGGCGGCCAGGCCATCCGGCGGGCCCTGTTGCACCGTTCCACCGGCCAGGGAGGGCCGGCCACCCGGGCACTGCCGGCACCCGTATGGACCGGCGCCATGGCGGCACCGGGACAAGGTAGCAGCCTGCTGCGCGGCACCGCATAAACCCTTATCTTGCCTGTTCAAACGAGGTATCAACAAGCCGCTGACGCAGCCGAATAGACCACAGCCTTGTTTAGGATCAGCAGCAGGAGGGAACAGGTTGGATATGGGAAGCTCTGAAATGTCCAAGCTCCGGGCTGTCCTGTTCGACCGGGACGGGACCCTGGTGATCGATGTGCCGTACAACGGGGACCCCGGCAAAGTAAGGCCCGTGGCCGGCGCCAAAGCGGTGCTCGATGGTCTGCGGGCGGATGGAATCGCCACCGGCGTGATCAGCAACCAGTCGGGTATTGCCCGTGGACTGATTACGTCCGAAGACGTGGAAAAGGTCAATGCCCGGGTGGAGGAACTCCTGGGTCCCTTCGATGTGTGGGAGGTCTGTCCCCACGCGGAGCAGGACGGGTGCTCCTGCCGTAAACCCGCCCCCGGCATGGTGCACAGCGCCTGCCGCAAACTGGGGATCCACGAATCGGAGTCGGCCCTCATCGGGGACATCGGTGCCGACGTCGGAGCAGCAGAGGCTGCCGGCGCCACCGGGGTCCTCGTCCCCACGCCCGTGACCCGTGCCGAGGAGGTGGCCGCGGCGCGGCTGGTCGCCTCCGATCTGGCGTCCGCCGTTGGCCTGCTGCAGGAGACGCCCTGATGGGGCGCGTCCTGGTGGCCCGGCTGGACAGCATGGGCGATGTCCTCCTGGCCGGCCCCGCCGTCCGCGCGGTGGCCAACGGCCGCGCCCAGCACGGCGGCGGCACCAACCATGTGGTGATGCTGTGCGGCCGGCAGGGTGAAGCGGCCGCTGCCATGCTTCCCGGCGTCGCCGAAGTCTACAGCTGGGACAGCCCCTGGATCATGAATCCGGCGCCCCGGATGACCGGCCCGCACGCGGACCGGCTGATCGAATACGTCCGTAATTCCCGCATCACAGAAGCCGTTATCCTCACCTCCTTCCACCAGTCACCCCTGCCGCTGGCCCTGTTGCTGCGCCTGGCGGGCGTGGAGCGCATCACCGGCGCCTCCACCGATTACGCGGGCTCGCTGCTTGACGTGCGCCTGAAACCGGGGGAGGACTTTCCCGAAGACCAGCCCGAAGCGGAACGGGCGCTGGGCATCGCCGAGGCCGCAGGCTTCCGGCTCCCCCCGGGCGATGACGGAAAGCTGCGCGTCCACTCCGTGGCCGAAGTGGCAGGGCTCGTGGGTACGGAGCCCTATGTCGTGGTCCACCCCGGAGCGGCCGTCCCCGCCAGGGCGTGGCCGCCGCTGCACCATGCGGCCGCCGTCGAACTCCTCCAGGGTGCCGGGTACCGGGTAGTGGTGACCGGCGGTCCCGGCGAGACATCGCTGACGGCGACGGTGGCGGGGCCATCCGCCCTCGACCTCGGCGGCCGAACCGACCTTGCCACCATGGCGGGCGTCATGGCCGGCGCCGACGCCGTGGTCAGTGGCAACACCGGCCCGGCGCACTTGGCGGCCGCGGTGGGAACACCCGTAGCGTGCCTGTTCTCCCCGGTCGTCCCGGCGATCCGCTGGGCACCCTACGGCGTGCCCCTGGAACTCCTCGGGGACCAGAATGCTCCCTGCCGCATGTCCCGCGCCCGGGACTGCCCGGTTCCCGGCCACCCCTGCCTTGACTCGGTCTCACCCGAGGAGGTCGTGGCGGCGGTGGACCGCCTGATCAGCGGAGTGAGCTCCTTCAGCACCCACGTCAGCACCCGTAGAAAGGCCCGCAACAGATGAGAATCCTGCTCTGGCATGTCCACGGTTCCTGGACGGACGCGTTTGTCCGCGGCCGTCATGAGTACCTTCTTCCCATCCTGCCCGAGGGCGGCCCCTGGGGATTGGGCCGCGCCGACAGGGACTGGCCGGAATCAGCGCGGGAGGTGGACCTGGCGACGCTCGACGCTGACGCCGTGGACGCCGTCGTCCTTCAACGGCCTGAAGAGATCGACGAAGTGGCACGGACCTTGGGCCGGATGCCCGGCGTCGACCTGCCGGCCGTGTTCGTGGAGCACAACACGCCCAAAGGCAATTTCCCGAACATCAGCCACCCGCTGGCGGACCAGAACAGCATCCCCATTGTCCACGTCACCCATTTCAACCGGCTTGCCTGGGACAACGGCTCTGCCCCCGCCACGGTAATAGAGCACGGCATCCCGGACCCGGGACAGCTTTACACGGGAGAGCTGCCCGAACTGGGCGTCGTGGTCAATGAGCCCGTGCGGCGTGGCCGCGTCACAGGGACGGACCTCCTGCCTGCCTTCGCCTCCGTTGCGCCGCTGCAGGTGTTCGGCATGAAGACCGACGGGCTGGCCGCAGCGACCGGAATCGACCCCTCAAGGCTGGCCTCACGCGGCGACCTGAAAACCCGCGAGCTGCACCGGGAGCTCGCACGTTGCCGTGTCTACGTCCACCCCATGCGGTGGACCTCGCTGGGGCTGTCCCTCCTGGAGGCCATGCACCTGGGGATGCCGGTGGTGGTGCTCGCAGCCACGGAGGCCCCAAGGGCAGTGCCCCAGGAAGCCGGCGTTGTTTCGGCAGATATCGACGAACTGCGTCGGTGCGCGGAGCGGCTGGTCGCCCATCCGGAGGAAGCCCGACGGCGGGGACTCGCCGCCCGGGAGGCGGCGCTGGAGCGTTACGGCCTGGGTAAGTTCCAGGACCACTGGGATGGGCTCCTTGCCGACCTGCGGATCCGGCCCCGGCAGTCCGCCAACGAACGTCCGGACGAGCGGATCCTCGTTCCGGCGCGGGAGAGGAAGACCCCATGAAGATCGCAATGATTTCCGAACACGCCAGTCCGCTCGCGGCACTGGGCGGGGTGGATGCCGGCGGCCAGAATGTTCACGTTGCCGCGCTGTCCGAGGCACTGGCCAAGCGGGGCCACAACGTCACCGTCTATACCCGCAGGGACGCAACGGAGCTCCCCGAACGGGTCCGGGTGGGACGCCGCCTGGAGGTGGTCCACGTGGACGCCGGCCCGGCCCGGCACGTCCCCAAGGACGAGCTGCTGCCCTATATGGGGGAACTCGCGGACGGGGTGGCCAACGATTGGGGACAGCGGCCGCCGGATGTGGTCCACGGCCACTTCTGGATGTCAGGGCTGGCTGCATTGGACGCCGCACGGCGTCCGGATACGGGATACCGGGTACCCATGCTGCAGACGTTCCACGCTTTGGGCACCGTCAAGCGGAGGCACCAAGGTGCCGAAGACACGAGCCCGGAGGAACGCCGCTGGCTGGAACCCGGGGTGGGACGCTCTGCGGACCGGATCATCGCCACGTGCTCGGACGAGGTCTTCGAACTCAAAGCCATGGGCATCGCCACCGGGAAGATCTCAATAGCGCCCTGCGGCGTGGACCTTAACTTCTTTTCGCCGGAGGGGCCGGTGGCCGCAAGGAAGCGCCGCTACCGCATCCTGTCGGTGGGGCGGCTGGTGCCGCGCAAGGGCGTTGACCTGGTGATCCGCTCACTTCCGTACCTCAAAGCGGCGGGATTCGACGACGTCGAACTCCTGATCGTGGGCGGCGGGGGCGACTCGAACGTGATGCACGCCGACCCGGAAATCCGCCGCCTGCTGGACCTTGCCGCCGAACTTGGCGTGTCCCCACAGGTGACGCTGCAGGGACAGGTGTCCCGGGCCGAGATGCCAGGCATCTTCCGCAGCGCCGACGCCGTGGTGTGCGCCCCCTGGTACGAGCCCTTTGGCATCGTCCCGCTCGAAGCCATGGCCTGCGGCGTTCCCGTGGTCGCTGCGGCAGTGGGCGGACTGCGGGACACCGTGGTGGACCACGCCACCGGCCTGCACGTGCCACCCCGGGACCCGGAAGCCATCGCCTCGGCCCTGTCGCTTCTGTTGGAGAACCCCGCCCTCAGGGCAAAGCTGGGCCAGGCCGGAGAGCTTCGCGCCCGCACCCGTTACTCCTGGGACCGGGTTGCCGCGGAAACGGAAAAGGCCTACCAGCTCGCTGTGGCCGGGGCGCCGGCCAGCGCTCCGGCCGGAATCGTACCGATGGAAGGAGCCGCACTGTGACTGCCGAATCGTCCCTGCGTGAATCAAACCTGCGCGAAGCAGACCTGCGCGCCCTGACCGTACCCCCGGCTTTGCCTGCAGTGCTTCCAGGCGCCACGTTCGTTGATCCCGCCAGCGCCGACGCCGTCCGGATGCACCTGGACAACGTGGTTCCGGCATTGGAATCACTGCGCAGCCAGTCCGGCCGGCTCGCGGCCTGGGGTGTGGAGCTGGCACAGCGGCTGCTGCGCGGCCAGCGGCTCCTGGCTGCAGGCAACGGCGGGTCGGCCGCGGAGGCGCAGCACCTGACTGCGGAACTGGTGGGCCGCTTCGACAGCGAGCGGGTCCCGTTCTCCGCCATCTCCCTGCACGCCGAATCGTCAGCCATGACAGCCATCGCCAACGACTACGGCTTCGATGACGTCTTTGCCCGGCAGGTGCGCGCCCACGGCCGCTCCGGTGACGTGCTGATACTGCTGTCCACCAGCGGCAAGAGCCCCAACCTGCTGCGGGCCGCGGACGTGGCCGCCCGGCTCAATGTGACCACCTGGGCGCTGACCGGCGCCGGCCCCAATCCGCTGGCGGATGCCTGCGATGAGGCGGTCATGATCGACGCCCTGAACGCCAATGCCCAGGAAGGGCACCTGATCGCCCTGCACGCCATCTGCCGCGCCTTTGACCTCGAAGTTGCCCGGCACACGCCATCCTTCCTCCCCGGAGTGGCGAAAGGGGGCCGGCCATGAGGATCGTCGTCGTGGGCGACGTGATGCTCGACGTCGACCTCTCCGGTGAAGCCACCCGGCTCAGCCCGGACGCCCCCGTCCCCGTGGTGGACATTTCAGGTGTCCGGCGCCGGGCCGGCGGGGCGGGCCTCGTGGCGCGCATGCTGGCCCAGGACGGCTGGCCCGTCACCCTGGTGACAGTGCTGGGGGATGACGACGCCGGCAGCCAGCTGCGCACGCACCTCGCCGGAGTGCAGCTCGTGGCGGGGACCAGCGGCTACCCCTCACCGGTCAAGACCCGGGTCCGGGCGGGCGCCCATCCGGTGGTCCGCTTTGACCAGGGCTGCGAAAGAACCCCGGTCCCGGACGTCAGCCCGGCAATGCTGCGCGCGGTGGAAAAAGCCGGTGTGGTAATCGTGGCCGACTATGGCAGGGGACTGGCAGCCAATCCACAGCTGCGCGGGCTGCTGGGCCGGCTGGCGGCTGACGTGCCCATCGTGTGGGACCCGCACCCCTCAGGCCCGGAGCCGGTGCCGGGAGTTGCCGTGGTGACGCCAAACATCTCCGAAGCAACCAAGGCCGTCCAGGCCGGCCAGGGCACTGTCCCCACCTCGGTGGAGGGTGTTGCGCAGGTCCTGCTGGAGCGTTGGCGGAGCCGTGCCGTCCTGGTGACCAGGGGCGAGGACGGGGCTGTCCTGCTGCAGGAGGGCGAAGCCACTTCCCGTGCCGTTCCCGCGCCAAGGGTGGAAGTCGGCGACCCCTGCGGGGCCGGTGACCGCCTGGCCGCCAGCCTGGCCGTGCACCTCCTGGCCGGCAGGGACCTTCCGGAAGCTGCCGCCCTGGCAGTGCACGATGCCGCCGACTTCCTGGCCGCCGGAGGTGTTGCGGCGCTGCCTGATACCCAGGGCCAGGATGCGGCCACGGACAACCCCGGGGCGGCGCCCGTAAGGGGACGCCGCACCACCGAACCACTGTTGCTGGCCCGCTCCGTGCGCGAAAGCGGCGGGAAGGTGGTGGCGACCGGAGGCTGCTTCGACCTCATCCACGCCGGCCATATCAGGTCACTCGCAGCAGCCAGGGAACTTGGCGACTGCCTTATCGTGTGCCTGAACTCGGATGATTCGGTGCGGCGGCTCAAAGGCCCGCAGCGTCCCATTATCGGCCAGCATGACAGGGCGGAACTGCTCCTGGCCATGGAATGCGTGGACGCAGTGATGGTCTTCGACGAGGACACTCCCGAAGCCGCGCTGGACCGGCTCCGCCCCGATATCTGGGTCAAGGGTGGCGACTACAAGGGGGCCCGCCTGCCCGAGGCCGACCTGGTGGAAAGGTGGGGCGGCCGCTGCCTTACCGTCCCCTTCCACCCGGCCCGCTCCACCACAGGCCTGGCGGACGCACTCGCCAAGGTCAGCTGAACTTCTTCCCTCTTTGTCTTGTTTTCCCATTGAAAGGAACACCATGACCGCAGAAACAACTGCAACTGCCGCCACCACACCCGGACGCGTCCTGGTCACCGGAGGTGCCTCCGGACTCGGGGCCGCCGTCGTCGACGCCGTCCTGCGCTCAGGCGGAACGCCGGTGGTCCTGGACCGCGACATCAGCACCGTCTCCGGGGTAAAGGCCTTCGAAGTGGACGTCGCGGACCGTGCTGCCGTGGAGCAGGCAGTCCGGGAAGCCGCAGAAACCCTGGGCGGCCTGGACGCGGTGGTCACTGCTGCCGGAATCGACCGCTGCGGGAAGCTCGCCGACGTCGAAGCCACCGAATGGGAAAAGGTCATCGGGGTCAACCTGATGGGCACTGTTTCCGTGGTGCGCGCAGCCCTGCCCTACCTCAAGGAAACCCACGGCCGCGTGGTCACCGTGGCGTCCACCCTGGGCAAGCGGGCCGTGGCCGATGCCACCGCCTACTGCGCCTCCAAATTCGGCGTGGTGGGGTTCAGCCACGCGCTGGCCGCGGAAACCGGCGGGGAAATCGGCGTGACCACCATGATCCCGGGCGGCATGAAGACCCGCTTCTTCGATGACCGGACAGAACAGTACAAGCCGCAGGACGATTCCCGGCTCAACGATCCCGCCAACACCGCGCAGGCCATCCTGTTCGCCTTGAACCAGCCCACCGGCTGCGAGGTCAGGGAAATGCTGATCTGCCACGAGGAAGAGGGCTCCTGGCCCTAAACCGGACGGCCACCACACAGTGATGGCAAAAACAGCAGGACCACCAGCACCGACATACCAGCACTGAAAGGCGGGAGGAACACCATGCCCACCACAGCTATCGAAACAACCGCAGGCATCGAAACAGCCCAGGACGGCATCACCATCCGGGACCCGCGAACCGGTGAAGTGCTCTGGACGGTGCCCCAGGCGGGACCCCAGGCAGTGAAGGATGCCGTGGAGGTGGCCCGCAAGGCTGCACCCGGCTGGGCGGCAACAGCTCCTGCCGAACGGGGCGCCGCACTCCGCGCCGCCGCCAAGGCGCTCGATGCTGCTGCCGGGGAGCTCGCCGGGCTGAACGCCAGTGAAACCGGGCGGCCGGAAGACGAGGCGCTGGCCGGCATCGCCGCCGCCGTGGCCACCCTGGAGCAATATGCCGAGCTGGGGCCGGTCCATCGCGGCCACAGCCTCCGCGGCAGCCGGCTCGCCTCCGACTACACCATCGCCGAACCACGCGGCGTGGCCGTCCTGCTGACCCCCTGGAATGATCCGGCGGCAGTAGCCTGCGGCCTGATCGGTGCGGCACTGGTCACTGGCAACACGGTCATCCACAAACCCAGCGAGCGCTGCCCACGGCTGGGCGAGGCGCTGGGTGAAGTCCTGGCACCGGCATTCCCCGCAGGCGTTTTCCTGACCATCTCCGGCGGCGCGGACGTGGGGGCAGCCCTGTCGCAGGCGGAGGTGGACGTCATCGCCCACGTGGGTTCCAGTGCCTCAGGTGCCCGGATCGCACAGGCGGGGGCCCTTACCGGCGCGCATGTCATCAGGGAAAACGGCGGCAATGATCCCCTGCTGGTGGACCGCGATGTTGACCCGGCATGGGCAGCGGAGCAGGCCGCGATCGGCGCCTTCAGCAACAGCGGCCAGATCTGCACCGCCGTGGAACGCATCTACGTCCACAAGGACATCGCCGAGGCGTTCTGCAGCGCGCTGGAGGCCGAGGCCGCGCTGCGGAACAGCAACGGATCCGTGGCCCCGCTGGTGGACCTCCGAATGCGCGACGCCGTTCACGGGCACGTCGCCGATGCCCTGGACCAGGGCGCGCTCGCCGTCGAGGGCGGTGCCCTGCCCGACGGGCCCGGCTCGTTCTACCCCGCCACCGTCCTGCTGGGCTGCACGGAGGAGATGCAGGTGATGACAGAGGAAACGTTCGGCCCCGTGGCCCCGGTCCAGGTGGTGGACACGTTCGACGACGGCCTGCGCCTTGCGTGCAGCGGCAAGTACGGGCTGGCTGCCACCGTCCTGAGCAGCAACATCGCCCACGTCCAGCAGGCAGTGGCCGTGCTGCCGGTGGGAACCGTGAAGGTCAACGCGGTCTTTGGCGGCGCCCCCGGCGGGGCAGCCCAGCCCCGAGGCGGGAGCGGCGCCGGGTTCGGCTACGGACCCGAGCTGCTGGACGAATTCACCCAGGTCAAGGTGGTGCACATTGAAGCTGCGCCGGCACCGGCGGCCCCGGAAGCCAGCCCCGATGACCAGGACCAGTCATGAGCACGTCCCCGGACTCCATCGACCTCTCCACCCAACGGGCACTGTCCGACTGGCTGCCCGGCAGGCTGGCGGCGGAACAGCCGTCCATCCTGGTGATCGGCGACGTCATGCTCGACGGCTGGTGGAGCGGGAGCATCGAACGGCTCTGCCGCGAAGCCCCCGCGCCCGTAGTGGATATCCAGTCCCGCGAATCGGTCCCCGGCGGGGCGGCCAACACTGCCATGAACCTGGCGGCCCTGGGCGCGAAAGTGGCGGTGGCCGGGATCATCGGCACCGACGACGCCGGGGAGGACCTGCGCGGGCAACTTGCCGCGGCCGGCATCGATGTCCAGCACCTGCACTCACATCCGGACATGGTCACCACCACCAAGATCCGCATCAGCAGCGGCGGCCAAGTAATGCTGCGCCTCGACGACTCGGCCAAGGCTGTCCCGGCCGACGCCCTGGCCGCGCTCGCCGCCTCGGTGCGCGCCGCCGTCGACCGCCGGGACGCTGTCCTGGTCTGCGACTACGGGACCGGGGTGGTGGCCGACCCCGTCCGGACAGCGCTGGCCGGCGTCCTCGGGAGTGGGGCGGGCGGAGAAGACCGGCCACTGGTGGTGGTTGATGCCCACGACCCCCGGGCATGGGCAGCGCTGCAGCCCGACCTGGTGACCCCGAATGCGCAGGAAACCGCGCGGCTGCTCGACCGGAAGCTGCCGGAAGGCCAGGAACGGGTGGAAGCCGTTGCCGCGGAGGCGGAGGCCCTGCTCCAGGGCACCGGCTCCCGGGCCGTGGTGGTCACCCTGGACCGGGACGGAACCGTCCTGCTGACGCCCGACGGCGTGCGGCACCGGACGTGGGCACGGCCGGCCGCGGAGAAACAGGCGTCCGGGGCAGGCGATACGTTTGTCGCGGCCCTGACGCTGGCCCGCGCCGCCGGCCTGCCACTGACCGCCAGCCTGGACCTGGCCCAGTCTGCCGCCGACGTGGTGGTGCACCAGCCCGGAACGTCGGTGTGCAGCACCGCCCAGCTCAGCCGGTACCTGGAAGCCTTTGCCGATACTGCCCTGAATGAGGACGAACTGGAGCGGCAGATGGAGCTGCACCGCGCCCAGGGCCAGCGCATTGTGCTGACCAACGGCTGCTTCGACGTCCTGCACAGCGGCCACACCCGGTACCTCAACCAGGCCAAGCAGTTGGGTGACATCCTTGTGGTGGCGCTGAACAGTGACGAGTCCGTACGCCGGCTCAAGGGTGCGGGCCGGCCCATCAACAACATGGCAGACCGGGCAGCGGTGGTGGCAGCGCTGAGCTGCGTGGACTACGTGACGGTGTTCGACACCCCCACGGCAGCTCCGCTGATCCGCCGGCTCCGGCCCGAGGTGTACGCCAAGGGCGGGGACTACACCCCCGAAATGCTGGCGGAGACCCCAGCGGTGGAGGAATACGGTGGCCGCGTGGCCATCCTGGACTACGTGGCGGAAAGGTCAACCACTGCCGTGGTGAACCGGATCCGGGACGGCCAGGGCGCAGCCAGCCCCGCCAACTAGGGCCCGTCAAGCAGGGCCTGTCACATAGGGTTGAGGCATGACTGTAGCGGGGCACGGGTAATGGGCAAACGCGGAAAGTCAGGAGGCAGGGCCGGCCGCCCGGCAGCCGGTGTGGTCGAGGTGCCCAAGGGGGCCGCGGTGAACGGTCCGGTGGAGGGCGTCTACTACATCGACACCGGCGACTGTGAACTGGTGGCGGACCAGGACAACTCCACCGGCTGGCTCCTGAAGATCAACGGCGTCATGAGCTCGCACATCGACCTTGCCGACCCGCTGTTCCTGGACTTCGAATACATGCGGTGGATGGCGGCGCTCATTGAGTCCCGCTGGCCGCCGTCGGACGCTTCTTCGGCAAAGCTGCGCGGGCTGCATCTGGGCGGCGGCGCCTGCTCCCTGGCCCGCTACTTCTCCGCCGCCTACCCTGACGCCCGGCAGGTGGTGGTGGAGCTGGACGGGAAACTCGCCGAGTACGTGCGCGGCTGGTTCGACCTCCCCAAGGCGCCCCTGCTGCGGATCCGTGTGGGGGAGGCCCGCGCAGTGACGGAAACCCTCACCGCCCAGACCCGGGACTTCATCATCCGCGACGTCTTTGCGGGCGCGTTCACTCCCCGGCCGCTGACCACCAACGAATTCAACCAGCACGTGAAGCGGGTGCTGGCACCCGGCGGCCTGTACGTTGCCAATTCCGGGGACGCACCGGACCTGAAGAACGCCCGCGAGGACGCCGCCACCATCGCGGCTGCCTTCAAGCACACCGTGATTATTGCCGATCCCGCCATGCTGAAGGGCCGGCGGTACGGGAACATGGTGATGGCCGGCAGCGACGTGCCCTTCGGTGACGACCCGCAGCTGCGCCGCCGCCTCCTGGGCGGTGCGGTCCCCGCGCACCTGTGGGATGACGCCCAGGTACGGGCCTTCGCCGCCGGAACCCCGGTCCGCCACGACCCCGCTCCCACCCCATCGATTGCTGGGTAATTGTCGTTTTCAGCCTCCTAAACGACACCTACTCAGCAATCGATGAGGATTAACCACGGCCCAGAAGAGCGTCCCGGTGCTCGGCCATGCGTTCCCGGATGGCCTGCACGACGGCGGCCACGGCGGGACGGCGCAGCGAGTCCGGGCGCAGGACCATCCAGTAGGGGAGCAACTCGCCGATCTTGCCGGGCAGCAGGCGGACCAGGTCATCGTGGAGGTCGGCCATGAAGCACGGCAGGAACCCGACGCCCGCGCCGGCCCGGGTGGCCTCGACATGGACGAACACGTTGGTGGAGGTCAGGCCGTCCTTCATGGCAGGAACCAGCCGCCGCGGCGCGTCAAGGTCGTCCACCTGCAGCATCGAGTCCACGAAGTAGACCAGCGGGTGCCCGTTGAGCTCCGCCACGGTGGCCGGTGTCCCGTGCTCCGCAAGGTAGGCGCGGGACGCATACATGCCGAGGCGGTAGTCGCCCAGCCGGATGGCTTCCGCGCGGTGCACCTGCGGTTCACCCACCACCACCTCGATATCCAGCCCGGACCGCTGCTGCAGGGCCCGGCGGGTCATGGTCACCACCTCGACGCTGAGGCCGGGATGGTCCCGGCGCAGCCGCGCCACGGCCGGAGCGGCAATGTAGGCGCTGAAGCCGTCCGTGGCGGTCATGCGTACGACGCCGGCGACCGGGTCGGGTGCCTGGCCTGCTGGTCCCAGCGTGCCCAGCACCGCCTCCACCTGTTCCGCCGCCCGCACGGCCCGTTCGCCCAGCTCCGTGAGTTCCCAGCCGCCCGCGGCCCGGGACAGGACCCGGCCGCCGAGCGACTTCTCAAGTGCGGCGATCCTGCGCGAGACGGTGGTGTGGTTCAAGCCCAAAGCCTGGGCCGCCGTCGTAAACCTTGCGGAGCGGGACACCGCGAGGAGCACCAGCAGGTCATCGGGGTTCGCATTCATATCTGCAATTGTGCACAGGTTGACTGCCACTTTGGCCATTGAACTGCCTGGCTTGTGCAGGAATACTCAGCTGAGTCACTTGTGCTGGAGATCACAGCACGTGTCAATGTGGACACTGAGGAGAACCATGAGCATTGCGCAAGGCCAGGCAAACGACGCCGGGCATGCACCAAAGGGATCGGGACTGAAGAAGATTGTTGCCGCCTCCATGGTGGGCACGGTAGTGGAATGGTACGAGTTCTTCCTGTACGCCACCGCGGCCACGCTGGTTTTCGGCAAGTACTTCTTCCCCGCCACAGGCAATGACCTGGACGGGATCATCCAGGCCTTCCTGACCTATGCCGTGGGCTTCATCGCCCGCCCGCTGGGCGGCATCGTATTCGGCCAGATCGGCGACAAACTGGGCCGCAAGCCCACGCTGCAGCTCACCATCGTGATCATCGGCGTCTCGACGTTCCTGATGGGCTGCCTCCCCGGCTTCGCCGACATCGGATACCTGGCACCTGCACTGCTGGTGGCGCTGCGCTTCATCCAGGGCTTCGCGCTCGGCGGCGAATGGGGCGGTGCCGTGCTCCTCGTGGCCGAACACAGCCCGGACAAGACCCGCGCCTTCTGGTCAAGCTGGCCGCAGGCCGCCGTCCCCGTGGGGAACCTCCTGGCCACCCTGGTGCTGTACATCATGTCCACCACCCTCACCAGCGAGGCATTCCTCGGCTGGGGCTGGCGCGTAGCCTTCTGGCTCTCCGCCGTGATCGTCTTCGTGGGCTACTACATCCGCACCAACGTCAGCGAGTCGCCCATCTTCCTCGAAGCCAAGGAACTGGTGGAGAAGGAACAGGCCGTCAGCTACGGCGTCTTCGAGGTCCTCCGCAAGTACCCCAAGGGCATCTTCCAGGCCATGGGGCTGCGGTTCGCGGAAAACATCATGTACTACCTGGTGGTCAGCTTCGCGATTGTCTACCTCAAGAGCGTGCACAAGTACGACACCTCATCGCTCCTGCTGGCACTGCTGATCGCACACGTCATCCACTTCGCCATCATTCCGCAGTATGGCCGCCTCGCTGACCGGATCGGCCGCAAGCCCGTCTACCTGGCAGGCGCCATCCTGGGCGCCACCTGGCCGTTCTTTGCCTTCCCAATGTTCGATACCCGGAACGCCGTCGTCATCGTCCTGGCCGTGACCATCGGCCTGTGCCTGCACGGCCTCATGTACGCGGGGCAGCCTGCCATCATGGCCGAGATGTTCCCCACCCGCATGCGGTACTCCGGCGCATCCCTGGGCTCGCAGGTCACGTCCATCTTCGCCGGATCCCTGGCACCGCTGCTGGCCACCCAGTGGCTGAACGACACCGGCTCGTGGGTGCCCACCGCCATTTACCTCGTAGTGGCCTGTGCCATCACCACCGTGGCCGTGCTAAGCCTGAAGGAAACCAAGGGCATAGCCCTGGAGGACGTGGACAAGGAAGACGCCGCCCGCGAGGGGCTGCTGACTGCTGGGCGGCGTTGACCCGGACGTTGGGCTGAGGTAGCCCTTTGACCGCTTGGGCGCACAAGTCGTTGGCTGTACACAAGGAGAACTGCAATGGACAACACGTTGAATGGACGCAAGGCGCTGGTCACCGGCGGTGCCAGCGGAATCGGGGCAGCGTGCGTACGCGCACTTGCGGCGCGGGGAGCGAAGGTGGTGGTGGCCGACGTCGACGCCGCCGCTGCTTCGGCCTTCGCCGATGAGGTGGGCGGGAGTGCGTGGGAAGTGGACCTGCTGGATGTTGACGCCCTGGCCGCACTGAGCCTGGACTGCGACATCCTGGTCAACAACGCAGGCATCCAGCGGATCAACCCCATCGAGGAGTTCGATCCCGCGGACTTCCGCCGGATCATCAGCCTGATGCTGGAGGCCCCGTTCCTGCTCATCCGGGCCGCCCTGCCGCACATGTACGCCAACAAGTTCGGCCGTGTCATCAACCTGTCATCGGTGCACGGCCTCCGCGCATCCCCGTTCAAGAGCGCCTATGTCTCCGCCAAGCACGGCCTCGAAGGACTCAGCAAGGTAACCGCGCTGGAAGGGGGCCCGCACGGTGTGACGTCGAACTGCGTCAACCCCGGATACGTGCGCACGCCCCTGGTGGAGAAGCAGCTCGCGGACCAGGCCAAGATGCATGGCATCCCCGAGTCCGAGGTCCTGGCCAAGGTGATGCTCACCGAAGCCGCCATCAAGCGCCTGGTGGAACCGGACGAAGTGGCGTCCCTGGTGGCCTGGCTGGCGTCCCCGGATGCCGGCATGGTCACCGGTGCCAGCTACACCATGGACGGCGGCTGGTCTGCCCGCTAGTCCTTCAGTCCAGGGGCTTGACCAGCCGGTGGTCAAAGAAGAAGACGCCGTACTGGGTCTTCACTCCTACTGACCGGCGGTCCTGCCACACGACGACCCCTTCGCGCCTGCCGCTGAAGGGGTCGTCGCCGATGACCGTGTCCCCAACCCGGTAGGGGCAGCGGGGGCTGAAGGCCGTCAGCGTCCGGCCCCATGCCCCGGCAAGTGCAGCCCCGAGGCTGAGGGGCCGGCCCATGCCGGTGAGATCCTGTACGTAGTCCTTGGCCATGTGACCAACTCCTCCAAGCGGCAGCCCGCCGCCTGCTAACGGTGCTGATCGGCGGAATGCTCCCAGCAGAGGATGGTCCTCCCATTCCGGCCGCCACCGTACGCAAACGCTATGCACTATTCACACCAGTCACACCAGTAACAGGTACTCGAGTTCTGGTGCCGGTACTACTTGGTCTTTTGGGTCCCGTTGATTATCTCGTCGGCGTTGTCGAACGCCCAGGCCACCAGCGGCACCAGGAGCGCGCTCAACTCGTAGCCCCGCTCCGTGAGGCTGTAGTCCACTCGTGGAGGGATGACCGGCTGCGCGTTCCTGCTGACCAGACCGTCGCGTTCCAGCGTCTTCAGCGTCTGTGCCAGCATTTTCTCGCTGATGCCCTCGGCCCGCCGTCGTAAATCGCTCCACCGCTGCTCACCCTCGGACAGGGCAACCAGGATCAGGACGCCCCATTTGCTGGTGACGTGGTCAAGGACGGTCCGGCTGGGGCACCCGGCCGCGAACACGCCGTCGGCAAATGCGGGAGGCAGGGGAGCTGCTTTCATGACCTCAGCTTACCCGGAGGTCAGTACCTTACTTCAAAGTGCGTACTCTCTTTCGGGAAGTTATCTGCGGGCGGGCCGGTTGTGCCCACTGACAGAGTAAAAGTTCCCGAAAGGAATCATTGTGAGCATCGTTGTTACAGGCGCCACCGGACAGCTTGGCCGCCACGTTCTTGAAGCCCTCCTGGAACGCGGCGTGCCGGCCGGAGATATCGTCGCGGCCGGCCGGTCCGTGGACAAGCTGGCAGGGTTCGCTGGGCGCGGGGTCCGCGTACAGCCAATGGACTATGCCGACGCCGGTTCAGTTGCCGCTGCCCTGAAGGGTGCCACGCGGGTGCTGCTGATCTCCGGCAGCGAAGTGGGACAGCGGGTGGACCAGCACCGCACCGTCATCGACGCCGCCAGGGCCGAGGGTGTGGAGCTGCTTGCCTATACCAGCATCGCCAACGCGGACACCACCGGTATGAGGCTGGCTGACGAGCACAAGGCCACTGAAGCCCTGCTGCGCGAATCGGGCGTTCCCTTCGTGCTGCTGCGCAACGGCTGGTACCTGGAAAACTACACGGAGCAGCTGCCCGGGACGCTCGCGCAGGGAGCCGTTGCAGGGAGTGCCGGAGACGGCAAGGTCAGCGGTGCCTCGCGGCTCGACTACGCCCATGCGGCTGCCGCGGTGCTGGTGGCCGACGACCAGGCCGGCAAGGTCTACGAACTGGGCGGCGACGAGGCGTTCAGCATGGCGGACCTCGCGTCGGAGATCAGCGCGGCCACCGGAAAGGCCATCAGCTACAACGACCTCCCCGCGGAGGACTACGCGGGCCTGCTCACGTCCGTGGGTGTCCCGGAGGCTTTCGCGGAAATCCTTGCGGACTCCGACCTGGGCATCGCGCGCGGCGATCTCCTGGTGAGCACCGGCGACCTCCGCCGGCTGATCGGGCGCCCGACGACGTCCCTCGGCCAGGCGGTTCGGGCCGCCGCTGCTGCCGCTTAGGGCACCGGAACGGCAAGGTGTCCGGCCCCTGTTTGGGGACCGGGCACCTTTGTCTTTTAACCTTTGGGCAGGGGACGGGCGTTATTCGCCGCTGCGGGGAGCCCCGACCACCGGCAGCGGCGACGTTTCGTCCTCAAGGTGGGCCCGGCGTCGTCCGTCACCCTTGATCCACAGGCGGTACGCCAGGACCAGCAGCCCCAGCCACACCACGCCAACGTACAGGGCGATCCGCGTATCCTCGAAGGCCCCCAGCACGGCGATCACGAGGACCATGAACGCGATGGTGAGGACAGAGGCGGCCGGCCACCACGGGGATGGGAATTCCGACGCCGGCAGGCCCTTCCGCGCGATTTCCCGCTTCATGGCCACATGCGACGCCAGGATCATCACCCATACCCACACGGTGGCGAAGGTGGCGATCGATGCAATAACCAGGAACACGTCCTCTGGAATGACAGCATTGAGGACCACGCCCACCAGCAGGATTCCGGCCATCATCACCACGGTCATCCAGGGGACTCCGTGTCGTGAGACCTTCCCGAAGGCGGCGGGTGCGTGGCCCTGGTTGGAGAGCCCGAAGAGGATGCGCCCGGCACCGAAGATGTCGCTGTTGATGGCCGAAAGCGCCGCCGTGATGACCACTGCATTGAGGATGTGCGGTGCCGCCGGGATGCCAAGGCTGCTGAAGATCTGCACGAACGGGCTGCCGGTGGTGCCAACCTGGTCCCAGGGGAAGAGGCTCATCAGGACGCCCAGGGTCAGGACGTAGAACAGCAGCACGCGCACGGGGACGGTGTTGACGGCCTTGGGGATGACCTTCTTGGGATCCGCTGCCTCACCGGCCGTGATGCCGAGGGTTTCGATCCCGCCGAAGGCAAACATCACCACGGCGAAGGATGCCAGCAGGCCTTCGAAGCCGTTCGGGAACAGGCCGCCGTGGTCAACGAGGTTGCCCAGTCCGGGCGCCACGCTGGAATCCGCGGCCTGGAAGCCGAAAACGATGATGGCCGCGCCGCCGGCGATCATCGCGATGATGGCTGCGACCTTGATCAGCGAGAACCAGAACTCCAGCTCGCCGAAGACCTTAACGCTGAGCAGGTTCAGCGCGGCCAGGAAGCAGATGACGGCCAGGATCCAGATCCACCGGTCCACCTGCGGGAACCAGAATCCCATGTAGATGCTGAAGGCTGTCACGTCGGCGATGGCTACGATCGCCATCTCGAACACGTATGTCCAGCCGGTCACGAAGCCGGCCAGGGGGCCAAGGTAGCGGCTCGCGTACTGGCTGAAGGAGCCGGACACCGGGTGCCGAACCGCCATCTCGCCCAGCGCCCGCATCACCATGAACACGGCCGCGCCACCGATGATGTAGGCCAGCAGGACGGCCGGCCCTGCTTTCTGGATGGCGGAGGCGGAGCCGTAGAAGAGGCCCGTGCCGATGGCCGAGCCCAGGGCCATGAAGCGGATGTGCCGGATATTGAGGCCCCTGTTGAGGACCTGTCCGACGACGGCTGCCGGCTTTTGCGTTTCCACCGGACTTTGGGTCCGGGTTGGGGTGGGTTGCATAGAGTTACCTTCTCGTCTTTGGGAGGGGAGCCGGTAACCAGCAGACCATTTCCGTGTCCGTCGTGATGAGGCTCACGCAGGGTTGGTGTCTTCGGTTCCAGACTGTCGCCGCCAACTCGAGCTGCGACGGGGCGCAGCCGGGAGTCCTGTCCGCCATGGATTGTCAGACCCTCGCGCGATGATGTGTTTATGGGAAGGGCAGCGGTGGCCAGGGCATATGAGGAGATCCGGGCTGCTCTTGCTGTGCTCAACGGCGAGACCCAGGGCTCCGGTTCGGAGCCGTTCCGGGCGGGTGATCCGTTGGCTGGTTTGGCGGATGGTTGCCTTGACATTCTTGCCGGGTGCCGGGAGGTGGAATCAGGGATCGCCGCGTTGAAGGCTAAGGCTGCGGTAAGGTACGCCATTACCGCTGACGCTGTTGCAGGGCCGGATACGCCGGTGCAAGCACAGGACATGGCGGTCGCGGCGGAGATCGGTTGTGTGCTGGCCTTGGGGCCGCGGGCGGCGTCATCGTTCCTGGCAATCTCGCACGCCGTTGTTACCTCGTTGCCGCGGACCCTTGCGGGGCTGCAGGCAGGGACGTTGTCGTGGCAGCACGCGGTGGTGATGGCCGATGAGGCCGCGTGTCTGGATTCTGCGGGGGCGGCGGCCTTGGAAGCGCATTTCTTGGACCCGGATGCACCTGACGCGGCGCGTGGGTGCCCTGCTTGGGAGATGCCGGCGCACCGGTTCAGGGCCAAGGCCAGGACGTGGCGGGAACGTCACCACTCGGAAAGCATTGAGAAGCGCCATGCCAAGGGGGTGGCTGAGCGGCGGGTGGAGTTCCGGCCGGACCAGATTGGGGATGGCCTGGCTGTCGGCCTGCCTGCCCGCGGACCAGGCGTTGGCCGGGTGGAACCGGCTCACCGCCATCTCCCGCAGCATGCAGGGCCCGGAAGAGTCCCGGAGCATGCCGCAGCTGCGGGCCGACAACTTTGTTCATGCGGTTCTTGGCGGCGCCAGTATCACCCAAGGCGGTGGTACCTGTGCCACGCCCTTATCCGACGCAGTCAGCGACGACGAGGCTGCCCCCAGGGACGGCGCGGGCGACACTGCCGCCGCCGGTGTGGGTGTCGATGACAGTGGTGCTGGGAATGCCGGCGCTGTCCGGCAGCCCTGGTCTTCGCCGATCCGCGCCCAGGTCCTGTTCACGGTCCCGGTGTTCTCCCTAATGGGGTTGACCGATGAGCCGGCGATGCTGGACGGGTCCGGGCCCATCCCGCCGTCGATGGCACGGGACCTGGTCGCGAGCGGCGCCGGGTCGTTTTACCGGGTGCTGGTGGATCCGCGGGACGGGGCGCCGCTTGAGATCGGGCGGACGAGCTACCGGGTGACCGGCGCGATGCGGGCCTGGCTAAGAATGCGGGATGGTAAATGCCCCTTCCCGGGCTGCAGCAACAACTCCCTGGACAACGACGCCGACCACATCCTCGGCTGGGCCAACGGCGTGACCACCGGGATCAGCAACCTGGGCCAGCCCTGCCCGAAATACCACAAACTCCGCCACACCACGGGCTGGAAACCAACCCCGGCCACCAGAAATGAGCCACCCGGCTGGACCTCACCCGCCGGCCGCCTCTACGCAAGCGAACACCAGGACTGGGAACCACCACGATGGCCCGAGGGTCTGTCAGTCGGCGGCATCGACGTCGTTCATCACCGAGGGTCGCCTTGGGAGGATGCCCTGGCCCGGTTCCTGCGCGCCCACTCCTAACGTCCCGGCTGCCAGTGGAGTTCCGTCCTGCTCCCGGAGGCTTTGTCTGGGACCCCAGACACTTGGCGTTCAGTTGGCCCTGCACCAACTGCCCAAGAGGGCGCAAGCTTAAGTACGGGATACCGGACAGAGCTAGCCAGAAAGACCACTCCACTCCATGAGCACTGCACTAAGCGCCGCAACACGGGGCTCCGCAACATCAACCGCCGAAGCCCAGGCTCCCCGGACATCCGGCAAGGCGTCGTCGAAAGTTCCCGCCGCGGAAAACACCCTGCGCATCCTCAAGCTGTTGGCTTCGCGGCGGGGTCCCATGGCGGCATCCCAGATCGCTTCCAACCTGGACCTGCCGCGGTCAAGCGTCTATCACCTGCTTGGGGTGATGGAGGCGAATGGCTTTGTCCTGCATCTCCACGAGGAGCAGCGGTACGGGCTGGGCATCAGTGCCTTCGAGCTCAGTTCCGCCTACTCCCGGCAGGAGCCGTTGTCGCGCCTCGGCCGGCCCCTGCTTGCGAGCCTCGTGGACGCAATTGGCGAGAGCGCACACCTCGCGGTGCTGCACGGGCGGGACGTGCTCTACATCGTGGAGGAGCGGGCCAAGAACCGCCCGTCCCTGGTGACCGACGTCGGCGTCCGCCTTCCCAGCCACCTCACCGCCAGCGGCCGCGCCATCCTGGCCGCACTGCCCAAATCCCAGGTGCGCGCGCTCTACCCCAACGCTGCTGCCTTCAGTGCACGGCACGAGGTGGAGGGCGCCATCATGAAGTACTCGGCCCTCTCCTCGCACCTGGACCAGGTGCGGCAGCGAGGGTACGCCACCGAGCACGGAGAAGTGACCCCCGGCTTCGGGTCCATCGCCGCCGCTGTCACCGATCATCTGGGCTGGCCGACGGCGGCCGTGGCAGTCACCTTCCTGGAAGACAAACTGGCTCCGGAAGAATGGCCGGTGCTTGCTGCCCGAGTCCAGAAGGTGGCGGATGAGCTCAGGGTCCGGATCCACGGACGGCCCGTCAAGTAAATGCCCGGCAACTGAATGCCCGGCAAATGCGCGCAGCAGGAATGAGCTTCGAGCCGCGTCTGGCATCCCGGACAGCGCCCATGCAAAAGCCCTGTGAAGAGGGTTTCCAAAGGGCTTTAGTGGATACAGAACTTCTTTCCTCCAACAGACACCACCAGAAGGAGCCCACCATGGCACCCGCCGATTTCACTACCGGTGCCCGCCCGGTCAAAGCAGCCCGCGGCACCGAGCTCACCGCCAAGTCCTGGCAGACCGAAGCGCCCCTGCGCATGCTGATGAATAACCTGGACCCCGAGGTCGCAGAACGCCCGGATGACCTGGTGGTCTACGGCGGTACCGGCCGCGCCGTCCGTTCCTGGGCCGCTTTCGACGCCATCACCCGCACGCTGGAAACCATGGAAAAGGACGAAACCCTCCTGGTCCAGTCCGGCAAGCCGGTGGGCGTGTTCCGCACCAACGAGTGGGCGCCCCGCGTGCTGCTGGCCAACTCCAACCTGGTGGGCGACTGGGCCACGTGGCCGGAATTCCGCCGCCTGGAGGCCGAAGGCCTGATGATGTACGGCCAGATGACCGCCGGGTCCTGGATCTACATCGGCACCCAGGGTATCCTGCAGGGCACCTTCGAAACGTTCGCCGCGATCGCCCGGAAGCTGTCGGGCGACGAGGACGGCACCCTCGCGGGCACCCTGACCCTGACCGGTGGCTGCGGCGGCATGGGCGGCGCCCAGCCGCTCGCCGTCACCCTGAACGAGGGCGCCTGCCTGATTGTCGACGTCGACGAGTCCCGCCTGCGCCGGCGCGCCGGCAAGCGCTACCTGGATGAGGTCGAAACCGACCTCGATGCCGCGATCGCCAAGGTGCTCAAAGCCAAGGAGGAGCGCCGCGGCTGGTCCGTAGGCTACGTGGGCAACGCCGCCGAGGTCTTCCCGGAGATCCTGCGCCGCCACAAGGCGGGCGAGCTCACCGTTGACATCGTCACCGACCAGACCTCCGCGCACGATCCGCTCAGCTACCTGCCCGAGGGCATCACGGTGGACGAGTGGCACCGTGAGGCTGCAGCCGATCCGGAAGGCTTCACCAAGAAGGCCCAGGCCTCCATGGCGCGGCACGTGCAGGCCATGGTGGAATTCCAGGACGCCGGCGCCGAGGTCTTCGACTACGGCAACTCCATCCGCGACGAGGCACGCAAGGGCGGCTACGATCGTGCCTTCGAGTTCCCCGGCTTCGTTCCCGCCTACATCCGGCCGCTCTTCTGCGAAGGCCTGGGCCCGTTCCGCTGGGTGGCCCTCTCCGGCGACCCTGAGGACATCCGCGTCACGGATGAGGCCATCAAGGAGCTGTTCCCCGAGAACAAGCACCTGCACCGCTGGATCGACGCCGCCCAGGAACGGGTGGAATTCGAAGGCCTGCCGGCCCGCATCTGCTGGCTGGGCTACGGCGAACGCGCCAAGGCCGGCCTGCTCTTCAACCAGCTCGTCAAGGAAGGCAAGGTCAAGGCCCCCATCGTCATCGGCCGCGACCACCTGGACTCCGGCTCGGTGGCCTCCCCGTACCGCGAAACCGAGGCCATGGCGGACGGCTCCGACGCCATCGCCGACTGGCCGATGCTGAACGCCCTCCTCAACACGGCCTCCGGTGCCACCTGGGTGTCCCTGCACCACGGCGGCGGAGTGGGCATCGGCCGCTCCATCCACGCCGGCCAGGTCTCCGTCGCCGACGGCACCGACCTCGCCGCCGAAAAGCTCGAACGCCTCCTCACGAACGATCCCGGCATGGGCGTCATCCGCCATGCCGACGCCGGCTACGAGCGCGCCCTCGACGTCGCCAAGGAACGCGGCGTCCGGATTCCCATGCTCCCCACGGACTCCCTAACCTCGCAAGCTCGGCCAGGGAACCCTGTCCGCGTGGCCCCATAAAATCGCTGACCCGGCCAAACCCCGCATCGATTGCTCCGTAAGTGTCGTTTAGAGTCCCGAAAACGACAGGTACGGAGCAGTCGATGGAACCTCTTCAAGGAACCTAAATTGACTATCCTCACCCACGAACCGCTGACCGTCACCCTTGGGTCCGCCGGCGTCACGCCCCAGGATGTACTCGCCGTCGCGCGCCATGACGCAAAGGTCACCATTTCGCCGGAGGCCCTGGAAACCGTGGCCAAGGTCCGCGCCCACATCGACGACCTCGCCTCCAGCGACACCCCTGCCTACGGCATCTCCACCGGCTTCGGCGCCCTGGCCAACCGCCACATCCCCAACGAACTCCGCACCCAGCTGCAGAAGTCCCTGATCCGCAGCCACGCGGCAGGCATGGGGCCGGCAGTTGAGCGGGAAGTGGTCCGCGGCATCATGTTCCTGCGCGCCAAGACACTGGCGTCCGGCCGCACGGGCGTCCGTCCGGTGGTCCTGCAGACCATGGTGGACGTCCTCAACGCCGGGATCACGCCGGTGGTCCGCGAGTTCGGCTCCCTGGGCTGCTCGGGTGACCTGGCCCCGCTGTCACACTGCGCCCTGGTCCTGATGGGTGAAGGGGAAGCGGAAGGGCCCGACGGCGTCACATACGGTGGGCGCGGCGGGCGGCCGGTCGCCGAGCTGCTTGCAGAGCACGGCATCGAGCCCGTCACCCTCGCTGAAAAGGAAGGGCTGGCGCTGGTCAACGGCACGGAGGGCATGCTGGGCATGCTCCTCATGGCCATCGCGGACCTTCGCCAGCTCCTGGCGACGGCGGACATCACCGCCGCGATGAGCGTTGAGGCCCTGCTGGGCACTGACCAGGTGTTCCTGCCCGAGCTGCACGCCGCGCTGCGGCCGCACCCGGGGCAGGCGGCCAGCGCAGACAACATGCGCCGCGTGCTCTCGGACTCGCCGATTGTCGCCTCCCACAAGGTGGGGGACTCCCGCGTGCAGGACGCCTACTCGCTGCGCTGCGCCCCGCAGGTTGCCGGTGCTGTCCGCGACACCGTGGACCACGCCGAACTGGTGGCTACCCGGGAACTGGCGGCAGCCATCGACAACCCGGTGGTGCTTCCCGACGGCCGCGTCAGTTCAAACGGCAACTTCCACGGCGCGCCGGTGGCGTACGTCCTGGACTACCTGGCCATCGCCGTCGCGGACCTGAGCTCCATCGCTGAACGCCGGACGGACCGGATGCTCGACCCCGCCCGTTCACACGGCCTTCCGGCGTTCCTCGCGGCTGATCCGGGGGTGGACTCCGGCCTCATGATCGCCCAGTACACCCAGGCCGGCCTGGTCTCGGACAATAAGCGGCTGGCCGTGCCGGCATCGGTGGACTCCATTCCGAGCTCCGCCATGCAGGAGGACCATGTGTCCATGGGCTGGCACGCGGCGCGGAAGCTGCGCAAGGCCGTGGAGAACCTCCGCCGTGTCCTGGCCATCGAACTGGTGACCTCGGCACGGGCCCTGGACATCCGCACGCAGCTCTCCGGCGGCGTGCTGACCCCGGGACCTGCGGGCGCTGCGGTGGTGGCAGCGCTCCGCGAGGTGGTGGAGGGGCCGGGGACGGACCGTTTCCTGTCCCCGGAACTCGAAGCGGCTGACCGGCTGGTCGCATCAGGGGAGGTGCGGGCGGCGGCCGAATCCGCCGTCGGGCCCCTCGCCTGAAACCGAAGGATCTTCAAGGCCTGCTGCGCATCCGTCCGAAGTGCGGAATTTCCGGCGCCACGGCCCACCGTGGCGCCGGGAGTGTAGTAGAACTGAAGATGTAGTGAAAGTCACATCAAAGAGGCTGTGGCGGCAGAACGATACAAAGGGGTAGAAGTTCAAATGAAAGCACGTGGGGCAGTCCTGTCGAGGCGCAATGCCCATTCCGCCGCGGTATCCAACTGGAAGGCACTCCAGGCCGGGGACCGGGTCGAGATCATCAAGCATGCGCATGTGGTGGCAGCCGGGGAGGTGGAAGAGGTGTCGCAGAGCGGCAACGTCCTCTGGCTCGTGCCGGCTGGGCCCTCAGGTCCGGCCGAGAAGCAGCTCTTCCTGAAGTCCGACGGCGTTCAGGTCCGCCGCGGCTAGCAGTCCGGCCGGCAGCACCGAGCAACAAAAATCCCCGCACACCGTAACGGCGTGCGGGGATTTTTGTGGTTTTGGTCAGGCGGCGATGGACTCGTACGTTTCGCCAAACGGTACAGATTCATCCAGGGCTACCGTGTAGCGTCCCGGGTGCAGCCTGGTGACCAGGATGCCGCAGGCGGCCTCCTGTGCTGCAACCTCAATCAGTTCGGCCACCGCCTCTTCCAGTCCGGCGTGGACCTCATCGGCGCTGGAAAACTCCAGGCTGATGGACCGCGGGGCGGGTCCGTCGACGGTCTGGGCAGCGGTGGGAACGTGCTCCATGGTGGCTGTAGTCATGTACTGAACTTTCTGTGTTTCGTGCCAGGATGGCGTCACCATTCTACCGGCTGCTTCCGTCATACGTCAGATGACTGTCCTTTCCCAGGAAACGGAGACGGTCATAAAGCGTTCTGTTCCCGGCGCCAAAGGGAAATCAAGGACCATGGAAGCGGGTACCAGAGGGCCTGGAACCCGTATCGATACAGCTTGAGGAGAATCCGGTATGAGAATCATGCGCCTGGGCGAAATCGGCAGCGAACAGCCCGCCGTCCTGACGCCCTCAGCGGACGGCGCCGACCGGTATTTCAGCCTTCTGCCCCTTACCGCTGACGTGAACTGGGCATTCCTTGCCGCCGGCGGCCTGGACAAGGTCAGGGCCGCGCTGGAGGCGGGGGAGCTGCCGGTCCTGGAAGGGGCCGCTGAGCTCAGGGTTGGTTCCCCTGTGGCGCGGCCGGGCTCTGTAGTGGGCATTGGGATGAACTATGCCGCCCACGCCGCGGAATCGGGTGCGGAGCCGCCTACCATTCCCGTGGTCTTCCTCAAGCCCAGCAACACGGTCACCGGCCCCTTCGACCCGGCCCCGCTTCCGCCCCGCTCCACGCAATACGACTGGGAGGTGGAACTCGGGATCGTGATCGGCAGGGAGGCCAGCTACCTCGGCTCAACGGAGGAAGCTGCAGCCTGCATTGCCGGCTACGTCACTGCCAATGACTTTTCTGAACGGGAGTACCAGCTGCCGGGAGCCGCGGGCCAGTGGACCAAGGGAAAATCGCTTCCCGGGTCAACGCCCCTCGGTCCGTGGCTGGTTCCGGCAGCTGAAACCGACGGCGGGAACCTGAGGCTGCGCAGCTGGGTGAACGGTGAGCCGCGGCAGGATTCAACGTCGGCAGAGCTCATTTTCGATGCGCCCACGCTGGTCCACCACTGCAGCCAGTACATGCGGCTGGAGCCGGGCGACGTGATCCTCACCGGGACCCCGCAAGGCGTGGCCTTAAGCGGCCGTTTCCCCTACCTCCAGCCCGGCGACGTGGTGGAGGTAGAGGTGGAGGGCCTGGGCCGCCAACGCCAGGAGCTGTACCGGACCCGGGCGGCCACAGCGGTTTAGACCGCTTTCACGGCCAGGACCGGGCAGTCCGCTTCCAGCAGGATGCGCTGGGACGTGCTGCCCATGATCAGCTTGCCCACCGGGGTGCGGCGGCGCAGGCCGATCACGATCAGGTCGGCATTGTGCTCCTCGGCGGCATCCAGCACCTCGGCGGCGGCGTCATGGCCGCGGACGGGCCGCTTGACCAGGTACTGGATCCCCTGGCTGGCCAGCCGCTGCTCGATGTCCTGGATGTCGCCTTCCTGGGCAAAGCGGTTGTCCACGGCTGCCTCGCCCTTGGAGGAGTTGATCAGCACCAGGGTGGTGTTGCTCTTCCGTGCCTCGGTGATGGCCTGCGTCAGGGCAGCTTCGCCCTCGGGGGTCGGGACGTATCCCACAACGACCGTCATGGTGTCTCCTTGTTTCTGCTCGACATGGGTAGGTGGCTTTGGTGCGGCTGCTTAGTCACTGTAATCCGCTGCACCCGAGTTCGCGGGGAGCAGCGGCCGGCGCTCCGGCCGGTTGCGGCGGAACAGCTTGTAGACAAAGGGCCAGAGCAGGATGAGGCCAATGATGACATAGATGCCGACGGCGATCGGCTCACCAAGCAGCCCTGCCGGGTCGCCGGCGCTCAGCTGGAGGGTCTTGCGGAGCTGCCCTTCGATCCGCGGGCCCAGGATCACGCCGAGGATCAGCGGCAGCACGGGAAGCCCGAAGCGCCGCATCATGAACCCGAGTGCGCCCAGGACCAGCAGGATCACCAGGTCGAACGCCTGCAGGTTCACCGAGTAGGCGCCAAGCGTGGCGAAGAACAGGATGCCCGCGTACAGGTACGGCCGGGGCAGCTGGAGCAGCTTGGCCCAGAGCGGTGCCAGCGGCAGGTTGATAATCAGGAGCAGCAGGTTGCCGATGAACAGGCTGGCGATCAAGGCCCACACCAGGGGCCCCTGGCTTTCGAAGAGCTGTGGACCCGGCTGGATGCCGTAGCTCGTGAAGGCAGCCAGCATCACGGCCGCGGTGGCGTTCGTGGGCAGTCCCAGCGCCAGCATGGGGGTCAGGGTGCCGGCGGCCGCAGCGTTGTTGGCTGCTTCCGGACCGGCCACGCCTTCGATGGCGCCCTTGCCGAACTCTTCGGGGTGCTTGCTGAGGCGTTTTTCCGTCACGTAGGACAGGAACGTGGGGATCTCGGCGCCACCGGCCGGCAGGGCACCGAACGGGAAGCCGAAGGCGGTGCCGCGCAGCCACGGCCTCCAGGAGCGCTTCCAGTCGGACTTGCCCATCCACGGCTGACCCACCGGGATGGCGTGCAGGGGAGTGCGGCGCAGGTGTGCCGCCACCCAGAGGGCCTCGCCCACGGCGAAGATGGCCACGGCCACCACCACGATGTCCAGGCCGTCCGCCAGGAGCGGCTGGCCGAACGTCAGGCGGCGCTGGCCGGTCACGGAGTCCATGCCCACCAGGCCGATGGCCAGGCCGAGGCCCAGGGAGGCGAAACCGCGCAGCCGGGACGAGCCGAGTACGGCCGTGACGGCCAGCAGGGCCAGCACCATGATGGCGAAGTAGCTGGGGGCGCCCAGGCTCACGGCGAACTTCACCACGATCGGTGCGCAGACGGCCAGCAGTGCCGTGCCGATGGTGCCGGCGACGAATGAGCCGATTGCCGCCGTCGCAAGTGCCTGTGCCGCGCGGCCAGCCTTGGCCATCTTGTTGCCTTCGATGGCCGTGACCACCGAGGACGACTCACCGGGGGTGTTGAGGAGGATGGAGGTGGTGGAGCCGCCGTACATGCCGCCGTAGTAGATGCCGGCGAACATAATGAAGGCGCTGGTGGGTTCCAGGGCGTACGTGACGGGAAGCAGCAGGGCCACGGTCATGGCCGGGCCCAGGCCCGGGAGGACGCCGACGGCGGTGCCCAGGATGACGCCGATCACGGCGTACAGGAAATTCATGGGGGTGAGGGCGGTGGCGAAGCCGTCCATCAGGGAGGACCAGACGTCCATTTAGAGGATTCCTTCCAGGAGGCCGGCCGGCAGTGCGATGCCCAGGCCGAGGTAGAAGCCGTAGAAGGTCAGCAGGGACAGGGCCACGGAGATCAACCCGTCCCGGACAAAGTGGCGGCTGCCCAGGGCCAGGACGCTGCCCCAGAACAGGACCGTTCCGGAGACCACCCAGCCGGCCCAGTCGATGAGCAGGATGTTCAGGATGAAGGCACCGGCCAGCGGCAGGACGGTCTTCCAGTCGGCGGGGTGCGCCAGGTCGACGTCCTCGCCGCCCTCGGCCTCACCCTTGCCGCCGCGCAGGACGTTGATGGCCAGCAGGACGGCGCAGACCACCAGCATCCCGGCCACGATGAACGGGACGGTCTTGGGCCCAACCGGATCAGACTTCGAATACGGGGTTACCAGGCCGTTGGCGTCAAGGAAGACCAAGACGCCGGCCGCCCCGAGCAGGAGTGCAACTCCCAGCTCGGAGCGGCCTTTGAGACCTGTGGTCAGGGACGTCACGCCAGCCCAAGCTTGGTGAGGACGTCGGCCACCCGCTTGTCCTGCTCGGTCAGGAAGGTCTTGAACTGGTCGCCGGTGATGAAGGCATCGGTCCAGCTGTGGGTCTTCAACGCTTCCTTCCAGCCCTCAGTGCCGTGCATCTTCTCCAGGGCTGCGATCAGGGCCGCCTTATCCTTGTCGCTGATGCCCGGAGGGGCCACGACGCCGCGCCAGTTGGTGAATACCAGGTCGATGTTGGATTCTTTGAGCGTGGGTGCGTCAACGCCGTCAAGGCGCTTCTCGCCACTGGTGGCCAGGACGCGGACCTCGCCGGATTCGATCTGCTTCAGGTACTCGCCGGCGCCGGAAGCGGCGAAGCCCAGCTTGTTGCCCAGGATGGCGGGCAGGAGGTCGCCGCCGCCGTCGTAGGAGACGAAGTTGACCTTGGTGGCGTCGATGCCCACGGCACCCGCAAGCTGCATGGGCAGCAGGTGGTCCGGACCGCCGGGGGAGGAGCCGCCGCCCACGGAGATGGAGCCGGGATCTGCCTTCCAGGCCTTCACCAGGTCATCGATCGTCTTGTAGGGCGAATCCTTGCTGACCATGATGGCGCCGGGCTCTTCGATGAGGCGGGCCAGCGGGGTGGTGTCCGTCAGCTTTGACTCGGACTTGTTGGTATAGCTGGCACCCACAACGCCCAGGCCCATGAGCATGGCAAGGTCGCCGTTGCCCTTCTCGTTGACTATCCGGGCAAGGCCCACGGTGCCACCGGCGCCGGCCAGGTTGAACACCTCGGTGTTGGTGGAAATCTTCTCGTCATCGAGGACCTTTGCGGCGGCGCGGGCCGTGGTGTCGTAGCCGCCGCCGGGCGTGTTGGGGACCATGATCTGAAGGCCGGTGATGGGTCCGGCTGCGGCGCCGGAGCTTTCCGAACCGGTGGAGCTCTTGCCGGTGGCACCGCAGCCGGTGGCCATCAGGGCGATGCCGGCGGCGACGGCGGCAACTCGCAATGCGCGGATCTGGCGCATGTGTTCCTCTTCTCTCAAAAACAAATCTGGTCAGCACCGGCTTACTTGTGGTTCCGATGCCTTGTGGTTCCGATGCTAGGGGCGGCCGTGACGGTGATCACGCTTGTGTACGCAGAGAAAGTTGTGTTCATTGCGTTCACATTTCCGAATCCCCACAGCGGCCCTGCTGCGGGCTTTGGGATATAGTTCCCGGTACCACCCCAGGCGCTGCGCCCCATATTCCTGCGCGCACCGCGGCCTGCCCGATCCGCCGGACAACCCCTTGCCCTGCCGCAACACCAGGAAGACCATTGTGACTCGACGACGAGGAATGTCCCTTGCGGGGCAGTACCTTCTGCTGCAGTTGCTCATAGTCCTGGCGGTCCTGGTGGGCGTCGTTGCCATCTCCCTTGCCCAGTCCGCCGCAGCGTTTGAACGGATCGAGGGCCGGCGGGCCTTGTCGGCAGCGGAAGCTTTGGGCGGCAACCCGGTGGTGCGGGAACTCCTTCCGGAGACAGAGCCGCGCGGCGGGGCAGTACTGCCGGCCGTGGCGGAGTCCGTGCGGATCGTCTCCGGCTCGTCCCGGGTGGCGCTGGCACGTATCGACCGCACCGTAGTGGCGTCCTCTGATCCCAGCCTCCTCGGTGAGCCGTTGGAACTCGGTGCCAGCAGGGTGATGGAAGGCCGCGCCTGGACCGGAGTGGTGGGCGGGACCCCCGCCCCGCTCCTGTCGGCCCACGTTCCGGTCCTGGATGACACCGGGCGCATGATCGGCATCGCCTCCATCAGCCGCAACTATCCAACGGTGCTCGAACGCCTTGGCGACGCCGTCCCCAACCTCCTCACTTACCTGGGCGTAGCAAGTGTCCTGGGCATCGCGGGCTCGCTGCTGCTGTCCCGCCGCGTCAAGCGGCAGACGCTGGGAATGGAGCCGAGCGAAATCACCAGCCTGGTGGAAAACCGCGAGGCCATGCTGCACGGCCTCAAGGAGGGCGTCGTGGCGCTGGACCTGCACGAACGGATCACGGTGGCCAACCACAGTGCGCGTGCCCTTCTGGGCCTCCCGCCTGACTGTGTGGGCAAGCGCGTGGCCGCCCTCGCCGTCGAGCCCGCCCTCAAGGAAGTCCTCACCCGCGAGCAGCCGGGGCCGGACCAGTTGGTGCTGGTGGGCGACCGGCTGGTGGTGATGAACAGGATGCCCTTCCAGTCCCGCGGCCGGGTCGTCGGCTCGGTGACCACGCTGCGCGACCGGACGGAACTCTCGGAACTGGAGCATGAGCTCGGCACCACCCGCACCGCCACGGACACGCTGCGCGCCCAGGCGCACGAGTTCGCCAACCAGCTCCACGTCATCTCCGGCCTGATCCAAATCGGCGAGTACGATTCGGTAGTCCAGTTCGTCAACGGGGCCACCGTGGACCGGACCCGGCTCAATGACGAAGTGGGCGCCCGCATCAAGGACCCCGCGCTCGCCGCCCTGCTGATCGCCAAGTCGAGCCTCGCCACCGAACGGGGCGCGGCCCTGCAGCTGGACGCGGCCTCCGCGCTGGACAAGGTTGATGACGGGCTGTCCCGGGACCTCACCACCGTGGTGGGGAACCTGGTGGACAACGCGTTCGACGCCGTCACGGGGCTCCCGCAGGCAGCCGTCACGGTGCGGGTGGATGGCAAGGCCGGGGGAGACGTGGTGGTCACCGTGCGGGATAACGGCCCGGGTGTTCCCGGCGGCTCCACCGACCACATCTTCCGCCAGGGCTTCACCACCAAGGACCCTGGCCCGGCCGGCGGCCGCGGCTTCGGGCTGGCGTTGTCGCGGGCAGTGTGCCGCAGGAGCGGCGGGAACCTGACGGTGGCCAACGATAATGGGGCAGTCTTTACCGCCGTGCTGAAACGAGGGAGTACCAGGCCGTGATCAAGGTTTTGATCGTCGATGACGATTTCATGGTGGCCAAGGTGCATGCCGGCTTCATCCAGCGCACGCCCGGTTTCAGCGTGGTGGGGGCCGCCCATACCGGAGTGCAGGCCGTTGCCGAGACCGAACGCCTCCAGCCCGACCTGGTGCTGCTGGACATCCACCTGCCCGACATCAACGGCCTGGACCTGATGCAACGCCTCCGCGCTGTCGCTCCGGAGCTGGACGTGCTGGTGATCAGTGCCGCCCGCGAGGTCGAGACGGTCCGGAAAGCGCTGCGCGGCGGCATTGTCCACTACCTGATCAAGCCTTTCTCCCAAACAGACCTGCAGGAGAGGCTGGAGCACTACCGCAATGCCTACCAAGGCTTGGATGCGTCCAAGGACGTGGCCGAACAGTCGGACGTCAACCGCGTGTTCGGCCTGGACCGCGCTGAACGGCCGCTGCCCAAAGGCTGCAGCATCGAGACGCTGAAGCTGGTGGAGGCGGCCCTCAACGCTGCCGCCGGAGACGTGTCCGCGGCCGAGATGGCCGAGGAGTTGGGCACCTCCAGGGTCAGCGCCCGCCGCTACCTCGAATACCTGCACGACGAAGGAACGCTGGACGTTCGGCTCAAGTACGGGGTGGGACGGCCCGAACGCCGGTACGTCCTGAAGGCCTGACGGGGCCAAAAACCCACCGCCGGGCCAAGGCCGTCAGCGCAGCAGCGTGTCCACCAGCCTCGCCCCGGTCCGGGCCGTCCGGCCATCAATATCGAAGGCCGGATTGAGCTCCGCCACGTCCAGGTGCAGCAGCTTGCCGCTCCGCGCCACCTGCCGGCATACCGCCGAAATGACCGGAAGCGGCACGCCGTAGGCTGCCGGCGCGCTTACCCCGGGTGCCACCGCGGCGGGCAGCACGTCCAGGTCGATGGTCAGGTACAGGACGTCGATCTCCGCCAGGAAGGCCGTCACGAAGTCCCGCACCCGGTCCGCTTCACAGTCCTCGTCCAGCAGGTACCGGACGCCCAGCTTTTCCGCGGTGTCGAACAGGACCTGGGTGTTGTTCGGTTCCGAGATGCCGACGACGGTGTAGCGGAATTCGCGCCCGGCGTCCGCTTCCGCGCGGGCCATCTGCAGGAACGGCGTGCCGGAGCTCGCCACCGGCTCGTCGCGGAGGTCGAAGTGCGCGTCGAGGTTCAGGACGCCGAGGCGCTGCCCGCCTTGAACTGCGGCTGACGTGCTGACGCCGAGGTAACTGGCGTAGGCGGTTTCGTGGCCGCCACCCAGCACAACAGTCTGGTGGCCGGCGTCGAGCAGGGCTGCCAGCACCTGGCCAAGCCGTTCCTGGCCGGCCTCGAGGTCTTCCCCGGAGACCACTACGTCACCAGCGTCCGTCACCGCGCGGTCCAGATGGAAGGCCAGCGGGCCCAGCGCTTTCCGCAGCGCCGCCGGGGCGGCGGCTGCGCCGGTGCGCCCCTTGTTGCGGCGCACCCCCTCATCGCTGGCGAAGCCCAACAGGGCAGCGGGCCTGGTTCCCGGCGTGGGCTGTGCCGGACCGGAGCTGGTGACGGCCTGCCACCAGCGGCGGTGGCCAGGACCGTCACCGTCGAACCTGCCGGTCCAGGGCTGGGGCGGGACGTCGACGGCGGGAAGCTTGAGGGACATGACTCAAGCTCACCGCATGCCAAGCACGAAAACCAGCACCGCCGCCGTCGTCCTGTCCGGGATGCAAGAACCGGGTGCATCAGGCGCTCGCGGGGAACGGCCCGCCTGGTGGGTACGGGGAATAGGGTGGGACGGTTGGTCCGCAGCAGTTGCTGCGGGTCCTGCCCGCCGGCAATGAAACAATTCCAGGCTGGAGAGCCCATGTTTGAAGCCCCCGATATTCTCTTTGCCGCCGCGGGAGTGGCCGTGTTCATCGCGGCGGTCCTGCCCAAGCTGCTGCGCGATATACCCCTGTCCATGCCGATGGTCTTCCTGGGCGCAGGGATGGGTGCGTTTGCGCTGATCCCCTCGCTGCCGGACCCGGACCCCGTGGGACACAGCGACTTCGTCATGCACCTTGCGGAGGTTTGCGTCATCATCTCGCTGATGGGTGCAGGGCTGGCCCTGGACCGGCCGGTGGGACGCAGGCGCTGGTCCACCACATGGCGGCTCCTGGGCATCGCCATGCCGCTCTGCATTGTGGGCTTGACCCTGCTCGGCATGTGGTTCCTTGGCCTTGGGCTGGGCGCGGCGCTGCTGGTGGCGGCCAGCCTGGCGCCCACGGACCCCGTCCTGGCCTCGGAAGTGCAGGTGGGCGAGCCAGCCGACCAGGATGAATCCACGGACAAGGAGGACGAGGTCCGCTTCGGCCTCACCTCGGAGGCCGGGCTCAACGACGGGTTGGCGTTCCCGTTCGTGTACCTCGCCATTGCCATCAGCGTCGCCGGGGCCAGCCCGTCCGCCTGGTTCGCGGAATGGTTCGGGCTGGACGTGTTGTGGCGGCTTGCCATCGGGCTTCTCGTGGGCTTCCTGACCGGCAAGCTACTCGCCAGGCTGTTCTTCTCAACCCGCGCTGAAAGTCTGCGCCTGTCCAACCACTCTGAAGGGTTCGTGGCCTTGGCGGCGACGTTCCTGGCGTACGGGTTGACGCAGATGGTGGCGGGCTACGGGTTCATTGCGGTGTTTGTCTGTGCGGTGACCATCCGGGCTGCAGAACGTACCCACGGCTACCACCGGGTGCTCCACTCCTATGTGGAGCAGTTGGAACGGCTCCTGACGGTGGTGATCCTGGTCCTGCTCGGCGGTGCCATCGCCCGCGGACTGCTCGCCGGCATCGGGCCGGCGGAACTGCTGGTGGCACTTGCTTTCCTGCTGGTGGTGCGGCCGCTGGCGGGCTGGCTGGGCCTGCTGGGCGGCAAGACCGGCCCGCGGGAACGGGTGGCGCTGTCCTTCTTTGGCATCCGCGGAATCGGTTCCCTGTACTACCTGGCCTTTGCGCTGGGCGAAGGCCACTTCACGGGCCAGGCGCAGTGGCTCTGGTCCTTCATCGGGCTGGTGGTGGCGCTGTCCATCGTGATCCACGGCGCCACCACCTCGCCCCTGATGAACCGGCTCGACCGGCTGCGCCAGAAGAAGGCGCTGGCAGTGTCGGGCGACGAGGGGCTCGCCCCAAACACCCCGGTCTAGGCCCCCGGTCATGGAAACCCCGGTGTAAACAAAAGGGCTGGTACGGCAGACGCCGCACCAGCCCTTTCCTTGCGCAGGTGTTACTTCATCCCCAAAGCCGCCTCGATGGGGCCGATGGCGAAGAACAGCGCGAACGCAGCGGCTACGGCCCACATCAGCGGGTGGATGTCCCTGACCCTGCCCTGGACCGTGCGGATCAGGACGTAGGCGATGAATCCTGCACCCAGGCCGTTGGCGATGGAGTAGGTGAAGGGCATCAGGGTGAAAGTGAGGAACGCGGGGATGGCGATGCCCCAGTCCTGCCAGTCGATCTTGCCCACCTGGGAGACCATCATGAAGCCCACCACCACCAGTGCCGGGGCCACGGCCTCGAAGGGCACCAGGTTGATCAGCGGCGTGAAGAACATGGCCACCAGGAACAGCAGGCCGGTGACGATGGAGGCGACGCCCGTGCGGGCGCCTTCGCCGATGCCGGCACCGGCTTCGACGTAGATCTGGTTGGAGGAGACGGAGGCGCCGCCGCCGATAATGGCGCCGAGTGCGTCTACCTGGAGCACGCGGTCGACGTCGGGAATGTTGCCGTGTTCATCCACCGTGCCGGCTTCGTTGGCCAGGCCCACCATGGTGCCCATGGCGTCGAAGAAGATGCTCAGCAGGATGACGAAGGCCAGCAGCGAGGCGGCAACGAAGCCGAGGTGCTCGAACGCGCCGAACGGGTTGGCCTTGCCGATCAGGGAGAGGTCCGGTGCGGCCCAGCCGGAGAACGCCGGAGCCACCAGTGACCAGCCCTGCGGGTTGAAGTTCTTGCCGTCGAAGCTGGGGCCGATGTGCAGGGTCGTCTCAAGGATGACGGACAGCACCGTGGAGGTGATGATGCCGATCAGGATGGCGCCCTTGACCTTGCGCACCACCAGGGCGATGGTCAGGATCAGGCCGAACACGAACACTGCAGTGGGCCAGCCCAGGAGCTTGCCTTCAAAGCCCAGGCCAACCGGAACGGTGGTGCCTGCGACATCCGGGATGCGCCGGACGAACCCGGCGTTGACCAGGCCGATCAGGGCAATGAACAGGCCGATGCCGACAACGATGGCCGTCTTCAGGCCGTCCGGCACCGCCTTGAACACGGCGGTGCGGAAGCCGGTGAGGACCAGGATCAGCATGGTGACGCCGGAGAGGACCACCAGGCCCATCATGTCCGGCCAGGTGAGCCCCGGATTGGTGGCCACGGTGACGGCCACGAACGCGTTGACGCCCAGGCCGGTGGCCAGGGCGAAGGGGTGCCTCCCCCAGGCCCCCATGAGGATGGTAAGGATGCCTGCCACCAGTGCGGTCACGGCAGCCACTGCGGTGAAGCCCAGCGTGGTGCCGCTGGAGTCCGGGCCGGACAGGATCAATGGATTCAGTACCACGATGTAGCTCATGGCGAAGAACGTGGCGAACCCGCCGCGGATCTCGCGGGAAAGGTTGGAACCGCGCTCGGTGACCCTGAAATACCGGTCCAGGGCAGAGCCTTGCTTAAGCATTAGTCCTCCGGGGAAGTGTGTGGGGATACCTGCATCCTAAGGGAGCGGCAGGGAGTGGGCCGGCAAATTCGCCTAGTCTGTAAGGAAGCCAACACGAGGAGCAGCCCCATCATGCGCCAGGTCCGCCGCCAGTTGCTGAGCCTTGTGCTCGGTGTATTTGTCATTGCATTCGCTGCGCTGGGCCTGGCGGGCCCGGCCTCCGCGCATGATGCTGCTGAGTCCACCAGTCCGGCGCAGGGGGCTTCGCTGGCGGCCCCGCCGAACGAGGTTTCCGTGACCTTCAGCAACAAGCCGCTGGGCATCGGCTCGTCCTTCTCCGTCAAGGATGCCGGCGGCACCGAGTGGGCTGACGGCTCGGTGCAGATCGTTGACAACGTGGCTACCCAGAAGCTGCGGCCCGGCGGTCCGGCGGGGATGTACACGGTGGCGTGGCGCGTGGTGAGCTCGGACTCGCATCCCATCGAGGGAACGTTCACCTTCACAGCGGCGTCCGGTGCCGCTTCGGCGGGGACGCCTACAGCGGGAAGTTCGACGGCGGCGGGCGCGGTCCCGGGCATGGGCACCGCACAGCCGGGAGTCACGGAAGAGCCCTCGGAGCCGGCCAGCGCAGGTGAGCCGTTCCAGTGGAGCATTGTCATTTTTGCGGTGGTCGCCGTGGGGCTGCTGGTGGCGCTCGGCGTCATCGCCCGGCGCAGGCTCACCGGGGACGGAGAGGCCGAAGACGAAGGGGAGCCAGGGGACAGGGCCGGGGTGTAGCACCCGTCGGCAAGGCCGGATCTCTCCAGCCTCGCGGCGCGTACCCGGGCCGAAGTCAGCAGCCCAGCACAGCAAAGCTTCCCGTTGCCGGGAAGACGCCGGTAGACGGGTGGGCGCCGTCCGGATTGACCTTGGTGGAGATGGCCTGCCCCACGGTCTTGGCCTGGCGCAGCACTTCTTTGGGCGATGGGGTGATGAGTTCGCCCACTCCCACCAGGTAGATGCCGATGGCCCGCATGGCTGCTGCCACGTTCCGGCCCACGGCAATGCCGAAGTCGTTGAGCATGCGCCGCAACTGGCTGTGGGCGCAGCGGGTGAGCACGATGTGGTCTGCCACCAGGAGGCCGGTGGGGGTGTGCACCTGCCACTGAGGCGCGGCTTGGTCCGGTGCTTCAAGCATGGTCAGCTGGACTGCGCGGGTGGTGTTCCGTACGTCCACGCTGTGGCTTGCGGCGTAATTGCGCAGGTGGCGCAGGATTTCGTTGCGCTCGCGGAGGGTGCCGCTGTCCGCCGCATCGCAGCGCTGCAATGACGTGGTATTCGCGGGCTGGGCCTGGCCCAGGATGTCCAGGCCGTCCACCACGATGGCGTCGACCCGGTGGCGGCGCAGCTCAGCGGCCACGGCCAGTCCGGAGAGCCCGGTGCCAATGACGACAGTGGTGGTCTGTTCGGTCCCGGCATTCCCAGGCATGCTTGACACTACAGTTTCCCTCCTTTGGAGCTTCGGCAGGTGCCGGCATCCTCGCCGGCTCGCGTCCCGTTACCCCCAAGTACGGTCATAGCGCATGGCCGGGACCGAACAGACAGGAAGATGCCGTTGGCGTCCCGGACCAACAATGTCCTGAAGACTACAGAACAAATCCGGCCGTGGATAGCCCAACGAAGAAAACATTTTCTTCGTGTGAAGGCGCTTTCCGGAACCCACCCGAAACGTTGTGGATAACTACGCCCATCCGCCCCTGAACAGGCTTGCTAAGCCATAGGGGACGGAGAATAGTGGGGATCGGGAGCGGTCCTTTTCCTGCCGGTGCCACTGCCGGGCCGGGTGCGCAGGGAACGGCCCGTTTTCTGGCAGAATAGCCGCAACATCAGGCGTATCGCGAGGAGGCGGCCCCCATGGGCTCACGAGAGTTGCATCCGGACCCGGCCCGGGACGGTGGGGGTGGCTCAGCCGCTCCCCACGGCATCGTGGTGGGCGTTGACGGTTCGGACCATGGCCAGTGCGCCTTGGTGTGGGCCGCGCGGGAAGCCCAGCGCCGCCGTCGTCCGCTGCATATCGTCACCGCCTACTCAGTGCCCATCTTCGCCGCGTCCGGCCTGGACGGGGGCTACGCCACGGTGGATGATTCCGTGATCCGTGAAGGCGCCGAGGCCATTGCCCGGCAGGCCTTGGAGAAGGTCGCCGCCTACGACGTGGACGTCAGTTCCTCCGTAGAGAACGGCGACGCCGCAGGAGTCCTGCTGGACATATCCGAGACTGCGGAACTCCTGGTGGTTGGCACCCGCGGCCGCGGCGGCTTCGTGGGGCGGCTCCTGGGATCCGTCAGCAGTGCCCTGCCCGCCCATGCAAAGTGCCCCACGGTGACAGTCCCGTTGTTCTGCTCGGACCGGCTCGGTGAGACCACGGAGGACCGCCGCGTCAAGGCCGAGCAGGCCAAATCCGGGCATCGGCCGGTGGAGAACGTGGTGGTGGTTGGCGTGGACGGCTCCGAGCAGGCCCGCGTGGCCGTCCTCGAAGCAGCGGACCAGGCCGAACGCCTTGGCGCGTCCCTCCGCGTGGTCTGCGCCGTGCCCCAATACAGCGGCTCCCTGGCCTGGGTTCCGGCCCCTATGGACCGCAAGGCCCTGTTCGACGACATCCGGGTCACCCTCGATGCGGGCATGGCATGGCTCCGCAGCCATTACCCCAACCTGCAGGCAGGCTACGAGCTGAAGGACGGCTCGCCGGTGGACGTGCTCGTTGAGGAAAGCCGGCACGTGGAACTGGTGGTGGTGGGTACCCGCGGCCGTGGCGGCTTCACCGGAATGCTCCTGGGCTCAACGTCAGACGGTGTGCTCCACCACGCCAAGGGACCGGTCATGGTGGTCCCGGACCGGGACGACCCCCGCCTGGCCGACCGCGGACGCTTCGGCCCCATCCTGGGCGACGCCGCCTAGCCCGCACCGTTGCGGGCAGCCGGCAGGGAACCGCGGACATGACGCAGGACAGCACAGCTGGTGACGGGCCCGGCGGGCTGGTGCTCGGCCTGGGCCACCTCAGCGCCGGGATGCTGGCGCTGGTGGGCGGCAAGGCAGCCAACCTTGGCGAGCTGCTGTCCGCCGGGTTGCCCGTTCCGGAGGGCTTTTGCCTCACCACTGCCGCATACCGCCAGGCAATAGGCGCCCCCGATGCCTTGCTCCCCGCATTGGCCGGGGTATACGCCACCCTGCTGGACACGGCAGGGTCCGCCCACGGGGATCTGCCCGACGTGGCCGGGCTGGCCGGAACGGCACGGGCGGCAATCCTTGCAGCTCCGGTTCCGGCAGCCGTCGCCCAGGCCGTGGAACAGGCCTACAGGGCACTGGGGCCCGATGTTCCCGTGGCAGTCAGGTCTTCGGCCACCGCTGAAGACCTGCCCTTCGCCAGCTTCGCCGGTCAACAGGACACCTACCTAAACGTCGTGGGAGTACCCGCGGTGCTGGACGCCGTCCGGCGGTGCTGGGCGTCGCTGTGGACCGACCGGGCGGCCGCGTACCGGACAAGCCTTGGGATCGACCCGGCGGCCGTGGCGCTCGCGGTGGTGGTCCAGAGGATGGTGGACGCCGAGACCGCGGGCGTGATGTTCACGGCGAATCCGCTCACCGGCAGCCGCCGGCAGGTGGTGATCGACGCCAGCCCCGGCCTCGGCGAGGCCGTGGTCTCAGGCGCCGTCAATCCTGACCACTTCGTGGTGGACGCCCTGACCGGCAGGGTGCTGGAACGCAAACCCGGCGACAAGGGCGTGGAGATACGGCCACTTGCCGGTGGCGGGACTGAAATGCGCCGGCTGCAGGGTGCCCGGGGTACGGCCTGCCTTCCGGACAGCCAGGTAGTGGGCCTGATGCGGCTGGGGCTGCAGGCCCAAGGGCATTTCGGTGCCCCGCAGGACACCGAGTGGGCTGTCGACGGAGCAGGCGCGCTGTGGCTCACCCAGTCCAGGCCCATCACCACGCTCTACCCGGTCCCCAAAAGCAACGGTGCTGCCGGCAGGGTTCCGCAAGGTGCGTCCGGCCTTGGCGGGACAAGGGCGTACCTTTGCTTCAGCCTCGCGCAGGGACTGACGCGGCCGCTGACGCCCATGGGCCTCGCTGTTGTCCGCCTCATCGCCTCCTCCGTCGCCACAGCCGCGGGCTTCCCTGTTCCTGATCCCCGGGGAGGGCCGTCCCCCTACGCCGAGGCGGGGCAGCGGATCTACGTCGACTTCACCACTCCCATCCGCAGCGCCGTGGGCCGCCGGCTCGTTCCCCGGGTCTTCGACATCATGGAGGCGCGGACGGCAACAGTAATGCGGCAGCTGTTCGCGGATCCCGCCTTTTCGGTGACCACCAGGACGCCCCTCGGACTGCTGCGGCACGTCGGGCCCGCGGCCATCCGTGCAGGAGTCCCCGCCACCTTCCTCCGCGCGCTGGCCAGGCCCGGCACGGCGCTGCGCCGGTTGGACCGGTTCACCCGGACGTTCGAGGCATCCCTGGCTCCCGGCCCCCGCGCCACCGCACTGGAACGCCTTGACCACGCCGAGTCGCTGGTGGGATCACGCCTGTTCCCCATCGTTCCGGCCATCCTTCCGCTTCCCGCCCTGGGCTTCGCCATGCTGGGGATGGCGGGGAAACTGCTGGGAGGCGACCCGTGGGACGAGCTGCAGCCGGTGATCCGCGGACTGCCCAACAACATCACCACCCGGATGGACCTGGAGCTGTGGGACCTCGCAAAGGCAATCCAGGACGACGCCGAATCACGCACCGCCCTGATGACGTGCGATTCCGCCGCCCTCGCGGCCGCTTTCCAGGCCGGGCAGCTGCCCGCGCGCCTGGACGCAGGCCTGGCCAGGTTCCTGGACCGGTACGGCCACCGGGCAGTTGGCGAGATCGATGTCGGACTGCCCCGGTGGTCGGAGGAGCCGGCACACATCCTCGGCATCCTCGCCAACTACCTCCGGCTGGACGACCCCGCCATGGCGCCGGACGCCCAGTTCACCAAGGCCGCCGAGGACGCCGAAGCCCAGGTAGACCGGCTCGTTGCCCAGGCCGCCGCCCGCGGCAGGATCCGGGGACGGCTGGTGCGCGCCGCCCTCCGCCGGGCGCGGCTGTTCGCCGGCTTGCGGGAGCTGCCGAAGTACCAGCTGGTGGTTGGCCTCGGGGAAGTCCGTCGGCAGCTGCTCTTGGTGGGCACGGAACTGGAGCAGGCAGGCATTGTGGAACGCCGGGACGACGTGTTCTTCCTGGACTTCGCGGAGGTCCGCCAGGCCTTGGCGCGAACAACCGGGGGCAACAGGGCGCCGGCCCCGGACCTGCGGGCTCTCGTGGCGGCGCGGCGCCAGGATTACGCCCTGGAGCTCAGGCGCCGGCACATCCCCCGGGTGCTGCTCTCGGACGGCACCGAACCCGAGGCGGTGCACGCCGTCGGACCCGCCGCGAACGGAACCCTGGCAGGCAGTCCGGCCTCTGCGGGAACGGTTACCGCTGCGGCACGTGTCATCCTGGACCCCGTCGGAGCGCGCCTGGAACCGGGCGAGATCCTGGTTGCACCGTCCACCGACCCGGGCTGGACTCCGCTGTTCCTGACGGCAGGAGGACTGGTGATGGAGATGGGCGGACCCAACTCCCACGGCGCCGTCGTGGCCAGGGAATACGGCATTCCCGCAGTTGTTGGAGTGGCAGACGCCACCGGCCTGATCAGCACGGGCCAAAAGATAACGGTCGACGGCGGTGCGGGAACGGTGGTGCCGGAGCGTCCCGGTACTCAGCAGGACGGCCGGGCGTCCAAGGGCACGGACCCACCGGCACGGGCGTAGTCTTTATCTATGGGCTCCGAAAGGCTGGATTCCAGCGGACCGTTCCAAAACATACAGGTGCAACGAAACAGCACCCCAAGGCGCAGGATGTGGCTGCGGTGGCTGCCCGCCGTGGCGGCTCCGGTGGCCATCGCCTCCGGTGCCCTGGTCGGTTCCCTGCCGGCCGGCGCCAGCGATCCGTTGCCCGCCAAGACACCCGCGCAGGTCCTGGAACTGGCAGCCAGCCACCAGGTGAAGACGTTCTCGGGGACGGTGGAGCAGTCCGCCGAATTGGGGCTGCCGGAGTTGCCGGCTGCCGGGAAGCCGTCCGGGTCAGCATCCGGACCTTCGTCCGCAAGCAGCGTGGCCTCGGTGATGGAGTTGCTCTCCGGCAAGCACACCGCGCGCATTTACGTGGACGGTAAGGATAATGCCCGTGTGCAGGTAATGGACCAACTGGCCGAACGGGACGTGGTCCGCCACGGCAGCGATGTCTGGCTCTACTCCTCGAAGGACAACACGGCAGCACACCTGGCCCTGCCCGCGCACACCCAGGACGCTGCCCAGGGGAAAGACCCTGCGCTTGCGGATGAAACGCAGGGCGCACCCGGCATGCACACTCCCGCTGAGCTGGCCCGGCAGTTCCTGGCCAAGGTCGACCCCACCACTGCCGTTTCCGTGGGCCCGGACGTTTCCGTTGCCGGGCGCGCGGCCTACAACCTGCTGATCGAGCCCCGCACGGACGCAACGTTGGTGGGCAAAGTGGCCATCGCCGTCGACGGTGCCAGCGGGATGCCGTTGTCTGTCCAGGTGACGGCGCGCGGTGCGGACAAGCCTGCGTTCGCCTCCGGCTTCACCAGCCTTTCCCTGGACGCACCGGACCCGTCAGTCTTCGCCTTCACCCCGCCGCCGGGCAGCACCGTCAAGGAACGCCCGGTGCCGGAGAAGTCCCATGATCCCGCCAAGTCGCATGATCCTGCCGATGCCCATGGTCCGGCTGCCATGCGCGGCGATCCCAAGGGAAACGTCTCCGTCACCGGCAACGGCTGGGAGACAGTAGTGGGCACGGCGCGTGGATCGGCCTCGGCGGCCGACACAGTGCTGCAGGACCCGCTGCTGTCCCAGGCCGCCGTCGCCGTACCCGGCGGCCGGCTGCTCTCCACGGCCCTGCTCAATATCCTGATCACCGACGACGGCCGGATCTTCGCGGGAATGGTGCCGCCGGAGAGGCTGCAGGCCGCAGCAGCAGCGGCCCAGTAAGTGCGGGCGGAACGGGGGAGTGGCAGCCGGGCCGGGGCTGGCCCGGTGCCTGCCGGCCTGGCGATTGAGACCCGGGGCCTCAGCAAGCACTTTGGCCAGCAGGCCGCCGTCGACCGCGTGGACCTGGCCGTCCCGCACGGGACGGTCTTCGGTTTCCTGGGGCCCAACGGCTCCGGCAAGACCACCACCATCCGCATGCTGCTGGGCCTGGCAGCCGCATCCGCAGGGACAGTGAACCTGCTGGGCCAGGAGATGCCGGACAAGCTTCACGAGGTATTGCCGCGCGTGGGCGCCCTGGTGGAAGGCCCGGCCTTCTACCCCTTTCTGTCCGGCGCCGCCAACCTCCACCGGCTCGACTCCGCCAGCCCACATACCGTGCCTGCCACCCGCAAGGCCCGTGTCCAGCAGGCTCTGGAGCGCGTGGGCCTGGAACACGCCGCAGGAAAACGCGTGCACGCGTACTCCCTGGGCATGAAACAGCGGCTGGGCATAGCCAACGCATTGCTCTCGCCACGGGACCTGCTGGTGCTGGACGAGCCCACCAACGGGCTGGATCCGCAGGGCACCCGCGAGGTGCGCAATCTGGTGCGGTCGCTCGCACACCAAGGCACCACCGTTTTCGTGTCCAGCCACCTGCTGGCCGAGGTGGACCAGATGTGCACCCATGCTGCCGTCATGAGCGCGGGAAAGCTCGTGGCACAGGGACCCTTGGCGGAGCTGCGGCAGGCCGGGAGCACGCGCCTCCGGCTGGTAACACCCGACGGCGGCGCAGCGCGGCAGGTCCTGGCCGGGCTGGGGCTGGCACCCGGTCCCGGGGACCCTGATGCTGCCCAGCCTGGGCGTCCCGTCCTTCCCAGCCGCCAGGAGCTGCCGGAACCCCGGGGCACACAGCCGGACGGGGAGACGATCGTGGCGGCGCTGGGTGCTGGCGCCCCGCGGCAGGCGGTGCTTCCGGAGGATGTCGTGGCGCACCTGGTCCAGGCCGGCGTCCGCGTCCGGGGCTTCGCCGTCGAGCGTGAAAGCCTTGAAGACCGCTTCGTTGCCCTGACCGGGGAAGGATTCGACGTTGCCCAGTAGCGTTCCCGCCGACATACCGGAAACCGCCAAAGCCACCCGGACGGCCGCTGCGCCGCGAAGCTCAGGACTGTCCCTGTTGGGCTCGGAGCTCAAGGTGCTGTTCATGCGCCGGCGGACCTGGGCGCTGCTCCTGGCGCTCGCTGCCATCCCGGTCCTCATTGCCGTGGCCGTGAAGGTTTCCTCCACGGTCCCACCGGGGCGCGGTCCTGCATTCCTTGACCGGATCACCCAGAACGGGCTGTTCGTGGCCTTCACCGCCATGCTTGTCTCCGTCCCGTTGTTCATGCCGCTCGCGGTGGGGGTGGTGGCGGGGGACACGATCGCCGGGGAGGCCAACCTGGGAACCCTCAGGTACCTCCTGGTGGCGCCCGCCGGGCGGGTGCGGCTCCTCCTGGTCAAGTACGCGGGCGCGCTGGCCTTCTGCGTCGTGGCTCCAGTGACCGTTGGCCTCGCGGGTGCAGCCATCGGGGCGGCGCTGTTCCCGGTAGGCCCGGTGACGCTGCTCTCCGGCGGGGTGGTCCAGCCCGCTGAGGCTGCCCTGCGGATTCTGCTGATCGCCGCGTACCTGGCCGTGTCGCTGGCCGGGCTCTCGGCAATCGGACTGTTCCTGTCCACCATGACGGTGGTCCCCGTTGGAGCGATGGCCGCCACCGTGGTGGTCTCGGTGGTTTCGCAGGTCCTCGACCAGCTTCCCCAGCTGGAGTGGCTGCACCCGTGGCTCTTCAGCCACTACTGGCTTGGCTTCGGCGACCTGTTGCGCCAGCCCATGGTGTGGGATTCCTTCGCCGACAATGCCCTGCTCCAGGCCGGCTACGTTGCAGTGTTTGGCGCGCTCGCCTACGGCCGCTTCGTCACCAAGGACATCCTGAGCTGACGACGGCGGCGGGAGCCTTGAGTTCCCGCACCGCCCAGGCTCCTGGTCAGTAGCGGGCAGCGTACGGGTACAGGTCCATGCCCACCATCGAGCTGATGGTGGAAACGGTGATGCCTTCCTGCGGGTTCAGGGCCTGTACTACCTGGCCGTTCCCCAGGTAGATGGCCACATGGTAGAAGTTCGGAGCGGATCCCCAGACCAGCAGGTCGCCACGGCGCGCCTGGGAGATGGGAACGTGGACCGGGGCTGCCGCATACTGCTGCGAAGCGGTTCGCGGAAGGTAGGTGCCGGCCGCAGCGAAGGCATTTTGCACCAGGCCGGAGCAGTCAAAGCCGTAAACGCCCGTGCCGCCCCACTGGTAGAAATACGGCGCGCCCACCTTGCCTAAGGCAACGGAGATGGCTGCCTCGTACGTGCCTGAGCCGGTGGGAGGCGCGGGTGCCGGGGCGGGAGCCGGTGCGGGAGCCGGTGCGGGCGCTGGTGCGGGAGCTGGAGCAGGGGCCGGTGCGGGTGCCGGGGCCACGGGAGCAGGCGCAGGCGCAGCGGGCGCAGGCGGCGGAGCTGCCGGGGCAGGAGCAGGTGCAGCAGGGGCTGGCACCGGAGCCGGAGCGGCAGGGGCTGGGGCTGGTGCTGCAGGCGCTGTGTCCTGGCCACCGCTGTTCTGCCCTGCACTGTTCTGGCTGGGGGCCCGGCCTTGCGCGGCGTTGTCCTGCGCTGCCTTGTCGGCGGCGGCGGACAAGGCCGCAAGACGTGCCTCTTCGCGCTGCCGGTCAAGGGCGTCCACCCTGGCCGACTCGAGCGCCACCGTCGTGTTGCGGAGCTGGGCCAACTGGTCCACCAGGATGGTCCGCTGTGCCTTGGCATCGGCAACAGCCTTGGCCTGCGCGGCGTTGGCCCGCTCCGCCTGGGACTTCCGCTGCTCGGCCGTCTTGGCCGCATCATCAGCGGCTTTGGTGGCGTCCTCCGCCGCTGCGGTCAGGGAGCGGTAGGCGGTTGCCGCGGTGTCCGCAGCTTCGAACGCGCGGCTGCGGCTGGCGGAGAGTGCCTCGAGCGTGGCGGCCTGCTGAAGGCTTTCGCTGCCGCTGGCCAGGGTTCCGAGAGTGGGGTTCAGGCCGCCGTTCCGGTACAGGTCACCGGCGAGCTGCCCCACCTGCTTCCGTGTTTTGTCCTGTTGGTCATGGGCGGACGAGGCTTTGGCAGCGGCAACGGTGGCCGCTTCTGTCCTCTGCTGCAGCTCCACCAGCGCCTCGCTGTAGGAGTTGTTGGCCTGCATGGCCACCGCGAACGCTGCCTGTTGGGCTGCGGACGCGTCCGCCAGGATGCCCTCGATGGCCCTGACCTGGTCCGCCGTCGCGGCCTCACTCGCTTTTGCTGCGGCAATGTCGTCCGGCGAGGGAATCTCCGGCGACGCCGGAAGTGCCATGGGGGCGGACGGTGCCGGTACGGCGAGCGCAGGCGTTGCAACGGATGCAAAAAGTACGACGGCGGCGCACAGCACAGCCGTCCTGCGGCCGGATCCGGGTAAAGCCATCTGCAGAGACCTCGCAACGGTAAGGCTGGGAGTGAGGTTCTGGATGCGGCACGGTGGTGCCCCTCAGCTGCTCGCCAGCAGTCCGAGGCTACGTGACGACTTGCACATTAGCAACAGCAGTCACATCAATAACATAAACCACAACAATGTCATTCTCCATGGAATTCCGCGCGGTGTGTCGGGGTCAGGCGTGCTGGTGTTCCTCGTGCTCGGAGTGGCTGGCAGGCTCCAGCTGGAAGGTGCAGTGGTCGGTATCGAAATGGGAGCCCAGGCAGGTGATGAGCTTGTCCAGCAGCTGGTCGGCGCCCCGTGCGTTGAGCACGCCGTCCTCCACCACCACGTGGGCCGAGAAGACGGGCACCCCGGAGGTGATGGTCCAGATGTGGATGTCGTGGACGTCGGTCACGCCGGCCACCGAAAGGATGTGCTCGCGGATTATCTGCACCTCAACTCCTTTCGGGCTGGCCTCCAGCAGGACATCCACCACGTCGCGCAGCAGGCTCCAGGCCCGGGGCAGGATCATCAGCGCGATAAGGACGGACGCGATGGTGTCTGCTGCCTGGAAGCCGGTCACCATGATGACCACCGCGGCAATGATGACCGCCACCGAGCCCAGGAGATCACCCAGCACCTCCAGGTAGGCGCCGCGGATGTTCAGACTCTCGTCCTGCGCGGTACGCAGGATCAACAGCGACACGAGGTTGGCCACGGCGCCGAGGACGGCGGCAAACAGCATGATGTCCGTGTGCACCTCCGGTGGTGCCCCGAACCGGCGGACCGCCTCGGTGAAGATCACCACGGAGATCACTATCAGGATGAGCGCATTCGCCAGGGCCGCCAGTACCTCTGCGCGCTGGTAGCCGTAGGTCCGTTGGTCGCTCGCGGGGCGGCCCGCGATCCAGGCGGCAAGCAGCGCGATGGTGACGCCGGCGGCGTCGGAGAGCATGTGCCCCGCGTCTGCGAGCAGGGAGAGCGAACCGGAGAGCACCGCCCCCACGATCTGGATAAGGACGACGCCAAGCGTGATCCCCAGGACGGCCACCAGCCGTTTCCGGTGCCGCCCGGTGGCGGTGATTCCGTGGCTGTGGCTGTGGTCGTGTCCCATGCTTACAAGGCTAGCCCCAGCCCAGCTCGTGCAGCCGGTCGTCCGAAATGCCGAAGTGGTGGGCGATTTCGTGGACCACGGTGACGGCCACTTCGTGAATCACGTCCTCCCGGGAGGCGCAGATCGCCAGGATAGGTTCGCGGAAGATGGTGATCCGGTCCGGGAGGGACCCGGCGTCCCACCATGAATCGCGCTCCGTCAGCGGGACGCCTTCGTACAGTCCCAGCAGGACGGTGTCCGGATCTTCCCCCGGCGCGGGCACGTAATCGTCGTCGATGAAGACCGCCACGTTGTCCATGGCACGGGCCAGCCGTTCCGGGATGCTGGCCAGGGCGTCCTGGACTGCCACCTCGAACTCGTCAGGAGGCATGGTGAACCCCGGCGGCCCGTGCGGGCCGTCGGGAATGATGGGCAGTCCCCGGGGGAGGCTGGCTGGCATACCCCGACTCTAACGCGCAGGCCGCTGCTGGTTGCGGGGCGCCCGAGTCCTGCGCCGGGTCAGTCCCACTCCCACCAGGCATACCAGCCCGCCCACCAGCCCCCAGGCTGTGGGGATCTCACCGAGCAGCAGCCAGGAGATGAGGACAGTGGTCCCGGGCACCAGGTAGGTGGTGGCGGCCAGCTTCCCGGCGTCCACCAGTGACAGCGCGTAAGCCCACGTGGTGAAGGCGATGGCAGTGGGAAAAACGCCAAGGTACACCAGTGCCCAGGTGGCCTGCGGAGGGGCGGCCTGCACTTCGGACGCCAGTTGCCCGGCGAACGGCAGGCAGCACAGTGCGCCCACCACGATGCCGAACCAAGTGGCCTGCGCCGCAGGGAACTTCCGCACTACCGGCTTCTGGATGATGACGCTGACTGCGGCGAGTACCGCCGCGAGGAGGCAAAGCGCCACGCCTGCCAGGTCCGTCGTCGAACTTTCCCCCGGGGTACGCGGCTGCCCCGAGCCCAGGGCGATCAACGCCACGCCCGCGAACGCCACGGTGCTGCCGATGAGCAGCCACCGCGGGAAGCCCTCCTTGAGGAAGACGCCGGCCATGATGGCCACCAGGATGGGATTGACATTGATCAGCAAGGCGCTGGTGCCTGCGTCCAGGATGTGCTCTGCGGCGTTCAGGGCAACGTTGTAGCCGCCAAACCACATCACGCCGTAGGCAAGAATGGGCAGCCATTCGCGCCCCTGGGGCAGCACCCGGCTCCTGAGCAATTGCGGTACCACCAGGACGCCCAGAACGACGGCGGCAACCGCCAGCCTGCCCAGCGTCAGCGAGCCGGGGGAGAAGTGCGGGCCGATGGCGCGGATGCCGACGAAGGCGGAGGCCCACAGCACCACGGTAACCACCATGGCCGCCACGCCAAGCGCCTTCACGGGTGCAGCTGCTGCTGCGGGCGGAGTCAGAGGTTGGCGGGCGGGACTGGTGGAAGGCATGAGACAAATGTACGGCGGGCGCAGGCACCAGGCTGGCGGAAATCGGCCACGTCGGTGCCCCCGGGCTAGGATGCGGACCATGTCCTCTCCTTCGGTTCCCGCCCGTGATACCCCGCGCCTTGTCAGGAAGATCATCTGGATCGCACTGGCTGTCATTGTCCTGGGCGGCGTTGCCTGGTACGCCATCTTCACCGCCACCAAACCGCAGCAGGCAGCGCTCCCGGCCGCCGGCGCTGAACAATTGGTCCGGGCTGACAGCCACCGGCTCACCACACCCGCCGAAGAGAAAGCCCAGCTGGTGGAGTTCCTGGACTTCGAGTGCCCGTCCTGCGGCGCAGTCCATCCTTTCGTGGAGGAGCTCAAGGCGGAGTTCGGGGACAGGATTACGTTCGTCAACAGGTACTTCCCGCTGTCTGCCCACCCCAATTCCGGCCAGGCGGCCTTGGCGGTGGAAGCGGCTGCGCAACAGGGCCAGTACCAGCAGATGGCCGCCAAGCTGTTCGAAAACCAGTCGGCGTGGGCCGGCAGCCAGCAGTCGCAGGCCCCGCTTTTCCGTACCTACGCTGAGCAGCTGGGGCTGGACCTGGTGCAGTTCGATGCCGTCGTCGCAGACCAGAAGACGGAGGATCGCATCCTGGCCGACATCGCAGACGGCAATGCCCTCGGGGTCAGCGGCACGCCCACGTTCTTCCTCAACGGCGGGAGGCTGACGCTGTCCACCAAGGCGGACTTCCGCCAGAAGCTGGCAGATGCCGTCAAGTAGCGCTGCACCGCGCTGACACTGCCCCGGGCGGGAGGTGGCGCTATGTCCCGCCAGCCCAGGCAAGGAGCTTGTCCACTGGCCAGGTGGTGATGATCCGATCGGGCGGCACGTCGTTGCGGGCTGCCCGTTCGGCACCGTACTGCAGGAAATCCAGTTGCCCCGGTGCGTGGGCGTCGCTGTCGATCGAGAACAGGCAGCCGGCCTCCAGTGCCAGCTGGATCAGGGCGTCGGGCGGGTCCTGCCGCTCGGGGCGGGAATTGATCTCCACGGCAACGTTGTGTTCCGCGCACGCTGCGAACACTTCCTTGGCATCGAATTCCGACGGCGGCCGCGTCCCGCGTGAGCCTTCCACCAGCCGGCCGGTGCAGTGGCCCAGGACGTTGGTCTGCGGGTCCTGGATGCCGCCCAGCATCCGGGTGGTCATGGTCTTCCGGTCTGACCGGAGTTTTGAGTGGACGCTGGCCACCACAACGTCCAGGCGCTCCAGCAACTCCGGCTCCTGGTCCAGTTCGCCGGATTCCAGGATGTCCACCTCAATGCCGGTCAGGAGCCGGGTTCTTCCGCCGTTGCCGTTGATGCCTGCCACCACGTCCAGCTGCTCCCGCAGGCGCCCGGCTGACAGCCCGTTGGCGATCGTGAGGTTGGGGGAGTGGTCGGTCAGGGCCAGGTATTCCCTGCCCAGCACCTCAGCGGCGGCCAGCATCAGCTCAATGGGGGAGCCGCCGTCGGACCATTCGCTGTGGCTGTGCAGGTCGCCACGCAGCGCGGCCTGGATGTCCGTCCCGCCGGACGCCAGCGGCTGGCTGCCCTTCTCCCTGAGGTCCGCCAGGTAGTCGGGGACCTGCCCGTCCACGGCCTGCCGGATCACCGTGTAGGTCCGATCTCCGATTCCCTTCATGGACTTCAGCCGGCCGCTCCGGGCGCGGGCGGCCACTTCGTCCGGGCCGAGGGGGTCGATGGCGGCCGCCGCCTTACGGAAGGCCTGGACCTTGAACGTGGCGGCGCGTCCGCGCTCCAGCCAGAAAGCGATCTCGTTGAGCGCAGCGACGGCATCCATCCGTCCATCTTTACCCGGACTGCGGCCCAACGGCGCGGTTTTTCGCCGATTTTGGAATATTCCCGGTTAGCCCCTATAGTTTTAGAGTCCAGTTCGGAGAAACGCAGAGGACAAAGACGGAAAGCCCAGCTTGACGCCTTTTATTTTGTTCCGAACGGGTTCTGGCCCCCATCGTCTAGCGGCCTAGGACACCGCCCTTTCACGGCGGCGGCACGGGTTCGAATCCCGTTGGGGGTACGCAAGGAACTGGTCAAGCAGGCTAAAAAAGTCTGGTAGGCTGGAAGCCTTGAAAAAAGCGGTAGAGATACTGCAAAGCAAGAAACGCAAGGCCCTGTAGCGCAGTTGGTTAGCGCGCCGCCCTGTCACGGCGGAGGTCGCGGGTTCAAGTCCCGTCAGGGTCGCTCTGATTGTTGGAAGAAATTCCGGCTGTCATGGTGACTAGTCACCTAGGCTCTGTAGCTCAGTTGGTAGAGCGTTCGACTGAAAATCGAAAGGTCACCGGATCGACGCCGGTCGGAGCCACCAGCTAAAACCCCGTTGTTCCCCGCAATACAAGGGAACGACGGGGTTTTTTCGTCCAGCACAGGCATGCAAAATTCGTCCTGAGTCGGACAGGTTCAGGTTCCTTCTGAAGCGAACCTCTGGTATCGCCTTGGTAGACGAGCGGCAGTTGAAGCAGCCTGGCGGCTGCGGACAAGCGCTGGAGGACGACGTGATGGGTGAGGTTGCAGGGGATGCTTCCGCTTGCTCGGCGCGCAACCCTCCGCCTACATATGTGAGCTGAAATTTTTGGAACCTGAGATGAGGAGTTGGCTGGCAGGATGAGCGAGCAGTTGTTTGATTTTGGGGACGACACTAGTGCTGATGCTCCGGTGACAGAGAGCAAAGACTTCCCCATTCGCGATTACCAGGTGGCGCAGATCCGCGACGCGTTCTCCCATGCGGGGGTGATGGACCAGGCTGAACGGAAGTCGATTATCGAGTCGTGCGTTTTTCGCGAAGTTGCATCAGTGCGGGACGTGCGTGCGGACGAGGTACGACGGATACTACAACGTATCGATCAGCGTGTGCGGGCGGCAGGACGTCCAGCAGGCGGCAGCGCTTGGGATGATCGCGAAGAAGACACTTGGATAGACAAGTTGTAGTTTGTGCACGCTTGGACGGGCTTTCCGAAGCTTGGGGCCGGTTCCCTCGAAGCATTGTCAGTGCCTGCTGTTAGGTTTCTTGCATGACCCGGCGGGAAGGGGGCGCGCGTAATGCGGAACTATAAGAAGTCGGAATGTCAGACGGGTCGGCGCGCCCTGTAGTTACGATTGAGAACTGGGCGGCCGGAGGAGTCCGCCCAGGCTACGACATCTCGTATGTCCCAGAGGGCGCCACCTCGCAGTAAAACGACGGGCTTGGGGAATCCTACGGACCTGACTTTCCAGGTGTTGACAGTATTCGAATTTACGCCGAGCACCTCCCCGACTTCGGCTGCTCCAGCGAGGAACTGAACGTCTTCCATCTGACAAAGGTATCTCGGGAGTTAGAGCGTTGTGATCAGACAAACCGTCGGAGATGTCTTACACTGAGACCAGACACAGCGACGCATTAGCTGTCGTTAGAACTTCTATGAGGACTTACATGGCACAGGCTGTACCCGAACAATCGGAGCTAGCACCGTTTGCTACCGGCCACCGCGGCCTGCAGAGGTGGACCCTATACAACGGTGACTGTCATGCGGTGTTGCCGGAACTGGCCCCTGAGTCCGTCGATTGTGTCGTCACGTCGCCCCCGTACTTCTGGCAGCGCGACTATGACGTCGATGGCCAGTTCGGCATGGAGCCCTCTATCGATGGGTTCGTCGATAACATAGTCCAAACTTTCGAGGCTTTGAAACCCGCGCTCAAGGCCAGTGGCACAGTGTTTCTGAACTTAGGCGACACGTACTACAGCGCCAAGGGGCGGCCGCACGGTGAAGACAAGAAGCATAAAAGCCGGCGAATGTCGCAACTGCGGGCCGTTGACGGACCGGGGCTCGGATTACCACGAAAGTCATTGATCGGCATGCCGTGGCGTACCGTGCTCGGCTTGCAGGAGGCCGGATGGACCCTGCGGAGCGACATCATCTGGGTTCGTAATTCCGCTATACCCGAACCCACCGCCAAGGACCGCCCTTGGAGGAAGTTTGAGCACATCTTTCTCCTAAGCAAGAGTCCGCGTTACTTCTTCAACAGGGAAGGCCTTGCGGGCGAGGAGGATGTTTGGTTTATCGAGCCGGAACGCAAGTCCCTGGCAAGAGGGACGCACTATGCTCCTTACCCGCGCGACCTTGTACGAAGGGCAATCTCGGCCGGTTGCCCTGAGGGGGGCGTAGTGTTGGATCCCTTTGTAGGTGGAGGAACCACCATGGACGTAGCCTTGGACGAGGGTCGAGATGCCATCGGGATTGAGCTTAATCCTGCGTTCGCAGCGGGGATTGCTGCTGCTTTGTAATCAAGGTTGAATAGATTGATAGCCTGTCCACGTGCCATACGTGAGCCTGGAACTCCTACAACTGTCTGCCGCTGAACTTCGCGGATGCCATCCGCTAACCCTGATCAGCATTCCGGCGCTGTTGCGTCAGGCATCGATCGATCGCTCAGCTCCTACGGAGCTTCGCCCATTTGGCAGTGGGCAGGAGAATGCTCTACTCAAATGTTTTCGTGTAACAGAGGGTCCCCGGCCATTTGTCGGAGTGTGGAATGAGAAAGTACCGCCCCAGTTGGTCCGCGCGGATTACGCTGGGTCAACTCTTCAGCGACAGAGGACGCGAGACTCAGAGGCCAGGGCAGCCTTCGTCGATGACAGTAGCGCATCGAAGAAAAAACGGGAGAAGTTCGCTTTGAAGGCCGATGCCGGCAGCGCCCTGTTGGCCATCAACGTTAGGACCGTACCTAAAGCGGCTCTCGCCGCTTGGCTCAGCAGGGATCACGAATTTGCTCCCGGGGCGACAATGCAAGATCTCACGTCCTGGTTTGAAGAAGAATTCCCTACAAAGGGCACCGACCTTGACCTTCTCTACTCGAGCGAGGTTCCAGCCGAGCTCCAAAATGTACAACCGTTTTCCAATGAAAAACCTTCTGCCGACGAAATAATTGACGCGTTACAGATCGATGTGGAAGACGCCCGCCGTCATAAACGTGGAGGTCTAAGCGCAGCTGTTGTCGAAGAGCTGGAAGACGAGGGCTCTATGGATGACTTTCTCTGGACGCGAAACTCGGTAGTGGAGCCGCTGCGAGATGCTGATGTGGAGGGGATAAGCAAGAGGGCATTGGACATACTCAATGCACGTCACGTCTTGCTCCCGGACGCGGAGAACTTGGTTCGACGATGTGTTATCGCTTTACTTGGGGGACATCTAGTGCTTCAGGGGCCTCCCGGCACCGGCAAGACGACCCTGGCGAGGGCTCTGGGTGAGGCCTTCAATGTCGAATTGTTCGAGTCCACAGCAACTAGTGATTGGTCACCATTTCACGTTATCGGCGGGTTCCGCCCAAACGCGGACGGCGGGTTGATGCCTGTCTATGGAAAGATGACAGAGGCAATACTTAGGTGCGCGGACGTAGTTCGAGCTGAGGTCAAGAGCAACGAAGTTGCTGCTCCTGAAGAAGCCCAAGTTCCCAGTGACTCCTCGCGAAAGCAAGCAACTTGGTTGTTCATTGATGAGTTCAATAGGGCGGACATAGATAAGGCCATCGGTTCGCTTTACACGGTCTTGTCCTCCATCGACTCAGGTCATCTCGATCGTTCACCTATAGATCTGTGGTTTGAGGAGGATCCCCGCAGCCAACAGCTTTGGGTTCCGGCTCGTTTCCGTATTATCGCGGCGATGAACGATTTGGACACGTCCTACGTCAATTCACTTTCGCAAGGGCTAAAAAGGCGCTTCCGCTTTGTCACCGTGGGCGTTGTAGGCCTCCGCGGCACGACGGAGTTGCCCGTCTCGACGGAACTTCTTGCGGCTTTTAGAAACGCTTACGATTGGCTGTCTCGCACTTATGGAAAGACAGTGTCCATGGAAAATTCGGAAGATACACTGGCCAAAGTACAGCCGGCGATGGAGACGTTGCAGCAACTGGTAGACACTTTGAGGACGAGTACAGAGGACGGGCCGGGGCTCCCTCTAGGAACAGCGCAAGTCGTAGATGTAATGAGAATGATGCTTCTGGCAGTGGTAGGGGGCGGCAAGGATGCAGCAGGTGCTCTCGATCTAGCTGTAGCGGATGGCGTTGTCCCTCAGATGTCTAATGTCTACATAGGCCAGGGACAGCAGCTCAATGAACTCATGGGGCAGCTCAAGCTCCCCCTCTCTGCCTCGGCTCTAGCGGATCTGTTGCTTCTTGGGTCGGCCTGAGTGGCTGGCGATCCAGGCTGGCAGCGGTGATGGAGGAAGACGGTGCGCAGCTAGTTGGTCTTCCCGAGGGCTACTTTTCCCGAGAAGCTAGGGCCGCAGCTGCTCGCATTGCCTTGCCATTGGTAGCTTCCTACTTCGTTTCAGGACAAACTCAGCTGGCGCCAATTGCAGCTTTCGCCTCTACCGATAAACACTCAGCCCTTGACGCGGCAATCGTGGGCCTTCGACTCCGCGTGGCGCTTGCTATGGGCAGAGAACTTGAAAGCATCCTAAAGGCAGTGGTAGCGAGGCCCAACTTTCGGTATGAGCTGACAAAGTCACAGAGCGTCGGGGCCGTTGTTGGGCAGTTAGATGTCACTGAGTATTCATTGTCCAGAGGAGTCTTGACGGAGACGGCGATCTTCCCCGTCCTGAACATAGAACGCGGCCGAGTCACACCTGAAAATCAACTTGCAACACACGCTGTGATCTGGCTCCTTCAAGAGATTCGGGATACGGCACGGCTCACCAATGTCCCCTTAGATAGCCCCGAGAAACGTGAATTGACCCGGCTCACGAAGGCCTTGAAGCGTTTCCTAGTTCTTCCGCTCTTTACCTCCTGCCTGAAGTCGGTGTCCCATTTCCGTACCGGCCCAGATAGCCAACGCCTAGCCCGCATGGTTAGGACTAGGCTCCGACGCGGTGAAGTGGCGTTCCCAGAGGCTTATAGACAACTTGTGGATTGGACGACTCGATTCGCTGAGGGAACTCTCTCCGAGGAGGGTGCCAAAGAGTGGCTTCACTACGGGCCAGCCTTTGACACTCGGCTCTTCGAACTCTGGTGTGCCAGCCTGCTTGCCCAGACCATAAGCGACGCGCTGCTGTTGGCAGAACCCGACCTCTGCGCCGGCTGGCGGAGCAATGGGGTACTTTACCGCTGGGAAAGGCCCGGGGGCTTGCTCGAGCTGGTGTACCAACGGTCAGTCCCGACCATCACTAATGGCGAACGTCAGCCTCGCTGGAAGCGCACGACTGGGGGCAGAAAGGATCTCGGCGGCATCCCGGATCTTGTGGTCAAGGCCACGAGCGCGGTAGGTGACGTGCGGCTTGTCATCGTCGACCCGAAGCTACGGCAGCGACAAACGGTTCCCACGGAAGAGCTATACAAGATCTTGGGCTACTTCGAGAATTACCAGCTTTCGGCTCAAGCCCTTGGCGCAGTGACGTATTACGAGCCGGTCAAAGAGGACTTGTCCCTAGATACGTATGAAACCCATGACAATGGGAAGCTTTTCGCCATTCCGCTGGATCCGTTGCGTCCGCAAGCTGGTAAGCAGGTTTTGCGACCCCTCGTAGAGTGCATCCTCGAACAAATTGGTTATGTCACTCCACAACAAAGGAACCGCGAGCATGGGCGGGCCGAACAGGAGGGGCGCCCTGAAGCTGTAATTTTATCCAGGCTCGAAGAGCTGAAGTGCGTCGAAGTTACACTCGGTCCTGGACTCGAAGCGTCGAGGGCTCGTGTGGAGATGGCGCTGGGAGAGCGACGGTGGGCGGCATTGACCTCGTCGACGCAGAACATGCTTGCCACATCCGAACATGTTGGCTTCACGCTTAGTCACACTGCAGACTACTCGTCTGCAGTGGTCGGGCTTTGTGCCGCTTTAGAAGTTGTGATGTATGACGCTCTAGCAAGTCCAGTGCTGGAACGAGACTCGAATGCAAACGATGGTCGGCACATTATGCTTGGAGCCCTGATTGACGGAGTTCAACACGGGCTCGTAGGAAAAGGTAACAAGCTTTCGAAAGCCATCGGAGAACATCTTCACAGTGCTGGACTAAACCAGCCCGAACTCGAAAGACTTGTTCCGCTGTGGTGGGACGTGAACCGAGAGTTTCGGATTCCAGCGGCACATCGCGAAACGATGAGTGCGCAACAGTGGAGAAAGGCTTGGCGCAGTCTGATTGGCTCTGGGCAGGTCCTTGGCGCCACCATAGACGTGTTAATGCTCTCAAACAGGAGTTCCGAGAACTTGAATACCTGAGGCCACAGAGGTTCGAAGCCAGGGACAGAAATTCTGCCCTCACGGAGCTTCGCACGCCTCGGTGTCTGCATAAGATGTGAGTCCAAGCTTGCGGTACTAGCAGTTAGAAAGGTGTAGCTCGACTATGGGGCAATTGGAGTCTGATCTGGGGAGCGAGGAGAGAGACTTCCCGGCTGATTCCGGCTCCGAAGCGGGTGCCTCCATCAGCTATACCGTCGTTGAACCGGAATTTGACCTTGACGCACTCTTCGCAGAGATGGAAGAAGTGGACCTAAACCGGGAAACACTCCTGCTGCCTATCGAGAGTGTAACTCTCCAGAAGTTCAAGCAATTCAAAGAAGTTCAAGTCGATATGTCCCCGGGGATAACCCTCATGGCTGGAGGAAACAATTCAGGGAAGTCATCGGTCTTACAGGCTTTGGCAGTGTGGGAGTTCTGTCGTCTTGCAACCCTAATGGAGAAGGGGCCGGAGGGTCTGACTAGGGAACGGGTTGGGTTCCAAGGATTTGGACTGGGTGACGACGAGTTTTCACCGATCAACATCCCTACCCTCAAGCACATGTGGACGAACTTAAAGCCGCAGCAAAAAGAGGTTGGGCAGGACGGATACACACTCAAGATCGGTTGTCAGTGGATTACCGGGCTCGGCCGGAAGCATCTGACTTTCGGGTTATCTCTGGCGAACGATCGTTTGTTCGTGCGCATTGAAGCCTCGAATCTATCGGCATTGGATCGTACCCCTCGAATGGCCTACCTCCCACCGTTCGCGGGTATCACCTCGCGAGAAGGGCGAATCAATGGGGCTGTGAGGAGGCGCCGGATCGGGGAAGGCCTCGCAGGGGCCGTCTTGAGAAATCTCTTGCTCGACATGTACCAAGCGAACGTTCGGAAGCGAGCGGAACTCCTAACCGCGGCAGCTCTTAAGGGCAGCGTGCGGAAACCACGCATCAAGTCAAGGGATTTGGAGGAGCTTCGACGGTCGGACCCTTGGGAGATCCTGCAGCAGTCTTTGAGAGAGGTCTTTGGTGCGGAACTAACAGTGGGGGAGTTCCGGGAGGAGTACCACTCGTACATCCAGGTCTTCGTGACGAAGGGCACGGTGAGTGGACACATTCTGACTGCGTATCCCAACTTCACTAAGCGCGACCTTATGGTGGAAGGAAGCGGTTTCCTCCAATGGCTGAGTGTCTTCGCCCTTGCAACTAATGAGGACGTCGATGTTCTTCTATTGGACGAACCGGATGCCCATCTTCACCCGAAACTGCAGAAGGAGCTCGTGAGGCGCTTGGGACTTATTGTTGCGGGTTCCCAAAAGCAAATCTTTATCGCGACTCACTCGAGTGAGATTTTGCGAAGCGCCGCCGCTGAAAGAGTAATGGAGTTCCGTCCTGGGAGGTCACCTCGATACCTCAGCGGAGACTTCCAAAAGGTGGGAATGCTGGAGGGAATTGGATCTGACTACGCGCCCCACATTGACCGCATAAGGCAGACTAAAAAGGTCTTCTTCCATGAGGGGACTAGTGACCTAAGCGTCCTAAAAACCATTGCGGACACGCTAGGTACACCGCTCAGTTCAGAGTGGGTTCCTTGGAGGACCACCCACGGACAGCGCGAGAGAAAGATGCTCTGGCAGGCGCTCACCGAGGACGTCCCCGGCATCGAAGCCATAAGTCTCCGAGACCGCGACGAAGGGGAGGTCGCTACTGTCGGTCCTAACCTTGAGGATAAGGACTCAACATCGGTGGCGGGCTTCAGGGCCCTTAAGTGGCGGAGGCGCCACATCGAGAACTATCTCCTACTTCCTTCTGCCATTGCCGGTTCCACTGGTTTGTCAGAAGACCAGGTGATCCGGAGTCTCCAAGAGGATCAAGGGATCTTCATCAATGGAGAATTCACAAGATCAAACGCCGCAAGCACATATCTCGAGGCGCGTGGGAAAGCCGTGCTGACGGCCTTCAAAACAGACGCGGTCTCAGTTGCGAAGCACATCGATGCACGGTTCGTCTGTGACGATCTCAAAACTGTTATTGCGGCTCTCCGCAATTAAGCACCCATGGCTCAATGTGTAAAAATGGCAGTACTAATTTGACCTCGGCCAGCGCTAGCAAAGTCGAGCAGGTGACCATTTAGGTAGGAATGTCCCATAACCTTGAGGCGCTTACAGCCTTCGATTTTGAGTCACTTGCAAAGACTGTGCTTGACGAGACTCTAGGAGTCGATCTCGAGATCTACAAAGCTGGCCGGGATAAAGGTATTGATTTACGCCACGCATGGGGTGGCGATGCCGGCCAACTCATCGTTCAGTGCAAGCACACACCTGCAGCTAAAATCGGTACCCTTCGGACACAGTTTAAGAACGTGGAACTCCCGAAGATGCTTGAATTAAAGCCGCAGCGGTACGTTATCTTCACGTCCGCCGGGCTGACGCAAGGAAACAAGGCTTCGCTCAAAGCCGATATGGCTCCTTTTGTTACTCAAGAGAGTGACATCTATGGCAGGCAGCAAATCGAGTACTTCCTGGATACGCACCCAGATGCAGTGAGATCACATCTCCGCCTTTGGCTGTCGAACAGCAGTGTGCTGCAAGCGGCGCTGAATCAAGACGTTGCCCTGCGGTCTGCAGATCTGATACGCAAAATTCGTGATGAACTCAGCATATTCGTTGATACTCCAGCGTTATCAAGGGCCCAGGAAATCCTTAAGAAGCAGCGTGTTTGTCTAATCTCAGGTCCGCCGGGCATCGGAAAAACAACGCTCGCACGTATCCTCTGTGCTGAGCTGATGGCTCTCGGCTATGAGGCCATCCAAGTCACGGGCAGAATCTCCGAAGCACTGAGATTGTGGCAAGAGGACAAGAAACAGGTTTTCGTTTTCGACGACTTCCTAGGACGGTCGGCCCGAGGTGACCAGGTTGAACGAAACGAGGACGACGATATACCCGCTTTCGCGGAGAGAGTTTATGCTGCAGGCGACAAGTACTTCATAATGACTACGCGGGGCTACATTTTAGGTCAAGCCCGCGACACCTACGATCGACTGTCCAGCCCGACGCTGAAGTTTGCTGAGTGTCTTCTAGAAGTACAGGATCTAGACCTGCGGTCTCGATCGCTAATTCTCTACAACCACGTCTGGGCAAGTAAGTTGACGCCCAGTGAGAAGTCCCTCTTTGCTGAGCATGATGTCTACTGGCCCGTCCTAGAGCACAAGAATTACAGTCCCCGGCTCGTGAGCCTTAGTCTGGAACGCTATTCGCGTGAGCACGAGGACAACGCAAAACTTTCGGCCCCTCAAATCATGCTCAGGAATCTCGATAACCCTGGGGAGTTGTGGGAACATGCCATAACTCGACAGCTCGCTGAGGAGCCCAGAGGAATTCTTGACGTTTTCGCCAGTATTGGTGCCCGGCTGCGTCTATCGCAGCTGAGAGACATCTGGACAGATGCGCTGGACACCGGGCATGTATCCACTTCGGAAGACAGGTTCGAGAGGTACTTGGGCGTTTTGGAGGGTGACTTTCTCGCCGTAGGAGGATCTGCCGGCTCTCCCACGATTTCGAGTGCCAACCCATCCATCGACGACTTCATGGCAAGCCGATTGCGAGAAAGACCACGGGTGCTGGCCGAGTTACTAGTTAGGACGCCCTCGTTCCGCCACGTCGAGGGCATTCACCGCCTATTTAGCTACCGCGCAGACTTTGGTGCAGCTGAAGTGGCCAAGTCTCCATGGAAGGAGTTTCTTCAACCGAAGGTGTTCGACGCCTATCACCGCTTGGTTGAGCAGGGCGATCCTCTTGCAGAGTCTGCGGTAATTGATGGGGCCGAAAGGTTCCGAAGATTAGTGCAGCTTTGGAGCGTGGTTTCCACGCAAGTCCAGGCAAAGATTGCATCGGAACTTACAGCTAGCTTGGTTGAAGACAGCGGCAGCAGCATGGACCTCCTTACCCTGGACTCCTTTGGACCGGCCGTGTCGTTGCTCGAAAAGCTAGAGGAGTTACCGGAGGAGCACGGTCTGTATCAGAGCTTGCTTCAGCAGCTAATTGATGTCGTAACAGAAAGCGCGTTCTCGTGGGACGATGCCAGGTCGGCTCTTTCCCACGTTGGGCGGCTATCGACGTCTGACAGCCGGCACCTGGAGTCCCTAATTGAAGAAGCTATGGAGTACATGGTCAGAGACGAACTTGCCTCTTGGCAGGACATCGAAGGTCCATACGATGGGGGAAATTACTCAATGGATCTTGAGAGCATGGTTTCTTACGCGTCAATGACGAGTGACCCAGAGAAGTTCTATCCGGGCTACGAACGTGCAGCTAGTTTCTTGGACAGGGTATCTGAACAGCGAGATCTGGATGCGGAAGGACTATGGCGAGAACCTGCGAAGGCTGGCCCTAGCTTTGACGTCGACCATCTCATGAGCGGTCTCGAATAGCACCCGGAGCGCACCGCCCAGCAGAGTTTGGTTCTCCGGCTGACGTCACCCCAGCAGCAACAGACTTAGCTTTGCTCGCGAGCGTCGGTCATTTTAAGGTACCGGTAAACAGTTGCACGTGAGGCACCGATTAGCTTTTGGATCTCATCCACACTATTCCCCTTGCTATGGTAGGCCTTCGCTTTAGCCACTTTGTCATGGTCAACTGTCACGCTTGGCCGCCCCGCTTTTCGCCCGTTGTTCGCAGCGACCGCCATGCCAGCCCTGGTCCGTTCAGCCAGTGTGTCGCGCTCCAGTTGCGCGAATGCCGACATCACTGTGAGCATTGCCTTTCCCATCGGGCCTGCGGTGGTAATGCCCTCTGTCAGGGAACGGAATCTCACGCCTTTACCTTCCAATTGTTCAACCAGCTCCAGCAGATTCTTCGTGTTGCGCCCTAATCGGTCGAGCTTCCAAATGACCAGCTCATCACCTTTGCGCAAGTGGTCCAGCATCCTGTCCAGTTCAGGTCGACTGGCTCGCGAACCGCTCACGCCATGATCTGTAAAGATTCGCTCGCATCCCGCCTCCTTAAGGGCCCTTGTCTGGAGCTCTGCAGATTGCTCTGCTGTGCTGACTCTGGCGTATCCAATGGTTCCCACGAGCCTCCTATGTGCGTCTCATAAATGCTTCTCTGTTTAAGTTTATGAGAATAGCATGATGAGACCCATTATTGAGACGTCGGCTGTTATATATTTTCGGTCTTTTCCCTAGAAGCGAGACGGGCCAGACGAAGTCCTTATAACCGATCCTTTAATGAGACCTTCTCAATGCCGGTATGCCGGTATGCCGGTATGCCGGCTCCGTCGAACGAATAGAGACTGGTGGATCGAGCGATGATGGGCAGCGCGATTATAGGTACAGGTCTCCTGCCGGTACCCCTAACCGAGGTGCCATGCGGTGCTAGGCTCGCGGGAAGGACGGTCACTTGCATAGGAATGGAAGAGGTCAGGGTGGGGAAATTGACGGAGTCGGATTTTAAGACGCTAGTGGATTCCGCGACGTGGAACATGGCCCGCCTCAGAAACGTCTCAGTGCAGGGGCTTGGTGTCACAGCAACGTTTAGCTCTGCTTCCGGGAAACAGACGTGGGACGCCCACTACTCCTTCGACCAGGAGACCGGAGATTTCCACTGCACGACGCCTTATCCTGACTCTGCGCAGGCCTGGATTTTTGGTGACAACATTCAAAAAGGAATCCGCGAAATCTTGGCGCGACCCTAGGTTCGCGAGGGAGTCAAGGGGGTGGGGGTACCACCCCCGCGCGCCCTTATTGCTCCCCGGTGGTGGTTAGCTCCTTTTTTTGTGTACGGGTTTAGAAGTTTCCCGTAACCACTGCATTGCGGGGCCGTTGACTCGCATGTTCACCAAGCCGAAGTCTTCTTAATCCTTCACAGGAAGAGCGAAAAGTCCGGAACGCCGCGAGATCTAGATTGCGGGGAGAGCTAGAAGTGCAGCACCTATCATCGTGCCAGAGCGGATTTCATCGACTAGATTTGTGAGCTTTTCGTCGTCAACCGAGTTGCCGAAGACGATGCCCAGGGCCTTGTGAGCCCGCACTGCTTGTAGCCACTTGTCACCGGTGGCTGGGAAGGGAACAAAAAGATGCTCTTCAGGTTTTCCGTCTGTCCCTCGTCCGAGAATTTGGATTTGTGACCTCCAGACCAGACAGCTCCACCCCCGTGACGCATTGGGTAAGAAATGGTCGGTACTGTCAGCAACCCCAGAAGGGAATCCGGCGGCAACCAACGCCTCAATGGTCCTCTTGCCTCGGTCGGCGTCAAAGTCGTCGAGATCTATTACCAGCAGTGCGCTATCCCTCACCACGAATGGAGAAATCCGCGGGATGGTGTGTAGCTTGACGCCGAAAGCCTTCGTTTTTCCAGGCGTCACTGGTCTCGCACGTTTACGAATCGCTGCCCCCAACATGTCGGCGACGGAACGGGAAGCGGTCGTAAAAGGATCACTCTGTGCCTGCCACTGCTTGGCAGGAATCCGTACTCCGATTAAGTGTCCGAGTTTAGCGAGGCGTTGTAGCTCAACCAACGCGTTTCCGGACAGAATGATGCGGTCTATATCTACGTCCCCGCTTACTACAGTTATCTCGCCCTGATGTAAGGCGAGGGTAGACCACAACTCGTTATCATTACGCATCTGTTGTTCCAGCATTGGGCTCCCGTTGCTGTCTAAAATAGCCATACTGTAAGTGGCAGGATCGATTTTTGCTGACCAATCACCAAGAAAAACAGCAGGTTTACCGACTGCAGTCATCACCTCCCAGCCTGCCGCCATAAGTCCAGCCACCCAAGGGGATAGTCTCTCTCCGCTGGCGAGAAAAGTTACTCCCGGAGAGTCCGGGGCCACAAATATCAAAGCTCGATTCTCACGAGCACCGGGAACTAGAATGCAGATGGAACTTACGTCGTCGGAAGGCGTCTCCGAACTGGCGCGTCCCATATAGATGATTTGGGATTCGGCACACGTGTCGTGGGCGAATACGATAACGCCTTCATTCAGATAGCTTTCAACCAAAACCGAGGCATCGTCTCCCTGAAGGGTTGAAACTTCAGCTCGGCAAATTGGACAAAGCCCTGAGGCGCCTTCTTTGCGTATGGCGTCGGCACGCGCTTGTCCGAGTGCCTCCATGACTTCGGGGGAGATTGCAAGTTGCCCAGGCATTTTCCTCTTCCGTTCTATCAACCGACCTCTGCCCCCAGAGTGGTCCTCAGATTAGCCCACCCGGTGTGGTATGAATAGGTCATGTTGCACCCCGACTTAAGAAGAGGGCAAAGAGCGATCCCGTATTCCTCTTTCTCGAGGATCCACTACCGAAAATCGGGGCTTGGGTCGCTCCCCCCTCACACGCCGGGGAGGAACTGTGGAGGCCAAGACTGATCAGCGGGTCCGACTCGAGGGCATGCAACTCCACCTGACGGCGGAACTCGGCCCCCGGTTGCCAGTTATCCTCGTGGTTCGCAATGTGGAGAATCTTACGACACTGCTGCGGACACTCATGGGCGTGGGTGTTCTACGCACGGTTCTTGACCAGCTACATGATCAAGTTCTCGATGATTCCTTCGGAAGTCAACTCATAGCTAGCCCTGGGGCGCCGCTTCACCTGACCAGAGACTCTCTCGTTGCCATTCTTGAGCAGTTCAATTTAGGTGAACACGTAGATCTTGACAGGGTATTGGCATCTGTCAATGGTGTTGGGTATGCCGGAAGTGCGCCAATTCGCAGTGCTTTGGCGAACGTATTGTTGGATTCTGAACCCGACGTTCTTGATACGCTGGCCGAAACTGTAGATGCAGAATGGCATCTTGTCAGCTTATCGTATAGAAATCCCCTAGACTTTCTAATCCAAATTGCTGGCCCCACAGCTGCGGCTGTGGTTGCGGGAGTCGCTTGGTTGATTACTACATGGCAAAAGTATAAAAAGACTCAGGCTGACATAGTGGCAGTCAATGCATCTACTGAAAAGGTGCGTGTCGAGACGGAAATTGCCAAGGCGAAACTGGGCGCTGAGCAAACGAATGCTGAGTCGGCGAAGGTTGCTCTGAGTAAGCAGCGAGTCGATCTCGAAGCCGCTAAGTTGGCCTTGGAAATGGGAAGGCTCGAATTGAGGACAGCTCAAGAGCGCCAACTAGACGCAGTTTCCCTTCAGGATCTGCGCGCTATCAATCCGGCAGAAGCTCCTATAGATGTCGCTTCGACTTACACCAGGGCGACTATTGCGGGAAGTCTCGGCACTCCTGTGTCTTCGGACAGCAGAACACTGCGGCGAGTAGCTGAAGTTGTCCGTAACCTCCCGGAGATTAGCGATGTTTCACTCGATCAATAGCGGCTGTCTGTTCCACAAGCATGCGTGAGATAGCGTGGTAATGCTCAATATCCAGCGGTATCCAAAGCTGCGCCCAAAGGGTCACGACCGCGCTGACCATCCCCGTTATAGCCAGTATGGTCTACGGAAAGGTGAAGGCATTGCCGACGCTCCTGTCATACACGAACGCTTGAAAGGTTTGTCGGGTATACGGAACAAGCACATTCCAGACCTCTGCCTCCAAGCGGGGGGGGGCAGGAAGAGACTGTTGCTGTTGCAGGGCCTGATGCATTCTGAGGGCGCTATCGATAAGGCTCCGCCGTGCCTGCTTTACCAACACAAAGAGGCGAATTGTGGAATGGCTTCGTTCTTCTAGCTCACTCCATGGGGTACAAACCTCAGGTGAGCCAATACGGCACCCCAGGCTCGATAATCAGCTCCGCGGTGAACACCGCTGCGCCCGTTGTACGGCCACGACTGTGCGGCCACGACCAAAGCCAAATTCTCTGCGAGGAGCTCGAGCTTTGACTCTAGCCGTGGCCTGACCCCGATTAACTAGTTCGTGGCATCCGGGACATGCTTAAGGTGTCAAACGTTGCGGGACTCGTCGACCTTACTGCTCGTGCCCCTTGACGAGCAGGCAGGACAACGGTGCCCCCGGTGGGCAAGCCCAAGGCAATCGCCAGCGTCAGCTCCTGAACCGTAGTCGCCCCCGTCTTCATACGGACAGGCCGTCCTGCCGCGGCTTCAGCTTTACGGAACTGCTTCCTTCGTTGGTTTTCTGCCTTGGTTACTGGTTCTAGATGATTCGGAGCAACGCATCTTGCGTTCACACATACATGGTCCAGTTCAAGCCCTGCCGGAATCGGTCCCACCATCATCTCGTAAATCCACCTGTGAGCCTTCCTGTTCCCGTTGTTTCGCCAGAAACGTGCGTAGTTGTCCTTATCCTTGGCTGCTATCCAGTTCCAACAGCCGGTCTCCCAGTCACCTTGAGTCTTGCGGAAGAATCTCTGTAGGGCGGGGCTCAGCCAAGTGTCGATTGGGTCATCTGTGGTCATAAGCAGTTCCTCAGTTGTTGTAGCCGTTGTTGTAGTTACCATCTGTTTTCTCTCTTTCATGGGTGAGCCTTTAACTCATCGTGGGTGGTTGCCGCGTATGATCACGCGGCGTCATGGGGGATCCGCGGTAACGATCGCAGGCCCCTGCTGGGCCTGCTGCTGAGCATGGAACCGAAGCCCCTTGGCGGAGGTCTTGGTCCGTAACCTAAGAACTTCTTCGCCTAGGCATCGCTTCGCTCGCCTTATATAGATTGCGGTTTTAGAACGGAGGTTCCCATGGACCCCATGGCGGGGATTGCGGGCACTCGGTGTCCAACGAGTCCCACCAAGCCAACTCGCCGTCGCTCCAGATCCGGCTGGTCATAGGCGATACCCCGGGCTGAGGGGGATGGATACCGCTTCCAGGCCAGGCCAGCTGCTGCACGGGCGAATTGTTGAAGCGGTACTTTGTAAGCAGGAACCCTGCCTCACGTGCCTTCGCGAGATGTGAGCTGACGGTCGCTTCCCGGATGTCCAGTCTTCGTGCTAGTCGCCTGCCGCTGACGGTAGTTCTACCCAACTCGTCAGAGCTATACAGCACCTCGAGCAGAGTGGCCCGCACCTTCCCTTTGAGTTTTGAAGCTTCCAGGTGTTCGTGGAAAGTATCAGCGGAAAATGCAGCGTCCTCACCTCCAGCCTCGCACCTCGGACGAGCCTGCTGGCGGCGAAGAAACCACGCCGGGCTTGATGGCTCGTGACGTGCCGCAGGGTGAACCTGATTCTGAAGGACGATGCGTTCCATAAAGGACCCCTGTGGCCGCTCGCCAGTCTTAGCGTGGTCGGCTTTGCATCGGCTGTTCCTCCGGAGGTTCACCCCCCTCAATGACCGGGGCGCAACCCCCGGCTTCACCCGGGGGAGTGACGTCACCAAGTCGTTTTGGTTTAGCCGGACCGGGCCGACGGACACTCGCATCCTCGTCAGCACTGTGGTGAGCGGGCGGTGCTCATTGATGTTTGCCCTCATGCGAAGCCATGTATGAGTCGAGTGCCGCTACGGAGTATCGGACGAGGCCCCCGATCTTGATGTAGCGAGGACCCAGCTTGGCATTATTTGCCAACCAGTGTGCAGGAACGTTGAGGTACTTTCCTGCTTCCTTTCGAGTCAGATAGATGGAGCTGCACAGATCGGCTTCTTGTTTGTCGTAGGAGAGTTGGGCGGGCATGTTCAGACTCCTTCAAGGCTTTTCGGTTTTGTTCATAGTTGTAAACTTTGATCTCACGTCAGTAAGATTAGGGGGACCGATTCAAAGTTGTCAACTATGAACGAAGGGACGGCCCTATGAACGACTACAGTGAAACTATGAAGACGCCCGACATTGGCCCAATGCTGAGGAAGCTAACGGAACAGGCGCGGGACTGGGAGTGGCCGACTATTCCTGCTCGTCCCCAGGAGCGCTTCTACGAAGAGCACGCTCTTCTAGGCTTCCTTGCTGAATCGGGGTGGGCAATTGGTATACGGCTGGACTTCTCTGATGAGGATTGGTCCGTGGCGGAGGTATTGGCTTTGCCTGGCGAAACTGCGCGGGGTTTGCCTGACCTTAATACTCCTGACCTGCGCTCCTACCTCGACAAGGCTGTCGACAGAGCCCGCATCAGGCGGTCGGCGATGATTGAAAACCGGGAACGAGCACTGCGAAACTCAGAATTCGTCGACTCTCGTTTCGAGACTTGGGCGGATAAGTCGATGCCCAAGGGCAATGTTGAATATGCTGCCCTAGCAGCCAAGTATGCGGAACAAGTTCGCCTTGGCAACTCGAAGGCTACAGCGACTCTTGCTCAACAGGTCGGCGTGTCTGCACCTGTGATGGCCCAGCGCGTCAAGGAGGCGCGACGTCGCTTGCTTCTTTCGAGCGGCGATCGGGGACGTGCCTCTGGGTCCTTAACACCGCTTGGCGCGCTCTATACTGATCCGGAATTTCCCGGGATGCGTGAGTTGTTCAAGTCCCGTATGAGGATTGGCGAGATCGCGGACAAGTACGGCCTAGATGAGCGTTGGGTGTGGGCAGGGATGCAAGCGGAGCGTCCGGACGGCGGCGGCCTACCCCTGGGTGAGTTCGATGAGTTCATCGCCTCAGTTGACGAGGGGCGGTAGGAGTGGCTGTAAAGAAGCTCGACTGGGCGGTTTCCTATACGTCCGCCTCCGGAAAGCGGCTTCGGAACGAGTACGACACGGAGGCGCGAGCTAGAGAGTTTGCGGCTAGGCAAGAGATTCGTGCGATGGAGTTGAGTCTTGACGTCCCTTCTGTCGTGAAGCTAAAACCTAGGCGTTGGGAGGCTGGGTTTCAAGACCATCAGGGCCGATGGAAGACAAAGCGGTTTGCAACCAAGGATGAAGCGAATGAGTTTCTTAACGGGCAACTGCGCGCGGTCAGAACAGGGACATATGTAGACCCCAAGTACGCAGCAGGAATGTCAGTGGGTGCTTTATTTGAGAGCTGGATTGAGCGGGTCAGGTCCGTGGGTGCTTCTGGGAGGCGTGCGGCTACTCCCAAGACGGTGCAAGGGTACGAGTGGCTCTACACACGGATGATCAAGCCATATTGGGAGGATTATCCCCTAAGTAACGTCACCTATGAGGGTGTCGCCGAGTGGACGAGGAAGATGATCGGCGTTAACGGCGGTGTTGCTAGCGCGGATACGCGAGCAAGAGCGACAAAGCAGTTCTCAAGGATGCTGGACCATGCTGTTGCAATAAAAGTTCTGCGTATCAACCCAGCTAAAGACTCTGTTGGTGGCCGTGACTATGTGCCCTCCGCAGGGGATCACCGGGAATCCGTCTACCTCACCCGTCCCCAGCTGGAACGTCTTGCCGCTTTCGCGGGCACGCATGAACTCATGATCCGGTTTACCGGGCTTACAGGGTTGCGGTGGGGTGAAGTAACGGCCCTAACAGTGGAAGATTTAGATTTGGGTTCTCGTCCCTACGTATCCGTCAACAAAGCGTACTCGGAGGTGAAGGGCAAGCTGATTCTGGGAAGTACTAAAGGGCATGCGAGCCGCGACGTCCCTCTTCCGGCATCTTTGGTTGCCGATCTTTCGCGCCTTGTTGTTGGTAAGGGCCCTGGAGCGTTGCTATTCCCCTCGGCGGAGGGACATGCCATGCGTAATTCGAACTTCACCAGACGGTACTACCAGCCGGCCCGTCTCTTGGCAGCTGGGTGTGTGGCGAGGGTGCAGACGGCGCTTGGAGTATCCGAATCAAGGAGGGGCCTCGCGGTGTTCGGCGACTCTATGCTGACTGCGGTTCTCGACTTTCAGCAATCGTCGGGTCTAGAGATCAGGCCAATGGTTGGGAAGGACATGTGGCTCGCCCTAGCAGAGTGTGTACCGGATTCACGAAGGCAATCCATGCTGGATTCAGCTCGCATCTCCCTAGTCCTGGGCGACTCCGATTTCCGGCCCCCCGTCTTCCACGACCTGAGGCATACTGCTGTGAGTCTGTACTTAGCGGTCACCAAGAACGTCAAGCACGTTCAGCGGATTGCGGGGCACAAAGACGCTACGACAACGCTCAACACCTACGCCGAGCTGTTCGAGGACGACTTCTATAGCGCTGCGGCTGGGCTAGACAAACTGATCGCCAGCTAACGCATCCCAGTGATCCCTTGGTAAAGCTCCGGTATTTTTACAAGCCACCGCGAGTTTCATAGGGAATAACGACGACTAACGTTCGACTGAAAATCGAAAGGTCACCGGATCGACGCCGGTCGGAGCCACCACTGGGAAGCATCAGTTCTTCGGAACTGGTGCTTTTCTTCGTTTAACCCCTCGTGAGTCAACGGCTGTGACGGCGCCATGTTGTCCCCGCCCCACGCTCCTGCTCCCTGGCTACACCCGGAAATTCCCTTGCGCCCGGCCCGCGCAGTCTTCCGGCGCATGTGTCGCAGCCTGGGGATAGGGTGGAACCAACAGAAGGGGGAGTGCCTGATGGAATACCAGAACCCGCAACCCGTGGTGCCAAGCCGTCCTGCCGCCAGCCCGGCTCCCGGTCCGGGCCGGACCGTCATTTCCGAGACCGCCGTGGCGAAAGTGGCGGGAATCGCCGCGCGGTCCGTTCCCGGCGTCTACTCCCTGGGTTCGGGCCCGTCCCGTGCCCTGGGCGCCATCCGCGACGCCGTCGGAAGTTCAGACCACGCCGCCGGCGTCCACGCCGAAGTGGGCGAAACGCAGGTAGCCGTGGATATCACCCTGGTGGCAAGCTACGGAACGCCCCTGCATGCGCTGGCCAATGACGTCCGTGCCGCCGTTTACCGTGCCGTTGAAGAACTGGTGGGGCTGCAGGTGATTGAGGTCAACGTCGAGATTACGGACGTCTACGTCCCGCCGCCGGTCAAGACGACAGCCCCTGGTGCTCCCGAACGGGAGGCGCTGCTGTGAACCTCACAGTGGCAGGCGCGGCCATGGGCGCGTTCGTGGCATTCATGTCCCTCCAGTTCGGCCTTTGGGGCTTCCTCGTTTCCCTTCTTTTCATGGCGATCGGGGCGCTTCTGGGCCGTGCCGCGGAAGGGAAGCTGGACCTGCGGGGCGTATTTGATGCCATCACCGGCCGGCGCTCTTCCTCATGAGCTCGCCCGCGCCCGATGTGCGTGGGCAGGCGCTCAGCGGCCATAACCGGATCAGCACGCAGGCTTTGACCAGCCTCGCCAAGGCAGCTGCGGCGGAGGCGTTGGGGGTCGATGCCCAGGACGTGCGGGCGGACTGGGCGGACGACGACGGCCTGCTGGCTTTGTCCCTCGTCGCCCCCATCAGCATCCCGCCTTTGCGGACCGTTGTACTGGATCCAGCCAGGGTCGATGGTACCGGTGGATCCATCTGGGACCGGACGGTGCGGGCCAAGGAAAGCATCCTGGCAAGGGTCTCGGAACTGAGCGGCTCCCAGTTGAGCCGGGTGGACATCCGCATCAGCGGTGCAAGGATCAGTACAGGAGGGCGGGTACGGTGAGCAGCAGCGTGGAAAACCGCCGGGCCAACAGCGGATCCCGGGGACGCAACGGCCCGGACATGCGTAGGGTGATTTACCGCGAGACCCATTCCTCCCGGGCCGTGGTGTCGGTCGTGGCCGCCGTCCTGGTCCTGGTACTGGCCGGTTACGGCGTCCTCGAATCCGGCGTGCATGCCGTGGGGCAGCCGGCGTGGCTGATCGAGCCGCAGGTGGCTGCCCAGCGCATCGTTGACCTCCCCGCCGGAATCCCTCCGCTGCTGCTGGTGGCCATCGGCGCCGTGCTGGCCATGCTGGGATTGATCTTCCTGCTCAACGGGGTCCTCCCGGGCAGGCGTGCGCGCCATCTGCTGGCCGGCGCGCCGGGTGAGGGGCTCCCGGCCGTTGTGGTTGACGACGAGGTCATCGCGTCCTCGCTCGCACGACGCGCGCGGCTGGCCGCCAACGTCACCCCCGAACAGGTCATGGTGGTCGTCTCCCAGCGGCAGGTGCTGGTGAATGTCCGCCCCACCTCCGGTGTGCCCGTGGATCCGGACACTGTCCTTGACGCCGTCCAGGATGAGCTGGACCAGATGCTGCTGGAGCCGGCACCTGCTCCGCGAATCAATGTGACCCCGTCGGGGGTGATCGGGGCATGAACAGCACCCCGGCACTGCTCAACCGCATCCTGCTCACCGTGCTGGGCCTGATCCTGCTGGGCACCGGGTTCCTCCTGGTGCTGCTGGCAACCGTTCCTCCGGTGGGCTCCTGGTGGCATTCCTGGTCCGCCGGAGCCTGGAACGGCATCAGCCGGCTGTTCGACTCCACCCGGTTCCCGGGCAGGCCGGAGAGCTGGCTGTGGATCGTGGTGGCGCTGGCTCTGCTGGCGCTGATGGGGCTCATGGTTGCCTGGATCGCCCAGCAGGGCAAGGGCCGGTCCAATCTGCTGGCCGCCGAATATGATCCGGGTGAGGTTCCCGGTGATGTCCGGATCGGCGGCGGGGTTGCAGAGCAGGCCCTCCGGCAGGCCCTTGAAGGACGGCCGGACCTTGCCGGCGCCACCGTCACCACTTATGACGTGAAAGGTTCCCCGGCGTTGAAGGTCCGGCTCCTGCCGCGCCAGGGGGTGGCCCCGCACCTGCTCGCCGCCGAGGTCCATGGACTTATGAACGCCCTGGAATCTGTGGTGGGCAAGGAGATTCCCGTCCTCATCCACATCGGAGCGGGCGCGCGGACGCGTTTCGGCCGGGCCGAGCGCGTCCGCTGAATTGCCTTCGCGCTGTGGAGATCAGGGCACCTGCCGCTCCCGGCCGCTCATGAGGTACACGGTGCTGTCCACGGGAACTTCCCGCATGCCGGCCCATTCGTCGGCCGGTTCGGGACCGCTGGACAGGACTACGGCATAGCCCTCGGGCACGGGAGCGGAGGCGAAGCCCATGTTGGACAGGACCACCACATCTCCGTTCCGGAACGCCAGCAGTCCGCTGTCCGGCGCGTGTTCGCCAGTCCATTCCACGCTGCCGCGGCCCAGCCGCTGTGCTGACCTGAAAGCCAGGGCGGCCCGGTAAAGCTCAAGCGTTGAGCCCTCCTCGCCGTCCTGCTGGTCTGCGGCCAGGGGGCCGAAGCTTTCCGGCTGGGGGAGCCATGGCCCGGACGCCTTGCCGGCGAGCGTTCCGGAGAACCCGAATCCGGGCTGGTCCTGCGTCCACGGCAGCGGGACCCGGCAGCCGTCGCGCCCAATTTCGCCACCATGGGTCCGGAAGAAGGTGGGGTCCTGCCTGGCGGAGTCGGGAAGCGTGGTGTGCTCGGGAAGTCCCAGTTCCTCGCCCTGGTAGAGGTAGGCGGAGCCAGGCAGCGCCAGCGCAACCAGCGTGGCGGCACGGGCGCGCGCAAGGCCCAGGGCCGGGTCGGGCTGTTCGTCGGCAGGGCCGATGCCTTTCGGGAACGTCGTGGGATCCTTGAGTCCGAAGCGGGTGGCGTGCCGCACGGTGTCATGGTTGCTGAGCACCCACGTACACGGAGCCCCCACAGATGCTGCCGCTGCCAGGGATGCGACGATGGCGTCGGCCATGCGTTCGGCATTCCACCCCGCCAGCAGGAAATCGAAGTTGAAGGCCTGCTGCATTTCATCGGGCCGGACATAGCGGGCCAGGCGCTCGGCCGGTTCCACCCAGGCCTCGGCCACCATCATGCGGTTCCCACCGTATTCGGCCAGGACGCGGTTCCAGTCCCGGTAGATGGCGTGGACCCCGTCCTGGTCAAAGAACGGTGACGGCGGATACATGGGTGACACTGCCCTGTGGGGTTCCTCGGCATCGGTATGGGCATGGGGCGCATCACCGGGCAGGTGGCTCTCCAGGCGGGGAACAGAGGTCCCCTCCACCATGGCTGCAACGCCCTCCCAGTCCGGAAGCCCCGCCTCCTTCACCAGGCCGTGGGCCACGTCCACCCGGAAGCCGTCGGCGCCGCGGTCCAGCCAGAAGCGCAGCACTGACCGCATCTCCTCCTGGACTTCCGGGTTATCCCAGTTCAGGTCCGGCTGCCGGGTGTCGAAGAGGTGGAGGTACCACTGGCCCGGTGACCCGTCGGCTTCATTCACGCGGCTCCAGGCCGGACCGCCGAAAATGGACTTCCAGTTGTTGGGGGCCCGGCCGCCGTCCCCGGATCCCGGCACCTCATCCTTTCCGTCCCTGAAGATATACCGGTCCCGCGCGGAGCTCCCCGGAGCTGCCGTCAGTGCCTCCTGGAACCATTCATGTTCATCCGAGGTATGGTTCGGAACCAGGTCCACGATGACCTTCAGTCCGCGGCCGTGGGCTTCCTGCAACATGGCGTCGAAGTCCGCCAGGGAGCCGAAGAGGGTGTCCACCTGGCGGTAGTCCGCCACGTCGTAACCGCCGTCGGCCTGCGGCGACTTGTAGAACGGTGACAGCCAGATGGCATCCACTCCCAGGGCTTCAAGGTAGGGAAGCCTGCCGGTGACGCCGCTGAGATCGCCCATGCCATCACCGTTGCCATCCGCGAAGGAGCGGGGGTAGATCTGGTAGACCACAGCGTCGGCCCACCATGCAGTGGAGGCTGGACGCGGCGCGGGAACGGACGGATTCGGCATTTGGTTCCCCTCTGATAACTTTTTGATGTAAACGCTTGCATTGCAGACAGCAACCTTACTAGTGTGATGGTCACCACATCAACCTCACCTAGCAAGCGCACTGTCGACTTACTTGTCACTCAGCGAGGAGCTTCAAGCTAATGAAAACCCCGAGATTCCTGCTTCCGGCTGCCACTGCCGGCATTCTGGCCCTTACGTTGTCCGCCTGCGGCGGCGGAGGTGGAGGGGGCTCCACGGGCGGTGGGGGCAGCGACGCTGACGCCAACCTCGACGGCCGCGGCCCCATCACGTATGTCCAGGGCAAGGACAACAGCAACGTTGTCCGCCCCCTGGTCGATAAGTGGAATGCGGCGCACCCGAACGAGAAGGTCACCTTCAAGGAACAGACCGACCAGGCCGACCAGCAGCACGATGACATCGTCCAGCACTTCCAGGCCAAGCAGTCCGACTACGACGTTGTGGATGTGGACGTTGTCTGGACCGCGGAATTCGCGGCCAAGGGCTGGCTGCAGCCGCTGAAGGACAAGATGGCGATCGACACCAGCGCCATGCTGAAGCCCACCGTGGACAGCGCAACGTACAAGGGCACCCTGTACGCTGCTCCGCAGACCTCTGACGGCGGGATCCTGTACTACCGCAAGGACCTGGTTCCCACTCCGCCCAAGACCTGGGACGAGATGATGGGCATGTGCTCCATCGCCACAGCCAACAACATCGGCTGCTATGCCGGACAGTTCGCCAAATATGAAGGCCTCACTGTGAATGCTTCCGAGGCCATCAACTCCGCCGGCGGCTCGGTCCTGAACAAGGACGGCAAGCCCAACCTGAACACGCCGGAGGCAAAAGCCGGACTGGAGAACCTGGCGAAGGCCTATGCCGATGGCAACATCCCCAAGGAAGCCATCACCTACAAGGAAGAGGACAGCCGCCAGGCGTTCCAGAGCGGCAAGCTCATGTTCCTGCGCAACTGGCCTTACGCATTCAACCTGATCACCACGGAAGGCTCGTCAGCCGTGAAGGACAAGACCGGCCTGGCTGCCCTGCCGGGCAAGGACGGTCCCGGTGCATCTTCCCTTGGCGGACACAACCTCGCGGTCAGTGTCTACTCCAAGTACAAGGCCACGGCACTGGACTTCCTGAAGTTCATGACGTCGGCGGAAACCGAGAAGTTCTACGCAACCCAGGGTTCGTTGGCTCCGGTGCTTGGCTCGCTGTATGAGGATAAGGAACTGGTTGCCAAGCTTCCGTACCTGCCAGTGCTGAAGACGTCGATCGAAAACGCCGTTCCCCGCCCCGTAACGCCGTTCTACCCTGCCGTAACCAAGGCAATCCAAGACAACGCATACCCAGCTATCAAGGGAGAAAAGTCAGTGGAAGCCGCACTCTCTGACATGCAGAAGTCCATCGAATCCGCCGGTGCGGGATCGTAGTTCTGCCATGGCAACCGAACTAGGCCCGACGCCGGTTAAGTCACCGGCGTCGGGCGGTACCCCCGTCCATCATGCGCCCAAGGGCGTAGGGGAGGACAACAGGATCGCAAGCCAGGGGCGTTGGGCCTCATGGCTGCTGGCACCGACTATCGTGGCGCTGGCTGTGGTGATCGTTTACCCGATCGTCAGCGCCATCGTTATGTCGTTCCAGAAGGACGCCGGCCTGGACCCCGCTACTGGCCTCTTCACGCAAGGTGGCTCTGCGGGCATCCAGAACTATGTGAACTGGCTGGCACAGCAATGCTCGGCACCGGGCGGCGGAACCGTCGCCTGCCCGCCGGGCACCCTGGGCGGCCAGTTCTGGTCCGCTACCGCCACAACGTTCTTCTTCACCATCGTCACGGTTACCTTGGAGACTGTCCTGGGATTCTGGATGGCGATGATCATGGCGCGCACGTTCCGCGGTCGCAGCCTGGTCCGGGCCGCCGTGCTGGTGCCGTGGGCCATCCCCACCGCCGTGACGGCCAAGCTCTGGTTCTTCATTTTCGCCTTCGAGGGCATCGCCAACAAGCTGTTCAACACCACCATCCTGTGGACGGGCAGCGAGTGGCCGGCCAAATGGGCCGTGATTATCGCCGACGTCTGGAAAACCACGCCCTTCATGGCGCTGTTGATCCTCGCCGGTCTGCAAATGATCCCGGCGGAAGTCTATGAAGCAGCCAAGGTTGATGGCGCCAGTGCCTGGCAGCGGTTCCGGCTGATCACCCTCCCACTGGTAAAGCCGGCGCTGATGGTGGCAATCCTGTTCCGTACATTGGATGCGCTGCGCATGTTCGACCTGCCGTACATCCTTACCGGCGGTGCCAACAACACAACCACCTTGTCCATCCTGGTGATCAACCAGATCAGGCAAGGCTTCAATTCGGCGGCCGCACTGTCCACCATCACCTTCATCATCATCTTCCTGGTCGCCTTCATCTTTGTCCGCTTCCTCGGGGCAAACGTGGTTGAGCAAAGCGGCGCCACAGGAAAGGGGAAGAAATGACCACGGCAACAGCAGACGCCTCGGCACTGCGGGCCCGGCAGGACAAAGGCCGCAAGGCCGCGCAGAACCGCGAAAAGTGGGCACAGGGGCGCACCTACATCAGCGCCGCGGTCATCCTGCTCTGGTGCCTGGCGCCCGCGTACTGGATGGTCGTCACCGCGTTCCGCGACGTGGGCTTCACCTACGACACGTCGATCCTGCCCAGCCACGTCACCCTTGACAACTTCAAGACCGCCTTTGATACCTCCTTCGGCAACAGGTTCGGCCAGGCTCTGCTGAACAGTGTGTTCATTGGCGCGGTGGTCACCGCCATCTCGCTGCTGATCGGTGTATTCGCCGCGTACGCCCTTGCCCGGTTGAACTTCAAGGGCAAGTTCCTGGTGCTCGGCTTCATCCTGGGGGCCTCCATGTTCCCCGGTGTTGCCTTGATCACCCCGCTGTTCCAGCTGTTCACCAACATCGGCTGGATGGGTACGTACCAGGCGCTGATTATCCCGAACATCTCGTTCGTGCTCCCGTTGACGGTCTACACCATGACCTCGTTCTTCCGGGAAATGCCCTGGGAGCTTGAGGAGTCAGCCCGGGTGGACGGCTGCACCCAGGGACAGGCCTTCCGCAAGGTCATCATGCCCCTGGCTGCACCGGCGATCTTCACCACGGCGATCCTGGCGTTCATTTCCTCCTGGAATGAGTTCCTGATTGCCAGCCAGCTGTCCAGCGACGCAACCCAGCCGGTGACGGTGGCCATTGCCAACTTCGCTGGTGCACAGCCCAACCAAATCCCGTACACGGCCATCATGGCCGCCGGGACCATCGTCACCATCCCACTGGTGATCCTGGTACTGGTCTTCCAGCGCAAGATCGTGGCCGGCCTTACGGCAGGTGCAGTCAAGTGACCGGCAACGGTTCCCGCCCCCGCACTCCGGGGGCGGGAACCCGCAGCCGGTTGGTCCGCTCGGGCGAAGACTTCGACATCATCATTGGCTTCCTCGCATTCTGGGCGCTGGTCCTCCTGGTGGTCACGGTGTGGATGGAAGTTACCGCCCAGCCTGCCCTTGGCTGGGCGCTGGGCCTGCTGGCAACCCTGCTGGCCCTGTATGGCATGGTCCGGCTGCGCAGGAAACTTCCAGCCCGCCGGTAGCTGGGGGACGGCGCCGGCCGCCCAAGCCGTGGCGGGGAAGGCGCGCGCAGCCACCGGGCCGGTTAACATTCCCTGCCCGCGGAATGGAAAAATACAGGGCCGAGGGTAGACGCAGGGCCGGCCGGCCTTACGCCGCAAAGGAGTCAAAGAGGGGGCCCACTGTGGCACGGACAACGGAAAGGTCCCAGCGGGGCGGCCATAACGGCGTCAGCATCGAGGACGTGGCGGCGGCCGCCGGAGTCTCAACAGCCACAGTCTCCCGGGCAGTCCGCGGACTGCCCAGGGTTTCGCCGGCCACCAGGGAGAAAATCCTGGAAGTAGCGGGAAACCTGGGCTATGTGGCATCTTCTTCGGCCTCCGGCCTGGCCACCGGACGGACCAAGACCATTGGCGTCCTGGCGCCATTCGTCAGCCGGTGGTTCTTCTCCAAGGCCATCGAAGGTGCAGACCGGGAACTGCACGCCCGCCACTACAACCTTTCGCTGTTCAATCTCGGGGGCCATGGCAGCAACCGGGAGCGGCTTTTCAGCAAGACCATGGTTTACAAGCAGATCGACGCCCTGCTGGTCCTGTGTATGGCGCTGACGCACGAAGAGATCGAGCACCTGCAGAAGATCGACATCCCGCTGATTGTGGTGGGAGGTCACGTGGAGGAATGCCCGTACATCGGCATCGACGATTACGCTGCCGCCTCCACCGCAGTCCGGCACCTCATCGACCTCGGCCACCGGGACATTGCCCTGCTGCACGGCGACGACGAGACCGACCTGAACTTCGACGTCCCGCGGGTGCGTATCCTGGCGTTCAAGGACGTCATGGCGGCGGCCGGCCTGCCGACGCGGCCGGAATGGGATGAATGGGGGGACTTCACCGTCCGCAGCGGCCAGGAAGCCTTCCGCCGCCTGTGGTCCCGGCCCGGGCAGAAGCCCACCGCCATTTTTTGCGCCTCGGATGAAATGGCCATGGGCATCATTTTCGAGGCCAACAGCATGGGCGTCAGCGTTCCCGGCGAACTGTCCGTAGTGGGCATCGACAACCATGACTTTGCCGACGCCATGGGCCTGACCACCGTGGGGCAACGCCCTGACGAGCAGGCCGAACTGGCCACCAAAATGCTGCTTGACGAACTGGATGGCGAGGACGGGGCAGTCCGCTCAGCCGTCGCACCCCACGAACTGATTATCCGGCGCACCACCGCGCCTCCCCGCAACCTGTAGCAGCCCGGGAACCAAAGGCCTACGACGCGCGCGCCAGCTGCCGGATAGGAATCCAGCGCGAAGCCAGCCGCCGGTAGGCCGCCGCAGCGCCGGTCATATCACCCTCCGCCAGGCATTCGATACCCAGCCTGATGTCCATAGGGGACTCGTCCGGGTACACCTTGTCCGCCACGGCGCCGTAGTCCAGCTCCACCATGGAGTCCACGTGGAACAGCTCAAGCCATTCCTTCAGCTGCGCCAGGTCATCGAGCATGTCCAGGTCCGGGGCGGCGAGGGCCAGGTTGGCCACCGCGTAGCGGGCCCGCTCCAAGGCATCGGTGATGGATGCCCAGACGCGCACAGTGAGGATACGGCCGGCGGCTTCCACCACATCCTTGCGGTCGGATTCCATGAACAAGGAGAACCAGCTGAACGGGATTCCCCAGGTGGACGCCCGGGTGTGGACGCGGACGGAACCGTCACGCGCCTTCATCAGGTCGATCCGCTCCTGGTGCCGGTCCCGCTGCTCCTCCGGAATCAGGAGCTCGGCCAGCGGGCCGTGGATCCCCTCCATCAGGGCGTTGGCGGCCAAGCCGGCGCGCAGGACAAGCTGGCTGGGGCAATACAGAAGGACGGGCTCAGTGCCGGCGTCAGCGTCGTCGTCGGCCGTTCCGCCTTCCGGCGACGGCGCCGCGGTGACGCGCACCAGGTCGGTGCGCCCGGTGGGGAACGGGTCCCCGCCCGACCGGGTAATCCGTCCCAGCGACGCCAGCAGTTCGGCGTTTTCGACGGCGGCCCGGGACACGGCCTGCGCGCCGGCCGCCTTGATGGCCGGGCGTTGTTCCTCCGGAAAGGCTTCCAGGGGCTCGTAGACGCGCAGGGTGGAGGAAAAAGGCAGGCCGGCCTGGCCCCGGTAGAGGTTCCCCGTCATCACGGTCTCCTTGGCTGGGTCCGGGGTGCAGTCATCAGTCCGCCAGTTCCACCAAAACGGGAGCGTGGTCAGAGGCGCCCTTGCCCTTGCGTTCCTCGCGGTCGATCGAGGCTCCGGTGACGCGCGCAGCCAGGGCGGGGGAGGCCAGGACGAAGTCGATGCGCATGCCTTCCTTCTTGGGGAACCGCAGCTGCGTGTAGTCCCAGTAGGTGTAGACGCCGGGGCCGGGGGTGTAGGGGCGCACCACATCGGTGTAGCCGGCTGTTTCGAACGCGTGGAACGCTTCCCGCTCCGGCGGGCTGACGTGCGTGGCACGGTTCCTGATGAACAGGTCGATGTCCCAGACGTCGTCGTCGAAAGGCGCGATGTTCCAGTCGCCCATCAGGGCCACCTGCGCCTGCGGGTTGTCCGTGACCAAAGCCTGGGCGTGCGTCTTAAGGCTTTCCAGCCATTTGAGCTTGTACGGCATGTGCTCGTCGTCCAGCGAGCGGCCGTTGGGGACGTAAAGGCTCCAGATGCGGATGCCTCCGCAGGTGGCGGCCATGGCCCGGGCCTCCTGGACGGGGTCCTTGCCGGCCTTGCCGAACGACGGCTGGTCCAGGAACGTCCGTTCCACGTCCTCCAGCCCCACCCGGGAAGCGATGGCCACGCCGTTCCACTGGTTCACCCCGAAGTGGGCAATCTCGTAGCCCATCCGTTCAAAGAGCTCCCACGGGAAGTTGTCGTCCTTGCATTTGGTCTCCTGGATGGCAAGGACGTCGCAGTCGCTGCGCTGGAGCCAGGCCTCAACACGGTCGGCACGGGCGCGGAGCGAATTCACATTCCAGGTAGCTATCTTCACGGTTCCTAACTTACCTTGGCCGCCGCTTACGGGGTAAAGCCCCGGGCAGGCGCGCCAGCGCCGCGGTGTGGTTGGTCCCGGGCAGCAGGCGGCGGGTATATTCGCAGCAGAATGACCTGGATCACACGGCCGGCCACCATGCGAAGGAGCACCAGCCGATGACGGCAGCCACGGGCAACACAACGGACAGCGCGGCAGGAAACGGAACCGCGGAAGTACTCTTTGACCGCCGCGGCCGGCTCGGCGTCATCACCCTCAACCGGCCGCGGGCCGTCAATGCGCTCACCGCGGGAATGGTGGACCTGCTCCTGCGGCACCTCACCGCGTGGGCAACGGACGACGGCGTGGCCGCCGTCCTGGTGCAGGGCGCCGGGGAGCGGGGCCTGTGCGCGGGCGGGGACATCGTGGCCATCTACCGGGACATGCTGCACGGCGGAACCCAGACCGCTGACTTCTGGCAGACCGAGTACCGCGTGAACTCTCTCATCGCCCGGTACCCCAAGCCATACATCGCCCTCATGGACGGGCTGGTCCTTGGCGGCGGGGTGGGTATCTCGGCGCACGGGAACGTCCGCGTGGTCACCGAACGGACCAGGATGGGGATGCCGGAAACCACCATCGGGTTCGCACCCGACGTCGGCGGCACCTTCCTGCTGTCCCGCGCACCAGGCCAGACGGGAACCCATGCCGCCCTGACCGGGGCACACCTTGACGCGGGCGATGCCTTGTTCCTGGGCCTTGCCGACCATTACGTCCCGTCGCACGCGCTGCCCCGGCTGGTGGCGGCGCTTGAGGACGAAGGCCCCGAAGCCGCCGTCGCCCGCTGCGCCGGACAGCCTCCTGCCTCGGCACTGGCCGGGCAGCGGGACTGGATCGATGCCTGCTACGCCAGCGACGATGCCGGGGACATTGTTGCCCGGCTCCGGGCCTGGACCGGGCCCGGCCGGGAAGATGCCACGGAAGCGGCGGACACCATCGAAGCCAAGTCACCCACCTCGGTCAAGGTCACCTTGGCGTCCCTGCGCCGGGCAGCAAACCTGACCCTTGATGAGGCCCTGGCCCAGGAGTACCGGGCAGGAATCCGCTTCCTGGCCGGGCCCGATTTCCGGGAAGGTATCCGCGCCCAGGTGGTGGACAAGGACAGGAACCCGCAGTGGAAGCCGGCCACGCTGGCCGAGGTCCTGCAAGGGCGGGTGGACGGGTTCTTCCAGCCGCTGGACGGCGGGGAACTGGACCTGCAACCCGGGCCGGATTTGGAAGCGAAGGAGGCGGACCATGCCTGACAACAGCAGCGTGGCCTTCCTGGGCCTGGGACACATGGGCGGTCCCATGGCCCTGAACCTAGTCCGTGCCGGTTACCGGGTGGCAGGGTTCGATGTGGTGCCAGCAGCCATGGACGCGGCGCAGGCGCAAGGCGTGGCGGTGGCGGCCAGCGCGGCGGAAGCCGTGGCGGGCGCCGACGTGGTGCTGACCATGTTCCGCAGCGGCCAGGAGGTCCTGGACGCTTACCGGGGCCGCGCTGGACATGCCGGACAGCCGGGGCTGCTGGCTGCCACGCAGCCCGGAACCATGTTCCTGGACTGCTCCACCATCAATGTGGATGAGGCCCGGGAAGCCTCCCGCCTGGCCATCGAAGCAGGCCACCGTTCCGTTGACGCCCCCGTTTCCGGCGGCGTGGTGGGAGCCGAGGCAGGCACGCTGACCTTCATGGCCGGCGGTGAGGTGGAGGACTTCGAGGCAGTGCGGCCGCTCCTGGAGGTCATGGGTAAGCGGGTGGTGCACTGCGGCGGCCACGGAGCAGGCCAGGCCGCCAAGATCTGCAACAACATGATCCTGGGCGTCTCGATGATCGCCGTCAGCGAGGCATTCGTCCTCGGGGAAAAGCTGGGCCTGACGCACCAGGCCCTGTTCGACGTCGCCTCCGCCGCGTCAGGGCAGTGCTGGGCGCTGACCACCAACTGCCCCGTGCCCGGGCCGGTCCCCACCAGCCCGGCCAACAGGGACTACCAGCCGGGCTTCGCCGCGGCCCTCATGGCCAAGGACCTCAACCTTGCCGTCAACGCGCTCGACAGTACCGGGGTGGCGGGACAGATGGGAGCGCTCGCCGCCCGGATCTACGATAGGTTTGCCGCGGAGGGCGGTGCGGGCCGCGACTTCTCCGCCATCATCACGGACATCCGCGGCGCATCGGAGCGGCAGGGCGGGGACAGGCCCGCAGGGGAGGACGCCGAGGCGGAGAGACCGGCCGGGCACAGAGCCACAACAGCACACGACGACGGGAGTCCGGAATGACGGAGTACGCCAACATCCTGGTGGAGCAGCAGGGCAGGGTAGGGCTGGTGACCCTCAACAGGCCCTCGGCACTGAACGCGCTGAACAAGGCCACCATGGAAGAACTGGTGGCCGCCGTGACCGCCATGGATTCCGATCCGGGCGTCGGCGCCGTCGTGATCACCGGCTCCGGCAAGGCCTTCGCTGCGGGCGCCGACATCAAGGAGATGGCGGACCAGGGCTACATGGACATGTACGTGGCGGACTGGTTCCGGGGCTGGGAAGACTTCACCCGCCTGCGGATCCCCACCATTGCCGCGGTGTCCGGCTTCGCCCTGGGCGGCGGCTGCGAACTGGCCATGATGTGCGACCTGATCATCGCCGGCGACAACGCCAAGTTCGGGCAGCCGGAAATCAACCTTGGCGTGCTCCCCGGCATGGGTGGCTCGCAGCGCCTCACCCGGGCTGTGGGGAAGGCCAAGGCCATGGACATGATCCTCACCGGCAGGTTCATCGACGCGGAGGAAGCGGACCGGTGCGGGCTGGTGTCCCGGATGGTTCCGGCGGCAGACGTGGTGTCCGAGGCCCTCAAGGTAGCCGGCCTGATCGCCGCAAAATCAAAGCCGGTGGCCATGGCGGCGAAGGAAGCAGTGAACGCTGCCTTCGAAACCGGACTGGCCCAGGGGGTGGTATTCGAACGGCGGCTGTTCCACTCCCTGTTCGCCACGGAGGACCAGAAGGAAGGCATGGCGGCGTTCACCGAAAAGCGCCAGCCGGACTTCAAACACCGGTAGCCCGCCACATACAGCCGTGCCGTGCGCGGCCGGCGCGGTCCCGCATCCCGCGGCCCCCGTAAGGTAGACAGCGCGGGCCAGCACGCGGCCGCGGCACGCAGCGGAACGGGATAAGCGTATGTGGACAGTCATGACCGGTGCAGCCAGCCCCACCGAAGGGCTCACGGGAATCGTGGGCTTTGCGGCGAGGGCCATTGACGCGCTGGGCGAGTGGGGCGTGGGGGCGTTTACACTGGCGGAGACGGTGGTGCCTCCCATCCCCAGCGAGGTGATCCTGCCGCTGGCCGGCTATCTTGCCAAGCAGGGGTCCCTGAATCTTTTCCTGGTCTTTGCCACCAGCACCGTTGGCGCATACCTGGGGGCACTGTTGCTTTATTCGCTGGGTGCGAAACTGGGGCTGGAACGGTCCATCCGCTGGTTGTCAAAACTCCCGCTGGTGGACCGTGAAGACTTCAAGCATGCTGCACACTGGTTCCGGCGGCACGGCAGGTCATCCATTTTCTTCGGCCGCCTGCTGCCCGGGGTCCGGAGCCTGATCTCCCTCCCCGCGGGCGCGGCGGCCATGCCGCTGGCAACATTCACCCTCTTCACCCTTGCCGGCAGCGGGCTGTGGAACGGCGCCCTCATTGGGCTGGGCTACCTCCTGGGTACCCAGTACCGGCTCATAGAGGAATACTCCAGGTTCCTGAACTACGCCGTCTACGGTGCATTGGCCGTTGCGGTGGTGCTGCTCGTCATCCGGCGGACCAAGCGGGCCAAGGCACAGCGGGAAGACTCAACGCCGTAGGGCGGCTTCTGCGCTTGTCCTAGAGGTGCTTCTCCACGAAGCTGAGCAGTGCGGCCCGGACGAAGCGCGCCCCCTCCGCCCCGCCGTAATTGGCGGCAAAGCGTGGGTCTTCGACATACATGTCCGCCAGCCCGGTGATGTATGCCCGGACATCCCCGCGGCTTTTGGCTGCAGGTGTTCCGGGGATGGACTTCAACCACGCTACATGGCGCCCTGCCAGCTCCCGGGCTTCCGGCCCGTCCGCCGCAACGCCGGCACCCGCAGCGGCTGTCCAGTCCCGGGCAAGGCTTTCCGCAAGGGACTTCCACTCCCGCTTTTCCGCGGCCGCCATGCCGCGCCACCACGCATCGGATGCGGCATAGGCGTCCTTACCCCAACGTTCCTCAACTTCGTCCTTGTACTGGGTGTGGTCAAAGCCCTGGAACATGTCCTCTGCCATTAGCTGGCCTCCTGCCTTCACTGTTTCTATTGTTTTCCGGACGGACTCCGCCTGCAGGGCCAGCCGCTGCTGCTCCTGGACGAGCCAGTCCAGGTGGCGGCTGAGCCCGGTGACGGGGTCGGCCTGGCGTTGGAGGAACTCCGCGATGGCCGGCAGGCCCAGGCCCAGTTCCCGCAGCAACAGGATGCGCTGCAGCTGGAGGAGGGCGTCGCCGTCGTAGTAGCGGTAGCCATTGTGGCCTACCCGGCTCGGCTTCAGCAGGCCGATATCGTCGTAGTGCCGGAGCGTGCGGCTGGTGGTGCCGGCGATCCTGGCCACGTCCTGGATGGACCAGTCCCTGCTGCCGGTGTCGGAGAAATCCTGCATGCTGCGAGCCTAGGGGTTGACGCAGCGTCAAGGTCAAGGGCGCAGTCAAGGTCAACGGTGCGGGATGGTCATCCTACCCGGCGGCCGTGGGGCCTCCGGTGCCGTGCCTGGGCCACCAGGCGCGTGAACGCGAAAACAAAGATGGCCTCGATGAGCAGCATGAGGCCCAGCAGCAACCACTGCTGCCGGCTGATGAAGACGATGCATCCGGTCAGGGCCAGGATGGTTCCCAGGGCCAGCGCATAAATGGCGAAGCCGACGGCCACCCGGGCGCTGCGTACCCCGGTCCGGAAGCCGAAGCCGTGAGGCTCCCCGCCGGGCTGTCCAGGGACGCGGTCCGGCGCCGCGGGACCCAGGGAGTCGAATTCCTCCCACGGATCCCTGTCATGGTCCTGTCGAGTCATGAATCAATTATCCCAAATGCGGAAAGCCAAAGAGCTGCCGCACAAAACAGCGGCTCCTCCAACTGATGTTGGAGGAGCCGCTGGATGGGGTTCCGGCATCTGCCGGAGGCCGCCGAAGACTTAGAGCGGGCGGATGTTCTCTGCCTGCGGGCCCTTGGGACCCTGGGTCACATCGAATTCGACCTTCTGGTTCTCGTCCAGTGAGCGGTAGCCGCTGGAGGCGATTGCCGAGTAGTGGGCGAATACGTCAGCGGACCCGTCATCGGGGGCAATGAAGCCAAAACCCTTTTCGGCGTTGAACCATTTAACTGTGCCTGTTGCCATGGCTGCATTCCTTCATGTGACTCTGATTCTCTCCCCGGGAATCGTCCCGGAGTGTGCGGGAGTTAGTCCCCCACAGACCCCAACGTACGGGGCGCAGGCTCCGGGTGCAAGGGTATGCGCCATAAAGTGCCCTCAACGCATGCCCTCGCGCCGGATCGCGGTGGCGATGGCGGCCGCCCTGGTGTCCACCCCGAGCTTGGCGTAGATGTGCGCCAAATGGGTTTTGACCGTGGCCTCGGAGATAAAGAGCCGCCGGCCGAGTTCGCGGTTGCTGAGGCCCTCGGTGAGGAGGCCCAACAGCTCGGCCTCCCGTGGCGTCAGGACTTCGTCGGGATTGCGGAGCTGCTGGAACAGCCGGGATGCCACCGGCGGGCTCATCACGCTCCTGCCCACTGCCGCCCCCCTGATGGCGGCAAAAATCTCCTCGGGTGCGGCGTCCTTCAACAGGTAGCCCATGGCGCCGGCATCCACGGCCCGGACGATATCGGCGTCAGAGTCGTACGTGGTGAACACCAGGATGGCCTGCCGGCCGTTGAGGTCCCTGATCCGCCTGATCGCTTCGAGCCCGTCCATGCCCGGTCCCATGGCAAGGTCCATCACCACCACCGAGGGGGAGAAAGCCTGGGCCAGTTGCACGGCATCCTCGCCGGACGCGGCTTCGGCCACCACTTCGATGTCGGGCTCCGTGCTTAGCAGTGCGCGCAGCCCGCTCCTGACCACCAGGTGGTCGTCCACCAGCAGGACGGTGATGCTGTTCATGTGCCCGCCTCCACCGGCAGCTGCGCCGCCACGATTGTTCCGTCGCCGGGGGCGCTCTGCAGGGAGAATGTTCCGCCCAGCTGCTCCACCCGCTGCCGCATGGCGCGCAGCCCATAGCCTCCCGCGTGCGACGGCGGAGCTGCCGCGGCCGGATCGAAGCCGGCGCCGTCGTCGTAAATGTCCAAGGTCACGGCGTCCGGCAGGAAGCCCAGCGTCACGGTGGCTGCCGACGCCGAAGCGTGGAGCAGGATGTTCGACGCCGCGCTTTGCACGACGCGCAGCAAGGCGTGGCGAACGTCAGGGGAGACCGGCCGCAGCTCACCGGTCACCAGCAGCGTAGCCCCGGGAACGTACTGGCGGGCGGTGGCCAGCAGTGCCTCGGGCAATGGAACCGATTCCAAACCGGGCGAGGCCAGCTCGTGGACCAGGCTCCGGGTCTCCGCCAGGTTCTCACGGAGCAGGCTGGTGGCCTGGAGAAGGCCGTCACGGGCTGCTGCGCTGGGCCATCCGCGGGCGGCGGCCTCCAGCAGGAGCAGGCTGCTGGCGAGCCCCTGGGTGACAGTGTCGTGGATTTCCCGCGAAACCCGCTCCCGTTCGGCAATGGTGCCCGCCCGGCGCCCTCACCGGCGACCGCTTGCGCTGGCCCGGTGTGTTCGGTGGTGTCTCTGGCGGGCATGCTGGATCCGGATCTGGTGGCGGGAAGTGCTGCCTTCCATGCTAGGCCTCACGGCCTCTCCGGTGCCTCAGCCTTTTGGCTGATACGGCTGGCCTTTCGTCGGAGCCAGGACCAGACGAAGGCCCGATGGCATGGGCCGTTCTTCCCGGAAACATGGAAACCGGCAACTCGATCCCTCCCCGACCTAAGGAAGTACCTTGAAGAAGTCCACCAAAGCTTTCGCCGCTGCCGCAGCCGGAGCCCTCCTGATCACTGCCGGAGCAACCGCTGCCGCCAACGCCGGCACTTCGGAAGCATCCGTCGTCGTACCTGCCGTTGATGTCCAGCCGGCTCCGGAAACCGTGGTGCAGCAAAACCGGATTGCGGCCGGTGCCTCCGCCCAGGCTGTCACTGCTGCGCTCGCAAAGTGCCAGGCCGACAAGCTGCCGTTCGTCACGGTGGCCCTGGTTGACCGCTTTGGGATGGTCCAGGCTTTGCTCCGGGGTGACAACGCCGCCGCCCACACCATCGAAGCGGCCAAGCAGAAGGCCTATACGGCGGCCGCCTTTGGCGCCCCCACCAGCGAGTTGGCCAAGCGCGCCAACGGCAACGGTCCCTCAATCGCGGACCTGCCGGGCACCCTGTTCCTGGCAGGAGGTGTGCCCCTGAAGGTCAACGGCGTTTCGGTGGCCGGGATCGGCGTCGGCGGGGCCCCTGACGGCGCCTTGGACGAAGCCTGTGCGGCGGCCGGGGCGGAAGCCATCGCCGGCGCCGCGAAATAGGCTGGCCGCATGAGGCGTGGCAGCACATCAGCGCTCATGGCTGCGGCCGCGCTGGCGATGTTCCTTGCCGCCTGCCAGGCCAGTCCCGGCGCGCCACAGGAAGTTGATACCCCACCACCAGTTGCTTCGGTCAGTCCGAGCGCCGGTGCCGGGACACCCGCGCCGCCTTCCACTGCGTCCCCACCTGCGCTTTCCCGCGCGGACCAGGAACGGCTGGACCAGGACCTTATTGCAGCCGCCAAAGCCAACAACGCCCCGTTGGTGGCCGAACTCATCGGCCGGGGTGGAAACGTCAACGCCAAGGACTCCATCCAGGACTCTGCGTTCCTTTTCGCCGGAGCTGAGGGCTTCGACGAGGTGCTGCAGTTGACGCTGGCTGCCGGGGCAGATGTTGCCAGCACCAACCGGTATGGCGGCACCGCGTTGATCCCGGCCAGCGAGCACGGACACGTCGAAACGGTAAAGATCCTCATTGCGGCCGGAGTCCCGGTCAACCATGTCAACAACCTTGGCTGGACCGCGATGCAGGAGGCCATCCTGCTTAACAACGGCGGGCCGCGCCAGCAGGAGGTGGTGCGGCTGCTGCTGGCGGCGGGCGGAGACCCCGGAGTCCGCGACCCGGAAGGCCGGACGGCGCTGCAGAACACTGAGCGGCTCGGTTTCCTGGAGATTGCGGCCGTGATCAGGGATCAGGGTTAGCCCGCTGGCTTGCCGAACCGCCGAATTCCCCCACCTTTGCGGGATAACGACGGCGGCGCACCGCACTTTTGGTGCGACGCGCCGCCGTCGGGTTTGGAAGCCGGGAAATTCAGCGGCCCCTCAACTCAGACCGCTTCCAGGACGCTGACGTAGTTGGCGATGCCAACGCCGCCCATGTTCTGCACAGCCGCCCGCCGTGGCGCCGGCAACTGCATGCCGCCCGCAGTACCGGTGAGCTGCATTGCGGCGATGACGTGCTGGGAGACGCCGGTGGCACCCACCGGGTGGCCCTTGGCTTTGAGGCCGCCGGAGACGTTGATGGGAAGCTTGCCGTCCTTGAAGACCCAGCCTTCCATTACCGCCCTGGCCCCTTGGCCGGGTTCGGCCAGGCCGATGGCCTCGTACATGAGCAACTCCGCGATGGTGAAGCAGTCGTGCACCTCGGCGAAGTCCAAGTCTTCGAGTCCGACGCCGGCCATTGCCATGGCGCGCTGCCAGGAGGCGCGGGTGGCTGCGAAAGCGGTGGGGTCCCGGCGCTCGGCCGGGAAAAAGTCGTTGGCCTGGCCGAAGCCCGCGAGCCGGACCGGGGCGGTGGTGCCGCCGGTGGGGGCGACGCTGAGCACCACTGCGGCCGCGCCGTCGGAAACGGGGGAGCAATCGGTGCGGCGCAGCGGGTCTGCCACCATGGGGTTCTTGTCCGAGACGGTCCGGCAGAACTCCTCGCCAAGGTCCTTCCGGAGCTGGGCATAGGGGTTGTCCACGCCGTTGCGGTGGTTCTTCGCCGCGATGGTGCCCAGGACGTCGGAGACGGGCCCGTACCGCTTTTCGTAGTGCTTCGCGACCTCGGCGAAAAGACCGGTGAAGCCGGTGGTGGAGGGCTTGCCGGCCATGTCGTAGTCAGCTCCGAGGAGGCCGGCGCCCACTACGTCCGCTCCGGCGTGGGTCATCTTCTCGGCGCCGACCACAAGCACGGTCCTGGCAGTGCCGGCCAGCAGCGACTTGGTGCCCTGCTGGAACGCGGCCGATCCCGATGCGCAGGCGTTTTCCACCCGTGTGGAAGGGACGTTGGCCAGGTCGGGGGAGACCTGCAGGGCCAGCGATGACGGGAACGCCAGCGGCATCATGCCCGAATTGAACTGGCCGATGTAGATCTCGTCAACCTGCCCGGGCTCGATTCCGGCATTGCCGATCGCCTCGGTGGCTACCTGGACGATCAGGGACTCGAGGGTCTCCTCCGCCAGCTTGCCGAACCGGCTGTGTCCCCAGCCGGTGAGCAGGACGTCCTTGCCGAACTGTTCCTTCAGGCTCATGCCGCCACTCCCTTGGTCTCAAGCCGCACGTCGAAGCCGGCCTCGGTCTTCTCCCGGATTTCCTCTTCGGTGACCCCCGGTGCCAGGCGGGTCAGCGTGAGCTGCCGCCCGCCGTCGTCCGTTTTGTAAAGGTCGAAGACGGCGAGGTCGCTGATGATCCGGTCCACGCAGCTGAGCCCGGTCAGCGGCAGCGTGCATTCGCGGACGATCTTTGCGGTGCTGTCCTTGGCGTTGTGCTCGGTGAGGACCACGACGCGCGGGGTCCCGGCCACCAGGTCCATGGCCCCGCCCATGCCCTTGACCATCTTGCCCGGGATGGTCCAGTTGGCCAGGTCGCCGTTGCCGGAGACCTGCATGGCTCCCAGGATGGCCACCTTGACGTGCCCGCCGCGGATCATGCCGAAGGAGGTGGCGGAGTCGAAGATGCTCCCGCCCGGCAGCACCGTGACGGTCTGCTTGCCGGCGTTGATCAGGTCCGCGTCCTCTTCGCCTTCATAGGGGAACGGGCCCATGCCCAGCAGGCCGTTCTCGCTCTGCAGGACCACCCGCACGCCTTCGGGCAGGTTGTTGGCCACCAGCGTGGGGATGCCGATCCCCAGGTTCACGTAGTCGCCGTCGTGCAGTTCCTCGGCCGCGATGGCAGCCATTTCATCCCTGGTCCATCCCATGGGGTTTCTCCTAATCTTTTTAGCTCTACTTAGTTGGTATTACCGGCGGCACGAACTCGAACGTCATGCCCAGCAGCCACGCGAGCAGCAGCACCACCGGCAGGTGGAACAGGAACTGCTGGAACGTGAAGCCCACCAGGTCGCGGGCCCGCAGGCCCAGCACCGCGAGCAGCGGGAGCATGAAGAACGGGTTGACGAGGTTGGGCAGGGCCTCGGCCATGTTGTAGATCTGCACGGTCCAGCCAAGGTTCATGTTCACGTCCGTGGCGGACTGCATGACGTAGGGCGCCTCCACGAGCCACTTTCCGCCGCCGGACGGGACGAACATGCCCAGGATGGCCGTGTAGATGGCGATGATGACGGCGAACGCCCCGTTGCCGCCGATGCTGGTGAAGAAGTGTGCCAGGTGCTCGGATACGGACAGGCCTCCGGCCCCGGTGGCCTTGGTCAGGATGGCGGCCATCGCCGCGTACAGCGGAAACTGCACCAGGATTCCTGCCGTGGCGGGGACGGCCTTGGTGACTGACTGCAGGAATTTGCGCGGGGTGCCGTGCAGCACCAGTCCCAGCATCAGGAAGACCAGCAGGTATCCGTTGAGTGAACTGACCACGCTGAGGATGGGCAGGGTCAGCAGCTGGGACACCAGCCAGCCAAGGGTCAGCACGCCGGCCAGGATGGGCAGGACCCTGCTGTATTCCAGCCATTCGCCGGGCCGGGACTTTTCGGCCGGCGGTTCAGGCTGGTCATCGAGGTCGACGCCAAGATCGGCCGCCGTCTTCACGCCGGCTCCCGTCGGGGCCGAGAAGTGCGCGATGACCGTGGTCAGGAGCATAAGGATGGCAAGGGTCACCAGGGACTGCCAGGTGAAAATGGTGGTCCCGAAGTCCAGGACGCCGGTGATCTTCAGCAGTGCCGGGGGAATGGAGGCCTTGGTCGCCTGCAGCTGGGCGGCGGAGGAAGACATGCCCAGGGCCCAGACGGCGCCCAGGCCCATGAAGGCCGCGGCGCCGAGGGCGCGGTAATCGACGTGCAGGTCCGTGCGCCGGGCCACGGCCCGCGCCAGGAGCCCGCCGAAGATCAAGCTCAGGCCCCAGTTCACGAACGAGACGGACATGGACAGGACGGCGACGAAGCTGACGGCGGAGCGTGCTGTACCGGGAACCTGTGCCAGCCGGTCGATCAGCCGGGCCACGGGCGGTGATGTTGCCACCACGTAGCCGGTCAGTACCACCATGGCCATCTGCAGGGTGAAGGCTGTGAGGTCCCAGAATCCGTTGCCGAAGGAATCCACGACAGCCTTGGGGGAGGCACCGATGGCAAGGGCCGCGATGGCCACCAGCAGCACGCCGGCCAGGGCGAAAATGTAGGCGTCCGGGAACCACTTCTGCGTCCAGCCGGCCAGCGTTTCAGCCATCCGGGCCAAACCCTTCTGGCGGACGTCCTGGTGGTTGAGCTGCGTGCTGGTCATGAGGGTGTTTCTCTCCATTGAGTGCTGTTTCAGGGGCGGGCGTGGGTTCGGTGAGGCGTGGGTTCGGTCAGGCCGGGGACAAGGCCGCTGCGCTGCCGGACGGTGCGCTGCTCGATGTCCTTGACCCGGTCCGCGGCCTGAACCAGCCGCTGGACAAAGACGCCGGGGGTGGCGATGTGGTTCGGGTCCAGGTCACCGGGCTCCACGATCACTTCCGCCTCGGCCACGGTCAGGATCCCGGCCGTGGCCACCACCGGGTTGAAGTTGCGGGCCGTGAAGCGGTAGATAAGGTTGCCGTCCGTGTCTGCCGTGTGGGCATGGACCAGTGCGACGTCGGCGCGGATGGCGCGCTCCTGGACGTACGTTTCGCCGTCGAACACCTCGTGCGGCTTGCCTTCGGCAACCAGGGTGCCCACACCGGTCTTGGTGTAGAAGGCCGGGATTCCGGCGCCGCCGGCGCGGAGGCGCTCAGCCAGGGTGCCCTGCGGGGTGAACTCCACCTCCAGCTTGCCGGCGAGGTACTGCTCGGCGAACAGCTTGTTTTCGCCAACATAGGAGGCGATCACTTTGCGGACCTGGCCCGCCTCGATGAGGATGCCCAGCCCTTTGCCGTCCACGCCCATGTTGTTGGAAACCACGGTGAGGTCCCGCACGCCGGAGTCCCGGACGGCTTCGATCAGGTCGGCCGGGATGCCACTCAGGCCAAACCCGCCGACGGCGAGGGTGATGCCGTCCTGCAGGGCCCCGTCCAGGGCTGTGGCGGCAGAAGCCTGGAGTTTCTTCATGACGTCTCCTCGTTGAGCGCGGGAGTCCACTTAGTGGACGCTTGGGATCTGAGTTTGGAGACTACGGGCGCCTGTCGGAACGTGTCAAGAATCACGGGCGCATGCCTTACAGTATGGACAGTAGGGTGTAAAGCATCCATATTATGGACAAAAGGGGAAGTGATGGCATCGACGCCGGTGCAGGGCGCCCAGGTGGTGGCACGGATCGCTGAACTGCTGCGGCTGGTGGGCCGCAGCGCGGAGGGGATGCCCCTCGCCGTCGTGGTCCGGGAATCAGGCCTCACCCGCCCGACGGTCCACCGGCTCCTGACATCGCTCGCCGCGGAGGGCCTGCTGGACCACGATCCCGTTACGGGCAATTGGGTCCTGGGCCCTGAAATCCTCCTGATGGGATCGGTGGCCTCGGCACGGTTTCCCATGGAGGACATCGCCCGGCCCAGCTTGCGCCGGCTTGCCCAGGCCACGGGGGAGAGCGCTTTCTTCTCCATCCGCCGAGGCAATGAGACGGTGTGCCTCCTGCGCGAGGAGGGCAGCTTCCCTGTCCGGTCCTTTGTCCTGCACGAGGGCGTCCGCTTCCCGCTCGGGGTTGCATCGGCCGGGACAGCCATCCTGGCCTTCCTGCCAAAGAATGAGCAGGAGGAGTTGCTGGGCCGGTGGCCGGAGCATGCGGGCGCCTTCGCGGTGAACCACACTGTTGACCTGGTCCGGAGGAACCTTGCCCGCACCAGGCTGGCCGGTTATTCGGTGAACCCAGGGCTTGTCCTGGAGGGAAGCTGGGGGATGGGCGCTGCGGTGTTCGACCGTTCCGGACGGCCGGCCTGGGCGTTGTCACTGACCGGCATCGAGCCGCGGTTCAAGGCCGAACGGCAGGAGGAGCTGGGTGGCCTGCTGATGGCGGAGGCGCACCGGATTACGCAGCAGCTGGGCGGAGGGGCCGACGGCGGGCGCCGGACACGCTAAGCCCCCACGGCTTTGCCGGGACACGACGACGGCGGGCCGCGCTTTTTCGGCGCGGCCCGCCGTCGTACTCCCCGAAGGTGGGGAAAATCAGCAGAAGGCCGGGGGCTACAGGCCCGCGCGGGGCTCCACGGGACCTTCGCCCTTCCACCAGGTGTCAAAGATGGTCACCGGCACGGTGCGCTTGTGGCGGGTCCGGAGGTACTTCTGTTCAATCGACTCGGCAACGGCGCCCGGAACATCGCGGCCTTCAAGGTAATCGTCGATCTGGTCGTAGCTGATGCCCAGCTCGTCCTCGTCCGTGCGGCCGGGCCGGTCATCGAGCAGGTCGGCGGTGGGCACTTTCTCCCAGACGCGCGCGGGGGCTCCCAGTTCAGCCAGCAGGGCCCTGTTCTGGCGCTTGTTGAGGCCGAACAGGGGAAGGACGTCAGCGCCGCCGTCGCCGTACTTGGTGAAGAAGCCCGTGACGGACTCGGCGCCGTGGTCGGTGCCGAGCACCAGGTAGTTGAACTCGCCGGCCAGCGCATACTGGGCGATCATCCGGGTGCGGGCCTTGGTGTTTCCCTTGTGGAAGTCGGAGATCTCCGAGCCCACGGTTTTCTCGAACTCGTCCTCGAAGCCGTCCACCGCTGCCGAGATGTTGAACGTCCATTCGGTCTTGGCCTTGATGAAGTCCAGTGCAGCCTGGGCGTCTTCCTCATCGTGCTGCACGCCGTAGGGCAGGCGGACTGCAACGAAGTTGGCCTCTACGCCCTCGGCTTCAAGTTCATCAACCGCCAACTGGGCAAGCTTTCCTGCGAGCGAGGAATCAAGTCCGCCGGAGATGCCCAGGACAAATCCCTTGGTGTGGGTGGCCTTCAAGTATTCCTTGAGGAATGTGACGCGCTTGCGCACCTCCCCTGCGGGATCGATCCGGGGCTGGACGCCCATTTCTTCAATGATCTTGGCCTGGAGTTCGCGCATGTTCTCCAGCCTAGCCAGCGCTGTCAACAACCCTCAACTGTTCCCGGCCGGCCCTGCGCGGCGTAGCTTAAGTGCATGGAGCGGACGGGATGTGCCGTGGTGGGCGGGGGCCCGGCAGGAATGATGCTGGGGCTGCTGCTGGCACGGGCCGGAGTGCACGTGGCAGTCCTGGAAAAGCACCGTGATTTCCTGCGGGATTTCCGTGGTGACACCGTGCATGCGTCCACCATTCGGCTGATCGACGAGCTGGGGCTGGGGGCCGGATTCCGGGCCCTGCCGCAGAGCCGGCTGAGCAACGTCGCCGTCCCGGTCCCCGGAACGGGGCTGGTCACGCTTGCGGCTTTTGACTCCCTGAAGCCCCCGTACAACTACGTGGCCATGATGCCCCAGTGGGACTTCCTGGATTTCCTCGCCTCGGCCGCCGCCGTGGAACCGACGTTCACCCTGCTCATGGAAACGGAGGCCACCGGCTTGGAGTTCGACGGCGAACGCGTCACCGGGGTGCGCTACCGGTCCACCGCCGGTGGCGCGGAGAGCCCGGAACAGGTGCTGCACGCCGACGTCGTGGTGGCCGCGGACGGCAGGCATTCAGTCCTGCGGGATGCAGCCGGGATGCGGGCGAAGGAGTACCCGGTGCCCTTCGACACCTGGTGGTTCAAAATCCCGCGCCACGCCTCCGAGCAGGGCGAGGTTGCCGGGGTGGTCCCCGCCCTGGGGGACCGGGATGCCCTGATCGCCCTCAACCGCACCGACTACTACCAGATGGGCTATCTGGCCCCCAAGGGCTCGGATGCCAAAATCCGGGAAGGCGGCGTGGAACGGTTCCGCCAGCGGGTGGCAGCACTCCGCCCGGACCTCGCCGACCGTGTTGATTCGATCCGCAGCCTGGCGGACCTGCACTGGCTGGATGTCAGGCTGAACCGGCTGCGGCGCTGGTACACCGATGGTTTCCTGTGCATCGGGGATGCGGCACACGCGATGTCGCCCGCGGGCGGTGTGGGCATCAACCTGGCCATCCAGGATGCAGTGGCGGCCGCGGAACGCCTGGCCCCTGATTTGCGCCAAGGGCACGTACGGACCAGGACCCTTGCTTCCATCCAGCGCCGCCGCAGCCTGCCAACGGTGGTGGTCCAGGCCGTCCAGCGGGTCATGCACCGGGTTGTGTTCGTTCCGCTCTTCGCGGGGACATTGTCCGGGGGCAAGCTGGCCAGCATGGGCGCCGGGAATCCGTTCTCCCTCCAGCGCCTGCTCTTCTTCATCCTGCGCCACAACCCCGTGGTCAGGCGTGTGCTGCCCCGGGTCATTGCCATCGGGCCGCGTCCCGAGCACGCGCCAGGCTTCGCCCGCCCGCTCACCGTCCCGCCACCCACTAAACTTGGGGCCATGACTTCGCCCACTGACACTGCGGTAGACACCGCGGCTGCCCGCGCCCGACTGCTCGAACTGATCAAGGAACTCGCCGTTGTCCGCGGCAAGGTGATCCTCTCCAGCGGAGCCGAGGCCGATTACTACATCGACCTGCGCCGCATCACCCTGCACCACGAGGCGTCCAAGCTGGTGGGCCAGGTCATGCTGGCACTGGCGGACGACGCCGGCATCGACTTCGAGTGCGCCGGCGGCCTCACCATGGGTGCCGACCCCGTTGGCACTGCGGTAATGCACGCTGCCGCTGACGCCGGCCGGACCGTTGACGCGTTCGTGGTCCGGAAGGCCCAGAAGTCTTACGGCATGGGCCGCCAGGTGGAGGGCCCGTCCGTTGAAGGCCGAAAGGTGCTGGTTTTGGAGGACACGTCCACCACGGGCGGGTCCGCGCTGACCGCGGTGGAGGGCGTCCGGAAGGCGGGCGGCAACGTCGTGGCAGTGGCTGTGATCGTGGACCGCGATACCGGCGCCAAGGAAAAGATCGAAGCCGAAACCGGCGTTCCCTACCTGTTCGCGTTCGGCAAGGACGAGCTGGGCCTGGCTTAAGCAGCTCGGGGCCGGCCGCAGGGGCCGGCCCCGGAATGTATCGGGGCCGGTGTTTGGCCGGCCACTGAAGGCTGCTTTATGATATGCGTTAACACTTTTTAGTTGCTTGGAGACCCTGCACTTTGCTCCCCCCACAACAGCCTTTGAGCGCAACCGATCAGGTCCAGAACCTCATCCTGGAAAGCGCCGATTTCGAGGCCTTCCTCAACGAGTTGGCCCGCTTCTCTGCGCACCAGATGGCAGGCGACGGCGACGACGCCCTGTGCGGCATCACGCTGCTCCGCGACCGCAAGGCGGCAACCATCGGCTGGAGCAGCGAGTCGGCGCGGGAAGTGGATGAAATCCAGTACTCCCTTGCCAAAGGGCCATGCCTGTCCGCGGCAAAGGAAGAGCGCGAAGTCTACGTCCCGGATCTCTTGCAGGAGCACCGGTGGGGCCCGGACTACGCCGCTGCGGTTGCCTCCCACGGCTTGCGTTCGGTGCTTTCCCTGCCGTTCAACCTGCAGGGGGAAGCCAAGGCCGCGCTGAACCTCTACTCCGACGCCCCGCACAAGTTTGACGGCCGGGCGGCGGACAGGGCGCGGGACTTCACGCGTGAGATTTCCGAAGCGCTGCGGCTGGCTGTCCGGTTCTCGCTGCACGCAGACAGTGCATCGAACCTTCGGGCGACACTTGAGTCGCGGACCATCATCGATATCGCGATCGGCATCGTCATGGCGCAGAACCGGTGCAGCCAGGAAGCCGCCGTCCAAATCCTTACCGAGGCGTCCAGCAACAGCAACACCAAACTGCGGGACATTGCCAAATCGTTGGTGGATTCTGTGGGCGGCGCCGGTGCGCGTACCCATTACCAGGAACCGCGCAAAGTCAGCCAGGGTCCGCGTTCCTGAACGGCAGGTTGTGCAGGGACGCAGGGAGAGTTACGCTTGCGGAGGTTGAGCCGTCGGCCATAGAACCTCTTTTGGAGTACCTATGGACCGCGCGCTAGACGCACTCGTTAACCTTGATGTCCCCGCTGACATTGTCCGGATTGAAGTCCGGGGATCCCTTCACCACCACTCCCGCGCTGAACTGGTCCACATCATCCGCCGCGTCCGGAGGATGGGCATCCGCTGCCGTATCTGCGTCGATCTTTCACAGGCTGAGCTTGTTGAGTCCTGCGCACTGGCCGGGCTGCGGAGCGATCTCAACGCCATGGACACCACGTCCCTGCCGGGCTTTCCGGCTGCCGGGGTGTCGCTTCAGCTCACGCCCGCAGTGCACGACCGGGCAGTACGGGACGCTTCCAGCCGACGGCCGCTCCTGATGGACGATGACATCAGGGAGCTTTTCCCCGGTGGCGAGTACGCAGGAGAATACCCGCAATTGCCGGTCATGTGGATTGAAGAGCTCTACGGCCGTCCGCTGACCGAATACACGGACCAGGAACTGCTGTACGCCAGTGACTCCGCCTTTGCCCTGCTGGACACCCCGGAGGCACCCGACGGCGCTGACCTGCTGGGCCGTTACAACGACATCGGCTTGGAAATCCTTCGCCGCCGGCAGGAACCGCAGGCGCCCTTCCCGGCGACGGAAGGACAGGCCGCCAGCTGACCCCCGGGCCACCGACCCCTTACGGCCGCACATTGCGGCGCGACGTTTGGGTGGGCTTACGGTAGGACTGTGCCGTATGAGGGGGAGGTCAGTCCGCAGAACCGGCGCGGGGTCTCTGATGCCCGTCTGCTGGTGGAAGCGGCTGCCCTGAAACGCTTCTCGCGGCGCACGTTCCTGGCAGGTGCCGGCGCGTCCGGGCTGTTGGCCGCGGACATGCTGATGACCCGTGAAGTGCAGTCGCAGCGCCGCACCACCAGGATCCTGACTGTTGCGGACGACTTCGCCGATGCCTACTACCCGGACGCCAGTTGGTTCCTGTTCCCGGGGTATAAAACCAGCTGGGAAGAGGCGCAGTGGATCCTGAACACGCTTAGGGGTTCGCTGAACAAGCGCGCCCGGCTTGCCGCCGTCGGGTATTCCAACCTTGGCCTGAACATCACCGAGGTGGTCAAGGCGATCACCGACTACATCGCCGCTGAGAAGATCACCAAGCTCTTCTTTTACGGGCACAGTTTCGGCGGCATGCTCGCCACCCAGGTGGCCGCCCGGCTCCTGGCCTTGCAGAACGTCCAGGTGCAGTTCATCCTCCTGGACTCCAGCCCCTACAGCGCCCACGACGTCCTGGACCAAAGCTGGTTCGACGGCGTGGTGTTCCTCTACGAGAGCGGCGTCAGGTTCCCCTCCACCCTGCGCGGAGGCTACGAACTGGGGGAGCGGATCATCCACAAGGACGAACGGAGCTGGCGGCAGATCCTGAACCAGACGCTGGAACAGCTGTCACCGATCGCCCCGTCCAATGTCCTGGTCCAAACGGAGTCCGCCTATATCTACCACTTCGAGGGAAGCCAGTTCGCCGGCCATCTTGGCACCGCCAAGATGGCCTACATCGGCAACCCCAAGGACGGGACCGTGGACTACGAGACCGCGGCCGAAACCTGGGCCGTGGTGTTCAAGGACAACATGGTCTCCAGCAACCTGCAGACCACCGGGGCGGCGCCCGCCCACGCCAGCCCCGGCTGGAACCCGCAGGTCTACCGGCCGCTGGTGACGGAACTGCTGGACGAATACTTCCCGCTGCCCCGGGGCGGCTCCAGGGTCAGTATCTTCTAGATCTGGTTCTTCAGGTCCGCCACGGAGTTCAGCACCTGGTTGGGCCGGAACGGGTACGCTGCGATGTCGTCCTTGTGGGTGATGCCGCTGAGGACCAGGACGGTGTGCAGGCCGGCCTCCATGCCCGCGATGATGTCCGTGTCCATCCGGTCTCCGATCATGGCGGTGGTCTCGGAATGGGCATCGATCTGGTTCATGGCACTGCGGAACATCATGGGGTTCGGCTTGCCCACAATGTACGGCTCACGCCCCGTGGCTTTGGTGATCAGGGCCGCGATGGCTCCGGTGGCCGGCATGGGCCCGTCCTTGGACGGGCCGGTGGCGTCCGGGTTGGTTGCGATGAACCGGGCTCCGGCGAGGATCAGGCGGATGGCAGTGGTGATTGCCTCGAACGAGTACGTGCGCGTCTCGCCGAGCACCACGAAGTCCGGGTTCTGGTCGGTGAGGATGAAACCTGCCTCGTGCAGCGCCGTCGTCAGCCCTGCCTCGCCGATGGTGTAGGCGCGGTTGCCCGACTCCGAACCACCGGCAGACACCTGGTCCTTCAGGAACTGGGCCGTGGCCAGGGCGGAGGTCCAGATGTTCTCCTCGGGGATCTCCAGCCCGGAAGCGCGCAGGCGGGCGGCGAGGTCGCGCGGCGTGAAAATGGAGTTGTTGGTCAGCACCAGGAAGCGCCTGGACGTATCCACCCAGCGCTGGATCAGCTCCGCCGCACCGGGGATGGGCTGGTTTTCGTGCACCAGGACGCCGTCCATGTCCGTCAGCCAGCACTCAATCTCCTGGCCGCTCCGGTATACCGCCGGGTTGCCTGCTACCTGGTCCTCGTCTGCCATGCCCTGCCTCCGCCTGTGATGTTTGCCCAGAAGAGTCCAGTCTAGTGTTGAAGGGTGAACCAAACGCCCGGCATGACAGACGAACCCGACCACCAGCCCGGGGAGGCCGACCCCGCAAAGGCGGAGGTCGGCGTCGGGCCCTGGGAAGGGGAACTGCCGGAAGGCGACCATTGGGACCCTGACCTCCTGGCCGACGGCGACCGGCGCAATGTCCTGGACAAATACCGGTACTGGAAGCACGAGGCCATCGTGGCGGAGCTGGATTCGCGGCGGCACAACTTCCACGTGGCCATCGAAAACTGGCAGCACGACCTGAACATCGGCACCGTGGTGCGCACCGCCAACGCCTTCCTCGCCAAAGAGGTGCACATCATCGGCCGACGGCGGTGGAACCGGCGCGGCGCCATGGTCACCGACCGCTACCAGCATGTCCGCCACCACCCCACTGTTGAGGACTTCGTCCAGTGGGCGCAGGGGGAGGGGCTGGCGATCATCGGAATCGATATTTTCCCGGACTCTGTGCCCCTGGAAACGTACGAACTGCCGCGGGACTGCGTGCTGGTCTTCGGGCAGGAGGGGCCCGGCCTGACGCCCGAGGTCCATGACGCCGCCGTCGCCACCCTGTCAATCGAGCAATTCGGTTCCACGCGCTCCATCAATGCCGCCTCCGCCGCGGCGATCGCCATGCACGCCTGGATCCGGCGGCACGTCTTCAACCAGCACGTGTCCTGACCCGCGAGATGGCATTTGACGGCAGTCGCCGAGGCGATGATTGCCGTCAAATGCCACCTCGCGGGTCCCTCGTGCGCTTTACCTGTGGATAACCTCTCCCGGGCCTGTCCTGCGCGTCAGAATGGGGCATGCGCAGGGCCAGCCTTCCAGAACATTTGATGACGGGGTCTTTCTCCCTCCGGGCTTCCGACAAAGCCGGAGTCACCCGTACGCGAACGGCGGCGAAGGACCTGGTGACCGTCTCAAGGGGCGTCCGGGTGCCGGTCCACTCAGGTGCCAACCGGGCAGCGGCTTTGCGCGCCTACACCGACCTTGATGACACCTCCGTCCTCGCATCCCTGTCCGCCGCGCACGTGTGGGGAGTACCGCTGCCGTCCGGTTGCGGCGGCGACTGGAGGATCCACCTGGCCCGGCGGCGGGGATCCAGTTTCCCCCGCCGCTCCAACGTCGTGGGCCACCTGCTGTCTTTCCTGCCGGACGAGGTAGTGGAGTACGACGGCGTCAGGGTCACCTCGCCTGCCCGGACCTGGCTGGATCTGGCCTCGGGGTTGGCGGTTCAGGACCTTGTGGCCGCAGGAGATTATTTAGCCTGCTCCCATGGGGACGGCTTTCCCCGTCCGAGGGCGGCGTTGTGCAGCACTGACGAACTCCGGGACATCATCAGCAGGCATCGGGGCATGCGGGGCATAAAGACAGCGCGGGAAGCGATCGAACTGGTGCGCGTAGGCGCCGACTCCGCTCCGGAAACACACATGCGGTTGGCGCTGATTGACGCCCACCTGCCCGAACCAGTGCTGAACCACGTCCTGATTGATCAGTGGGGGGTTCCACAACTCTGGCCCGACGCTGCCTATCCGCAGTTTGGCATTGCCCTCCAGTACGACGGCGGCCACCATGCGGAGGAAGAGCAGTACCAGCGGGACATCGAACGCCAGGACCGGACCCTGGCGCTGGGCTGGCTTGAAGTACGCGTGGGCAAGCAACACCTCGAAGGTGACCGGCCCGCCGTCGTGCGTAAGGTGCGGGAGGCACTGCAGAGCCGCGGCTGGACCCGAGATGGCAGATGAGGGCAATCCCTGGCCGCAACACTGCCGCGAACTGCCATCCCGCGGGGGGAGGGGGCGTAACCCAGAGCACTCCGCGCCCGGGAATGGCTAGGATGGTGCCAAGCCGTAAGCGGTCTATTTGAGGGTCATCCACCCACAGACGAAACTCAGCAGAGGAGCCAGCATGCCCATTGCAACCCCAGAGATCTACGCCGAGATGATCGACCGTGCGAAGGCGGGCGGATTCGCCTTCCCCGCCGTCAACGTCACGTCCTCGCAGACGCTGAACGCGGCACTGCGTGGCTTCGCGGAAGCAGAGTCCGACGGCATCGTGCAGGTCTCCACCGGCGGTGCCGCCTACTGGTCCGGCGCCTCCACCAAGGACATGGTTGCCGGTTCCCTGGGCTTCGCCGCCTTCGCCCGCGAAGTGGCCAAGAACTACGGCGTGAACATCGCCCTGCACACCGACCACTGCCCCAAGGACAAGCTGGACGGTTTCGTCCTGCCCCTGCTGGAAGCCTCAGAGGCTGAGGTCAAGGCCGGCCGCAACCCGCTGTTCAACTCCCACATGTGGGACGGCTCCGCCGAGACCCTGCAGGAAAACCTGAAGATCGCCCGCGACCTGCTGGCCCGCACCGCTGCCGCCAAGATGATCCTCGAGGTGGAGATCGGCACCGTGGGCGGCGAGGAAGACGGCGTTGAAAACGCCATCAACGACAAGCTCTACACCACGGTGGAGGACGCCCTGGCCACCATCGACGCCCTCGGCGCCGGTGAAAACGGCCGCTACATCACGGCCCTGACCTTCGGAAACGTGCACGGCGTGTACAAGCCCGGCGGCGTCAAGCTCCGCCCGGAGATCCTCAAGGACATCCAGGCGCAGGTGGGTGCCAAGATCGGCAAGGACAACCCGTTCGACCTCGTGTTCCACGGCGGCTCCGGCTCCTCCGACCAGGAAATCGCCGACGCCGTTTCCTACGGCGTAATCAAGATGAACATCGACACGGACACCCAGTACGCCTACACGCGTCCGGTAGCTGACCACATGTTCAAGAACTACGACGGTGTCCTGAAGGTCGACGGCGAAGTGGGCAACAAGAAGACTTACGACCCCCGTGTCTGGGGCGCCTCCGCCGAAGCCGGCCTGGCAGCCCGCGTGGTCGAAGCCACCAAGCAGCTCGGTTCGGCCGGAAAGACCTTCTAGATGTCGGACGAGTTCCGCCGGAACCTGATGGGGCCGGAGCCCACGCTCCTGCCCGCCGAAACCGAGGTGTACGGGCAACTTGAGGCCGGCCACGAGCCCCTGGACCTGGTGGCGAAGCACCCCACGTCCTCGCTGCTCTGGGCCGTGCTCGCTGAGGAGGCGTGGACGGAGGGCCGGACCATCGACTCCTACGCCTACGCCCGGGTTGGGTACCACCGGGGCCTGGATGCACTGCGCCGCAACGGCTGGCGCGGCGTGGGTCCCATCCCGTGGGAGCACGAGCCCAACCGCGGGTTCCTGCGGGCCCTCTATTCCCTGGGCAGGGCTTCGTCGGCCATCGGCGAGGCTGACGAGCCGGAGCGGATCGAGAAGTTCCTCAACGACTCCGATCCCACAGCCAAGGCAGCCATCGAGGGCAAGTAGGTCCCCGGGCACATAAACAACGACGGCGGGTGGTCACCTTTTCTTGTGAAAGGTGACCACCCGCCGTCGTGTGTTTGAAACTGCTGGCTAGGCCTTGCGGGCGATGCCCGTGCGGGCCATGGCGTCGGCGTAGGCCGCGCGCATGTCCTCGAGGTACTCCTCCTGGCGCGCCGGGGAACCGGCGAACGCGCGGCCACTCAGTGACCGGACCTTGTAGGTCTTCAGGCCACGGCGCCACAGCAGGGGCACCTCGGTCTTCAGCAGCAGGTTGGCCAGGCGGTTGGCCTCGGTGCCGTGTGCCACGATGACCGAGGCGCGGGGCACCAGTGCCAGGAACTTCAGCAGCGGCTTCAGGCCCGCCTGGATCTGGTCAGGAGTGAACTTGCCGTTGGCTTCGCCGGGGACGTGCCAGGGGTGGACGTTCCACGGCATCACGAACTCGGGGCGCAGGCCCAGCTTCCACTGAAGGCCAAGCATGCGGGTGGCGGCATCCTGGTCCCCGGCAGTGATGAACCCCGACGGGTCCACCTCAGCGATATTGGAGAACAGGCTGATGATGCGGCATTCCTCGACGTCATGCATGGGGTCCACGTAGGGGACCACGGTGCCGGGCTTGGCCTCCTGCAGGGAATCACACAGCTCGTTAACGGCGGCAACGCTGGGTTCGTAGCGGCGGCTCATGAGCTGTTCGTGGAATGTTTCGGGTGCCAGGGCTGTCATGAAGTGCTGGTTCTCCTGCGGGGATTGGCGTTGCTGCCGCCACAGAAATGGGCACGCGGGGGCGCGACCATCAGCGGCGGTTGATTGGGGTGGACCGATTCCTGGTCGGCCTTACCCAGTTTAGCAAGCCCCGGGAAACGAAACGCCGGTCCCGTGCACCTGATTCAGTCAGCGCACGGAACCGGCGGTTTCCCGGTCCGCCTCCCGCAGCTACCAGAGGCGGCTGGTGGCCCGGCGCGCACCCTCGCCGAGGGCCTCCAGCTTGGCGAAGGCGATCTGCGGGTGGACCCGGCCGCCCAGGCCGCAGTCGGTGGAGGCAATGACGTTCCCGCGGCCCACGACATCGGCAAAGCGGACAATGCGGTCTGCCACCAGGTCGGGGTGTTCCACCACGTTGGTGGCGTGCGACACGACGCCCGGGATGATCACCTTGCCCTCGGGGAGCTTGGTGTCCTCCCATACCCGCCATTCGTGTTCGTGGCGGACGTTGGCCGCTTCGAAGGAGTACGCGCCGGCGTTAACCTGCAGCACCGATCCGATGATGTCTGCGAAGGGGATGTCCGTGGTGTGCGGGCCGTGCCAGGAACCCCAGCAGACGTGCAGCCGGATCTGTTCCTGCGGGAGGTCCCGCAGGGCCCAGTTGGTGGCCTCGACGCGCAGCTGGATGAACTTCACGTAGTCCTCCAGGGATGGTTCGGGGTTGATCTGGTCCCAGCTTTCGGCCAGGGAAGGATCGTCGAGCTGCACGGTGAGGCCGGCATCGATGATGGCCTTGTATTCCTCCCGCATGGCGTCGGCGCAGGCGTAGACGAGTTCCTCATCCGACGTGTAGTACTCGTTGGCCACGCGGGCGCATGAGCCGGGGGAGAGGGATGCGACGAAGCCGTCCGAGAGGCCTGCGGCGGCGAGGCCCTTCTTCAGGTTCCTGATGTCCGAGGCCACCAGGTCCTGGCCCGTGTAGGTCAGGGGGCCGGTGATCTTGGGCTGGGTGACGCTCTTGCGGTGCGACAGGATTCCCGAAGAGGGATCGTTGTAGGCCTCGTTGAAGGCCTGCCTGTCCCGCCGGTCCGGGAAGGAGGTCAGGACGATGTTGCCGGGGGACGAACGGTGCACCTGCGCATCGGCCCAGCGGTCCACGTTGGTCGGTTCCAGGCCGCCGAGCCGTGCGAAGGAGTAGTTCCACCAGGCGCCGTAGTCCACCGAGCTGGACATCGTGTGCCCGTATTCGCCGTCGTTGGGAATGTCGATGCCGAGGTCCTTCTGGCGCTGGACCACGTCCACCACGGAGGACTCCAGGAGTTCCAGGAACTCGGGGGTGACGCCGTCGGTTTCCTTGGCGGCGTTGGCCGCGATCAGTTCCGGGGTGCGGGGCAAGGATCCCGCGTGGGTGACGCGGATGTGGTCGGTGTTCAGGGACATGCTGGAATCTTCCTTTCCATCGGTCCTGGCAGTAGCACCTTCGGCCGGCAGGAATGCTGCTGGACCGTGGTTGCTGCGGCGTCATCGAGCCAGGTCTCTCGGCCGCTCCGGATGGTTCACTCTCACATAAATCCAGATGCCTCCCTTTGGGCAAGTCGGCTCCGCTTTATGTCGCGGCGGCCTGTCGTGGCCACGCTTGCTCCCGGGAATCGAAAGCTGTCAGCATGCCGCTGCATGGGACACGCTCGCCGAACTGACGTCCCGGGCTGCCGGGGAGGCTGAGGACCATAGCACCAGGGTGCACGCCACGGTCCTTGCACAGAAAGGGCCGCGGCGGGCAAAAACAATGGACAAAGTGCCCTATCGGCTAAACTTGGGTGGTAAGAGCCCCGGAACTCTTGCTTCGTTGCGCCGTGCTGCGGCTGTGCGAAGGCCGGTATGTTCGGGGCATTCTCATGAACGGCGCTGCATAGGCCTGCCACCTGGTGGCCGGAACCGGGCGGCCCCGAACGAATGGGGGAGGATCCCATGCCAGCAATTGTGATCGTAGGAGCCCAGTGGGGCGACGAAGGAAAAGGCAAGGCCACCGACCTGCTGGGCGGCCGTGTTGACTACGTCGTCAAGCCCAACGGCGGCAACAACGCCGGGCACACCGTCGTCGTAGGCGGTGAAAAGTACGAACTCAAGCTGCTGCCGGCAGGCATTCTCAGCCCCAACGCCGTTCCCATTATCGGCAACGGCTGCGTGGTGAACCTTGAGGCCCTCTTCCAGGAAATCGACGGGCTGCAGGCGCGCGGCGCCGACACCTCGAAACTCCGGGTCTCCGCCAATGCCCACCTGGTGGCCCCGTACCACCAGGTACTGGACAAGGTCACCGAACGCTTCCTGGGCAGCCGGGCCATTGGCACCACCGGCCGCGGCATCGGCCCCGCCTACATGGACAAGGTGGCCCGGCTGGGCATCCGCGTGCAGGATGTCTTCGACGAGTCCATCCTTCGCCAGAAGGTGGAAGGCTCGCTCCGCCAGAAGAACGAACTCCTGGTCAAGGTCTACAACCGCCGCAGCGTCGTGGTGGACGAGATCGTGGAGTACTTCCTGTCCTTCGCCGAGCGGCTCCGCCCGCTGGTCATCGACAGCACACTGGTCCTGAACTCCGCCCTGGACGAGGGCAAGGTAGTGCTGATGGAGGGCGGCCAGGCAACGTTCCTGGACGTGGACCACGGCACCTACCCGTTCGTGACCTCCTCCAACCCCACCGCCGGCGGCGCGTCGGTTGGTTCCGGCATCGGCCCCACCCGGATCTCGCGCTCCATCGGCATCATCAAGGCCTACACCACCCGCGTTGGTGCCGGCCCGTTCCCCACGGAACTGTTCGACGAGATGGGCATGTACCTGCAGAAGACCGGCGGCGAGTTTGGCGTCAACACCGGCCGGCCGCGCCGCTGCGGCTGGTACGACGCCGTCCTGGCCCGCCACGCTTCCCGCGTCAACGGCTTCACTGACTACTTCGTCACCAAGCTGGACGTCCTCACCGGCATCGAGCAGATCCCGGTATGTGTGGCCTACGACGTGGACGGTGTCCGGCATGACGAGATGCCCATGACGCAGACCGAGTTCCACCACGCCAAACCGATCTTCGAGTACTTCGACGGCTGGACCGAGGACATCACGGGCGCCCGCACGCTGGCGGACCTTCCCGAGAACGCCCGCAACTACGTGCTGGCGCTGGAGAAGCTCTCCGGAACCCGCTTCTCCGCCATCGGCGTTGGCCCGGACCGGGACCAGACCATCGTGGTGAACGACCTCATCAACGACTGATGTGTGGGCCCCGCCGGCTAGGGAGCGGGCGGGGATTACGACGGCGGCAGGCCACCTTTGCGGGTGGCCTGCCGCTTTTCTTTGGGCGCGGCAGCGCAAATTTACACAGGCTTAACGCGACCGGCCTTGTGAGGCTTCCGGTGCCGCGGCCAGACTCGTCTGTACCACCTGGTGCCCAAGGAAGGATCGTCATGGCCGGAAAATTTGAAGCATTCGTTGACGCTGAGTCGTTTTTCCGGTTCCGCCTCCTGGCGCCGGATGGGGCCGTGATCGCCGTCTCCGGCCCTTTTGAGGACAAGGCCGCTGTGGCGGCAGGGATCGCTGCCGTGCGTGAATGTGCCGGGACGGGCTTGGTCACCGACCTGTGTCCCGCCGGAGCCGTTGCCCGTCCCGCGGCTGTACCCGTTTCGGTTGCTGCCGCTGCTCCGGTGGAGCAGCCCGCCGCCGTCGTACCTGTGTGCGGCGAGGAACGCACGCCCTCCAGCCCGCACGCCTTTGCACTGGCAGATGCGCTGCGCCGGCATGCAACGGCACCGCGGTGGAGCAGGGCAGCAGTCCGCTGAAAGACTTTCAAAAGTTTTCTCGAAAACGCGTAACCCTCCGGAGGCCTGGAGCGATTACCCCTATGTAGCGCCGGCCTGGAACCTGTCCCCCATCACGTTCCAGGCCGGCTCTTTCATCTTTCCGCAAGGGTGGCTGCCCATGCTGCGCCCGTCACTGGCCCGGGTCCGTGGCGCTTCGGGCTGCGCGGTTACTGGAGGGTAAAGTAAGGGCAGCGTTCAGGATGTACTGGGCGCTCGCCTTGCCACCACCCTTCTTGACGGAAAGCACCACGTCAGTGACCGATGCACAGACAGACGAGGCTCCGGACCAGCCATTGTCCGGGACTGCTGCCTTCAGCCTCGTCTACAAGACATACGCATCACAGGTACTGGGCTATCTCACGGCCCGGGGAGTCGAGGATCCGGAGGCCGCCATGCAGGAAGTGTTCGTTTCCGTGTTGCCCCGGCTCGATACAGTGCGCGGAGGAGAATCCGGGCTAAGGACCTTTATCTTCTCCGTGGCCCACGCCCGCATGGTGGACGACCATCGCCGCCAAAGCCGGACTCCCGTCAAGCTGTCCTTCGAACCCGAGCTCGACCAGCGCCAGGACACTTCGGCGGAGAAGGAAGCCCTGCAGCGCATCTCGCCCCAAGAGGTCCTTGCGCTGCTGGACGGCTTGCCCCAGGACCAGCGCGACGTGCTGTCGCTGCGCCTGATAGGAGGCCTCACGGTGGAACAAACGGCGGAGGCCATGGAAAAGAGCGCCGGTTCGGTGAAGCAGCTTCAGCGCCGCGCATTGCTCAAACTCCGGGAACTTGCCGCAGTGAAGGAGTACCTCGCGCCATGACATCCGTCCCGGACAACCTCGCCACCATCATTGACGACATGCTGCTGGATGCCGGCTTTGAACAGGATGCGGACCTTCGCGGCGCCCTGCTCTCACTGGGCGCCCTGGCATCACTGCCCGCGCCTGCGCCCGCAGGGGAACTTGCCGCGCTGCTCGCAGCCGGGGGACCTTCACCGTTGGAATGCCCGGCTCCAGCCGGGGAGCCGGGCGAGGAAGCAGCTGAAGAGGCAGCCGAACAGCCCGGTGGAAAGCCCGATGCGCAGCCTGAGGACGAGCTGGCGCGCCGCCGCCGGCGGCACCGCCCCACCGCGCTGGGCCTGGTGCTGGTGGCCGGGATGGGGCTGGGGGTGGGCGGCGTAGCCGCCAGCTCCACACCTGCCGGAAGCAGCGCCGTGGAGTACCTGCTGGAGGATTGGGCGCCTTGGAGCAGTACGGCCGGCGGGGCACCGACGGCAGGCTCTGGTTACCGTGCGCCGCAGGTGGCAGCGGATGGGGAACTCGCCGCTGCTGGTTCGCCTGCTGCGCCCGCCGGGACCGTGGATGCCGCAAACCTTGCCTCCCGCCTCCTTCAGGATCCTGCCGGCTCGCGCCGCGGGGAGTATGCGCGTACCGGTACCCCGCCCTGCGCCGGTCCGGTCAAACCCGAGGCCGCCGCCGGCACGGGAACGTGCACGCCGGCGGCTCCCGGGGCTGTTGCGCAGGGCAACGGAGCGGGCAGCGGCAAGGAAGTCCCCGGGGCTGTGGCGGAAGGGACGCCGGCGCGGCCAGGGGCCGCAGGGTCGGCGAAGGATGGACTCCAAGCGGCAACCGCCGCGCCGGACGCCGCGGATGCAGCGGGCGAGGTGCAGAAGGCAGCCGGCTCCGCGGTCAATGCAACGCCCGCGCAGGCGCAATCCGGCTCCCAGGGGGCAGGACAGGGAGCAGGCCCAAAGCCCACGTCTCCGGCAAAATAACCGCCAGACAGCAACAGCGGGCCCGTTGGACGGACCCGCTGTTGTCTTATCCCGTTTCCCGTCAGGCCATGACCTGGCGCTTGGACGAAATCACGCCGGTGTCGAAGCCGGCCAGGTGGAGTCCGCCGTGGAAGCGCGCATGCTCGATCTTCACGCAGCGGTCCATAACCACGTTGAGCCCGGCCTCTTCCGCGCCTGCTGCGACGCCTTCGTGCCAGGACCCCAGCTGCAGCCAGAGCGTTTTGGCGCCGGCGGCCACTGCCTCGTCAAGGACGCCTGGAAGGTCGTCGTGCTTGCGGAACACGTCCACAATGTCCGGGCTTTCCGGCAGGTCCGCCAGGGAGGCATAGGTGGGCTGGCCCAGGATCTCCTTGACTACCGGGTTGACGAAGTACACCTTATAGCGGGTGGAGGACAGCAGATAGGTGGCCACAAAGTAGCTGGCCCGGGACGGCTTATCCGAGGCGCCAACAATGGCAATGGACTTCGCCTGGCGAAGCAGGGAGAGCCGTTCAGGCGCTGACGGGCCGGACCAGGTACGTTCGGCGGTGCTCATGCGTTTGCTCCGATCGTGCAGGCGTCTGCCGGTTCTTCAATGACGACGGCGTCCGGGGCCGCCACGCTGGACGCTTCGGTGAGCGCCTGGTCCAGGTCCCACAGAATGTCCTCAATATCCTCAAGGCCCACCGAGATGCGGACCAGGTCCTCCGGCACGCCCGCGGATTCCAGCTGCGCCGGGCTCAGCTGCTGATGCGTGGTGGAGCCCGGGTGGATCACCAGGGTCCGCGAGTCGCCCACGTTGGCAAGGTGTGAGGCGAGCTGCAGCGATTCGATGAATTTCTGCCCTGCAGCACGCCCGCCCTTGACCCCGAAGGAGAAGACCGATCCGGGGCCCAGCGGCAGGTACTTCCGGGCCCGCTCGAAGTGCGGGTGCGAGGGAAGGCCGGAGTAGTTGACGTAGGCCACCCGGTCATCGTTTTCCAGCCACTCGGCTACGGCCCGCGCGTTCTTCAGGTGCTCATCCAGCCGCTGCGGCAGGGTTTCGACGCCCTGGAGCAGCTGGAACGCCGACTGCGGCGACAGGGCCGGGCCAATGTCACGCAGCTGCTCGCTGCGCAGCTTGGTGAGGAACCCGTATTCGCCGAAGTTGCCCCACCAGGAGACGTTTCCGTAGGAAGCCACTGGCTCGGTCATGGTGGGGAAATTGCCGTTGCCCCAGTTGAAGCGGCCGCTTTCCACCACGACGCCGCCCAGGGTGGTGCCGTGGCCGCCCAGGAACTTGGTGGCGGAGTGGATCACGATGTCGGCGCCGTGTTCGATGGGCCGCACGAGGTACGGCGTGCTCAAGGTGGCATCGACTACCAAGGGGATCCCGGCGTCGTGCGCCACCTTCGCCAGCCCCGCAAGGTCCTGGACCTCCGACGACGGGTTCCCCACCACCTCCACGAAGATCGCCTTGGTGTTGTCCCGGACCGCCGCGGCATAGTCGGCGGGGTCGGTGCCGGGAACGAAGGTGGTGTCCACGCCGAAGCGGCGCAGGGTCACGTCCAGCTGGGTCACGGTGCCGCCGTACAGCTGCGAAGCGGCCACGATGTGGTCGCCCGCCTGGGTCAGCGCGGCGAAGGTGATGAACTCCGCGGCCATGCCCGACGACGTCGCAACCGCTCCGATGCCGCCTTCCAGGGACGCGATGCGCTCCTCGAAGGCCGCGACCGTGGGGTTGCCGATGCGGGAGTAGATGTTGCCGTACTTCTGCAGGGCGAACAGGTTGGCGGCGTCATTGGTGTCCTTGAAGACAAAAGACGTGGTCTGGTAAATCGGGACGGCGCGGGCCCCGTGCTCGGCGTCGGGGGTGCCGCCGGCGTGCAGGGCGCGGGTGCGGAAACCGAAGGTGCGTTCAGCCATCAGACGGCCACCGCCTGGGCGGCTACGGGAGTGGTTGAGAGGTCCAGCTCGGTGCCGTTCTTCCGTGCCAGGTCGGCTTCCAGTTCGCGGACGATCGGCAGGATGTCCCGGCCGAACGCGGCCACTTCCTCCTGGAAGTGCAGGTAGCAGGTGAGGAACAGGTTCACGCCGATCTTCTTGTACTCGACGATCCGTTCGGCAATCTGCTCCGGGGTGCCGATCAGCTGGGTCTTGAAGCCGTCGTTGTACTGGATCAGGTCCTCGAAGGTGGAGTCGGCCCACATGCCCTTGCCGTCCTTGGTGGACGCGCCGGCTTCCTGCACCGCGTCCCGGAAGCCCTGCACGGCGGGCTTGTGCGCCTTTTCCACTATCTCGCGGAGGGTGTCTCTGGCTTCTTTCTCGGAGTCGCGGGCGATGACGAAACCGTTCAGGCCGAACCGGGGTGCGGCCAGCTGTCCCGCAGTGCCGCGGCGGGCCTCACCGGCCGAGGCGACCACGCCGGCGATGTTGTCTTTGAAGCCCTCCAGGTCCTTGCCGTTGGAGAAGTACCAGTCCGCCACGCGGCCCGCGGTGGCCTGGGCCGCCGTCGAGTTGCCGCCGAAGAAGATCTCGGGGTGGGCGCGGCCCGGCACGTCCACCGGGGAGGGGTTCAGGGTGAAGTCGGTGATGTTGTAGTACTTGCCGGACTGGTTGTATTCCTGCTCGGTCCACAGGCCGCGCAGGACGTTGATGAATTCCTCCGTGCGGACGTAGCGCTCGTCGTGCTCCAGCCACTCCAGGCCGAAGTTGGTGAACTCGCTTTTCAGCCAGCCGGAGACGATGTTCACCGCGGCACGGCCGTTGGAGATGTGGTCGGCCGTGATGATGTACTTCGCCAGGACGCCGGGGTGCCACATGCCGGGATGGACGGCGGCGATCACCTTGAGCCGCTCGGTGGCGGCCAGCAGGGCCAGGCTGAACGAGGTGGCCTCGTGCTGCTTGTCCGCCCCGTAGGAGGCCGCGTAGCGGGTCTGGGTCAGGGCGTACTCAAAGCCGGATTCCTCGGCGATGCGGGCCAGCTTCTTGTTGTAGTCGAAGTCCCAGCCGGTGCGCTGTTCGATGGTGGATACCACCAGGCCGCCGGAGACGTTGGGAACCCAGTAGGCGAATTTGAGCGGTTCTGAGAGTCGGGCGACGTTGCTGATCTCGGTCATGAATTTTCCTTTGCTAGGGCCCGCTGGTGCAGGACTTGCTGGATGCCGGCGATAGCCGGTTCGTTCTGGAGGGAGGTGGTGTCACCCAGGGTTGTTCCTTCGAACAGCTGGGTGAGCAGCCGGCGCATGATCTTGCCGCTGCGGGTTTTGGGAACATCGGGGACCACGACGACGTCGCGCGGCTTGGCGATCGGGCCGATCTCCTTGGCCACGTGGTTCCGGAGAGCCTCGGTTGTTGAGCTTGTCGAAACCCCGGCCTTCACGACGACGAAGGCAACCACGGCGTGCCCTGTTTTGGGGTCCGCCACCGGGCAGACGCCGGCCTCCACGACGTCCGGGTGCGACACCAGGGCGGATTCGATTTCGATGGTGGAGAGCAGGTGGCCGGAGACGTTGAGGGTGTCGTCCACCCGGCCCAGGATCCAGATGTCGCCGTCGGCGTCGTATTTGGCGCCGTCGCCGGCCAGGAACCAGCCCTGGTCCGCGTACTTGCTCCAGTAGGAGTCGAAGTAGCGCCGCGGATTGCCCCAGACGGTGCGCGCGATGGCGGGCCCGGGGGAGTCAACCACGATGTTTCCCTGGACGCCCGGGGCAACTGTTGTGCCGGCGTCGTCCACGATCCTTGTGCTGACCCCGGGAAGCGGGCGGGCTGCGCAGCCGGGCTTGAAGGTTGTGTCCGTCGGCGCGGGGGAGAGGATGGTGGCGCCGGTTTCGGACTGCCACCACGTGTCCACCACGGGTGCGGTGCCGGCGCCGACGTTATCCCGCAGCCAGCGCCATGCCTCCGGGTTGACCGCTTCTCCCACGGTGCCCAGCAGACGGATGGAGGAGAGGTCGTAGGTGTCCGGGACGCCGTCGGGGAACCAGCCCATGAGGGACCTGACCAGCGTGGGCGCGGTGTAGTACTGGGTGACGCCGTAGCGTTCGATGATCTCGAAGTGCCGCCCGGGATGCGGCGTGTTGGGAGTGCCCTCGAAGATCACTTGCGTCACGCCGTTGGAGAGCGGGCCGTAGATCTCGTAGGTGTGGGCCGTGACCCAGGCAAGGTCCGCGGTGCACCAGTGCACGTCCTGGTCACGCAAGGCCGGGTCCGGGTTGCTGAACAGGTGCTCGAAGCTCCACGAGGCCTGCGTCAGGTAGCCGCCGGAGGTGTGCACCAGGCCCTTGGGCTTGCCGGTGGTGCCGGAGGTGTACATGATGAACAGCGGCGTCTCGGCGTCGAACGACTCCGGCTCGTGGACGTCAGGGGCGTTTCCGACGACGTCATGCCACCACACGTCGCGGCCTGCAGTCATGGGGACGGTAGCCAGCTCGGCGGCCGGGGTGGTGCGGTTGACCACCACGACGTGCTCGATTGCGTTCTCGCCGGACACGGCGGCGTCAGCATTGTCCTTCACCGGGACGGCGACGCCGCGGCGGAACTGCCCGTCGGTGGTGACCAGGAGCTTGGCGCCGGTGTCCTCCACCCGGAACTTCAGCGCTTCCGCGGAAAACCCGCCGAACACCAGGGAATGGATGGCGCCGATCCGAGCCACGGCCAGCGTGATGATGATTGTCTCGGGAATGACGGGGAGATAGATGACCACCCGGTCGCCCTTGGTGATGCCCAGGGCCAGGAGCGCATTGGCTGCCTTGGACACCTCGCGCTGGAGTTCGGCGTACGTGATGGACCTGCTGTCGCCCGGCTCGCCTTCGAAGAGGAGGGCCACCTTGGCGCCGCGGCCGGCCGCGACGTGGCGGTCCACGCAGTTGGCGGCCACATTGAGCCGTCCGCCCTCAAACCAGGTGATGCCCGGTCCGCGGCCGGCTTCAGGGTCCGCCGGATTCCAGCGGTGCGCAGTGTGCCACGGGGTGTCCCAGTCCAGGCGCAACGCCTGCTGCTCCCAGAAGGCAACGTTGTCCGGGTGCACCCCCGCGTTCAGGTCCATCGTTTCAGAGGCGCTCAAGCCCATCGTTTCACTCCATCGGTCCTGGCGGTAGCACCCGACGGAGGCAGCGTTCCGGAAAAGCCAGTTCCGGATATCCGTTGCTGCGGTCCTTGCTATCGCCGGGGCGTTGGGGCGCGTCCGGCGACCAGGGTTGCTGCGGCGTCATTGATCCAGGTCTCTCGGCCGCTCGGGATGGTCAAAGACCACTACACAGCAATGAATCGGCGAGAGCAAACTATCGCGTCCGCCGCGTAATATTCATTCACAGCGTCCATCGGCGCCCCGGATCATTCTTTTATTCGATCCGCTGTGACTTCAGGTATGGAGCGTAGGCTGATCCCATGGGCCACACGAACGATCCTGCAGTCATTGAACGGCTTATGCGAACCAAGGGCCGGTGGGCCATCGTGGGCCTGACCACCAATGAGTGGCGCTCAGCCTACGATGTTTCGCTGTTGATCCGCGACCGGCTGGGCATGGACATCATCCCCGTCAACCTGCCCGGCGATGCTGTCCACGGCGAACCGGGGTACCGCACCCTGGCCGACATTCCGGCGGAAAAGCAGCCCATCGACGTCGTGGATTGCTTTGTGAATTCGCAGAAGGTGGGCAGCGTGGTTGACCAGGCCATTGCCGTCGGTGCCAAGGCCGTGTGGCTGCAGCTGGGCGTCATTGATGAGGCGGCGGCGGAGCGCGCCAAGGCGGCCGGCCTCGATGTGGTGATGAACGTCTGCCCTGCCCAGATCGCCTGGAAGTACGGGCTTTAGCGCTCCCCTAACCCCGGCGCTTCAGCAATTCAGGATAATGCCGTTCGGTGACATCCGGGTGCGCACGCATGCGCCCCTTAAGCATGTTCAGGCCGAACGATGCCAGCAGCGGGTTGGCGGGATCGTCCGTGATGCCGCGGGCAGCCGCTTTCAGCTCAGGCGCCAGGGGGACCGGCTCGATGACAGCGTCCAGCCGCGGCGACCAGAAGAACGGCACCGAGTAGCGGTCAACCCCCGGCGGCGGGGCCTGGACACGGTGGATGGTGGCCGCCAGATAACCCTCGGTGGCCACTTCCAGCATCTCGCCCAGGTTCACCACCAGGGCGCCCGGTAGGGGCTCCACCTGCAGCCATTCGCTGGTACCGGGCGGCAGCACTTCAAGGCCGCCCACATCGTCCTGCAGCAGGAGCGTCACGAACCCGTAATCGGCGTGGGATCCGACGCCCTGGTCGCCGGCGGCTTCCACCACACCGCCCACGTAGTGCACCAGCTTGCCCATCCACGCCGGGGTGTCCCGGAAGGGTTCGTCGAAGTAGTCCTCCGGCAGCTGCAGCGAAACCGCGATGGCCCGCAGCAGCTCCATCCCTACCTCTGACATGAGGTCCGCCCACTCCATGGCGGCAGGCCTGAGTTCGGGGAACGCTTCGTCCGGCCAGAGGTTGGGCCCCTGCAGCAGCCAGAACGGCTGGTCCTCCGGGTAGTCCGCCACCGGTCCGCGCTCCGGGGAATAGTCGATCTGCTCCCTCGCATCCGCCCGGCCCTGGGTCACTTCCGTTCCCATGCGGGTGTATCCACGGAAGTGCGGCGACAGCCGGTTGTCCAGCTTCATCCGCTCCTCAAGCGGCAGGCTGAAGAAGCGCCGCACCAGGTCCAGGAGCTCTTCGGCTTGGCCCGGACGGCCGCCGTAGCCGGTGATTTGGAAGAAACCCACATCGTGGGTGGCGTGCCGCAGCTGCTCGATGAACTCCGGGCTGAAGGGCCCATAAGGCTGCCGTGCCGAACTCAGATCCAGAACAGGTATGGCTCCCTGGTCACGTGACATCCTCGCAGACTAGCACCGTGCAGGTCCGCTTTATAGGCTTCCTTCATGGACCCCAACGCGCTGCGGACGATCTGCCTGTCGTTTCCGGGAGCCTACGAGGATTTTCCGTTTGGACCGGAAACCTCGGTCTTCAAGGTCCGCGCCGCGGTTGCCGGCGGCACCCGCCATGAGGCAAAGCTGTTTGCCTTGTCATCGATGGACGAGCACGACTTTTACGTGAACCTGAAGTGTGAACCGGCGCTCGCGGTGCAGTTGCGGGCAGTGCACCCGGCGATTACCGGCGCGTGGCACATGAACAAGGCCCACTGGAACGGTGTCCGCCTCGACGGTTCGCTGCCGGACGGGATGATCCGGGACATGGTGGAGGACTCCTACGACCTGGTGGTGTCAGGCTTGAGCCGCAAGCAGCAGGAACAACTCGGGTGGGCACGGCTCGGGAAGGAAGGTAGCAATGACTGACAGGGCAACGGCCGGGTTGGACTATCCGGGAGTGGGAGGCACGGAACAGGGCAGCGCGCCGGAAGGTTATGACCGCGTTCTTGAGGAAGCCCGGCTGGGCACCGGACTGGACGTCTACCGGCGCGTGGCGGACGGCATCCTGGGCTGGGAGCTGCAGCGGCGGGCAGGGCTGCGCGTCCGCGCCGATTCACCAAGGGCGGTCCCAGGCGCACACGTGGTGAGCGGATTCGGCGTCGGGCCCTTCCGCATGCCGGCCCCCTGCCAGGTGGTGTGGGTCCATGAGCCGGCGCCGGACGGTGTTCCGCAATCGGCGGGTTTTGGCTACGGGACGCTGCCCGGACACCCGGCCCGCGGAGAGGAATCTTTTGAAGTGGAGATCAACAGCCAGGGAGAGGTGTGGCTGCGGATCCGGGCCTTCAGCAGGCCTGCCAACTGGTTCTACGCCGCCGGTGGCGTGGTGACCCGTGCGGCGCAGCGTTACGTTACTTCTCGGTACATTGAAGGGGCACGCAGTCTCGCCGCGGAAGGAAAGTCCCAGTGATCTTTATTGTCGTCAAGTTCAAGGTCAAGCCCGAGTGGTCCGAGCGCTGGCCTGCCCTGGTGGCAGACTTTACCGAAGCCACCAGGCAGGAACCCGGCAACCTCTGGTTCGACTGGTCCCGCAGCCTGGATGACCCCAACGAATACGTCCTGGTGGAAGCCTTCAAGGACGACGCCGCCGGCGACCACGTGAACAGTGACCACTTCCAGAAGGCCATGGCGGATATGCCGCAGGCCCTTGCCGAGACTCCACGGATCGTCAGCCGCCAGCTGGAGGGCGAGGGCTGGGACCTCATGGGCGAACTCACCATCTAACCCCGCCATCGATTGCTCCGTAGCTGTCGTTTTGGTCCTCCTAAACGGCAGGTACGGAGCAATCGATAGCATGAAGCATGTGGATCGGGTGGAGTGAGTTCGACATCCTCCTCGGTGACGTGCACAGCCTGAAGGAGAAACGGTCCGTGGTCCGGCCGCTCCTGGCTGAACTCAAACGCCGCTTCGAGGTGTCCGTAGCGGAGGTGGGGGACCACAGCCAGTACCGGCGCACGCAGCTCGGCGTTGGCCTGGTGGCAGCGGACCGGCCGCACCTCGTGGAGGTGCTCGCCGCCGTCGAACGCTTCGTGGCGGGGAGGCCGGAGATCGAACTGCTCAGCGTCCGCCAGCGCGAGCTGCACAGCGAGGACTGATCCCATCGATTGCTCCGTACTTGTCGTTTTCACGCTCCAAAACGACATTTACGGAGCAATCGATGAGGGGTGTGGATAACTTCTGCGCGGATGCCAGGATTTTGCTCTCATGGATCGATGAAGACCCCACAGCCGCTGCCGGAGGAACTCCGGGGACGCCCCTTCACGCTTGTTAACGCTTCGGCTGCCGGAGTCTCCCCACGCCGCTGGCGGCACGGTTCCCTGACACGGCGTGGCAGGGGTATCAGGATGGAAGGCCCGACGGCGGAGCTTTCGTTGGGCACGCGGGTCCGGCCTTTCATTGAGGTCAATGAGCGCTGCGCCGCATCCCATGTCACCGCCGCGGAGCTGCATTCACTGCCACAGCGGCGGCAAAACGAAACCTTTGACGTATACCACCTCATCCGGCCGGAAGGCGCAGCCCACCTGGAGAGGCCCCACGTCATCGTCCACCGGATGAAGCTGTACGAGGACGAGGTCACCACGATTGAAGGCCTTCCGGTGACGACGCCGGAGCGGACCTGGCTCGACATGGCTGAGCTGCTGTCAATCGACGAAATCGTGGCGATGGGGGACAGTTGCGTGCGCGTGCCCAGACCCGAGTTGGAAGGCCGGGATATGCCGCTGTGCACCATTAGGGACCTGCAGCGGATGATTGACAGGCACCGGGGAAAGCGGGGGCTCCGGAAGGCGAAGGAGGCCCTGGAGCTTATCCGGGTCGGGTCGGATTCACCGCAGGAAACGATGTTGCGGCTCGCTATCGTCCGAGCGGGGCTGCCCGAACCCGAGCTGAACGTTCCGATCGTTGCAGACGACGGCAGCAGGCATCATGAGCCTGACCTCTCTTACCGGAAGTACCGGATTGGCATCGAATATGAGGGCGAACATCATGGCGAAGAGGGGCAGACTGTCCGGGACATCCACCGCTCAGAGCGCTACGCCGCCCTGGGGTGGACCGAGGTCAGGATTTCAAAGCGCCATATGCTCAACGACGCCAAGCCCGCCGCCGCCAAAGTCCTCGTAGCCCTGGCGCAGGCCGGCTGGCGGAGGGGTGCTTAAAAACGAGTGCTCCGTACTTGTCGTTCTGAGGGTTCAAAACGACAAGTACGGAGCAATCGATGAGGGCTAAATCAGCCGAAGTACTTCGGCAGCGTCCCCTCGTGGGCTTCGCGGAGGGCGTCAAGGGAGAGGCCCTCCACGCCGTTGATCTCCAGCTTGCCGCTGGCCGCGTCCACCACGCCGATGCGGGTGTGGGCGAAACCGCGGGCGGTGCACATGTCCGTGAAGCGGACTTCCTCGGACCGCGGGACGCCCACAATGGCACGGCCCTGGGACTCGGAGAAGAGCGCCGTGAACAGGTCCACGCCGTCCCGGTCCATGATGTCCTGCAACGCGATCCGGGCGCCCACGCCGTAGCGCAGCGAAGACTCCACCAGCGCAGCCGCGAGGCCGCCCTCGGAGAGGTCATGCGCGGAGTCGATCATGCCGTCGCGGGAAGCGTTGATCAGGATCTCACCCAGTGAGCGCTCGGCCTCAAGGTCTACCTTCGGCGGCTGCCCCCCGAGGTGCCCGCGCATGTTGGCCCACTCGGAGCCGTCCAGCTCGGCACTCGTGGTGCCCAGCATGTAGATGGCCTGGCCATCCTCGCGCCAGCCCGACGGCGTGCGGCGCGCGACGTCGTCGAGCTTGCCCAGGACCGCCACCACGGGGGAGGGGTGGATGGGGGTGGTGCCCGTCTGGTTGTACAGCGAGACGTTGCCGCCGGTGACGGGGATGCCCAGCACCATGCAGGCGTCGGACAGGCCGCGGATGGCCTCAGCCAGCTGCCACATGACGTCCGGATCCTCGGGAGAGCCGAAGTTCAGGCAGTCGCTGACGGCCATGGGGATGGCGCCTGCTGTGGCGACGTTGCGGTAAGCCTCGGCCAGCGCCAGCTGCGCGCCGTGGTACGGGTCGAGGTAGGTGTAGCGGCCGTTGGCGTCGGTGGCCAGGGCCACGCCCAGGCCGGACTCCTCGTCAACGCGGACCACGCCGGCGTCGTCCGGGAAGGCCATGGAGGTGTTGCCGCCCACATAGCGGTCGTACTGGTTGGTGATCCAGGACTTGGAGCACATGTTCGGCGAGGCCACGAGTTCGGTCACGGCCGCAGCGAGCTCAGCCGGAGCTGCCGGGCGTCCGGCGTCCTGGACGGACCCGGTGAAGGTGTCGGCCTGGACCGAATCCTGCCACTCGGGACGGGCGAACGGGCGGTCGTAGACCGGGCCGTCGTGCGCCACGGTGCGGGGATCGACGTCGACAATCACGTCACCCTCCCACGTGATGATCAGGCGGCCGGTGTCGGTCACCTCGCCCAGCCAGGAGTACTCCACGGCCCACTTGTCCATCACGGCTTCGAACGCTTCCACGTTCTCGGGGGTGACAACGGCCATCATGCGTTCCTGCGACTCGGACATCAGGATCTCGCCCGGGGTCAGCGTGGGGTCGCGCAGGAGGACGGAGGTCAGCTCGACCTGCATGCCGCCGTCGCCGTTGGAGGCCAGTTCCGAGGTGGCGCAGGAGATGCCTGCAGCGCCGAGGTCCTGGATGCCTTCAACCAGGGAGCCCTTGAACAGCTCCAGGCAGCACTCGATGAGCACTTTTTCCGCGAACGGGTCGCCCACCTGGACGGCGGGACGCTTGGACGGCTTGGTGTCGTCGAAGGACTCGGAGGCCAGCACGGACGCGCCCCCGATGCCGTCGCCGCCGGTGCGCGCACCGAACAGGACCACCTTGTTGCCCTTGCCGGAGGCGTTCGCCAGGCGGATGTCCTCGTGGCGCATGACGCCAACAGCGAGGGCGTTGACCAGCGGGTTGCCCTGGTAAACGGAGTCGAACACCATCTCGCCGCCGATGTTGGGCAGGCCCAGGGAGTTGCCGTAGCCGCCGATGCCCGCCACTGCGCCGTGCATGACGCGGGCGGTGTCCGGGTGGTCGATGGCGCCGAAGCGCAGCGGATCCATGACGGCCACGGGCCGGGCGCCCATGGAGATAATGTCGCGGACAATTCCGCCGATGCCGGTCGCGGCACCCTGGTAGGGCTCAACGAACGACGGCGAGTTGTGTGATTCGATCTTGAAGGTTACGGCCCAGCCGTCCCCCAGGTTGGTCACGCCGGCGTTTTCGCCGATGCCCACCAGCATGTCCTTCTTCATTTCCTCGGTGACCTTCTGGCCGAACTGGCGCAGGTGGTTCTTGGAGGATTTGTAGGAGCAGTGCTCGCTCCACATGACGGAGTACATGGCCAGCTCTGCGCCGGTGGGGCGCCGGCCCAGGACCTTGACGATCTCGTCGAACTCGTTCTGCTTGAGGCCCAGCTCGGCCCAGGGCAGCTCAGTGTCCGGGGTCTTCGCGGCGTTCTCGACGGTGTCGATGTTGAACTTCTTGGTGGTTTCGGTGGTCACTTGTCGCCTCCCACAATCTTGTTCAGTACGGAGGTGAAGAAACCGAGGCCGTCGGTGCAGGAACCGCCGATGCCATCGAGGGATTCGGGGCCGAAGCCCGGCTCCACGGCGTGCTCGGGGTGCGGCATGAGGCCCACCACGTTGCCGGCGGCGTTGGAGATGCCGGCGATGTCCCGGCGGGACCCGTTCGGGTTGAAGCCCACGTAGCGGAACACGACGCGGCCCTCGGCCTCAAGGGCGTCGAGGGTTTTCTCGTCCGCGATGTACTGGCCGTCCTGGTTCTTCAGCGGGATGGTGATTTCCTGCCCCGCCTGGTAGTCCAGCGTCCACGCGGTGTTGGTGTTCTCAACGCGCAGCACCTGGTCCCGGCAGAGGAATTTCAGGTGGTCGTTCTTGATCATCGAACCGGGCAGCAGGTGCGACTCGGTGAGGATCTGGAAGCCGTTGCAGATGCCGAGCACGGGCAGCTTGGCGTCAGAATTCGCAGCGTCGATGATTTTGGACATCAGCGGTGCGAAGCGGGCAATGGCGCCGGCACGGAGGTAGTCGCCGTAGGAGAAGCCGCCGGGAATCACGACGGCGTCCACGTCACCGAGTTCGGTGTCGCCGTGCCAGAGTTCGACGGCGGTGGCACCGGCCAGGCGCACGGCGCGGGCGGCGTCCCGGTCGTCCAGGGTGCCGGGGAACGTAACGACGCCGATCCGGGCGCCGGCAAGGCGCGGCTCCGCGGCGACGGCGACAGCCTCGCCAATCAGGGGAAGTTCAGTCATCTCAGGCCTCGACGACCTCGACGTTGACGACATCCTCGATCACGGGGTTGGACAGGAGGGTTTCGGCGGCGTCGCGGGCCTGGGCCAGGATTTCCTCCGTCACCTCGCCGTCAACCGTCAGTTCGAAACGCTTGCCCTGGCGGACAGAGCTGAAGCTGGTGAAGCCCAGCCGGGGGAGAGCGCCGACGATCGCTTTCCCCTGCGGGTCCAGAATCTCGGGCTTGGGCATGACGTCAACAACGATCCGGGGCATCCGGCAACTCCTGTGCGTGAGCTTGGGTAAGGGCGCAGCGGAGTGGTGCCGTCTCACGCCGTACCGGTGTGTCGGGGACAAAGGGTCACCTTGGGTTGGTTCACCATGAGGTCGGGCGCTCCGCGAGCTTGCCTTACCATTCTACCGGCCCGCGCGCACCCCTTTGTATCCCGGGGGGCCGTGCAGCCGGGCCGGCGGAAACCTGGAGCCGGGGGCGGTTTCCAAAAGTGGTTCTGGAGTTGACGGGAGGCCTTCACTAGGATTGCTGGATGGCTGAGAATTCGAAGTCTGTGCTGTTGCCGGTGGTTGCCGCCGCCGTGTTCGCCGGCCTGGGCCGGATGGTGTTCCAGAAGGTGAAAGCGGACCGCTTGGCCCGCGACACCCGCGTAGCCGGGCCGGTGGATGAGAAGACCAGGCAATGGATCAGTGATGTGGTGCGCACTCCCCGGCAATAGCGCGGGCAGCGATTCTCCGCTCGTTACAGGGCGTCCTTCGGGACGCCCTTTTTCTATACCTGGTTATCTTTCGGCCGTTCGTATGACAAGCAAAATTTCCCACATTGTGCCCTATGTCATATCGCGCTCTCATTCTGTACTCTGTGATCAGTCTGGTCTCAGCACATTACAAAACCTGTAATTTCCGCTGCAGTGCCAGTCGGTCGGCGCCCGCCAAGTCTGGGCGGCACATCGTGAAAGGGTTGCACGTGAAATCAACTGGAATGAGCCCTTTGCGGGCTGGGGGACTCCGGAAGGCGGCCGCGCTGGCCGTCGGGTTGCCCCTGATCCTGAGCTCGCTGGCCGTCGGCCCCGCTTCGGCGGCGCCTGACGCCCAGGGTGCGGGAAATGCTTCCTCCAGCGCAAAGAACAGTCAGTTCAAGGACGGCCGGTACATCGTGGTACTCGCCGGCCCGGCTGCCGCAGCCTATGAAGGGGGAGCAGCAGGGCTGGGCGCAACCAAGCCCCAGCAGGGCAGGAAGCTGGACGCCGCCAGCCCCAACTACAAGGCGTACGACGCGCACCTGCGCAACCAGCAGCGGGACGTTGCAGCGTCCCAAGGCGTCACCCCCGTCCAGCAGTACACCGCAGCCCTTAACGGATTCACCGCGGAGCTGACAGCGGCACAGGCCTCTGCGTTGTCAAAGGACAACCGGGTCCTGGTGGTAGCGCCCGACGTTGAAAACAAGCCTGACTACACCACCAACGACTTCCTTAAGCTCACGGGCCCCGAGGGGGCGTGGGCCAAGCAGTTCGGCGGAGAAGCCAACGCGGGCAAGGGTGTAGTGGTTGGCGTCATCGACTCCGGCTACGCGCCGGACAACCCCTTCCTGCAGGGCGAACCGCTGAAGCCGCTGCAGGGGACCCCGCAGGTTGGTGTTCCCTACCGCACTGGTGACGGCAAAATTGCCATGCTTAAGGCGGACGGCACCACGTTCGAGGGCGAATGCCAAAAGGGCCAGGACACCAGGGCATCCTTTGACGGATCGCTGTGCAATTCCAAGGTCATAGGTGCCCGGTATTTCGCTGATTCCTTCCTTCAGTACGTGCCCCCGGGAAACCGAGCACCGGAAGAGCAGATCTCTCCCGTTGACGTTGGCAGCCACGGCACGCACACCGCCACCACGGCAGCCGGCAACGCCAACATCGAGCAGGTGATCGACGGAGCCAGCTTCGGAAAGAGCTCCGGCGTGGCCCCCGCGGCGAAAGTCTCCGTCTACAAGGTCTGCTGGGAAGACACCAGTCCGGACACCGGCGGCTGCTATTCCTCCGCTTCCGTTGAGGCCGTGGACGCCGCCATCAAGGACGGCGTCGACGTCCTGAACTACTCCATATCCGGCAACAACAACAGCACTACCGACCCCGTGGCGCTGGCGTTCCTGAACGCTGCCGCCGCCGGCATCTTCGTATCTGCCTCCGCTGGCAACTCCGGCCCCACCGCTTCCACCGTGAACCACGCTTCTCCGTGGCTGACCACGGTGGCTGCTTCCACCTTCCCCAGCGACCTGCTGGGAACGGTCAAGGTGTCCGATGGTTCGCTGTACCGCGGTGCGTCCATCATGAAATCGGAAGTGGCGGACAAGCCCGTTGTCGTGGCTGCCGCTGCCGCCGCGCCCGGTGCAGCCAACCCCAACCTCTGCGGCCCGGGAACCCTTGATGCTACCAAAGTGGCCGGCAAGGTGGTGGTCTGCGACCGCGGCGTGGTGGACCGGACCGCCAAGAGCCAGGAAGTCCTGGACAAGGGCGGCGTGGGCATGATCCTGGTGAACCTCACCAGCAGCTCGGAGGACGCCGACAACCACGTCGTTCCCACGGTCCACGTCAACGCCCCCGAGAGCCTGGAACTGAAGTCCAAGCTGGAAGCCAACCCGGCGCTGACTGTCAGCCTGGTCAAGGGCGACCTGACCGGCCTGCCGCCGGCAGCCGCACCCCAGATCGCGGGCTTCTCATCCCGCGGACCCACCCTTGCATCCGGCGGTGACCTGCTCAAGCCGGATATTTCGGCCCCGGGTGTGAACGTCCTGGCTGGTGTCTCCACCATCGGCAACCACGGCGCCCAGTTTGGCTTCATGTCCGGCACCTCCATGGCGGCCCCGCACATCGCCGGCTTCGGCGCCCTGGTACTGGGCAAGCAGCCCAAATGGAGCCCCGCCATGGTGAAGTCCGCCATGATGACCACCGCCTACCCGCTGGTTAAGGCCGACGGCACTCCCAACACGGATCCCTTCCAGGGCGGTGCAGGCCATATCGATTCAACCCGAGTCCTCGATCCCGGGCTGGTCTACGACTCCGGCATCCAGGATTGGCTCGGCTTCCTGAACGGACAGGGCGTGGACACCGGAGCCCCGCAGGCAGGCACAATCGCTGCCCGCGACCTCAACCTGCCCTCCATCGCGCTGGGCAGCCTGGTTGGGGAGGTCCAGGTGAAACGCAAGATCACCGCCCTGGTGCCGGGTAATTACCGGCCCGAAGTGAACATGCCGGGCTTCAACGTCAATGTGGAACCCAAGGCACTGAACTTCGCCAAGGCCGGCCAGACCCGTGAAGTGACCGTGACCATCCGGAACACCAGCGCACCAGTGGGGCAATTCACTACTGGAAGCCTCACCTGGAAGGGCCCCCGGACGGTGACGTCGCCAATCGCCATCCGCCCCGTTGACGCCCAGATCGCCCCGTCGTTCTCCTTCAACTCGGCCACGGGCACCGGCAGCGGCACCATGGAGCTCGTCTCCGGCTCGGACAACCCCATCGCCGTTGGCGTGGAAGGCCTGGCGCCGCTCAGCCAGACCGCCGTCACCAAGACCCCGGGCGCGTACGCGCCCACGAATGACGCGCACAATGCCCTGCTCGAGGTAAACGTGCCGGCAGGCACGTCGTTTGCCCGGCTGGGCATCCAGGCACAGTCGAACGACGTCGACTGGGACATGGTGGTCTACGCCCCGAACGGAGCGGGTGGCCTCACGGCAACCCAGGTGGCAACGGCATCCGCGAGCGAATTCCTGGACCTGGAATCACCCCGTCCCGGTACCTACTACGTGGTGGCCAACCTGTATGCCACCCCGGACAACGGGCCAGCCACTGCCTCCGTCCAGGCCGTGACCTTTGCCGGAGATGCGGGCAACCTGACAGTGAACCCGAACCCCATCGTGGCGCCGAACGGAACCGCCACCTCCGCGACGCTGAACTGGACGGGCCTTGCCGAGGGGTCCTACCTCTCACGGCTGAGCCTCGGCAGCAACGGCATCAAAACCTGGGTGAACGTGCAGGTGGGAACGGGCACGGCTCCCGCTCCGGCCGGCGCTCCCCAGCTTGGCCTGGCACAGGCGGTACCCGCCTCGTAGCCGGGAAGACATGGGGGGAAGGTCCCGGGTGGTCGCCAGGCCGCCCGGGACCTTTTTCGTTTCCTGCCGCTGTGGTTCCCGCCCGGTTGGTCCGTGCGCGGGAAGCTAGGTGGCGGTCCCGCCCAGCAAGGGGCCCATGGCTTTCCAGCGGGCAATTTCACAGCCGTCGGTGCGGCTGAAGGTCGCGTGGACGCTGCGGCCACGGAATGTACCGGTGACCACAGCAACCTGCGGGCCCCCGTACTGCTGCGTGCACAGCTTGGGCGGGCCCGGCTTTGGGAAAAAGATGTCCTCACCGAACCGCTCCACGGCTGCCAGGGCGCCCGCGGGCTCGGGCAGTGTGGTCCCGGCGATGGGGTGGCCGTCCTCGGATACCAGCCGGAACACGTGTTCGGGGGCGTCGGGGTGGTCACGGATGCTGATGGTGAGGTCTATCACCGCGGGGCTCCCGCTGCGATGCCCTCAAGTTCCACGGCCAGCCTTCCGCGCAGGACCCCCGCCTCCGCTGCGAACGTCCGCTGGTGCTCGACATAGGCGGCCTTGCCGTGGGTCGTCTCGATGGGGATTGCGGGATATCCCCAGTCCGCCAGGTCGTACGGGGATGCCTGCATATCCATGGCCCTGATCCGCCACGACAACTCAAAGCAGTCCATCACCAATTCGCTGGACAGCGCCGGCAGCAGTTTGTATGCCCATTTGTAGAGGTCCATGTTGGCATGCAGGCATCCCGGCTGCTCCATGTGCCGTTGCGATTCCCGGCTGGGGGAATGCTCGTTGAGCGGGATGGCGTCCGGGGTATAGAACCGGAACGCGTCGAAGTGGGTGCAGCGGATCCTGTTGTCCTCCACCACCTTGTCCGTACCGGCTGCTCCCAAACGCAGCTGCAGGTACTCATGGCGGAGTTCGAACTTGTCCTGCCGGTAGACCATAGCCCACTCGTGGAGGCCGAAGCAGCCGAACTGGGCCGGCCTGGCCTCAGTGCCGCGGAGGATGATGCCGGCGAAGGCCACTGCATCCTTGCGGTCGGCAAGGAAGGCGCGCCGGTCGAAGGTGACCGCGGTGCTTCCCGCAGCCAGCCCCAGGGAGGCAAGTTCGCCGTCGTCGAGCGTCCGGTAATGCTTCCAGCCAAGCCGTTCGGTTGCGGGGTCGCCGGTAAGGACCGCGCCCCCGCCGGGGTGCCAACGCTTCAGCTGGCCGGGCTTTTGCGTGTAATAGGTGAAGAGGAAGTCCTCCACCGGGTGTTTCTGTCCCGCGGACCGCCGGGCGAGATATGGATCGGCATAGCGGCTGACGCGCTGCAGGTGGGACTCTTCCCTTATCCGCGCACTGTCCGCCGCCAGGAGCTTAAGAGGCTCCACCGGATGCGCCCAATACGTCCTTGGCAGCTTCCCAGGCGCTGATCTCGCATCCATTGGTCCGCGCAAACTTCGAATCCACGGCGACGCCGTCCACCACGCCCGTGACGGTGGCTGTTTGGGGGCCGCCGTACTGCTGGGTGCAGGGCTGAGAGGTGCCCGGCGCGGCCGGAGCCACGATGGCCGGATCGTCTTTCAGTGCAGCGCAGGCGGCAGCGGCGTTGGGATGGCTGCTCTCCTCGGCGGGCGTGCCTGAGGAACAGACCAAGGTGTAGTTGACGTCAGGCGCGCCCGGCGACGGCACTACGGTGATGGCAAGTTCAGCGTTACCCTGCCCCGGTCCATTGCTTGGCCGTGACGTGGCGGGGGCGGGAGCGGGCACAGAGGTTTCCGTGTCGGCGGAGGGAGCGGCGGTGCCGGAGGACGAGCTTCCCGGCGTGGGGGAGGAAGAGTTGGACGAGGACGAGGGAGGGGCTGTCGACCCGGACGTGCCGCTGTCAGGAGTGCCGCTGCAGCCGGAGATCAGTCCGGCGCCAACTGCCAGGAATGCCGCGAGCATCCGAAAATTCCGCATCAGGCCACCTCTCCTTCGTCCAGCAATTCTAGTCGCTTGGCCATGGCCTGCAGGTTGCTGTTTGGCCGCAATCACTCACTGGGTGGTGGCTGCGATCAGTCCCATCATGGACGCGTGAAGTTCAGTGACCTGCTCCCGGGTCAACCCCAGCCGTTCCATCATGGTGCCCGGCACCTGGAGCGCCTGCTCCCGCAGTGCGGTGCCTTTGGGTGTCAGTTCGACCGCCAGTGCGCGCTCGTTGCCGTGCGCACGGTGCCGCGTAATCAGTTCCGCTGCCTCCAGCCGGCGCAAAAGCGGGGAGATGGTGGCCGGTTCCTGGGCGAGGGCTTCACTGATGTTCCGCACGGTCCGGGGGCTGTCTTCCCACAGGCAGAGCATTACCAGGTACTGAGGATGGGTGAGGTTGAGTTTCTCGAGTACGGGCTTGTAGGCGCCGACTACGCTGCGGGCAGCCACTGTCAGCGCGAAGCAGAGCTGATGTTCCAGCAGCAGGTCTTCCTCGCTTGCTGCGGTCATTTCTTCCGGGTCCGTTGCCGCTGTGGCAGTCATTGGTCCTCCAATTGTTAGGGCACTAACCATTAGTGTACATTTGTACCAGGTCAACAGTGAGTGGAAGGAACCTCTTCATGGGCAGGGACAGGTCCGCGGACAAGGGCAACGCCTCCCAGCGCTTCATGCGCGCCACCGGAAAATTGAGGGCCGTCTTCGGCCCCGCCAGCCGCACTGCGCTGGCGCACGATATGACTGAAGAGAACCGCCGCCTGCTGGCCCAGCGCCAGGCGGAGACCCAGCAATGGGAGACCATTACCAGGGCGGACGGCAGCACCTATGTGGTCCCAAAGAACCCTGAGGACCGCTCCCTGCGGTAGCAATTCCTTCCCGCATGCTTCGGAGCCTTTTTCCTGTCCCGGGCATAAAATGGGGGCACTGGCTCCTGCCGGAGCCGGCTGCACTTTCGCCCGATGTTCGGGAAGGGGGTGGAAAACAGTGGCACATGTCCTCACCAGTTTCATGGGCCTGACTGAGAGGCTCCGCTTCGTCTTTGGTCCTGCCACCCGACTGGACGCGGATGCGCCCGTGGTGCACAAACACGACGAATTCGAACAGGCCTCCGAAGAGGATCTTTCGCATTTCGTGGTGGAGACCGATTCGACCGGTCACCACTATGCGGTGCGCCGCGAAGATCTGGAACGCGAAACCTGATCCTTCCTGGATACCTCCAGAGACAGAAAAGCCGGGCCGCCTCCTCCTTTCGGGGAAGGGCAGCCCGGCTTTTCCTTTGCGGCTAGCGGCCGGTGCCGCCGTAGACGGTCGCTTCGCTTTCGGTGTCCAGGCCGAACGCCTTGTGGATCACGCGCACCGCCTCGTCCAGCAGATCGGCGTGCGTGACCACCGATATGCGGATTTCCGAGGTGGAGATCATGTTGATGTTGATGCCGGCGTCTGACAGTGCCTTGAAGAACGTGGCGGAGACGCCGGGGTGCGAACGCATACCGGCACCGATCAGGGACAGCTTGCCGATCTGCTCGTTGTATTCGATGGCTTCGAAGCCGATCTGGTCCTGTGCGGCATGAAGGGCGGCCAGGGCATCGGCGCCTTCGACGATGGGCAAGGTGAAGGAGATGTCGGTCTTGCCCGTGCCGTGGGTGGACACGTTCTGGACAATCATGTCGATGTTCGAGTGCGCATCGGCGATGACCTGGAAGATCGCGGCAGCCTTGCCGGGGATGTCGGGGACGCCGACCACGGTGACCTTCGCTTCGGATCGGTCGTGCGCAACGCCGGAGATGATTGGCTGCTCCAAGGCAACTCCCTCTTGTGTGGTGATCTTGTCGTCGGCGCTGGGGATGACCCAGGTGCCTTCATGCTGGCTGAATGAGGAACGGACGTGGAGTGGGACGCCGAAGCGGCGGGCGTATTCCACGCAGCGCAGGTGGAGGATCTTGGCGCCTGAGGCCGCGAGTTCCAGCATCTCTTCGCTGGAAATCGTGTCGATCTTCTGGGCGGAAGGGACAACGCGCGGATCTGCGGTGAAGATGCCGTCAACATCGGTGTAGATCTCGCAAACGTCCGCTTCAAGGGCTGCGGCCAGCGCCACTGCAGTGGTGTCGGAACCGCCGCGGCCCAGCGTGGTGATTTCGTTGGTGGCCCGGGTCATGCCCTGGAAGCCTGCAACGATGGCGATGTTGCCCTTGTCCAGGGCGGTGCGGATGCGGTGGGGGTCGACGTCGATGATCCGTGCTTTGCCGTGGATGCCGTCGGTGATCATGCCCGCCTGCGACCCGGTGAAGGACTGGGCGGAGGCGCCGAGCTTGTTGATGGCCATGGCCAGCAATGCCATGGAAATGCGTTCACCGGCAGAAAGGAGCATGTCCATTTCGCGGGCGGGGGCGGAATCGGTCACCTGGGCCGCGAGGTCCAGGAGCTCATCGGTGGTGTCACCCATTGCGGAGACGACCACCACCACCTCGTTGCCGGCTTGCTGTGCATCCACCACGCGCTTTGCAACGCGCTTGATGCCGTCAGCGTCCGCAACGGAGGAGCCGCCGAACTTCTGCACGATGAGTTGTTTGGTCACCGCGCCGGAGGCGGTTGCCGCCCGAGGCTGTGTTGCGTTGTGCACTTCGGTGGTGGGCGTACTCATGCGCGTACCTTCATCGGATCAATTGGAGTTCTGGAGGCCAGGCAGCCTGACGCTGGAGGGCGCGGCAATCCTTGGGACAGTTTATCGCCGCGCCCGGAGGGACGTTTAATTGTGACCACATCCCGGCCACGGAGGGCTGTTGCGTCCGCGGGCAGTGGTGCTTGCAGAGAGGGCTGCGGCAGGTCCGGCCGGGGTGAAGCACGACGGCGGGAGGCCGCTGGGTGCCTCAGCCCAGGGCGTTGCGCCGGCCCTCGAAGGCGCGGCCCAAAGTGACTTCGTCGGCGTATTCCAGGTCACCGCCCACGGGGAGGCCAGAGGCAAGGCGGGTGACTGCGATGCCGATGGTCTTGAGCATGCGGGCCAGGTAGGTGGCCGTTGCCTCACCCTCCAGGTTGGGGTCGGTGGCGATGATGACTTCCTGGATTTCGCCGTCGTTCAGCCGGGTGAGCAGTTCGCGGATCCGCAGCTGCTCCGGCCCCACTCCGGCAATGGGGTTGATGGCGCCGCCCAGCACATGGTACCGGCCGCGGAACGAACGGGTGCGCTCCACTGCCAGGACGTCCTTTGACTCCTCCACCACGCAGATGACGGCGGGGTCGCGGCGGGGATCGCGGCAGATGTTGCACAGCTCCTGCTCGGTGACGTTGCCGCAGACGGTGCAGAACTTCACCCGCTCCTTGACGGTGGTGATGGCCTCAACCAGCCGTTTCATGTCCTGGGGGTCGGCTTCAAGAATGTGGAACGCCAGCCGCTGTGCGGACTTGGGCCCCACACCCGGAAGGCGTCCGAGCTCATCGATCAGCTCCTGGACAGCACCTTCGTACACGTTTCCCTCTTTAGCTTGATGTGAACAGCGGATGGATCAATCATTTGGCCACGCCCGGACGGCGGCCGTGGCCGTCAATAGCGCGGCGGAACCGGGCTTCCGTCCAGGGACCGCTCCTCGATCAGTTTTCCGCCCAGTATGCGTTCGACGGCGGCCCGGCCGAACACGCCCGATTCCTCGATGGTTTCGTCGTCGGCGCTGGGTATGTCCTGGACATACGCGCTCGGGGCAGCGGCGGCCCTGGCCGGCGCTTTGGCGCGACCGGCCTCCGCTTCAGGGCTGTTGGACAGACGTTGGTAGAGGCTTTGCCGCGTTTCCGTTCGCGGGGCCACCGGCGCAGAAGCAGGCGCAGCAGGCCCCGGCTGCGGAAGGGAGGGTGCAACTGTAGCCTGTGGAACCGCAGGCTGCGTGACCGCGGCCTGCGCAACTGGGACGGGTGCGGCGGCCGCCATGGCGAATTCAGGTGCCGGAGCGGGGCCGGGGACCGGTGACTGATAAGTTCCCGCAGCCGGCTCCGCCTGTACGGGGCCGGAGACCGCTCCAGGATCCCAGCCTGCCGCCGTTGCAGCAGCCCTCGCCTCCGGCGCCACGGGTATCGACGGGGGCACCTGGGCCGTTGCCGGCGCGTAATGGGGAACGGTGGCCGATGCCCCGATGTTGTCATTTGCGGAAGCGGGGGCGGTATTAGCGCCCACGTTGCTCTTGTCTCCCACCACCCATACTCCGGGCGCCTGTTCCACAGCCCGGGTCCAGGGATCGTGGGCGCCACCCGCAGGCTGGGCGGCCGGCTGGGCAGCCGGTTGCGCGGCGGTGGCCGGTCGCGGGCCATCAGGTGCAGTCATTTCCTGGGGGTTTGCAGCAGCCTTTGTCTGGTTGCCTGCCGGCTGGTGGCCGCCGATGGCAGGGGACGATGGTGCCGTCCGGTTGCCGGGCCGGGCAGAGGGCTCCCAGTCCATGGGAGGCTCCTCATCCAGCGGGGGAGCGTCCTCATCCCGCGGCGGTCCCCAATCGTCATCGGAGTAGGAGTAGTCGCCTCCGGCAGAAGGGTAGGTGGATGGGGCGGCTGGGGTACCGGACGTGTGGGCTTGGACCAGCGCGCCATTAGCCGCCCCGCGGCCAGGCTCAATCCCGTGGGTGCCGCCCTCGTCGGCGTCGGCCACCGGGTGTTCCCCCGGAGCGGTTGCAGCCGCAGGGGTGAGCGAAGGTGCGGCCGACGGGCTTGCGGCGACAGCAGAACTCCCGGAACGGTCGGCAGGGGTGGTGTTCCCAGCAGTGGTGGAACTGCCGGCAACGGCGGAGCTTCCGGCCAGCGGCGTCCCGGTAACTGCCGCGGCTGCGCGTACCTGCACCGCCGGGGCTGCCTGGGCGGGCGCAGGAGCCAGCCCCCAGGCAACGTCAGCTGAGGTGGCCGGAGCCACCGGGCTGGCGGGCACTTTTGGGTTTGGCTCAGAGCTCGCTTGGCTTCCCCCGCCGGCAACCGCATCAATCTGGCAGTCGATGCCGACCGTCTTGTGGATGGCCTGGCGCAGGTTGTCCGAGTGGTCCGCCCGGCCGAACGCGCCGGCAAGCCCGGACGTGGTGAAGGACAGCGTCAAGATACGGCCGTCGAACGCCTGGACCTGCGCATTGGGCTCAACGAGCGCCCATGTGCTGCGCTTGATTTTGGACAGCGCCTGCAGGACGTCCGGCCAAGCCCGGCGAAGTACCTCCACGTCGCCCATGGCCGGGGGAGCGGCTGGTACGGACGCGCCCGGTTCTGCGGAGTGCGCTGGCGAAGCCTGGTGGGCAGGTGCCTGATGTCCGGGAGATTGCTGGTCTGCCGGGTGGTTGGCTGGGGCGTGCGGCCGGTCCTGGCTGTGCGGCGCGGGCGCCCGGCCGGGCGCTTGCCGGTCTTCCTGCGCCCGGGGCACGCCATTGTCCTGTGCCAGCGGCGCCGCCGTGGTCTGCGGCGCCGAAGAAGTTTGCTGGACGGCGTTGGTGGTCCCCGCAACGGCATGGCCCTGTGGTGTGCGGGCACGGGAAGGCTCCTCGACGGGCCAGTCGCTGGTGCTGACCCGCGGTGGTGTGAGGGGACTGCGGGCGCCATCAGCGGCGGGAACAACACGGCCGTCTCCGGAGCCCGCGGCGGCAGGAGCTGCCGGGGCGGCAGGAGCTGCCGGTACGGCCGGAGCGGCCTGGACAGATGGTTCCGTGACGGCCTGTTCCTGCACAGCCTGTTCCTGCGCAGCCGACTCCCGGGGGGCCGGTTCCTGCGCACGCTGGGGGCCTGGCGAGGAATTGCCAGGCGTGGCTGCCGGCACTGCCGTGGCGGGAGCGCCGACGTCGTTCCCTGCGTAGTTCAGCCGCCGCTCCACCCGGTCGATCCGAGCGGCCATGCCGCGCTCGTTCTGTTCGGAGCTGGGCAGCAGGATCCGGGCGCACAGCAGTTCGAGGTGCAGCCGGGGGGACGTGGCCCCGGTCATTTCCGTCAGGGCGGTATTGGTGACATCCGCGGCACGGGAAAGTTCCGCCGCCCCGAGGTTGTGGGCCTGGTTCTGCAGACGGGCTATCTGGTCCGCGGGCATCCCGCGCAGGATGGCATGGGCGCTTTCGGGCATGGCCTGCACAATGATCAGGTCGCGGAAGCGCTCCAGCAGGTCCTCAACGAACCGGCGGGGATCATGGCCTGTCTGGATGACCCGGTCCACGGCGCGGAAAACGGTGGCGGCGTCGGAAGCAGCCACAGCCTCCACGACGTCGTCCAGCAGCGACGCATGGGTGTAGCCAAGCAGGGCCACGGCGAGCTCGTAGTCCAGCCCGTTGGAGCCCGCGCCTGCCATGAGCTGGTCCAGGACCGAGAGCGAGTCACGGACCGAGCCGCCGCCGGCGCGGATCACCAGTGACAGGACGCCCGGGGCGACAGGAACGTTTTCCTGGCGGCACAGGAGCTCCAGGTAGGCCATCAGGGGCTCGGGCGGCACTAACCGGAACGGGTAGTGGTGGGTCCGGGACCGGATGGTTCCAATCACCTTGTCCGGCTCCGTGGTGGCGAAGATGAACTTGATGTGTTCCGGCGGCTCTTCCACGATCTTCAGCAGGGCGTTGAACCCCGCGGAAGTGACCATGTGGGCTTCGTCAATGATGAAGATCTTGTAGCGGTCCCGCACCGGTGCGTAGGTGGCGCGCTCGCGGAGGTCCCGCGCGTCGTCAACACCGCCATGGCTCGCGGCGTCGATCTCGATGACGTCAAGCGAACCGGAACCGCCGCGTGCGAGCTCAATGCAGCTGGGGCAGGTGCCGCAGGGGGTGTCCGTGGGGCCTTGGGCGCAGTTGAGGCAGCGGGCCAGAATGCGGGCCGAAGTGGTCTTGCCGCAGCCCCTGGGGCCCGAAAAAAGGTAGGCATGGTTGACCCGGTTTTTCCGCAAAGCCGTCATCAGCGGCTCGGTGACGTGCTCCTGCCCGATAACGTCAGCGAACGAGTCGGGACGGTATCTGCGGTACAGGGCGGTAGTAACTGTCACAGAGAAAACCCTACCAATCCGGGCTGACATCATGCCGCCCTGTGGGGGAATAGTAAAGACCCCCCATGCACCCGCCAGAGCCCGTCTACCCTTGCTACCTTCCGGTCCTGGGGGAGTTCAACAGGATGACGCCACATGAGGGGCCGTCAGATACTTTACCCGAACATGCGGCCCGACTCGAATCGGCCCCCGGTGCCGCCAGGCGGGCGCCCTTGAACGTCCCCGGCCCCTTGCCGAGCTGAGAGGGAATCCAATTTTCCATTGCTTAACTCCCGCCCACCCGGGATCATGGGTATGTACACCGATTGGGGCAATCTCAAGGTTGTGAGCTGCGTGGCCTGGCATAACGGGACGGACCCGGCAGCTCAACGGTGCAACAGGGAATGGGCGCATTGGGGGCGTCCATTTTCAGGTTAAGGCGACCATCGCCGGCCCTCAGGGAGGGGAAAGTGCCCGCCCAAAACCTGGGCAGGATGGGCCAATTGGGCGATGCGGAAAACTTCAGGTAATCTAGTACCTGCTTTTGATTCAGAAGCAGTTGGAGAATTCGCCTAGCGGCCTATGGCGCACGCCTGGAACGCGTGTTGGGTTAACGCCCTCGGGGGTTCAAATCCCCCATTCTCCGCCGGTCAAGAACCCGGCCCCGCACACCGCGGGGCCGGGTTCTTGCTTTATGCGGACCGTGCAGGCTCCGAAAGTGGGGATCAGGCCCCGTCTGCCAACGGTTCACCCAGCCGCCGCAGGCGCTGCCTCGCTGCTGTTTCGCTGGGCCCCATGCGTCTCCGGGGGCCGCCCAAGGCGAGGTGGACGACGCCGAGCACCACCTTTGTGGCCAACCTCACCGGCAGGGGAAACGGGCCCAGCCGTGGAACGGAGAGGCCGAGCATTTGCCGGTACCGGGGTTCCAGGCTGTATACGGCACCGGCAAAGAGAATCCTGTATCCGGGCCTGAGCAAGGGATGCAGCGGCGCATTGCGGATGAACTCCACCGTTTCCTTGACCCGGGCATCCGCCCGCAGCTCGCCTTGCGCGTACCACCGGTCCAGTTGGCTGCGCATCTGTGCTTCCGTCAGCGGCGGGTCCTCCACTCCCATCAGCCGCCCCGCCTGGGCCCACTCACGGACGTATGCATCCGGCCCGCCGGGGATGGGCCCGCCCCAAATCCTGTGGGCTGCGAGGAAGCCATCCGTGAAGGCCAGATGGATCCAGTTGGCCAGCCTGGGATCGTTGGCACTGTAGGTGCGCACTTCGCCGTCGTTGTCCTTGTAGCCGCCTTGGACTGGCGCATGCAAGCGGCGGACACGCCCCGTTGCCTCCTCCGCGGCGGCCGTGGATCCGTAGGTCACCGTAAAGATCCAGCGGATGGTGTTGGCCAGCCGGCGCAGGGGATCCTCACGGAAGTTGGAGTGTTCGTGCACCCCTGCGAGGGCGCCAGGATGGAGCGACTGCATGAGCAGCGTTCGGATGCCACCCACGATGGGCGTCATGGAGCCGTGAACTGCCCACACCGCCGAGCCGGGAAGGTGGAAGCCGGTGTCGTCGCCTTCTGCCAGCTTCACTGTCCAGTCGGGCGGCGCATCGGCCCTGCCCGAGAAGGTCTTTTTAATTTCGTCCTGCCATGTACGAAGGACATTGCGCATGAGACATTGTTGCCCATTTTCAGCGGGAACCGGTTGGATCCAGCAGTGCAGCGCCGGCAATCCCCCTAACGGCCCACAAAAAACCCGCATTGTCCGGCCACGGGGTTTCCAGTCCTGCCGTCCTGTGGTCCCATGGGACATACCGTCGAGACACCGTGCGGCAGCAGGCCACGTCGTGGAGTCAGTCTATTGGGCAAGAATTCCGTGCCCGGCAATCGCAGGCCGGACCAGCGTACCTTTCCCCCCGTTGCCCGCGCCGTCGCTGCTGCCGGCGTCCTGGCGGCGTCAGCTTGCGCCGTCAATCTTTCTGCCGGCTCCGCAGAGCCGCCACAGTTGGCGCGCGCGGTTGACGGAGCAGGCGCTGCTGCCCCGTCTGGAATGTCCGGAACGCTGAACGCCCAGGAAACGCAATCCGAGACACCTTCGACGGCGACGGACCAGGTTGGCGCGGCCGCCCTTCCGCCTGCCATCCTGTCCAATCCTCAGGTGACGCTGGCTTTTCCGCACACCTCAGTCGGCGGTGTCGACCAGCGCGCCGCAGCCGCCCTGACGGTGGACCCCGCGCGTGCGGACAGACCGCTGGCGGGCTTCCTGATGGCACCCCTCCAACTTCTGGACCCGAGTTCGCCGTTCGGTTTCCGGGTCAGCCCGATCAGCGGGTCAGCCGGAGACTTCCACCTCGGCCAGGATTACGCAGCACCCTGCGGGACGCCCGTCTATGCAGCTGATTCCGGTGTGGTGCGGGCGGCCGGGTGGCACCCGTGGGGCGGCGGCAACCGGGTAGAGATTGACCACGGCGACGGGCTCATCACCACCTACAACCACCTGGAATCTATCGGAGTGCACACCGGCGACCAGGTGCGGGTGGGCCAGGTCATCGCCCGCGTTGGAACCACCGGATGGTCAACGGGCTGCCACCTGCATTTCGAGGCAATCCTCAATGGCCGCTACACCAACCCCTTGAGATGGAGCTTCCTCCAGCTCCGCTCGCTGAACCAAGCCCTTCCCATGGAAATGGTTTCCTACGCGCCCGGAACCGGGTTGTCCGGCGGCAGGATCAGCTGGACCATCCCCCTCCAGATTGACTCGGGGGACGGCTTCCCCGCAGCAGGGCTCCAGGCTTCACCTTTCCCACCGCTCCTGGTACCACGCCCGGCACCCTCGCCGTCTGAGCCAACGGGCGTTGTGCTGCCCCCTCCGAATGCCCAATTGACGACGACGGCCCCGCCCTCTTCTGAATCATCAGGCAGTGCCGCGCCGCCGTCGCCCGACACGGCACCCGGCGATCCCTTGGGTGTCCCGGCAAGCCCGACGCCGTCCCCATCACCCACGGAACCATCGCCTTCGCCGAGCCCATCGCCGTCGCCGTCTCCAACTGACCCTGCGAGCCCGACGCCCACGCCGTCGCCTACGCCGTCGCCGTCTCCAACTGACCCTGCGAGCCCGACGCCCACGCCATCGCCGTCTCCAACTGACCCTGCAAGCCCGACGCCAACGCCGTCGCCTACGCCGTCGCCGTCTCCAACTGACCCTGCAAGCCCGACGCCTACGCTGTCGCCCACGCCTACGCCGACGCCTGCGCCGGTTGAGCCTGCGCCTGCGCCTGCTCCCGCACCTGCGCCGGTTGAGCCTGCACCTGCTCCCGCACCTGCGCCGGTTGAGCCTGCACCTGCTCCAGCACCTGCGCCTGCGCCTGCACCTGCGCCTGCACCTGCACCGGTCGCACCCGCGCCGGCACCCACCACTGTCGCCCCGGCGCCTGCCCCGACCCTGCCGCCCGCGGAACCTGCGCCAACGGCGACCCCGATACCCGCTCCTACGTCAACTGCAACCGCACCGACGGCGCCTCTGCCCTAGGAAATTTCCACCGCTGACCCGTACGAGGTGCGGGTCGGCAACGAATGCCCCGCATGAGCAACTTTCCCCTGACACGCAGCCCGCGGCCCCTCTATCCCATCCCGCTGATCCTGAATGACGGCACCAGGACAAATTTCGGCCAGTTCAAAGGAAAAGTGGTTTTGGTGGTCAACGTGGCCTCCAACTGCGGCTTCACCCGGCAGTACGGCGGCCTGGAGGCCCTCTACGGCAAGTTCCGCGACCGGGGGTTCGAGGTCCTCGGCGTTCCGTGCAACCAGTTCGCAGGGCAGGAGCCCGGGACCGACAGCGACATCGCTGACTTCTGCGACCGGAATTTCGGTGTCACGTTCACGTTGACGGCCAAGGCAGAAGTCCGCGGCAGGAACCAGCACCTGCTCTATTCCGAGCTCACCAAGTTCAAGACCGGGCTGCTGCCGGGGCTGGTGAAGTGGAATTTCGAGAAGTTCCTGGTCAACCGCGAGGGCGACGTGGTGGCGCGGTTCGCCCCCACCGTCGAGCCCGACTCAGCAGAGATCATCGAGGCCATCGAGCATGCCCTCGAATAGAGGGTGGCCCGCCGAATTTGCCCGGCAAAAGCGCAGTTCTTGTAACTTTTTCCACATCAGCGACGGAGATTTACCCCATGTTTGCCAAATGTCTGATTGGATAAATATTACTGAAGGGTACAAGGGAAGAACGGCTTCCCACCGACCATAGAGGTAGCAATGGAGCACATCGAGGCCGAACACCCCCGGCCACGCCACTTCCTACTCCACCTGAGCGATCCCCACCTGTTGGGAGGTCCAGAACCCCTCTACGGAACCGTCGACAGCGAAGCCAGGCTTATCCAGCTCTTCGATGAAGTCAAAGCGTCTGAGGCCAGGCCGGAGGCCGTGATCTTCACGGGCGACCTTGCCGACAAGGGCGATGCCGAGGCGTACGTGAAGCTTCGGGCCATCGTTGAGCCGGCCTGCAAGGAGATGGGCGCGCAGGTCATCTGGGCCATGGGAAACCATGACGACCGGGCCAACTTCCGCCAGGGGCTGCTGGACCAGCCCGGCACCGACGAACCGGTGGACCACAGCTACTTCATCAACGGGCTGCGGGTCATCACTTTGGACACCACCGTCCCCGGTTTCCATCACGGCGAATTGAGCTCCGCGCAGCTGGAGTGGCTGGCCCGCCAGCTGGAAACCCCCGCCCCGGACGGCACCATCCTGGCCCTCCACCACCCTCCGGTTCCGTCAGTGCTGGACCTTTCGGTGCTGGTGGAACTGCGCGACCAGGCGTCGCTGGCAGCAGTGGTCCGGAACTCCGACGTCCGGAGCATCCTCGCCGGCCACCTGCACTACTCCACCACGGCGAGCTTCGCCGGCGTTCCCGTCTCGGTTGCCTCCGCCTCCTGCTACACCCAGGACCTCAACGTCCCTGTGGGCGGTACCCGCGGTCAGGACGGCGGCCAGGCCTTCAACCTGGTGCACGTGTATGAGCACACGATCGTACATTCCGTGGTGCCGCTGGGCAGCTCCCCTACGGTTGGCGAGTACGTATCACCGGAGGAAACGGCCCAACGGCTGGAGGCCGCGGGGATCCGGATCCCGGAAACCACCAAGCAGCGCGGCAGCGCCAAGCTCAACGTGCCCACCAGGCGGTAGGACCGGCTCCACAAAGCACTGGGGCCGGCTTCCTGAAGGAGCCGGCCCCAGTGCTTTGGGCTTGCAACGTTCGACGCCGGGCCGGCCTACTTCTCCCAGGGCGCCTTGATGGGGAAGTACTTTTCCAGGAAGTCCGTCACCACTTCGGCGCGCTCGTCCGCGCTGACCTCGGGGAAGCTGCCGTCGTTCAGGCAGAAGAAATCCATGTTCCGCTTGGCGAGCAGCTTGGGCAGGTATTTGAGGCCGGAGCGCATGGTGGTGTCCACGTACCGCACCTTTGCCGCTGTCTGCGTCACTGCCCTGCCGGTGAGCAGGGCGTAGTAGTGGTAGAAGGAGTTGGTCACGGAGATGTTGTCCGCTGCACGGAAGCGGCTGCCGGCCGTCTTGCGGAACTCCTCCGTGAACTCCTCCTCCATCTGGCCCACCACGCTGCGCCGCAGGGGCGCCGCAGTGTGCTCCAAGTGGCGGGTGGTGATCCGGCCGAAGCGGTTCCACAGGAGCTTGCGGTTCACGCGGGCGGCATTTTCGAACCCGCTGCGCTCGGCGTCGTTCTCGCCCAGCCCGATCCTGGTTTCCGCCTCGATGAACTTGGTGATGCCGCCGGGCGTGAAGAACATGTCCGGGCCCACGGGGCGGCCAAAGAACATGTCGTCATTGGAGTAGAGGAAGTGCTCTGACAGCCCCTCGATGTGGTGCAGCTGGCACTCTACGGCCTGCGAATTGTGCGTGGGGAGGACCGTCGGATCCGAGAAGAACTCCTCGCTCCGGACGATGGTCACGGAAGGGTGCTCTGCCAGCCATGCAGGAGCCGGCGAGTCCGTGGCGATGAAGATCCGGCGGATCCAGGGAGCAAACATGTACACGGACCGCAGAGCGTACTTAAGTTCGTTGATCTGCCGGAACCGGGCTTCATGGTCATCGCCTTCGCCCAGGACATGTCCCTGTTGCTGGGCACGGCGCGCCGCGATGTACTCCGGAGAGCTTCCGTCCACCCACGAGAAGACGATGTCGACGTCGAAGCTGATGTCGCTGGCGTGGTCGGCAAACATGTTCTCGATAGTGGGCCACGTGTGGCCGTAGCGTTCCACGGTGCCCCGGACGGCGTCCTGGCGCAGCAGCGTCCTGCGGGTTAACGAGTTTTCGATCGGGAGGATAAGCTGCTCGCCCAAGAAGGACCAGAGTTCGATCTGGACACCGGCGGAGGCACCGAATTCGAAGCCGCCCTCCGGCTCCACCCGTGGCCGGTACAGGCGGAAGATGCGGGCCTGGCGGCTGGGGGACAAATCGCCGTCGGCCACCAGGACCGAGGTTTTCTTCTTGGCGTCCACGGTCATCGAATAGAAGGGCTCATCCCGGCACGCCTCCACCAGGGCGGCACGCAGCTTCTTCCGGTCCTTCCAGTCCAGGGCCAGGACAGGGCGGTCGTTGTTGCCGCGGACCAGCAAGTACGACAGTTCGGCGTTCGCCAGCACGTTCCGCAGGAACAGCAGGTCTTCCACCATGGCCTGGAACGGTGTCCTGGTGTCGTTGATCAGGGCATAGCGGCCCTTGTGCCGGATGACGTCCGGCCGGTGACTGAGCCGCCGCTCTGCCGCCGGGGACGTGATCTCGGCGTGAAATTGTTCTTCCACGGACGCCTGGGCGCCGTAGTAGACCTCGTCCTGGACCGGTGCTTCTGTAATGGTTGTCTCCGTGCTGGTGGAAGTGGGCGTTCTTACCTGCATGATAGTCCTGCGAACGTAACGGCAGGTTTCGGCGGCCGCCAGGGGCTCCGGTGGGGTGCGGACGGTGGCCCGGCAGGGGCTTAGGCGTCCAGCGCCTCCCGCCAGGCGCGCAGGAAGGCGCCGCCGGCGTCGTCGTGGATCACCGTGGCATCCAGACCCAGGTCCGCTGCCGTCAGTACCGGATAGGGTTTGCTGGGCACCCCGTCCGCAGGCCGCACATCGACATGCTTCACCGGGTGGTCGTTGTGGTGCAGCCAGTCAGCCATCGCGTAATCGGTGCGGGAGTCACCCACTGTCCGCCAGGCCTGGGGCGTGATGCCTTGGGCTGCAAGGAGTTCCACGGCCCGGCTGGCGCCCAGGTCCTTCCCCAGCCGCACCGACTCAATGTCCGTGGAAATGATGGTGGGGTCCACGCGGTAGTCCACCTCGTCGTCGGAATTCGGTGCGTGGTGGTCAAGCCGGACAACGCCCAGGCCGTGCCGCTCCATCAGTTCCATGGCATCCGAGTCGAACCGCTTTTGCTCCGCCAGGTAATCGGCGCTGGGTACGTCGATGTGCTGCTCCACGGACACCATGGCGCGTTTGGTCTCGTCGAAGAACATGTGGGCGGCATAGTCCTCCGCCACCAGCCGGCGGATGTCGTCGCCGTATCCCGCCGGAACGGCAAGCTCCCGGTCCACATGGATGGGGCCCGGGCCGGCGGAGGTGTAGCTGAACCAGACGGCGCCCTTTTCGCAGATGGCGTGGATGATGGTTCCTGCCGGAATGCCGGCCGCGATCATCGGTTCCATGACCTGCTCGCGGATGAAGGCGTCGGAACGGCCGGTATTGAAGATGACAGGAATTCCCGCTGCGGCGAGGGCCACCAGGTCCAGGATGATGCCGGGCTTGACGTCCCGTGTCACGGGGCTGGCCACCGGCCCGTCCACGTCCAGCAGGAGCGCCAGCGGCGGTGCGGACGGCAGGCGGATTCCGGGCGTGGACACGGCAGGGGACTCGGATACAGTCATGGGTCCATTCTGTCAGCAGGAGCGGCACGTCCCGTGCGGGCGCCCACGGCCCGGGCCGTGTGGCGGATGGTCACTGTTTGGCTACAACCTGGCGCGCGCCAGCCCTGCCACTTTCGCTGGGCCACCACGGTGCCTACTGTGGCATGGTGATATTCAAAGCTGTGGGCGAGGGCCGCCCTTACCCCGACCATGGTTACAGCACTCCCAAGCAGTGGGCATCGCTGCCGCCGCGGCCGGTGCGGCTGGACGAACTCGTGACCACCAAGCGCACCCTCGACCTGGAAGCGCTGCTGGCTGAAGACTCCACCTTCTTCGGCGACCTGTTCCCGCACGTGGTGCAGTACCAGGGGACCCTCTACCTGGAGGACGGCCTCCACCGCGCAGTCCGGACCGCCCTGCACCAGCGCACCGCGATCCACGCCAGGGTCCTGGTGCTCGATGGCTAGCAAGCGGCCGCAGGACCCGGACGTCCTGCATGGCCACCACGTTGTTTCCGGACCTGAGCTGCGCGCCGCCATGGAAGTGGCCAGGGACGCCGACGAGACCGCCCGGGTCCGGCGCCGCGTGCTGCACGGGGTGGTGCTGGTCCTGCTGATCGGCCTGATCGCCGCAGGCATTATCCTTGCCCTGGCCATCATTAACGGCCGGTTGAAGATTCCTTCCGCCGAGCCTGCGCCAACCCCGGTGTCATCCTGCCCTGCCTCAATGTTCGACTACACCCCGACGGACAAAATCAACCTCAACGTCTACAACTCCACCAGCCGGCCCGGTCTTGCCCACTCGGTGGCGGATGAATTCCTGGCACGCAAGTTTGTGGTGGGCAACGTGTCGAACATCAACGCCGGCTACCGCGGAGTGGCTGCCGTGGTGTCAGGTGCTGCGGGGCAAGCAGCGGCGTTCACGGTGCAGCGCCATGTGCCCGGTTCGGACTACTTCCAGGACGGCAGGACCGATGCCAGTGTTGATGTGATCCTGGCACAGGACTACAAGGCGCTCGTCCCGGCGGAACTGGTAGACCAGACACCCGGAAAGCTCAGCTGCCCCCGGGAGAACCGCCGCACGGCGGACACCGACAAACTGCCCGTCATGCCCGCCGCTGCTCCGGCGCCCTGACCAGCCGGACTCAGCCGGCCACTGCCGGAAGCCGGCCGACGCGCACGGGCCGCCCGCCGTCGTCGAACCTTGCGCCCGCGCCCAGCTGGATGAACCGCACAGTCCGGGCCACGCGTGCCTCCAGCTCGGCCGGCTCGTCACTGCCCCTCGCGGCGCTCGAGGACAAGGTGCCCAAGATCAGCTGGGACTGCTGGCCCACGTCCGCCACCGGCAGGTAGCCCTGCTCCATCCCGTCACGCAGGATGCCCTGCAGCAGGACGCTGAGCTCACCCACATGGTCGGAGAGCTTGGCAAAGGACGACGGCGACAGCACCGCCCCCATGGCAGGCCCGGGCGGGAGGTGGCGGCGGCTGAGGTCAACCACCTGGGCGCGGACGTACAGCGCCAGCCGCTCCACCGGGTTCTCCAAACGGCTCAGCGATTCGCGCAGGTCGGAGAGGAACTTCTCGGTCTCGTCCAGGGCGTAGGAGATCAGCAGTTCTTCGATGTCCGCGTAGTAGTTGTACACGGCGGTGCGGCCCACGCCTGCGTGCCGGGCCACGTCCGTCATGGTCAACCCCGGAAGGCCGTGGGTGAAAAGGAGCTCGCCGAAAGCGGTGAGGATACGGCGCTGGGTGTCTGCGCGTTGTTCGGCGTTACTGGCCGCTGTAATCCTGGGCATGCAGACACTTTACCGCGATGTGTCAGTAAAAGGCGCTAAACCGCGCAGCCGTCCGGGCCGCATGCCTCAGCGTTGGAGGAATTGACCGTGACCAGGGGGTTGGCGTCCTGCCACGCCTGGTTAAGGGCAGCCGTGAACGTCTCCGTGGGCTGGGCGCCGGACAGCCCGAACTTCCGGTCGATCACGAAGAACGGGACCCCGCTGATGCCGAGGGCGCGGGCCTCCTGGAAGTCCAACCGGACTTCGTCGGAGTACTTGTCCGTGGTGAACAGCTCATCCACCTCGTCGACAGGCAGGTCCAGGTCCCTGCCCAGGGACGTCAGGTAATCCCGGCTGCCGATGTCCTTGCCGTGCTCGAAATGGTCGCTGAGGAGGCGCTCCTTGGCCGCATCCTGCCTGCCGTGGGCCGCGGCCAGGTGGATCAGGCGGTGGGCAGTGAAGCTGTTGGCCACCACAACCTTGTCGAACCTGTAGTCCAGGCCTTCACCCTTGGCCTGCTGGGCCACATGCTCGAACATCTGCGAAACCTGCGGCGCCGGCATGCCCTTGCGGCTGCTCAGGTACTCCAGTTCGGTCCCGTCATAGTGGTCCGGCAGTGTTGGGTCCAGCTGGTAGCTGCGCCACTCCACGTCGACGGCCTCACGGTAGGGAAACGCTGCGAGGGCAGCCTCGAACCGGCGCTTGCCGATGAAACACCACGGGCAGGCAACATCTGACCAGATCTCAATCTTCATGCCCTGCACAACCTGTGTGCCCCGGCCGCAATTCCGGGCGCCGTTATGAGATGCGCCACAGGGGGTCTTGTGGCCGGAGCCTTCCTGCGGAATAGTCGGATCAGAGGTCAAGCAGTGGGCCCTTTCGAAGCTCAAGACACCGCGCTGAACCAACCACGCCCGGTGGAGTAGTGCCCGGCCAGCTGGGGAGCCCGGCCTGTATCACCTGGGAGGCCAGGAATGCGGATTGGACTTGTAACGGGGCCGTGGATTCCCGTTCCGCCGGCAATGTACGGTGGAACCGAAAGAGTAGTGGACACGCTGGCCAGGGGCTTCGCCGCGGCCGGGCACGAAGTGCTGTTGGCGGCGCCGGCGGACAGCACCTGTCCAGTGCAGCTCGTTCCCGGAATGCGACCCACCGATTACGGCGGACTGGGGGCCACGCTCTCCGAGCTCAGCCACGTGGTCCGGGCATACCAGGGGCTCCAGGACGTGGCCATCATCCACGACCACACACTGGCCGGGCCCCTCTACCTGCACCGGCCGGCCGGCGTGCCGGTGGCCACAACCATCCACGGCCCCCTCCACACCCAGGCGGCGGACATCTATCGTGCCATTGCCCGGAGCGCTGCCGTAATTGCCATCTCCAGGGACCAGGCCTCGCACGCTCCCGATGTTCCAGTCTCCCGGGTAATTCACCACGGAATGGATCTCTCAGCCGTGCCCGTGGGGACCGGCAGCGGTGGCTATTTGTGCTTCGTTGGCCGTTCGTGTCCAGACAAGGGACTGCTTGAGGCCATCACCATCGCCAGGAAGGCGGGGATGCACCTGAAAATCGCGGTAAAGATGCGCGAGCCGGATGAGGTCCGCTTCTTCCGGGAGGTGATTGAACCGATCCTCGGCCCCAACGAGGATTTCGTGGGGGAAGTGGACGATACCGCCAAGTACCAGTTGATGGGTGGGGCCGTGGCGTTCCTGAACCCCATCCAGTGGTCCGAGCCCTTCGGCCTGGTGATGATCGAGGCGCTGGCCACTGGCACCCCGGTGATCGGCACGCTCATCGGCGCGGCCCCGGAAATTGTTGATCACGGCCGGACGGGCTTCCTGGGGAGGACCGACGAACTGGCCGGCTTTGTACCCGCAGCGGCAGCGCTGGACAGGGCCGTTTGCCGCAAAGATGTGGAGGACAGGTTCAGCGCGGAGCGGATGGTTGCAGACCACCTGGAGCTCTACACCGAGCTCATCGAAGGGAGGACGCCCACGGGGGTTCCGCAGGGTCCCCCGGTACACCAGAATCTATAGGGGCAAGAATGCTTCCCGATCCCCCGGGCAGCATCTGCCGGAGAAGGGAGTCCTTCCATGACCGCCTGGAATGAAGACAACGAAGCCTCAGGATCCGACGTGGGCGCCGTTACAGTCCTCGAAGGATCGTCATTCTGTATCTCCTCGGGCCTTGGCGACATCAACCCTGACGCCGGCACCAACGGCGTCTTCTTCCAGGACACGCGCATCATCTCGCGCTGGATGCTGCGCATCAATGGCTCGCTGCGCGAACCGCTGTCCGCGCAGCGTCCGCAACCGTTCGAGGCCACATTCGTAGGCCGGGCCAAATGGCCCGGCGGGAGGTTCGACAGCCCGCTGGTGGTCCGTCAGGTCCGCCACATCGGCCCAGGGCTGCAGGACGACATTTCCCTGGAAAACTATGCAGCTGAACCGGTGGAGTGCGAGATCGAGCTGCTCGTGGACGCTGACCAGGCAGACCTCTTCGAGGTCAAGGGCGGCCGTACCAGCGGCCTGGACGACACAACCCGGGTGGTCTCTGACGGCAAGCTCGTCATCGAAGCCGCCCGGCATGGCCAGCAACGGGGCTCCGCAATCGGCGCGCGGAGTGCAGAGGTCAGCATGGACGGGCTGCGTTTCCACGTCACAGTTCCGGCCAGGGGCAAATGGGCCACGAGCGTCATCGTGGTGCCGCTGGTCAATGGGGAAGCGCCCGAAAAGCCCTTCAAGGAAGGCCAGCTGCCGCATCATCGCGAGGGCGTCCGGCGGCACCTGGCCTGGGAAGAGAACGTTCCGCGGATCAGCATCGAGGACTCCAGCTTCCAGAACGTGCTCAACCGAAGCCAGAGTGATCTTGGTGCCCTCCGGATCTTCGATGCCCACCACCCCGACCGGGCCGCGGTGGCGGCAGGGGCGCCGTGGTTCATGGCGTTGTTCGGACGGGATTCGCTGCTGACGTCCTACATGAGCCTGATGGTCAACCCCAACCTCGCCCTGGGCACGCTCCAAACCCTGGCCGCGATCCAGGGAAAGAAAGTGGATCTGGATTCTGAGGAGGAACCCGGCCGCATCCCGCATGAAGTCAGGCTTGGTGTTACTGCCGGTCTGTCCCTGGGAGGTACGGCGTACTACGGCACAGCCGACGCAACCCCCCTTTTCGTGTCCACATTGGGCGAGCTGAGCCGGTGGGGGCTGTCCAGGGATGCGATCCAGCCGCTGCTGGCCCACGCGGACCGGGCGCTGGAGTGGATCGAAAAATACGGCGACCGCGACGGCGACGGCTTCGTGGAGTATATCCGGCCCAACGACCATGGCCTGGTGAACCAGGGCTGGAAGGACTCCTGGGACGGGATCAATTTCGCGGACGGGACCATTGCTGAAGCACCGATCGCCCTCTGCGAAGTCCAGGCTTACGTCTACTCTGCCTACCTGGGCAGGTCATTGCTGGCCCACTGGAGCAACGATTCCGCCCTGGAACAGCATTGGGCCCAAAAGGCGGCAGCCTTCAAGGAGGAGTTCAACAAGAAGTTCTGGCTGCCGGACAAGGGCTATTTCGCGGTGGCGCTGGACAAGGACAAGCGCCAGGTTGATGCGTTGACCTCCAACATTGGCCATTGCCTGTGGACCGGCATCGTGGACGAAGACAAAGCGGCGTCCGTCATGGAGAACCTGATGTCCCCGCAGATGTTCACGGGCTGGGGCATCCGCACGCTGGCTTCCGACATGGGCGCCTACAACCCGGTCAGCTACCACAACGGCTCGGTGTGGCCACATGATACGGCGCTGGTGGCCACCGGGCTGATGCGGTACGGGTTCGTGGACGAGGCCAAGAGGGTAGCCTTGGGCATCCTCGATGCTGCCCAGCACTTTGGCGGCCGGCTGCCGGAGCTTTTTTGCGGGTTCGACCGTGGCGAGTACCCCGGCCCTGTTCCATATCCCACCGCGTGCTCGCCGCAGGCATGGGCCGCGGCGGCGCCAGTGCAGCTCGCAAGGATCCTGCTGCGGTTCGACCCCGTCTTCACCCGCGGGGTGGTGCACCTGGCCCCGATCCTGCCGGAAACCGTGGGCAAATTCAGGGCGGAAAACGTCCTACTGGATTCGAGCCGGGTGACCATCACGGCCGCCGGATCGACCGGCACCATCGAAGGTCTGCCGCCGGGGCTGAAGCTCCTGGACGAACCGCGGCCGCCGCTGGCCTACCCGGTGGAACGGGTGCCGGCCGGCGGGGACGTCCGCAGGCTGCACTGACGGCGGCGCCGGAGGAGCCACGGCCCCGAGGATCCGGATGCCTAAGGCAGGGCACGTTCCAGGACGAAGTCGTGCTCCACGGTGCTGCCCAGCCGGAAGGATTTGGTGCCCACTTTGTGGAAACCGGACTTTTCGTAGAAGCGGATGGCGCGGGCGTTCTGGCTGTTCACGCCCAGCCAGGCCCCGGCGCCGCCGGCGGCCGCTGCCACCTGCAGGCTGGCATGCATGAGTTCAGCGGCCGCGCCCAGCCCGTGGTAATCGGGGTGGACATAGCACTTGCTGATCTCCACGGAGGGCAGCAGCGTCAGCACGGAGGCCACATCCGGGTCGCCGGCAGGCCTGTCCACCAGGAGGCTGTAGCCGGAAAGCTGCCCGTCGGCGTCGATGACCAGTACGGAGACGTCCGGGTCCGCTAGATAGGCCGCGAAGTGTTCCTCACTGAGCGTGGTGGCCAGGTGGGCGGCAATGTCCGCAGGTGACGACGACGGCGGGCAGGCCAGCGGAAAGGTGACGGCTGCCAGCGCAGCCAGCGCGCCGGCGTCGTCCGCTGTTGCCTTGCGGATGGTGTGGGTCATGCGGTGTCCCTCCAGGTCAGGGGGTGATGGTTCGGACGGGGGAGCCGGCAAGCCAGGCGGTGACGTCCTCAAGGGCCCCGCCGTAGAACTGCCGGTAGCTTTCCTGCGTGACATACCCCAGGTGCGGGGAAAGTACCGTGTTCGGCGCAGCCAGGAGCGGGTGCCCGGCCTGCAAAGGTTCCTGGTCAAAGACGTCCAGGGCCGCGCCGCGGATCCACCCCTCGTTTAATGCCTTGATCAGCGCCTCCTGGTCCACCAGGGGCCCGCGGGCGGAGTTTACCAGGATGCCTTCGGGTCCCAGCAGCTTCAGTTCGGCCTCGCCCACCGTGTTTTCAGACCGCGCGGAGAGCCTCAGGTGGAGGGTGGCGACGTCAGCCACGGTGAAGAGCTCCTCCTTGGACACCAGCCGGGCGCCCGCCTCTTTGGCCGCCTCCGCCGTGAGGTTCTGGCTCCACGCCACCACGTCCATGCCGAACGCCTGCCCGTACGCGGCCACGCGCCGGCCGATCTTGCCCAGCCCCACGATGCCCAGGGTTTTCCCCGCCAGCTCAACGCCCACCGTTGACTGCCAGGTGCCCGCCCGGAGTGAATTGTCCTCGGCTGGAAGGTGCCGGGCGATGGCGAGAAGGAGGGCCCAGGTCAGCTCCGGCGCGGCTGTGGGTGAGCCGGGCGTGCCGCACACCGTCACCCCGTGCTCGGCTGCCGCTGCCACGTCGATGGTGGCGTTCGCCATGCCCGTGGTGACCAGCAGCTCGAGTGCCGGCAGCTTCGCGAACACTTCACGGGGGAACGCCGTCCGCTCCCGCATGGCGATCACCATGGTGGTGTCCGCCAGCGCTGACACCAGGGCGTCCCGGGAGGCAAAAGGTTCACGGTAGGATGTTACGATGACTCCTTGCGCCTCCAACGCCGTGAAGTCGGCGAAGCCGTGGGCCACGTCCTGGTAGTCGTCGAGGATGGCAAGGCGGTGGGTCATGGGGATCCTTCGCGGTTTCCTTCGTCCTGGGTCACGTTCATCGTATGGCAGGGCCTGCCGGCACGGTGCCTGAAACTCCAGCAACGCGGAGCGTGATAGCAATGGGAGTGATGAATCCACGCCCATTCCCGATTTTGCCCCTGTGAGCGGCCACGTCCTGTCCCGCATCCCGAAAAGCTGGGTCCTGCTGGCCTGCATCGGCCTGCTGGCGCTGAACCTCCGGGGCCCGTTCGTTGCCGTCGCCCCCTTGGTGGACCTCATGCAGGCCGAACTGCACTTTTCGCCGGTCATGCTGGGGCTGCTGACCAGCATCCCCGTCCTCTGCTTCTCGCTCGCGGCTCCGCTGGCCTCCCTGGCGGCGCGGAAGTTCGGTGCGGAGTTCGCCGTGACGCTGACCATCCTGGGGGTGCTGGCCGGTGTGCTGCTCCGCTCCGCCGGGGGAGCGGCGCTGGTGGTGGCCGGCACGGTGGTCATTGGCGTGGCCATCACGATAGGCAACATTGCGGTGCCGCTGATCATTCGCCGCGATTTTGCCCCGCGGCGGCAGGGGACCGCGATGGGCATCTACACCGCAGCCCTGAACATCGGGTCCTTCCTGACCTCAGTAGCCATGGCTCCGCTGGCAGCAGTGACGGGGTGGCGGGTGGCCCTGGGCGCTGTCGCCGTTTTGGCCGTCGCCGCGGTGGTGGTGTGGGTGCTGGCCGTGGGGCCCCGGACGGCTTTCCTGGCCGAGGCCGAAGACGGCGGGGACACACCCCGTGCCCCGGCAAGCCGTTCCGGCTGGATTACTGCCGGACTCACGGCCGGCTTCGGCGGCCAGGCGTTCTCCTATTACGGCGTCACGGCGTGGCTGCCGAGCTACCTGCACGACGAACTGGGAATGAACGCAGCCCAGGCCGGCGCCGCGTCCTCGATCTTCCAGATCCTGGCCATCGTGGGCGGACTCGGCGTGCCTTTCGCGGCCAAATACCTGAGTACGACGGCGGTGGCGGTCACCCTGGGTACGTTGTGGCTTGCCGTTCCGGTGGGGCTGCTCTTCCTGCCGCAACTGTGGTGGCTGTGGTCCACCTCCGGCGGGATCGCGCAGGGCGGCGGCATCACCCTGATCTTCATCGCCATCATCAAGCTGGCCCGCGACCAGGCCTCGGCCGGCCGGATGTCAGCAACTGTCCAGGGCCTGGGCTACTGCCTGGCCGCGGTGGCACCGCCGCTGGTGGGCTTCGTCCACGACAGCTCGGGATCGTGGACCCCGGCGCTGCTGGTCATCCTGGTTTCGGTGCTGACCTTCTTCGTCAGCACCACCCTGTCCGTGAGGCTGGTGCCGAAAGGCCGCTGAGGCGACCCGCCGCCGTCGTCTTTCCCTCTCAAACCCCTCCGCGAGATGGCACTTGAGGGCAATCATTCCTGGGAATATTGCCCTTAAATGCCATCTCGCGGGGTGATTCAAATGCTCCGTTGCCGGGCCGGCGCCCCGGATTTCGGGGGGCCTGTTGCGAAGGGCGTGCCGGCCCGGCAGACGGAAGTCTGGTTAAGCCGCGGCGAGCTCCTCGACGGTGGCCTTTTCGCGGGCCTCGGTCAGGTAGCGGGCGTAGGCGGGGAGGGTGAGGAAGGACGGGAACTCACGGCTGAGCGTGACCTCTTCGAAGATGTCGCGGGCGTCCTCGAACCGGTCGCCGTCGAAGCGTTCGAGCCGGGCGAATTCCTCGTCCAGGAGCTCCTCCACCCACTCGTGGCTGATGATCTCGCCGTGGTCGGTGATGGCCCGGGCGTAGATCCACTGCCAGAGCTGTGAGCGGGAGATTTCGGCGGTGGCGGCGTCCTCCATGAGGTTGTGGATGGCCACTGCGCCGTTTCCGCGGAGCCAGGATTCGATGTAGCGGATGCCTACCTCGATGTTGTTCCGGATGCCCTGCTCGGTGATGGTGCCGTGCAGGGAGGCGATGTCGATGAGGGCGCGGTCGTCCGGGGTGACGTCTTCGCGGAGCCGGTCCAGCTGGTTGGGGCGGGCGCCAAGGACGCCGTCGAACACTTCGCGGCAGATGGGCACCAGGTCCGGGTGGGCCACCCAGGAGCCGTCGAAGCCGTCGTTGGCCTCGCGGGTCTTGTCAGCGCGGACCTTCTCGAGGGCGTTGGCGTTGGCCTCCGGGTCCTTGCGGTTGGGGACGGCTGCGGCCATGCCGCCGATGGCCATGGCGCCGCGCTTGTGGCAGGCCCGGACGAGTTGCTCGGTGTAGGCGCGCATGAAGGGGGCGGTCATGGTCACCTGCCCGCGGTCAGGCAGGACGAAGCGGGGGCCGCGGGTGCGGAAGTTCTTGATGATGGAGAAGATGTAGTCCCAGCGGCCGGCGTTCAGGCCTGCGGCGTGGTCCCGCAGTTCGAAGAGGATCTCCTCCATTTCGAATGCCGCGGTGATGGTTTCGATCAGTACCGTGGCTCGGATGGTGCCCTGTGGGATGCCGAGCAGGTCCTGGGCCAGGATGAAGATGTCGTTCCACAGCCGGGCTTCGAGGTGGTTCTCGATCTTGGGCAGGTAGAAGTACGGGCCCTTGCCCTGGGCGAGGAGGCGGCGGGCGTTGTGGAAGAAGAACAGGCCGAAGTCCACGATGCCGCCGGCGATGGGCTGGCCGTCGATGAGCATGTGTTTCTCCGGCAGGTGCCAGCCGCGGGGGCGGACCACGATGGTGGGCAGCTCGCCGGCCGGACGGAGCTTGTATTCCTTGCCTTCTTCGGTGGTGAAATCGATCCGGCGTTCCAGGGCGTCGGTGAGGTTCAGCTGGCCCTTGATGACGTTGCGCCACGTGGGGGTGGAGGAGTCTTCCATGTCCGCCAGCCACACCTTGGCACCGGAGTTCAGGGCGTTGATGGTCATCTTCTTGTCCACCGGCCCCGTGATTTCCACCCGCCGGTCCTCCAGGCCCGGTGCCGGGGGAGCGACCCGCCAGGACGGATCATTCCGGATGTGCTCGGTCTCCCGCAGGAACCGCGGGTCTGCCCCTGCGGCGATATCGGCCCGCCGGGTGCGCCGCGCCTGCAGGAGTTCCTGCCGCCGCTCCGCAGTGGCCCGGTGCAGCTTGGCAATGAAGGAGAGGGCATCCGGCGTCAGCACTTCGTCCTGCCGGCAAATCGGCTGCGCGGTCAGGGTTATGCCGTTGATGGTGAATGAGTCAGTAAAGCTGTTCATTTCAGTCTCCTTAAAGACGAAAGGGAAGTTCGACGGCGGGTAGCGGCAGGGTGGCGACTGAGGCACGAGGCCGAGGAGCCGGTGTCGCGGCAGCCTGCGTAAAAGGGGCCCTGCGTCCGGCCTCGGCGAGTTCTACGAGCCCAAGGCCGGACGTGGGGAATAGCAGGCAGAGCGATGCCGGTCCGAAGGCCGGACGGAAGCACCGCCGTCGTAAGTTGTTAGTGGAACTGGCCCTCTTCGGTGGATCCCACGAGGGCGAGGGTGGACGCGTTCGGGTTGAGCGCCGTGGAGATGGTGTCGAAGTAGCCGGTGCCGACTTCGCGCTGGTGCTTGGTTGCGGTGTAGCCGCGGGACTCGGAGGCGAATTCCTTTTCCTGGAGCTCGACGTAGGCGCTCATGCCTTCCCGGGCGTAGCCGTGGGCGAGGTCGAACATCGAGTAGTTCAGGGCGTGGAATCCGGCCAGGGTGATGAACTGGAACGTGAAGCCCATGGCGCCGAGTTCGCGCTGGAACTTGGCGATGGTGTCGTCGTCCAGGTGCTTGCGCCAGTTGAAGGACGGCGAGCAGTTGTAGGAGAGCATCTGGTCCGGGAACTCGGCCTTGACGGACTCGGCGAACTTGCGGGCCAGCTCCAGGTCCGGAGTACCCGTCTCCATCCAGATCAGGTCCGAGTACGGGGCGTAGGCCTTGGCACGGGCGATGCAGGGCTCGATGCCGTTGCGGACCTTGTAGAAGCCCTCCGCGGTGCGCTCACCGGTGATGAACTCCTGGTCGCGCTCGTCGACGTCGGAGGTGATCAGGGTGGCGGCCTCGGCGTCCGTGCGGGCGATGACGACGGTGGGGGTGCCGGCGACGTCGGCTGCCAGGCGGGCGGCGTTGAGGGTGCGGACGTGCTGCTGGGTGGGAATCAGGACCTTGCCGCCGAGGTGGCCGCACTTCTTCTCGGAGGCCAGCTGGTCTTCCCAGTGAACACCGGAGGCGCCGGCCTGGATCATGGACTTCATGAGCTCGTAGGCGTTCAGCGGGCCGCCGAAGCCGGCTTCGGCGTCGGCGACGATCGGGACCAGCCAGTCCTCAACGCTCTGGATGCCTTCGGAGAACTCGATCTGGTCGGCGCGGAGCAGGGCGTTGTTGATCCGGCGGACTACGGTGGGGACCGAGTTTGCCGGGTAGAGGGACTGGTCCGGGTAGGTGTGGCCGGAGTTGTTGGCGTCCGCGGCGACCTGCCAGCCGGAAAGGTAGATGGCGCGCAGCCCGGCCTTGACCTGCTGCACGGCCTGGTTGCCGGTGAGGGCGCCCAGGGCGTTGGTGTAACCGCCGGTCTTGTGCTCCTCGGTCAGCTGCTTCCACAGCTTCTCCGAACCCCGCCGGGCCAGGGTGTGCTCTTCGGAGACGCGGCCGCGGAGACGGACGACGTCGGAAGCTGAGTAGTCCCGGGTCACACCTTCCCAGCGGGGGTTGGCGGCCCACTCGAGCTCCAGGGCGGCGGCCTGCTCTTCGGGCGTCTGCTGGGTGGGCTCAAATGCTGCAGTCATCGTTGATCTCCTTGATTGAGCTCCGGATGGAGTAGGTGGGAACCGCTCCGTTGAGGTTCCCACCGGCTTATCCGGTGCGGTGTTTCTTTCCGTGACACCTACTTTTCAGCACTTTCAACCCCCTTTCTAGAGAAAAAGTATGGAAAGAAATGCACTTCTTCACGTATTCTTCAGAAATGTCGCCTTCAAGCTGGAACAGGGACGTTTCCCACCCGCCGTCAGCCGCCGCAGCGGAACTGGACGTCATCGCGCTGGGCCGCCGCGTCCGCCATCTCCGCAAACAAGCCGGGCTCACGCTCGATGACCTGAGCGTCGCCGTCGGAACCGCTCCCAGCCAGCTAAGCCTCATTGAGAACGGCAAGCGTGAGCCCAAACTGACCCTCCTCCAGCACCTCGCGGCGGCGCTCAATGTCACCATCGACCAACTGCTCGGAGCCGAGCCTCCCAGCCGCCGGGCAGCCCTGGAAATCGAGCTGGAACGGTACCAGCGGGGGCCGCTGTACGAATCGCTGAACCTGCCCAGAATCCGCATCAGTTCGCGGCTTCCGCTGGATGTGTTGGAGGCCCAGGTGGGGCTGCTGCACGAACTGGAACGGAAGATGAATGAGCAGGTGGCCACCCCCGAGGAGGCGCGCCGCGCCAACGGTGAACTGCGGGCCATGATGCGCGAGCGCGGGAACTATTTCCCGGAGTACGAGGCCGAGGCGCAGAAGGTCCTCAAGGAGGTGGGTTACACCACCGGGCCGCTGAGCCAGCATGTCATCGCGGACATCGCTGAGCACCTGGGCTTCACCCTGCACCACGTGGGCGACCTGCCGCATTCCACCCGCTCCGTGACGGACTTGAAGAACCGCAAAATTTACCTGACGCAGAGCCAGCGGCAGGACCATGACCCCCGTTCGGTGCTGCTGCAGGCCCTGGGCCACTACGTCCTGGGCCATGAGACGCCCAAGAACTACGGCGACTTCCTGGCCCAGCGGGTGGCCACCAACTATTTCGCCGCAGCCCTGCTCCTGCCTGAGCAGGCAACAGTGGAATTTCTGCAAAAAGCCAAAGCGGCCAAGGAAATCGCGGTGGAGGATCTCCGGGACGCCTTCGCCGTCTCCTACGAGACAGCGGCGCACCGTTTCACCAATCTGGCCACCAAGCACCTGGGCCTCACAACGCATTTTCAGAAGACGCACCAGAGCGGCATCATCTACAAGGCGTATGAGAACGACGGCGTGAACTTTCCCCAGGACCATACCGGCGCCATCGAGGGCCAGCCGTCGTGCAAGGCCTGGACCTCGCGTGCCGTGTTCGACGTGCCGGATAAGTTCAGTGCCTACAGCCAGTACACGGATACGCCGTCCGGCACGTATTGGTGCACAGCCCGTACTGAACGGTCGGCCAGCGGCGAGTTCTCCCTCAGCATCGGCGTGCCGTACCAGCACGTGAAGTGGTTCCGCGGGCGGGAGACCACCGCTCGCGCCACCTCCAACTGCCCCGATCCCACGTGCTGCAAGCGGCCCCCGGCCGAGCTGACCAACCAGTGGGCCGGCAACGCGTGGCCCTCGGCCCGGGCCCACTCGCACCTGCTGGCAGCAATGCCCCCGGGTGCGTTCCCCGGCGTGGACGAGACCGAGGTGTACAGCTTCCTGCAGGCCCACTCCGGAAGCTAGCAATCGGGAAGGTCATCGATTGTGACCCGCCCGCCCACCCGCATCCTGCTAAGTACCGCGTTGAAATCCAAAAGGATGATCTCCCGTGTAATGCCATCGACTGCACGAAACGAGTACGTGTTGCCGGTCCACCGTCCGGAATCCCGGAGGAAGTGCAGGAACTTGCCGACGCTGATGGCAGTCATGACGCCCGTGTCCACGGATTGCAGCATGAGCGAAGCCAACGCCGCAGCTACTCTGGTCGGTTCTAAGGCAGTTATCCCAGCGGACCTTTTACTTTCGGGAAGGAATCGGAAGAAGTCCGATAAGTGTCCTAGAACCCGTACCACGTCTGTATTGAAATACTGCTCCCCATACCAGCGGACAAAGGCTGGCGTGAGGGTCTCGAACTCCCGAATGTTCTGGTCCGAACCCTGGGGAACTTCGGGCCTGGAACTTCGTGCCGAGCCTCCGTGCCCTTTTCGGGAAATCCTCGAACGTGCCGATGCTCCATGTCGCTTCTTGGCCACAGTAATCCTCGCTCGCTTGCTCTTCCGTTGAGCTCAAAGGCTAGAAAGGTAGCGATCGGACCGCCACGCCAGGACCGTTATATGTGGATAGCCGGGTGCAAGCTGGGTCATCCCCGTCTCACTTTCTTGAGGATAGTGAGCGGGCGTTGGAGGATTTCCTGCGAAAGGTGAGCGGGCGTTTAGGTTTGTGGCGCCAGATGTGAGCGGGCGTTTGGGTTTGTGCCGCCAAAGGTGATGGGGCGCCCGGGTTTGTGCCGCCGAAGGTGATGGGGCGTTGGGTCAGCCGTGGAGGGTCCGGTAGGCTGCCGCGGCGGCGGGGTGCAGGGGGATTCCGGCGGTGTTGATGAGGCTCTCCGGGCTAAGGAACTGCACGCCCAGGGTGGATTGGGGAATGAGTTCTCCGGCGTTGTGCACCAGCAGTTGGACGGTCCGCTCCACGGTGGCGCTGTCCAGGTCCCTGCGGCAGAGCAGCAGGTTGGGAGCACCCACCGTCCACACCGCCGGTATGCCGGGATAACTGCCCTCCGGTACCAGGACCCGGTCGTACATCCCGCCGTACCTCCGCCGCAGTTCCGGCAGCAGTGCGGATAAGTCCAGCAGTCCCAGCGCCACGTCCTGCTGCGCGGTAGCGATGGCCGCGGTGGGCACGCCACCGGACCAGAACAGGGCATCCACGGTCCCCGCCTTGAGCGCAGCGATGCCGTCATTCAAGCCAAGATGTTCGACGGCGGCAGTTCCGGCGGACGGCGGCGCGGACTCCGCCGAAGTGCCCAGACCCGCCGCTTCGAGCAGCCGGGGAGTGGTGAGCGAGGTGCCCGATCCAGGCTGCCCCACGGCAACCCGCCGCCCCGCCAGCCCGGATATGTCCCGGATCCCGCTGTCCTTCCGCACCACGCAGTGGACGTAGTTCTCGTACACCTTCCCGATGGCGGCGATCTCCGCCCCGCCCCCGCCCGCCTGGCCCGCAGCATCGGCCAGGGCCACGGCAAACGCGGCCTGCCCCGCCCGCAGCTCCGCGATGTTGTCCAGGCTTCCGCCGGTGGCCACCGCCCGCGCATGGGCGGCAACGCCGTGGCGTTCCAGCGCGGCGGCCAGCAGCGTTGAGAACTCGAGGTAGAAGCCGCCGGGTTCGCCGCCGGCCACCACCAGGTCCTCCGGCCGGTCGTCCCCGGTGCACGCACTGAGGGCAGGCGGCAGGCAGGCCACGAGTCCGACGGCGAAGGCAGACTTGAGCAAGGACCGCCGCGTCGGCTGCGCGGCAGCACCGTCCGGGGCAAGCGGATCATGCACGGGCACCACCCCCGCCGGACCCCGGTGCCGGCCGGGCGGCGGGTGGAACGGGAAACTCGACCCGCGCCGCGAGCCCACGCGGGGCTGCTTCGGCCAGCACCAGACGCCCTCCGTTGGCCGCAGCAAGCTCACCCACGATGGTCATTCCCAGCCCGGTTCCCGGAACCGATGAATGCTGTGGGGACCGCCAGAACCTGGTGGCAGCTGAGGCGCGCTCCGCGCCGGAAAGTCCTGGGCCGTCGTCGGAAATCTCCACCACCACTGCGTCCCCTTCCAGCCGGACCGTGCACCTCACGGTGGCGCCGGGCGCGTACTTGATGGCGTTGTTGAGGAGTTCGGACGCCATCTGGGCCAGCTCTGCGGGGCGGCAGGAAACCAGTGCCGGCGGCTGCGGAGGGAGCGCGAGGACCAGCCGGCAGCCGGCCTGTTCTGCCAGCGGTGCTGCCCGCTCGATCTCCCCTTGGAGGACCGGGAAAGGGTCCACCGGTTCCGGCGCGGGAAAGTCTTCCAGGCTCCCGGCCGCCCGCAGGTACCCTTCGGACGCCCGGTGCTCGGCGGCCGCAAGCTTCAGCACCCCGTCCAGGATCTCCTCCACCCGCTCCAGCTCCGCCATGGCCCGCTCTGCCGCGTCGTGTTCACGGGCCGTCGTGAGTTCGAGCTGAAGCAGGTCCAGCCGGAGCCGGAGCGCGCCCACCGGGTTGCGCAGCTGGTGTGACGTGTCCGCAATCAGCTGCCGCTGCGCTGCCATGCTGGCGCTCACGGTCCTGGCCATCACCGTGAAGGAGCGGCTCAGTTCCCGCAGTTCCGGCGGCCCGTCCTCCGGGAGGCGTCCCGCGCGGCCGGTCCTTTCCAGTTCGTGCACCGCCGAGTTCAGCCGCTGGACGGGCCGGAGGACCCAGCCGGTGACCCGGGCGGCGCCGAGCAGCAGCACGGCGGCCAGGGCGAGCGCCGCCACGCCCACCGCGAGCCACCGTTCCCGGAGCTTCTGCTGGGCGGTGTCGGCGTCGACGTCCAGCACCACAGCGCCCAGGACCTGGCTGGCGCTGCCGAAGGGACGGAAGATGACCCGGGAGCCGGAACTGAACGGCTCCAGCGGCTCCAGGGCGGTGTTGCTGACGTTCAACCCGGCCAGGGAGAGTGCTTCCTGCACGTCGGACCGGCCCGCATCGAAGTTCCCGGATTGAAGCGTGGCCTGCTGGACGCGCACCACGATCCCCTCCCCGTACAGCCCGGAGTATGTGTCCATCTCGCGCTGCAACCGCGCAGTGTCCCCGTCCCCGGCAGCATCAAACGCCACCTGGGCCAGTCGGTTCAGGGCCGCTGCCCGGTTGATCTGCAGTTCCTGGGTCAGCTCACGGGACGCGGAGCTGAGGATGGTGCCGGAAATCAGGAAGACCACCACCAGGCAGAGCACGCTGAGGACGCCCAGCACCCGCAGCCTCATGCGCCGGCCGCCTCCACCCGGTAGCCCACCCCGCGGACGTTGATGATGAAGCCGGGCTTCTGCAGTTTCGCCCGCAGGCCAGTGAGGTGGACGTCCAGAGAACGGGAAGAAGCCAGGAAGGCGTCGCCCCACAGCGCGTCAAGGATCTGTTCCCGGGTGACCACCGAGCCGGCATGGCGTGCCAGCAGCGCGAGGAGTTCGAACTCGGTAGCGGTCAGGGGGAGCGGCAGGCCGGATTTGGCAGCGGTGTGCCGGTTCAGGTCGATCACCAGGTCATCCAGCACAATGACGTCCTCCTGCGGGATGCCGGCGGCGCGCCCGGCCCGCCGCGTCACCGCTTCGATCCGCGCCAGCAGCTCCACCAGCTTGACCGGCTTGACCAGGTAGTCATCCGCGCCGGAACGCAGCCCGAGCACCACGCTGCGTTCGTCGTCCCGGGCGGTCAGGATCAGGATGGGGACATCGGTGACCTGGCGCAGTTTGCGCAGCACCTCCAGCCCGTCCATGTCCGGCAGGCCAAGGTCCAGGAGGACGACCTGGAAGTTCCGGTGCAACAGCAGCGCATCAGCGCCCCGCGCCAGCCGCTGCGGGTGGTGTCCAGCGCTTTCGACGGCGGCGGTGAGGGCACCGGCCATGGCATCGTCGTCCTCGACGATCAGCACGTCCATTGCCATCTTCCTTGCCGTTGTGCGATCTCCTGATCATCCCCGCCTTTGGAGACTACCGCCTGCGGAAAGGTTTTGCCCGACGGCGGCGGGCAGCCAGGCGCACGGGGACACGTGGGCAAAACCTAAGGAAGTGTTAGGAAATGCCCCGCCACGTTGGTTGTGCGGTGGATCACCCATACCGTGGATGAGGCCCTCCGGCGTTGGAGGCCGAAGTCACCACAAGGAGAAACTCACCGATGAGCACCCAACATACCGCGCCCCGCACGGAGGCAGCCCAGACCCGTCGGGCGGTGGGCAACATCCTCAAAGGCTCTGCCGGCAACCTTGTGGAGTGGTACGACCTCTACGTCTACACCGTCTTCGCCGCCTACTTCCAGGCCCACTTCTTCAACTCCAAGGACGAGCTCCAGGCAGGCCTCGAAGCGATGGCCGTCTTTTCGACGTCGTTCCTCATGCGGCCCATCGGCGCCTGGTTCTTTGGCCGGTACGCGGACCGCAAGGGCCGCAAGGCCGCACTGACCCTCAGCGTGACCCTGATGTCCGCGGGCTCCTTCGCCATCGCCATCCTGCCCACGCAGCAGCAGATCGGGCTGTGGGCCATGATCCTGCTGGTGATCGTCCGCGTGATCCAGGGCTTCTCCGTGGGCGGCGAGTACGGCACCAGCGCCACCTACATGTCCGAGGCAGCCACCAGCAAGCGCCGCGGCTTCTTCTCCAGCTTCCAGTACGTCACCCTGATCGGCGGCCAGATGCTGGCCCTGCTGGTCCTGGTGATCCTGCAGAACGTCATGCCCAAGGGCGACCTGGGCGAGTGGGGCTGGCGCATCCCGTTCGCCATCGGCGGCGTGGCTGCCCTGGTGGTGCTGTGGCTCCGCCGCTCCATGGAGGAGACCGTTTCCGCAGAGCAGATCGAAGCGGCCAAGACTCCCGCCGTTGCCGGACAGGCGCAGCCGGGCACCATGAAGCTGCTGTTCACCAGCTACTGGAAGCCGCTGCTGGTGTGCATTGGCATCACCCTGGGCGGCACCGTAGCGTTCTACACCTACACCAACTTCATCCTGAAGTTCATGAACGATACGTCAGGCATCGCCAAGACGGACACTTCGGTCATCAACTTCTGGGCCCTGTTCATCTTCATGCTGCTCCAGCCCGTGTACGGCATCATCTCGGACAAGGTGGGCCGCAAGCCGCTGCTGCTCTGGTTCGGCATCACCGGCGTGCTCTTCACCTGGCCGCTGCTCTCCACCCTGGCCGGCACCAAGGACCCCTTCACAGCCTTCTTGCTGATGATGGGCGGCCTGCTGATCGTGGGCGGCTACACCTCCATCAATGCCCTGGTGAAGGCCGAACTTTTCCCTGCGTCCATCCGTGCGCTCGGCGTGGGGCTGGGCTACGCGATCGCCAACTCGCTGTTCGGCGGCACCGTGCCGCTGATTGGCGCGGCCTTCCAGAAGGCGGAGCGGGAAGACCTGTTCTTCACCTACGTCACCGTGGCCATCGCCATCTCGCTGCTGGTCTACATCTTCGCGCTGAAGAACAAGAAGGCCACGCACTTGGACGACGAACAGGGCCACGCCTGGGAGCGGGCGCCGCAGGGCGGCGGCAAGGACAAGGACGTCCTCGGCGTTTAGCCCTCGGGGCACCAAGGTGCCCTGTTCCCAAAGGAGGCGTACGACGGCGGCTGCCCGGCCGCCGTCGTACGCCTCCTTTTGCCTGCCCACTCCAACGCGCCGGGGGGTGTCCTGCCAATGTATCCGCCCAGGCGGGCGGACTATATTGGGCCATGTCAGCACACCACCACGGGCGGACTATATTGGGCCATGTCAGCACACCACCACCACCGCGGGAGTCTGCACCCATGGCCAAGGAACTTGCCACCCAGCTCATCGAACAACTCCAGGCTGCCGGCGTGCAGCGGATCTACGGGATCGTGGGCGACAGCCTCAACCCCATCGTGGATGCCGTCAGGCAAACAGGCGGCTCGGCGAAGGGCGGCATCGACTGGGTGCATGTCCGGCATGAGGAAGCCGCTGCCTTTGCCGCCGCTGCTGAGGCGCAGCTCACCGGCAAGCTCGCAGTCTGCGCAGGGTCCTGCGGCCCCGGGAACCTGCACCTGATCAACGGCCTGTACGACGCCAACCGCTCCGGCGCGCCGGTGGTGGCCATCGCCTCGCACATTCCCAGCAAGCAGATCGGCACCACTTTCTTCCAGGAAACGCACCCGGACCGGCTGTTCAACGAGTGCTCGGTATATTCCGAGCTGGTAAGCACCGCGGAGCAGGCGCCACGGGTGATGCACAGCGCCATCCAGCACGCGCTGGGACTTGGGGGAGTCGCCGTCGTCACCCTTCCGGGCGACATCGCAGGCCTGGAGGCCGTGGGCCCCACGCCGCTCCCGGCTACCTTCCGGCCGGCCAGCCTGGTGCCGGACCCGGCCAGCGTCCAGGCGCTCGCGGACGCCATCAACGACGCCGGCAAGGTGGCCATCTTCGCCGGCGCCGGCGTGGAGGGGGCGCACAGCGAACTGATGGCGCTCGCAGAACTGGCCAAGGCGCCGGTGGGGCACTCGCTGCGCGGCAAGGACTTCGTCCAGTACGACAACCCGTTCGATATTGGAATGACCGGCCTGCTGGGCTACGGGGCCGCGGCGGAAGGGATCGAGGACGCCGACCTGCTGGTCCTCCTGGGCACCGACTTCCCATATGACCAGTTCCTGCCGGACACCCGGACAGCGCAGGTGGACCGGGCCGCGCAGCGACTGGGCCGCCGGACCGACGTCGACATCGCCGTCCACGGGGACGTGCTGCCGACGCTGCGCGCGCTGCTCCCGCTGGTGAAGGCGAAGAAGAGCCGCCGGTTCCTGGACCAGATGCTCAAGAAGCACGACCGGCTCATGAACAAAGCCGTGGGCGCCTACACCCGGAAGGTGGAGAAGAAGCAGCCCATCCACCCGGAGTACGCGGCGTCCCTGCTGGACCAGGTGGCCGCTGAGGACGCCATCTTCACTGCGGACACCGGAATGTGCAACGTCTGGACCGCGCGCTACATCAATCCGCTGGGCACCCGCCGGCTGATCGGGTCGTTCCTGCACGGCTCCATGGCCAACGCCCTGCCGCACGCCATTGGCGCCCAGCTGGCGTACCCCGGCCGGCAGGTCATCTCGGTCTCCGGCGACGGCGGCCTGTCCATGCTGCTGGGTGAGCTCATCACGGCCGCCGCGTACAAGCTGCCGGTCAACGTGGTGGTGTTCAACAACTCCACGCTGGGCATGGTCAAGCTCGAGATGCTGGTGGACGGGCTGCCCGATTTCGGCGTGGACGTCCCGGACGCCAACTACGCGGCCGTGGCACAGGCGCTGGGCTTCCATGCCGTCCGGGTCACGGATCCGGCGCAGATCGAATCGGCGTACCGGGAGGCGTTCGCGCACCCCGGCCCGTCGCTGGTGGAGCTCATTACCGACCCCAAGGCGCTGTCCATCCCGCCGAAGATCTCCGGTTCGCAGGTGATCGGGTTCGCCACCGCCATGTCCAAGGTGGTCCTGAACCGCGGGGCGGGCGAGGCAGTGAGCATGGCGCGCAGCAACCTGCGCAACATCCCCCGGCGCTGACCGGGGTCCAAACCCGCCATCAGATTCTGCCCTTAAATCCGGAACGCGTCTGCAGTGAGTGCAGACGCGTTGCGGATTTAAGGGCGAAAAGTGATGGGGCGTCCTGGGTTTGGAGCCTGGAAGTGATGGGGCGTTTGGTCAGCGGGCGCCGCCCTGCCACAGGGCATCGAAGGGGGCGCCGGAGGCAACACGGTTGCGGATGCCGGCGGTGACGAACTGCTTGGCGGTCCGGGCGGCGTCCAGCGGCGACGCGCCCTTGGCCAGTTCCGCCGTCACGGCGGCCGCGAGCGAGCAGCCCGCACCGGACACCGCCACTTCGCCCACCTTGGGGGCGCTGAGGACTTCGAGGGTTTCGCCGTCATAGAAAACGTCGACGGCGTCCGGGCCTTCCAGCCGCACCCCGCCCTTGGCCAGGACTGCTGCGCCGCTGAGCTCGTGGATACGCACGGCAGCGGCCTTCAGCGACTCCACGTCCGTGATGTCCAGGCCGGACAGCGATTCCGCTTCGAAGTGGTTGGGTGTGACGAAGGTGGCCAGCGGCAGGATCTGCGCTTTCAGGGCCTGGTCCGTGTCCAGCGCGTGCCCCGGCTCCTGGCCCTTGCAGATCAGCACCGGGTCCAGGACAACGTTGGCGAAGCTGTTCGCCTGCAGGGCGCCGGCCACGGTGTTGATGGTGGCAGGGCTGCCCAGCATGCCGATCTTCACGGTGTCCAATGGCGAAGGTGCGCCCGACGCGGGACCGTAGGCCGCCGTCGTCGCCTCCAGTTGGTCGGCGATCACCTGCTGGTCCACCGGCACGAAGCGGTGGTTCCAGCTGTCCTTCGGATCAAAGGACACAATGCAGGTCAGGTTGGCGATGCCGAAGACGCCGAGTTCCTGGAAGGTCTTCAGGTCGGCCTGGGCGCCGGCGCCACCGGTGGCTTCGGAGCCGGCAATGGTGAGGACGACGGCGGGAGGTGCGGCGGACAGCGTGGCGTCAGGGGAAACGGAAGTCATGCACCCATCCTGCCACCCGCCGTCGGACGCCCTCCATGTGGTGACGAACAGCGGACCGCAGCCGGAAGTGTTCAGGGCCACAAGCGGTGGACGATGTCCCTGAACGGGTCCGGCTCGGCGCGGTGCGAGAATGACCCGAGTGCTAATACAACCGGCCGCCCAGCTCGGCAGGCCGGCCAACCACTCCTGAACGGATCCCTCGATGACCCCTGCCCCAGGCCACAGCGCCGTGCCCCAAACCGTCCGGCCAACTGCCGCAGGTCCAGCCGCCAGATTCGCGGACATAGGTTCGCCCTACTTCGGGATCATGCTGGCCGCCATGGCAGTGGTGCTGATCCTGTCGAACATCGGAGCGTCCAAAGGCGTGGCGTTTGGGCCCATCGTCACCGACGGCGGCTTTTTCCTCTTCCCCCTCGCGTACATCCTGGGCGATGTCATCAGCGAGGTCTACGGCTTCAAAGTGGCCCGCAAGGCCATTCTCACCACCTTCGGGCTCTCCGTCTTCGCTTCCCTCTGCTACTGGGTGGTCATTGCGTTGCCCGGCTTCGACGACGAGTACGGAGCTGCCAAGCAGTCAGCCCTTGAAGGCGCACTGGGCCCGGTGCCGCAGATCGTCCTGGCCTCGCTGCTGGCATTCCTGGCCGGGCAGACCATCAACTCCTGGATCCTGGTCCGGATGAAGGCCCGCACCGGGGAGAAGTCCCTGTGGGCGCGGCTCATGGGCTCCTCGGGGGCCGGGGAGTTTGTGGACACGCTGATCTTCTGCAGCATCGCCGCGCCCGTCATCGGCATCGCCGACTTTGGCAGCTTCGTGAACTACGTGCTGGTGGGCTTCGTTTACAAGACCTTGGTGGAGTTCCTCTTCGTCCCGGTCACCTCGCTGGCCATCAACTGGGTCAAGAAGCGCGAGCCCAGTTACGGCGCCGCCTGACCGGAATCCTCCGGCTTGCCGGCAGCTTTCCGGCGAGTTCGACGGCGGACGGCCGGCTTAGGCCTTCAGCGTCCCGTCCAGCAGGGCGCGCAGTTCCCGGAAGTGCCGCTCGGTGGCTTCGGGGTGGAAGGCGGAGGTGTCCGCCATGGTGTAACCGTGCGGCGCCCCTTCGTAGACCTCGTTGGATGCCTCAAGTCCCGCATCCTTGAGAGCCTCGCCCAGGCGGGCAACGGCGTCGGGGGCCATGCTCCGGTCGTGGTCCGCGTGGCCGAATACGAACCGCGCCCGCGCGTTGCCAAGCCCCAGGTGCGGACTGTCCGAATCCTCCGTTGCCAGCCCGCCGCCATGGAAACCGCCGCACGCCGCCACCGCATCCGGGTGCGAGGTGGCGGTGCGGACCGCGAGCCGGGCGCCCATGCAGTAGCCGGTGGTGCCGATGGGACCCGCGGCCACGCCGTCGAGCGCCGCCAGGGCCGAAACCCAGGCATCAATGTCCGGAAGGGCCTTGTCCGGAGTCAGGCGCCCCACGCGGGGGAAGGCAGCCTTGCCGGCGGCTTCCCTGCCCTCCTTGGTGGACATGTCCCCTGCCGGAGCCAGTTCGGCAGCCGTTCCTTCCCGGTAGAAGACGTTGGGTGCGAGCACCACGTAGCCCCAGGCGGCGATGCGCTGCGCCATCTCCTGGATGCGCGGGCGCAGGCCGAAGGCGTCCATGTAGAGGATGACGCCAGGAAATGGGCCGGTTCCGGTGGAAGGACGGGCGACAATGGCTTCGGCAGGGCCTGCAGGGGCCTCGATCTCGATGAGCATTTGGTCAGGATAGCGGAGGGACCCGGGAGCCACGCTCAGGAGTAGTACCGGCCCAGGGTCTCGGCCTTGAATTCGAAGAAGGTGCCGGACTCGATGGCCAACCGGGCGTCGTCCACCATCTTCACCACGAACCGCTCATTGTGGATGGAGATCAGGGTGGCGGACACCATTTCCTTGGCCTTGAACAGGTGGTGGATGTAGGCCCGCGAGTAGTTGGCGCAGGCGTAGCAGTCGCAGCCTTCCTGCAGCGGCCCGAAATCGCGTTTGTACTTCGCGCCGGAGAGGTTGAACCGGCCGTACGGGGTATAGAACGCGGAGTTGCGTGCCACCCGGGTGGGGGAGACGCAGTCGAAGGTGTCGGCGCCGTTTTCGATGGCCGTGAAGATGTCGTCCGGCTCGGAAATGCCCAGCAAGTGCCGCGGCTTGTCCTCCGGCAGTTCCTCGTTGCACCAGCGCACGATGGTGCCCAGGTTTTCCTTCTCCAGTGCCCCGCCGATGCCGAACCCGTCGAACGGCATGGCACCAAGATCGCGGCAGGCCTTCCGGCGCAGGTCCTCGTACTGGGCGCCCTGGATCACGCCGAACAGTGCCTGGTAGGGCTTGGCCGCCCGTTCCTCCGTCAGGCGGAAGTGCTCCTCGAGGCACCGCTCGGCCCACAGCCGGGTGCGCTCCAGTGATTCCTCCTGGTAGCGCCGGGAGTTCTGCAGGGTGGTCAGCTCGTCGAACGCGAACATGATGTCCGCGCCGATCTGGTGCTGGACCTGCATGGAGATCTCGGGCGAGAAGCGGTGGCGGTCCCCGTTCAGGTGGGACTTGAACCAGACGCCGTCGTCGTCGATGTGCGCCAGGCGTTCCTTGCCGGGGGCCACGGCGTCATCGGGGCCGGAGGTATCGACGGACTTCATGTCGATGACCTTCTTGAACCCCGAACCCAGGCTCATCACCTGGAACCCGCCGGAATCAGTGAAGGTTGGGCCGGGCCAGTTCATGAAGGCACCCAGCCCGCCGGCCTCGTCCAGGATGTCCGGGCCCGGCTGCAGGTAGAGGTGGTAGGCGTTGGCCAGCAGCGCCTGCGCGCCCAGGCCGGCCATGGACTCCGGGAGCACGGCCTTCACTGTGGCTTTGGTCCCGACGGCGATGAACGCCGGCGTCTGGATCGCACCGTGCGGGGTGGTGATGGTGCCGGTGCGGCCCAGGAATTCCCCGCCGTTTTCAGCCTTTTGCGCTGCCGACGCTGGGCAGGACTCCGTCAGGCGGGTGCCTACCGTGAAGGAGAACTGTGATTGGGTTTCAGGCAGGGCGAAAGCGGGGTTGGCTGGCACCGTACCAGTGTGCCAGCAAACCGTCCGCGGCCCGTAAACGCGGGCCTCGCAGCCCGCGTGCCCGTAAGCTCAGCTGGCCGGCTCCGAGGCCGGGTAGTTACCGGACCGCCAGGTGTCCCAGGATTTCCGGATGGCGTCGAAGGCGCCGGCGCCAAGATCGTACGTGGAAGCGATGATCAGCGAGCCTTCACCTTCCGCGCGGACATCCTTGATGGCTGGATGGTCTGCCACCACCAGCAGCCCCTCGCCGTGCTCCGCGTAGCTGTGTACCGTGAGCCCTACCTGGTGGCTGGTCCGGTACCAGACCTTGCCGCTGATCTCTTCGCCGGTGTCCAGCGTCAGCTGGTACGGCTCACCCGGCGCCGGCAGGTCCGCCAGTCCCAGCTTGTCGATGGCGGAGCCCTTGCCCTCGGTCAGGTGCAGGAACAGGGTGTGGCGCTTGCCGTGCGGGTGGCGTTCCAGGGCGAAGCGGAGCTGCTGCAGGAAGGTCAGCCAGCCCTGTGTGATGTCCTCGTCCCAGGCAGCCCATTCGGAGTCATGGTCCATGGCGCCGCGGGTGACGCTGACCCGTGTTCCGCCGGCCTCCGGGTGAAGCTCAAACGTGTCCCCGCCGTGCACGGTGAGGCTGGTGTGGTCCGGGGCTTCCTGCACGTCGCTGGAAAAGTAGATCTCCTTGATCTCGGATTCCAGGTCCTCGGCCTGCCAGCCATGCCACTGGGCCACCTTGGACGGTTCACGCAGCATGGTCCAGACCTGCGGCGCGTCGGCGTTGATCACTACGCTGAGATTGTTGGTCATAGCCCCGAATGTACGCCCCGGACATAGCCTCGGGTAGGGGTAATTTCCCTACGCCGGGAGGCGCCTGCAAGGCAGCCCGGAAGACGCCCCGCGGGTCAGGAGCGGACGGCCTCCAGCTCGTTGCTGATGCGCCGTTCCAGTTCGGACATCCCAATAGTTTCCGAGCCGCCGTGAGCCCGCAGGAACAGCAGTGATTCCAGCCGCAGCAGCCGCCATTCACGCTCCGCGTCCTGGTTGGAGTTGTCGATCGAGCGGAAGATTTCCTTGTCGTACAGGTTGGGCTCGTTGAGCGAGCGCTGCCGCACCTTGGCCGCCATCCGTGCCTTGAACGGGTCCGTCTCCTGGTTTTCCGGGGTGCGGATCAGTTTCTCGTAGACCTCGGCGCGTTCGTCCTGGCCATCCTGCCGGCAGATGTAGCTGGCCAGCGCGAGGGCTGCCTCCACCGAGGTCCACCGGCCCGGGTTTCCGTCATAGGGCAGCACGGTGATCAGGTCCGCCACCGACAACGCGCCGTCGGCGTCCTTGAGCGCGATGAACAGTTCGTGCGCCAGGTCGCTGAGGTCCTTCAGGCAGCTTCCCGACTTGAAGTTGACGCCCTTGGAGAGCCTGTCGGTCAGGAGCAGGACGCCCTCCGCATCCGGGTGCGCCTCCGCGGCGGCCTCCACCACGGACTCGGGGGTGCCGGCCGGTGCGGGGATGAGTGCCAGTTCCTCCTCGCTGGGCCCGGTCACCGCGGGCGGCACGGGCGGGAGGGGAGGGACGACGACGGCGGGCGCCACAGCGATGGGCCCGGTCCCGGCGCCGGGCTGCTCCTGCGGGCCGTCGTTGGGTGCGCCGGTCTCCACCGGCGGTGTGGGCTCCGGAAGGTTGGCCGGCAGCGGAAGCTGGGTGACGTCGTCGTGCGCTCCGTCCACCACGGTGACCATGGTGCCGATGGCCACCCGCAGCGTCCCGCCGCCGGAAAGGCTCGCCAGCACCAGTGCGGGGGAGCCGAAGTCGTCGTGCTCAAGCTCCACCTGGTCGATTTCGGCGGTGCGCCGGCCGTCGGGGAGGAGGATGTGGCTGCCGGTGGTCAGAGATCCAGCCTGCTGTTCACGGTGGTGCCTGGCGGCTGGTGATTCGGTCATGGGAGTCCTTAAGTTCTCTTGCGGTCCGCCCTACAGTCTACAAAGGCGGGCACTCAAAACCGGGGACCCCCACGTCCCGGCGGGGTGGTCAGAAGCCCACGCCGGCGAACGCCAGGGCCTGCCGGATCAGGCCGCCGCGGCCGCCGGAAAACTCCATCTGGACGCCCGGGCTGAGGACTTCCTCCGGGGTCATCCAGGTCAATTCCAGCGCGTCCTGGCGGGGCTCGCACTCACCCGTCACCGGGATGACGTAGGCCAAAGACACGGCGTGTTGCCGCTCGTCCGTGAACCCGGTCTGGGACGGTGCAGGGAAATATTCGGCAACCGTGAACGGGACCGGGCTGAGCGGCAGCTGGGGGAATGCCAGGGGGCCCAGGTCCTTTTCCATGTGCCGCAGCAGGGCGGCACGGATGGTCTCGCGGTAGATGACGCGGCCGGACACCAACGAGCGCACCATGGTCCCGTCCGCGTCCGCCTGCAGCAGGGTGCCCACTTCGTTGACGTATCCCAGTGGGTCCAGCCGGACCGGTACTGCCTCGACGTACACCATGGGCAGCCGCCCCCGCGCCTCAAAGAGGTCTTCTTCAGAGAGCCAGCCGGGATTCGGGTCAGGTGTGCGCACGTTCATGCTTAAGTTCTACCCCATGGGGCGCCGCTGGGAGATCCACACCGTGGCGGGCGCGTTGGGGCTGCCTGCATCGGGATTGGCCACATGGAGGGTGCTTCCAAACGCCTCCTCGGTCAGGCTGGCGGTGAGGCCCGCTGCGGTGAGGCGCTCCTGTAACGGTTCCAGGCCGCCGTCGTACTCGAACCCCAAACCTGCCCTGGACGGTCCGGTGGCCGGCCGCACCAGGAGGACGCCGCCGTTTTTGGTTGTGAAATCGGCGGTCTCGTCATTGTCCGGGACGGGGCGGGGGCGGGCGCCGACGTGCAGCAGCGTGCGGACGGCTCCCTCCGGGTCCGGGGTGTACCAGACTGCCGCGACGGCCAGGGCGGGATCGGCGTCGGCGCACTGGGCAAAGTGGGCGGCCTTGTCAGCGAGGAAGCTGAACCCGTCCGGCGCGCTGATCCTGCAGGCTTCGCCGTGGTCCGCGGTGACGAGTTCCGCGGGTCCGGTGCCTTCCGCCGCTTCCCCCTGTGGGGAGTCCTCCTGGGCCGACAGGTTCGTGCGCCGGGCGAACTCGGCCAAGTCGCCCACCTCAACGGCCAGCACGGTCCGGCCATCCTGCCCGGAACCCGCTTCTGCAGGGTGGAGTGCCAGCCGCCCTGAGCCCGAATCGAAGACCGTCCACCCGCCGTCGTCCTCAGTTTGTACCATGCCCAGGGCTGTGAGGAGCTGCTTCCAAGACTCGGTGCGGGAGGTGAAATGGACGGGGCGGACTCGGAGCATGGCGTTGTCCTCAGGTGGTGGACGGGTCTGTAGGGCCATGATGCCACGTGAAGCCCGGGTGCACACGGGCCTTGTGGCATGGGATTCCACGGGCAGAATGGGGCCATGGCCGATGACCTTGAGGAACTGCTGGTGCCCGATGCCGCTGCCTGGCGCGCGTGGCTGGAAGAGAACCACCGGACCAGCCCGGGGGTGTGGCTGGTCCTGCACAAGAAGGGCGGCACGGTGACCGGCCTTGACTACCCTGCTGCCCTGGACGAGGCGCTGTGCTTTGGCTGGATCGACGGGCAGCTGCGCCGCAGGGACAACGAAAGCTCCTTCCAGCGGATGACGCCGCGGCGGCCCAGGAGCATCTGGTCGGCCCGGAACGTGGGGCACATCGCCCGGCTGGAGGAGGCCGGGAAGATGACCGACGCCGGCAGGGCAGCAGTGGAGGCCGCCAAGGCCGACGGCCGCTGGGACGCGGCCTACGGCGGTCAGGCCAACGTCGAAGTTCCCGCAGACCTGGCAGCCGCCATCGCCGCCAACCCGGCGGCGCAGGCCACGTTCGACGTCCTGACGAAAACCAACCTGTTCTCCCTGGTGTACCGGACGAATTCGGCCAAGCAGGCGGCCACCCGGGAGCGGAGGATCGCAGGTTTCGTTGACATGCTGGCCCGTGGCGAGACGCCCTACCCGCAGAAGAAGCGTCCCGCCGGGCAGGACTAGCGGAACTGAGTGCCGGCTAGGTACCGGCCGGGGGAGTGCCGCCGGGAGGGGCGGCGGCGGTGACGGCTGCCGCGGCTTCCAGCGCCATCCATGCCTGGAGCTGGGTGGAAAGTTCGACGGCGGCTCCCGGCGGATACGTTGCTGCCGCCGGTTGGACGGCGTGCAGCGAGAAGACGCTCCTGCCTTCCCGCCCGGCCCCCGCCTCGCCGGCACCCACGGGTCGCCGCCCGGACCAGAATGCCTCAGCGGTGTCGGTGACCAGTCGCGCAGCCGTGCTGCGGGTGGCCTCGGAAAGCCGGCGGTCTGCTGCGGCGAGTGCCAGGTAACGGCAGAGGATCCCGGTGAAGAGGCCGCCGTCGCCGGTTCCTTCACAGCGCAGCACGGAACCACTGCGCAGCACGGAATCACGGCACAGCACGGAACCGCCGGAGCCGGCGGCGGCAGAGGGCCCGGCACTGTCCGCCGGGACGGTCAGCAGCCGCTGCACGGCGTCCACCAGGACCGCCGCCCGGGCCAGGTTCGCCTCGCCTCCCAGTTCCAGGAGTGCGCCCAGCACCGGGCCCTGGTTGTAGGTGTACACCGCCCGTTCCAGCACCACCTCTCCGGCGGGATTCAGGCGGGCGCCGTCAAGGTAGAGGGCCTGGTCCGGGTCGAAGAGGGTGGCGTCAAGCCAGTCCAGCAGCGCCTGGGCCTTGGCGTGCTGGCCGGTGCGGGCATAGAACAGGGCCACCGGCGCCGTGGCGGGGGTGTTCTTGAAGTCCCGCTTCTTGCTCCAGAACGTCCCGCCGCCCAGGTCGTCAGTGCAGGCTGCGTCGAACTGCAGCGTCAGGGCAGCGCGGACGGCGGCGTTGCGGCGGCGGCCGGGACGCCGTGTCTCCTCGGCGAGCCGGTCCAGGCGGAGGGTTGCCAGCGCAAGCCACGCCATGTCGTCGTAGTAGCTGTTCACGAAGGTCAGGGCGTTGCGGAGCCTGATCCCGGTGACCAGCCGCGAGGCCAGGTGCCCCGCGCTGGGCCTGTCCGGGCCGTTGAACCGGGCCGTGGGAGTGGCTCCGCCACCAAGCTCCCGCCGTCCGGTGTCCACCAGGCAGTCAACATAATGAGCCTGCCACCAGTAGTGCCACGGCAGGACCAGTGCGGCGGCGGGTCTGAATCGCCGCAGTGCGGCCACCCACCGCGGAGCGGTTTGGGTGCCCGGCTCCTGCTGTCCGGCCGGGGTCTGTCCTTGCCGCGCCGGATGTCTGCCCTGCCACACCACGGCCCCCAGGTGGGTTCCGGGCAGGAACAGCAGTTTCCGGCCGAACAGGGCGGTCACTGACCGGGCCGCGTGGTTCGCCCTGTCCTGCCAGGCGGTCAAGGAGGTGCTGCTGGACGTCATGCCGTCCACCCTAACCGCGCGGCCGGAGCCGGGAGGGCGGGGGGTGAGTGCGGCGGCGCCGCATTTCAGTTAACATTCATTAACTGTTGCTCGAGGCCGCGCCGCGGCGTGGGGACACGCATCAAGGAGGATGTATGGACATCAAAGGCAGCGTCGCACTGGTGACAGGCGGCGCGTCCGGGCTGGGAGCAGCCACAGCGCAGCGATTGTTCGACGGCGGCGCCTCAGTAATGCTCGTTGACCTCCCTTCCTCGAACGGCCAGGCTCTGGCGGACGAACTCAACGGCCGCGCCGACGCCGGCCAGTCCGCCGTCTTCGCACCTGCGGACGTGACCAGCGAGGCTGACGTGAGGGCCGCCGTCGGGACCGCCGCGGGGCTGGGCCCGCTGCGGATCGTGGTGAACTGCGCGGGAATCGCCACCCCCGGCAAGGTCCTGGGACGCGACGGCGTGCTGCCCCTGGAAACCTTCAGCAGGGTCATCCAGGTCAACCTGATCGGGACCTTCAATGTCCTGCGGCTGGCGGCCGAAGCCATGGTGGCCACCGACCCCGCCACCACTGAGCTGGGCGGCCCGGAACGCGGCGTCATCATCAACACGGCCTCCGTCGCGGCCTTCGACGGGCAGATCGGCCAGCCCGCCTATTCCGCCTCCAAGGGCGCGGTGGCAGCCATGACGCTGCCCCTCGCGCGCGAGCTGGCGCGCTCGCTGGTCCGGGTGGTCACCATCGCGCCGGGCATCTTCGAGACCCCCATGATGGCCGGCCTGCCGCAGGAGGCCCAGGACTCGCTGGGCGCCCAGGTTCCGCACCCGTCCCGGCTGGGCAAGCCCGCGGAATACGCCAACCTGGTGGCGCACATCGTGGACAACGCGATGCTGAACGGCGAAACCATCCGCCTGGACGGCGCCATCCGGATGGGACCGAAATGAGCGCGCCGGACTCCCCGCAGCTGCCGGCAGCCGACTTTTTCGCCGTCGAAGCGATGCTGGGCCAGGCTGAACGGAACAAGCTGGCCGAACTGAGGGATTTCCTGGCCGCCGAGGTGGCACCCTACGCCGGGGACTGGTGGAACAAGGCCGAGTTCCCTGCGCACATCCTGCCGAAGCTGGCCGCACTCGAACTCAGTACGCCCGTGCACCGCGGCTACAGCCACCTGTTCGCAGGGCTGGTCATCGCGGAGATAACCCGGGTGGACACCTCCCTGGCCACGTTCTTCCTGGTCCACCACGATCTCTTTGTCGAGTCACTGCACACCTTCGGCACCGACGACCAGAAGCAGCGGCTGCTGGCCGACGCCTCGGAGCTTCGTACCACCGGCGCCTTCGCCCTCACCGAACCCCTGCACGGCTCCGACGTTGCGGGCGGCCTGGAGACCAAGGCACGGCGGATCTCGTCCACCACAGGAGAAGCGGACGACGACGGCGACACCTGGCTGCTGAACGGCGCTAAGCGGTGGATCGGCAACGGGACGTTCTGCGACTACATGCTGGTGTGGGCCCGGGACGAGGCGGACGGCTCGGTGCGCGGCTTCATTGTGGACGCCACGCTGCCGGGGGTCAGCCGGAGCAGGATCGAAAACAAGATCGCCCTGCGCACGGTCCAGAACGCGAACATCGAGTTCCAGGATGTGCGGGTGCCGGAAGCGGACCGTTTTGCCGGGATCAGCAGCTTCGAAGACACCAAGGAACTGCTCCGCAGCTCCCGGATCATGGTGGCCTGGCAGGCGGTGGGCCAGCAGCTGGCGGCGTTCGACGTTGCGCGTCAGTACGCTGTGGAACGCCAGCAGTTCGGCCGGCCGCTGGCCCATTTCCAGCTGATCCAGCAGCAGCTGGTGACCATGCTGGGCAACGCCGTGGCCAGCATGTCCATGATGGCCGGGATCGCCAGGCTGCAGGAGCAGGGCACCGCCGGCATGCCGCAGGTGGCGCTTGCCAAGTCCTACCTCAGTGCGCGCATGCGGGAGACCGTGGCGATGGGCCGCTCCATCCTGGGCGGAAACGGGATCGTCACCGACTACCGGATGGCCAAGATCTTCGCGGACGCGGAGGCCATCTACACGTACGAGGGCTCGTTCGAGGTCAATACCCTGATCGTGGGCCGGGCCATCACCGGAATCTCAGCCATTTCCTAAGCCGGATATGGTTCTTTCTCGCCGGCCTCCACCCGGATATCGAGGCTGTTGTTCTTCACCGGCATGGGGCACGTGCCGTAGGGGGTGAAGGCGCTGGGGTAGTTGATGGCCCGGTTGAAGTCCAGCACCACGGAGCCGTCAGGCCGGGGCCTGGGGAGTGAGAGCTTCCGCCACTCATCGGTGGTGCCGCCGTTGGTTTCGTCATGGAACGTGACGGTCAGGGCGCCGAGTTTCTCTTCCTCCGCCTGGAGCCGGAATTCGTGGCTGCTGCCGGGGAGGCGGAACACCACCTCGCCTACGCTGCGGTGCACGCCGTCAACCAACGGGTTCGCGGTGCCGATCGGCACATCCACCGGTGTCGGGTACGGTTCAAACCGGCCCGCCACTTCCCAGTCCGGGTTGTAGGGGTAGGTGGGGACGCCGTCGAATTCCGTGAAGACCGGTGAGGCGTTGTCCCGGGTGCGGATGGCGTACCGCCCGCCGCGCATGGCCAGCTCCACCACCACCTGGTGCCCGTCGGAGCCGCCGAACTGCACCCACATCAGCGAATCCTCGTCCGCCAGGACGGCTGATACGGTGCCGTCCACCTTTTCCCCCGTCCCCACCAGCGTGAGTCCGTCCGACGGGACTGCGGTGAGGAACGCCGTCGTGCCCGTGGCGTCGGTGGACCACAACCCAGGGGCAAGGTCGACGGCGGTGGGTGCGTCTTCGAGCCACTGGAAGGAGGTCAGGGTGAGCCAGCCGTGGGGCGTTGCCAGTGCCTTGTTGCGGTTGGCGCGGAAGCGCTGCCAGCGTTCCACCTTTGCGGCGGGGGTGGTGGCGGCTGGGATGCTGGTCATGGTTCCTTCCGGTTGCGTCTGCCCCCGCTACAACCGCCGGCCGGGCATGTTCATTCCGGCACTGGTTCTTCTGCCGGGGTTGAATAGGCGGGTGGACATCCTTGCCGGAGTGAATCGGGAGTGGCTGGCCGCCCTCACCTGGCTGGCGGCGGCGCTTGCCGGCGTGGGCGTGCTGGTGTGGCGGCGCCGTCGGGCGGACCTCGCAGCGCTTACCGCCGTCGTCGTCTTCATGGCAGCCAACGCGGGAGCCGGCATTTATGTCCTGAACCACTTGGCCGACGGCCGCTGGGGCGGGGATGCGCAGGCAAAGCTTGCCCCGCCCACGCTCTCTGGAACGCCAGTGGTGGGCCAATTCCTGCAGCCCCTCGACGGCGCCTTGGCAGGCATGGCCGGCGGCGTCAACGACTTCATCGATTTCCGCGCGGCGCTGCCCGTGGCAATGGACTTCTTTGCGGCCGCCGGCTGGGCCCTGGCCCTTTTGGTGCCGCTGGTGCTCGCCGCCGCCGTTGTCCAAGGCCGGAAGGCCCGCCGTCGCAATGCGGAGGCTGCTGCCATGTGTGGTGAGGTGGAAAAACTACGGGCTGAACTCGACGCCGTCAAACGGCATGTGGGATACCGCGACATGTTGTGAGACGGATTCCACAGAGGCGCGGCACCGGGGGTAGCATCTTTAGCTAGTAACGTGGCTCACAGTATCCAGCGCAGTGTACGAGCCAAGTCCGAATCCCTCGAAAGATTGTTTCAATGGCTCACACTGCAACACCTCCCGAGACCGACCTTGCCTCCGAACTGCGCGCTGATGTCCGGCGCGTGTCCACCCTGCTGGGCGAATCGCTGGTCCGCCAGCACGGACCGGAACTCCTGGACCTCGTGGAGCAGGTACGGCTCCTGACCAAGGAATCCAAGGAAGCGGCGCGCGGCGGTGCCCACGCCACCGGGCCCTGGAGCGCGCACGACGTCGTCGCCCAGGTCCGGGAACTCCTCGGCTCCCTGCCCATCGAGCAGGCAACCGACCTGGTGCGTGCCTTTGCCTTCTACTTCCACCTGGCCAACGCCGCCGAACAGGTGCACCGCGTCCGCGGGCTCCGGACCCGGGCCGAAAAGGACGGCTGGCTGGCCAAGACCGTGGCGGACATCGCCGCGCAGGCCGGCCCGGACGTGCTGCAGGAAGTGGTCAACGGGCTGGACGTGCGTCCCATCTTCACCGCCCACCCCACCGAGGCGTCCCGCCGCTCCGTCCTGGACAAGATCCGGAAGCTTTCCGATGTCCTGTCCCAGTCCACTGCCGAGGGGTCCACCGGCAGGCGCCGGCAGGACCGGCAGCTGGCCGAGATCATCGACCAGATGTGGCAGACCGACGAGCTGCGCCAAGTGCGGCCCACCCCCGTGGACGAGGCCCGGAACGCCATCTACTACCTGGGCGGCATCCTCACCGACGCGATGCCCGAAATGCTGTCCGAACTCTCCGAGCTGCTGGGCGAGCACGGCGTCACCCTGGCCTCCAAGGACGCTCCCATCCGGTTCGGCTCCTGGATCGGCGGCGACCGTGACGGCAACCCGAATGTCACCGCCGCGGTGACCCGCGAGATCCTGCAGATCCAGAACCAGAGCGCCATCCGGATCAGCATCGGCATGATCGACGAACTGATTTCCATCCTGTCCAACTCCACGGCCCTGGCAGGGGCGGACCAGCCGCTCCTGGACTCCATCGACGAGGACCTGAAGAAGCTGCCCGGCCTGGACAAGCGGGTCCTGGAGCTGAACGCCCAGGAGCCCTACCGGCTCAAGCTCACCTGCATCAAGGCCAAGCTCATCAACACGGGCAAGCGGGTGGCCGCCAACTCGAACCACGAGCATGGCCGCGACTACAGCGGAACCGACGAGCTCATGGCGGACCTGAACCTGCTGGAGCTCTCGCTCCGCAACCACTCCGCGGCCCTGGCGGCGGACGGCTCCCTGGCCCGCGTCCGCCGCGCCATCGCCTCCTTCGGCCTTCACCTGGCCACCCTGGACATCCGCGAACACGCTGACCACCACCATGACGCCGTTGGCCAGCTGATGGACCGGATCGGCGGCCCCGGCCTGCGCTACGCCGAGCTGAGCCGTGAGGAGCGCTTCGAGGTGCTCGGCTCCGAGCTGGCGTCCCGCCGCCCGCTGTCCGGCCACCCGATCAAGCTCGACGGCGCCGCCGACGGCACTTACGACGTCTTCCGCGAGATCCGCCGGGCCCTGCGCATGTACGGCCCGGACGTCATCGAGACCTACATCATCTCCATGACCCGCGGCGCCGACGACGTCCTGGCCGCGGCCGTCCTGGCGCGCGAAGCCGGCCTGGTGAACCTCTTTGGCGACAAGCCCTACGCGAAGCTGGGGTTCGCGCCGCTGCTGGAGACGGTGGAGGAACTCCGGGCCTCGGCCGAGATCATCGACCAGCTGCTCTCCGACCCCTCCTACCGCGAGCTGGTGCGCCTTCGCGGTGACATCCAGGAAGTGATGCTGGGCTACTCGGACTCCAACAAGGAATCCGGCGTGATGACCAGCCAGTGGGAGATCCACAAGACCCAGCGCAAGCTGCGCGACGTCGCCGCCAAGCACGGGGTGCGGGTCCGCCTGTTCCATGGCCGCGGTGGGTCCGTGGGCCGCGGCGGCGGGCCGACCTACGACGCCATCCTGGCCCAGCCCCACGGTGTCCTGGAAGGCGAAATCAAGTTCACCGAACAGGGTGAGGTCATCTCGGACAAGTACTCCCTGCCCGAGCTGGCACGCGAAAACCTCGAGCTGTCCCTGGCCGCCGTGCTGCAGGGGTCCGCCCTGCACCGGGACCCGCGGACCTCCGAGGACCAGCGCGAGCGCTACGGGCACGTCATGGAAGCCATTTCGGACGCGGCCTTTGACCGGTACCGGACGCTGATCGACCACCCGGACCTGCCTGCCTACTTCATGGCCTCCACCCCGGTGGAGCAGCTGGGCTCCCTCAACATCGGTTCCCGCCCGTCCAAGCGGCCGGACTCCGGCGCCGGGCTGGGCGGCCTGCGTGCCATCCCGTGGGTGTTCGGCTGGACCCAGTCACGGCAGATCGTGCCCGGCTGGTTTGGCGTGGGCTCCGGGCTCAAGGCGGCACGCGAGGCCGGACACTCCGCGCAGTTGGTGGAAATGATGGACCACTGGCACTTCTTCCGCTCGGTGCTGTCCAACGTGGAAATGACGCTCGCCAAGACCGACATGGACATCGCCGGCTACTACGTGGCCACCCTGGTTCCGGAGGAGCTGCACCACCTGTTCCGGACCATCCGCGAGGAGTACGAGCTCACCGTTGCCGAGGTCCAGAAGCTCACCGGCGAAAACCTGCTCCTGGACGCGCAGCCCACGCTGAAGCGCTCCCTGGAAATCCGCGACCAGTACCTGGACCCCATCAGCTACCTCCAGGTGGAACTCCTCCGCCGTATCCGCACGGAAGGCGAAATCAGCGGGGCCGAAATCGACGAACGCCTCCAGCGGGCCATGCTCATCACCGTCAACGGGGTGGCAGCCGGCCTCCGCAACACCGGGTAGAAACGCCCGCTCACTTTTGGCGGCTTTCCCCGAAACCCCCGCTCACTCTCCTGAAGAGAGTGAGCGGGGGTTTCGGTTTTGCACGCCGGATGTGAGCAGGCGTTTGGATAGGGTTGGGAGTATGCCTTCCTTCCAGACCCGCCTCAAGATCACCGGGCTCCGGCCGGGGAATCCACCGGAAGCCGTCATGGACGCGGCCGTGGAGGCGCTGGGCACCCGCCACCACGTGGAGGCGCACCAGCTGCAGATCGCCGGGGGAGTGCCGCAGCTGAACCTGCGCTTCCTCGTGGAGGCGAGGGAGTACAGCGGTGAGAACCGCCAGGCGGTGGAATCGGCAGCCATGATGCGCGACGCCGTCGAACGCGTTGCGCTGACGGGCCCGCTCAGCGTGTTGCGGCGTAGCCGCGGCAGGTGGCTGCCCGTCTAGCCTGCGTCGGGGAGGGGCTCGTCCTCCACCGGCGAGCGGTTGCCGCGGCGGCGCGTGACGAGGATGCCCACCACGGCGCCGATCACCAGGCCGAGCGCCACGCCGATGAGGGAGCTGGCCCAGAACGGCAGCTTGGTGGTTGATCCGGTGAAGTAGCCCAGGCCCACCAGCCAGCATGCCCACAGCACGGCGCCCAGGCCCGCGCACAGGCTGAAGCCGCGGACGGAAACGTTGGCCACGCCAGAGGCCGCCGAGGTGGCAAGCCGGCCGCCGGGAATGAACCTGGCGCCGATGATGGTGCCGTACGTTGAGGAACGGCCGGCCTTGGCCAGTGCCGCATGGATGCCGCTGTGGATGCGCCGGCCCCACTTCCACCGGTCCAGGACATGGCTCAGCCGCCGCCGGAAGAGGTGGAACACCAACATGTCGCCCAGCCACGACGCCACGGCCGCGAGCACCAGCACCAGGAACACGTTGGCCCGGCCGTCCGCGGACAGGGCGCCCCCGGTAATCACCAGCATCTCGGACGGGATGGGTGGAAAAATGGCATCGCCAATCACCACGGGGACGACCCAGAAGTAGAGGGCCGTCCCCCAGCTGTCAACGCTGCCGAAGTCCATTGCCACAAGGTACCGCACTTGGGAAACTGGCGGCATGCGGATCTCGGTTCTGCAGGGAGACATTACGCAGCGGCGGGTGGACGTGCTGGTGAACGCCGCCAACTCGTCGCTGCTCGGTGGCGGGGGAGTGGACGGGGCGCTGCACCGGGCAGCCGGGCCGGAACTGCTCGCGGCATGCAGGGAGCTGCGCGCCACAGGACTGCCGCACGGCCTCCAGACGGGCGCTGCGGTGGCAACACCCGCGTTCCGGCTGCCGGCCCGCTGGGTGATCCACACGGTGGGCCCCAACCGCCATGCCGGGCAGACCAACCGCGTGCTCCTGGTGTCCTGCTTCAGTGAAAGCCTTCGGCTGGCTGACACTTTGGGTGCCCGGGAGCTGGCCTTTCCGGCCGTGGGCGCGGGGGCCTACGGGTGGAGCGCCGTGGCCGTGGCGGAGGCAGCGCTGGACGCGGTGACGGGTTACCAGGCCTCACATCCAGCAAGCGGGCTGGAGCTGGTGGAATTCGTGCTGCGCACCGCGGAGGTGGAGGCGGTGTTCAGGGACGTGCTCGGGCCGCTTCGGTGAGTTCCAGCCTGCTGCGGTATTCCACAGGCGAGCCGGAGATTGGATCAACGAATTTGATGCCGCGCGCCAGGAGCTGGAGCGGCTTGGCGTAATCGTCGGGGGCCTTGTCCAGCAGGTCCGGGTAGAACGCGTCGTTCACGATCCCCAGTCCCAACGAGGCCATGTGGACCCGAAGCTGGTGGGTCTTGCCGGTGTGCGGCTCGAGCCGGTACCTGGCCAGGCGCTGTCCTGTCCGAATGGCGGCTGTGCCAGTGGCGCCCGTACCGCCGGCACCGGTGCCCGCGGCACCCGCCGACGGGCCGGCGTCGAACGTTTCCATCCTCTCAATCCTGGTTTCCGCGTTCGGCTCGCCGTCGATGACCTCCGCCAGCAGGTAGCTGCGGGACTTGGTCATTCGGTTGCGGACCACCACGGGAAAGTCGACGGCGGGGTGCCCCGGGGCAGGCTCGGCGGCGGACACACACTCGTACTCCTTCTGCACCTGCCGCTTCTCGAAGAGCACCTGGTACTTGCCCCGCGTTTGCGGGTTGGTGGAAAAGAGCAGGACACCAGCGGTCATGCGGTCCAGCCGGTGCATTGGGATGAGGTCCGGCAGGTCGAGCTGGTTCCTCAGGCGGACCAGGGCGGACTCCTGGATGTAAGTGCCGCCCGGGGTGGTGGGCAGGAAGTGCGGCTTGTCCACCACCAGCAGGTGGTGGTCCTGGTGCAGGATGCTGATCTCCACCGGAAGCCGCGTTTCCGGCGGCAGGGTGCGGTAGTACCAGATGAAGGTGTGGTCTTCGAGCTTGGTGTGCCGGCTCAAAGGGATGCCGCCCTCGCCAACAATCTCGCCGGCGTCGAACCTGTCCTCGATGCCTTGGGGGTCGATGTGGCCCCAGCGGTGCATCATGTAGTCCATTGCGGTCTCCCAGGGACCCTCCTCCGGAAGGCGCAGGCGCGTGGCGTTGACGCCGTCGCGCACGGGGAGGGGGGATTGCATCACCGGCCCATTCTACCGGCGCTGCTTTGGCCGGTCTGGCCAGCAGCATCCACCCCCTCCGAACACAAAAAAGTTCTTGACAAAAAAAGTTGTCGGTTGGCACACTTGAGGCATGCAGGACATCGCCGTCATCGAGGACCCGGCAGCCGCCGAAGCATCCTTGGATCCCATCCGTACCCGGATCCTGCGCGAGCTGGTCCAGCCGGCCTCGGCCACGCAGCTGGCGGTGCGGATCGGCCTGCCCCGGCAGAAAGTGAACTACCACCTCAAGGCACTGGAGCGGCACGGCCTGGTGGAACTCGTGGAGGAGCGGCGCAAAGGCAATGTAACCGAACGGGTCCTGCAGGCCACCGCCGCCTCCTACCTCATCTCACCCTCAGCGCTCGCCGCCGTGTCCCCGGACCCGGTCCGGTTCGCCGACCGTTTCTCGGCGTTTTGGCTCCTGGCGCTCGCCGGGCGGATGGTGCAGGAAGTGGGAAAGCTCATCGCCGGTGCCGCCGCTGCCAGGCAGAAGCTGGCCACGTTCGCGATCGACGGCGACATTACCTTCCGCACGGCGGCGGACAGGGCGGCATTCGCCGAGGAACTCGGCATCGAGGTCACACGGCTGGTGGACAAGTACCACGACGGCGGCGGGCCGCCCCGGGGCCGGCGGCACCGGCTCGTGGTGGCGCTGCACCCCGCCCTGAAAGAGGCCAGTGCCGTCAAAGCAACCAAACAATCCATAGAAGGCAAGGAGCAGGACAAATGAGCGAGAAACGGGACTTCGAAATCGTCCAGGACACCGAACTGCCCGGCACTCCCGGGCGGGTGTGGGAAGCCGTCACCAACGGAACGCCGGCCTGGATGTTCCCCACGGACCAATGGCCGGCAGTCAGGACCGTGGAGGAGTACCCCCACCACCTGGTGTCGCGGATGGACGGGCCGGACGGTTGGTTCAACCAGCTGGAGCACGTGCTGGAGCCGCTCGACGGCGGCCGTGCCACGCTCCACTACGTCCACAGCGGCATTTTCGCGGACAACTGGGACCAGCAGTACGACGGCGCCAGCCGCCACACCGAGTTCTACCTGCACACGCTGGGCCAGTACCTGCGGTATTTCGATGGCCGTCCCGTGGTGTTCACCGATGTCCAGGCCCCTGCGGCGTCCCAGGCAGCGGACGGCTTCACCCGGCTCCGGGATGCGCTGGGCGCCGGTTCCGTGGAGCAGGGCGCCTTGGTTGATGTGGAGCTCGACGGCGTGGGGCGCCTGGCGGGTGAAGTGGACTTCTCGAATGAGCACTTCCTGGGCATCCGCACCCCGGACGTGATGTACCGGTTCTTCGGCCGCAATGCATGGGGCGCTCCCGTTGGCATGACGGTGCACGATTTCAGCGGCGCTGGTGACACGGAGACCACGGCCAAGGCCTGGGGAGCCTTCCTGGAGCGCGTGTACGGGTAGCTCCCGCTTCCCGTTCCGGCGATTCCAGCGCTTCCAGTAGCGGTTGGTCAGGCTATGGCGACGGCGGGAGCCTGGGTCAGTGAGCGCCGCAGCTGGGGTGCGGCGTCCAGCCGGTCCTGGGCCGCCCGCAGCGCCAGGACTGCCGTCTCGAGCTTGTCCGGCGGGAGGGTGAAGGGCAGCCGCAGGTTGCGTTCAAAGGCGCCGCCGATGCCGAACCGGGGCCCGGCCGCCAGCCTGATGCCGTAGTCCGGGGCCAGGACGGTCAGGGCCGTGCTGATGGGGGCGGGCAGCCGGCACCATAGGGAGAGGCCGCCGGCGGGCGGCGTCACCTGCCAGGTGGGAAGGTGCTCCGCGAGGAGGCCGAGCAGTGTGGACCTGTTGCGGCGCAGCGTCTGCAGCAATGCGGGCAGGGGCTCCTCCAGCGCCCGTACCAGGTGTGCTGCCGCGAGCTGTTCCATGACGGGTCCGCCCAGGTCCAGGGTGGTGCGGGCGGCGGCAAACCGCTGGATCATGGACTCCGAGGCGCGGATCCAGCCGGTGCGCAGCCCTCCCCAGTGGGACTTGCTCAGTGACCCGATGGACACCACGGTGCTGCCGAAACCGGCCAGGGGAGTGGTGGCAATGCCGTCGAGGTTGAGGTGGCGGAGGGTTTCGTCCGCCACCAGCACGGTTCCGGCCGCGGCGGCCGCGCGGGCCAGCCGTCGGCGCTGGGCATCGGGCATGATCATGCCGGTGGGGTTGTGGAAATCCGGGACCAGGTAGGCGAGTTTTGGCTGTTGCTGGACCATGGCGGCTTCCATTGCGGGCAGGTCCCAGCCGGATTCGGCGAAGGCTACCGGGACCGGGCGGCACTTGGCGGAACGGATGGCATCGAGCGCGTGGGGATAGCTGGGGTGCTCCACCAGGATCCGGTCCTGCCGGTCTGCCAGGGTGCGGATGATGATGGTCAGGGCGTGCTGGGCGCCCGAGGTCACCATGATCTGGCCCGGCTGCGTTGGTACCCCGGCAGCTGAATAGCGGTCCGCAACCGCCTGCCGCAGCGGCAGCAGTCCCAGGGCGTCGTAGCCAAAGCCCGGCAGCAGCGCGGGCAGCTCCGTCAGTGCTGCGGCGAAAGCCCGGTGCACCACTTCGCCACTGGCGGGCAGCGCCGAATAAGCCAGGTCCACCAGTCCTCCGGGCGCGGTCAGTCCGGGTGCTGCCAGGGGACCGGCGGAAGGCGGTTGCGGACCGAACAGCGCCGGGCCAAAGGGGGTCAGCTCGGGAATGCGGGTCTTGCCGCGGCTGCCCTGGCCGCTGCTCAGGAAGCCCTGGTCCCGGAGGCTGGCGTAGGCGGCGGTGACGGTGGTCCGGCTGACTGCCAGGGTTGAGCAGAGTGAACGCTCGCTGGGCAGCGCGGTATCGAGCGGGATCCGGCCATCGAGGATGAGCAGCCGCACTACGTCAGCCAATTCGCGGTAAGCCGGCCCGGTTCCGCTGTTCCACGGGCCAAGGAGGCGGGACAAAGCGAGGGCAGAAAGGGCAGCAGCCATGTAGCCAGTATCTCAGACTGGATGTGGAATTGAATGCCAGTTTGCTGCGAGCATGGATCCATGATGACCCGCAGACTCGTCCAGCTCTTAATCGGCCTTGCCATGTACGGCATCTCCCTGGCCATATTCATCCGGGCAGGCCTGGGGCTGGACCCGTGGGACGTGTTCCACCAGGGACTGGCCAACCGGAGTGGACTGAGCATCGGGGTGGTGGTGATCGCCGTGAGTTTCCTGGTGCTGCTGCTGTGGATCCCGCTGCGCCAGATGCCCGGCTTTGGAACGCTCTGCAACGCCGTTCTGGTGGGCGTATTCGCGGACATCGGGCTGGCAGTGATCCCGCCGGTGACCCACCTGGCCGGCCAGATCGGCCTCCTCGCCGGGGCGGTGCTGATGAACGCGGTTGCCTCGGCCTGCTACATCGGCGCAGGCTTTGGGCCCGGTGCGCGCGACGGGCTGATGACGGGTTTGGCCCGGCGAACAGGATGGACCGTCCGGTTCTCCCGCACCCTCATCGAGATCACCGTGCTGGCGGCCGGCTGGCTTCTCGGCGGATCGGTCGGCGTGGGCACCGTGGTCTACGCCTTGGCGATCGGTCCCTTGGTGCACGTCCTGCTGCCGCGGTTCATAGTCGTGGCCAAGGACCACGCAACCGCCAAGGAATCCAGCACCGCGAACTGCTGACGTCGCCCGGGCAGCAGGTCAGGCGGGAGGGGGCTGGCATTTCGGGCAGAAGTAGATGTCCCGCTCCTCTTCGCCGTTCGGCTTGCCCAGGAGGCCACGCTGGATGGGTGTACCGCATTTCAGGCAGGGCCGCCGTTCGCCCCCGTACACCCAGTAGCCGGGCCTGCCGGCCATCCTGCCCACAGGCAGGCCCCGGGGGTTGAGGATGGTGACGCGGCGCCCCGGGCCCAGGTTGACCTCCAGGAGCTGCTTGGCGTCGGTGATCATGGTCCGCACGTCCTCGACGTCTGAGACCGGAGTGGCGGGGTGGACTCCCGACAGGAAGCAGGCTTCGCAGCGGTAGATGTTTCCGATCCCCGCGAGATTCCGCTGGTCCAGGAGCGCCACACCGATGGGAACCTCAGGGCGTGACCGGACGCGGCGTTCAGCCTCGTCCAGGTCCCAGTCGGGGCCCAGCAGGTCCGGGCCGAGGAACCCAACGAGGGAGTCCTCGTCGGCGGTGGCCACCACCTCAACGATTCCAAGGGAGAAGCCGACGGCGTCAGCCACGGCCGTGCGCAAAACGCACCGGGCGGTGAAACCCGGCTTGCGCCACCTCCCGCCGGGCGGATAGACCTGCCAGGCTCCTTCCATCTTCAGGTGCGAGTGGATGGTCAGCCTTTTGGCGTCCGGGCTGACCACCCGCATCAGCAGGTGCTTGCCCCTGGGGATCACCTCGTCGACGGTCCAGCCGGACAGGTTCAGCGTGGCGAACCGGGGCACGCGGAAATCCGAGGCAATCAGTGTCTGTCCCGCCAGGGCTTCATGCAGTTGGCGGGCGGCCCGCCAGACGGAATCGCCCTCAGGCACGGATCCTCAATCCCTTCGGTGTGGAGTAGGCGCCGGCGGCGCTAAGGGCGACGGCGACCGGGGTATCCAGGATGCCCTGGCCGTTCACCTTCTCCATGATCAGCTTGTCCACTGCTCCCCGGGTCACCACACCCACCAGCGCCGCACCTGCCGCCGCCAGGACGGCGTCGTCTTCGCTGAAGGCCAGCAGGGTCTTGCCGCCGCGCTCCACGTAGAGAACGAGTGCACCGTCCACCAGCACAACCAGGGCTCCGGCTTTCCGGCCCGGCCGGTGGCCGGTACCGGCGTCATCCTGCAATGCCGGCCAAGGGAGGGCCGCGCCGTAGGGGTTGGCGGGATCGGTGGCGGCGAGGGCCAGGGCTACTGGTTCGGCCTTGGCCAGCTGGGTGTCCTCCGAGTAGGAGCGGAGCCGGTCCACCGTAGCCGGCACGGCGAACTGGGCGGCACCAAGGTGCTCGATAAAGTAGCCGCGGCGGCAGCGGCCGGCTTCCTCCAGCCGGGCCAGCACCTTGTACATGAGCCCGAAACCGCCCAGGATCTGCTCAGCCATTACAGAGCCCCTGGTGACCACGCCGTAGCGGTCCAGCAGCAGTTCCGCGGTGGCGCGGGCATGGATGGTGGCATCGAGTTCAGGCTCGGGCAGGGCAGACCAGCGGCCCGCGGCAGTGGGCGGGGTGGAAGCCCCCTGCGACCCGTATCTGCCACCCGACAGTCCGGGGGATCCCATGAGGCCAGTGCCATGGGAACGGCCCAGGCGGCTGAGCCGCGGTGCCCTGGAACGGGGGGCGCGGGCCACTTGGCGGTGGGCTGTGTGGCCACCGGCAATCAGGGCCCGGACAGGGGCGAACGTGTCCCCGGTGATCCTGCCGGCCCAGGCGAGGTCCCAGAGTGCACCCACCACCTCCTGGTCACTGAGGACGGCATCCATGCCCCCGGCCACCTCGGTCAGCTGGCGGAAGAAATACCCGCCGCCGTTGTTCCGCAGGTGGTCCAGGAGCCGGTGGCCGGCGTCCCCCGGCTCAAACTCGGCTGATGGGTTGAGCGTCAGTTCCACCGAGTCCGCCAGATGAAGGCTGATCCAGCCGTCATTCCCCGGCAGCGCCCCGGCCCCGGACCAAAGCACTTCACCGGCCGCCATCAGTTCATCCAGCATCGCGGGCTGATAGTTGGACACCCGCGTAGCCAGCACCAGGGGTTCCCATGCCGAGGCGGGAACGGGAACCCCGGAGAGCTGGTCAATCGCGGTAATGATGCCGTCCAGTCCCCGCAGCGAGGGCTGGCCGCGGCCGCCGCCCGGGGTCCTGACATGCTGCCATGCGGGCAGGAAGCGTCCGTAGGCGGCAGCGTCCACCGGCTCCACTTCCGCGCGCAGGGCGGCCAGCGAACGACGGCGGAGCTTGCGCAGGACTTCGGCATCGCACCATTCGCTGGCGATGGTGTGCGTGGTGCCGGCGGGGGAACCGGCAGCAGGGGCCGGCAGTTCGTCCGTTGGCTGTGTTCCGGCCGCGAGGCCGGACTCCTGGGCGGATTCCTGGGCGGATTCCTGCGTGGATTTCAGGGCTGTGCCGTCGTGCATTGGGGCGGGCTCGGGCTGTGCGGCCCCGGGCGGGGTCGCGTGCGGCCTGAATTCGCCTTCCACCACGCGGCCGTCCGCCGCCAGGCGTTTCAGCGCGGTGCCCACCACGGCCGCGCCCAGGCCCAGCCGGGCCGCGGCCTCCGCGGCGGTGAAGGGGCCATGGGTGCGGGCGTACCGGGAGACGAGGTCGCCCAGGGGATCGGCAACCGGCTCAATGAAGGCCAGCGGAACACCCATCGGCAGTGGCACGCCGATGGCATCGCGGAGGCGGGCTGCGTCCTCCACCGCAGCGTAGCGTTCCACGCCGCCGATGTTGACCTTGATGGCACGGTTGGCCCGCTGCAGCGCCAGGAGGTGGGCGGCGGCTTCCGCCGCAGTGGCGGAGGGGGTTTCGGCGCGTGCAGTGTCCACGGGCTCAACCACCGGTTCGCCGGACTCATTGACCGCGGTTTCGCCGGGCTCATCCACCGGGGTTTCGGCAGGTTCCAGCCGCCAAGCGGCCTCTTCCGGATCCAGGGGCCCCAACAGCCGCAGCAGGTCCGCCATGCCTTCCATTCCGCGTGCACGGCGGTCCGGGGCCAGGCGCTGGAGCTCGCGCTCGGTGGCGTCGATGACCTTGGCGTCCAGGAGTTCGCGCAGCTCCACCCGGCCCAGCAGCTCATTGAGGAGCGTGGAGTCCAAGGCCAGGGCGGCGGCGCGCCGTTCCGCGAGAGGGGAATCGCCCTCGTAGAGGAACTGGGCCACATAGCCAAAGAGAAGGGACTTGGCGAAGGGTGAGGGCTGTTGCGTGGTGGTCTGCACGATCCGCAGTTCCCGCCGCTCCACCGACGCGGCGATGTCCTTCAACGCCGGCAGGTCGTAGACATCCTGCAAGCACTCGCGCACAGTCTCCAGCACGATGGGAAAGGTGGGGTATTTCCGGGCCACATCGAGCAGCTGGGCGGACCGCTGGCGCTGTTGCCACAATGGCTGGCGTTTCCCGGGGGTCTGCCGCGGCAGCAGGAGCGCACGGGCCGCGCATTCCCGGAACCGCGAGGCGAACAGGGCGCTGCCACCCACCTCGGCGGTGACGATCTGCTCCAGTTCCTCGGGATCGAAGAGGAACAGCTCGGCGCCCGGCGGCTCGTCCTCCATCATGGGCACCCGCAGCACAATGCCGTCGTCGGCCGCCATGGCCGAGCCGTCCAGGCCATAGCGTTGGTGGAGCCGCTGCCCCACGGCCAGGGCCCACGGCGCGTGTACCGGCATGCCGAACGGGCTGTGCAGGATGACACGCCAGTCGCCCAGTTCGTCGTGGAACCGCTCCACCACCAGCGTGGTGTCGCTGGGGACCACTTCGGTGGCCTGCTTTTGTTCGGTGAGGTACTGGATGAGGTTGTTCGCGGCGAAGTCGTCCAGGCCGCTGGCCTTGCAGCGTTCGGTGGCAGGGCCGGCATCGGACGCGGACAGTTCGCGGACAAACGCGCCCAGCGCGCGGCCCAGGTCCACCGGCCGGCCCAGGGAATCGCCCTTCCAGAACGGCAGCTTGCCGGGCTGCCCGAACGCGGGGGAGACCAGGACCCGGTCGTGCGTGATGTCCTCGATTTTCCAGCTGGTGGCGCCCAGGGCAAAGACGTCGCCCACCCGGGACTCGTAGACCATTTCCTCGTCCAGCTCGCCCACGCGGCGGCCGCCCTTGGGAGCCCGCGCCGGTTTGCCGTCCTCGGAGGGGGAAGCGGACCCCTCCTGTTCAGTGCCGATGATGTAGACACCGAACAGGCCACGGTCAGGAATGGTGCCGCCGGACGTGACGGCCAGGCGCTGTGCTCCCGGACGGCCCTCAATGGTGCCGGCATTTCGGTCCCAGATGATCCTTGGCCGGAGCTCGGCGAATTCGTCGGACGGATACCGCCCCGCCAGCAGGTCCAGGGTGGCCTCGAACGCCGACCGGGGCAGGGAAGCGAAAGGTGCCGAGCGCCGGACGGTGCTGAACCATTCCTCGACGTCGATGCTGCCCAGGGCCGTGGCAGCCACGGTCTGCTGGGCCAGGATGTCCAACGGGTTGGCAGGGATGCTGAGCCGCTCGATCTTGCCGTCCAGCATTCGCTCGACCGTGATGGCGGTGTGGACCAGGTCAGCCCGGTGCTTGGGGAAGAGGACGCCCTGGGAAATTTCGCCCACCTGGTGCCCTGCGCGGCCCACCCGCTGCAGGCCGCTGGCCACCGACGGCGGCGACTCCACCTGCACCACCAGGTCCACGGCACCCATGTCAATGCCGAGCTCCAGCGATGACGTGGCCACCACGCACCGCAGCCGCCCGGACTTGAGGTCGTCTTCGATCAACGCGCGCTGGTCCTTTGATACGGAACCGTGGTGGGCGCGGGCCAGCACCGGGTCCGCCCCGGCAGAGCTGCCGGCCTGGGCCATCATGTGTGCGGGCGTGGCGGTTGACGCTGGAACGCCCGACGCCGGTCCCCCCACAGTGCCCGGCCCGGCCGCCTGCCCTTCCAGACCAGGATCGTCCCAGCCGCCACCCACCGCCATCAGCTGGCGCTCGGCGTAGATCTCGTTGAGCCGGGCCGTAAGGCGCTCGGCGAGGCGCCGGGAGTTGGCGAAGACGATGGTGGACTGGTTGGCCAGCACCAGGTCAACGATCTTTTCCTCCACATGCGGCCAGATGGACGCCTGCGGCTGCAGCCCGGATGCCGGGCCGGAGTCGAACGCCCCGGCTGCGCCCTGCAGGTCCGACATGTCCTCCACCGGCACGGATACCGTCAGGTCCCAGTTCTTCCTGGCCGGCGGCGCGACGATCTCCACGGTCGCCGAGCCCGCAAGGAACTGGGCCACGAGTTCCTTGGGCTCCACGGTGGCGGAAAGCCCGATGCGCTGTGCGGGTTTGGGCAGCAGGGCGTCCAGCCGCTCCAGGGATACGGCAAGGTGTGCACCGCGCTTGGTGCCGGCCACGGCGTGGACCTCATCGATGATGATGGTGTCCACCTCGGCCAGGGTCTCCCTGGCCTTGGAGGTGAGCATGAGGAACAGCGACTCGGGTGTGGTGATGAGGATATCCGGCGGGTTGCTCAGCAGCCCGCGGCGCTCGGCTGCGGGAGTATCCCCGGACCGGACTCCCACCGTGATCAGCGGCGCGGGAAGTCCAAGCCGCTTGGCGGTCTGGGTGATGCCGATCAGCGGGGAGCGCAGGTTCCGTTCCACGTCCACGCCCAAGGCCTTCAGGGGCGAAATGTAGAGGACGCGGGTCTTGCGCTTGGGTGCCCGTTGGCGTTTGCCCTTGGCCGGCGCCTCTGCAGCGGCAGGCTCAGGGGTGTGGGACGCCGAGACCAGGAGCCGGTCCAGCGCCCAGAGGAAGGCCGCGAGGGTCTTTCCCGAACCGGTGGGGGCCACCACCAGCGCATGTGAGCCGGAGGAGATGGCGTTCCAGGCCCCGGCCTGTGCAGGTGTCGGTTCCAAGAACGCGCCCAGGAACCAGTCCCGGGTAGGCCGGCTGAACTGGCCCATCGGCGCAGCCGTAACAGAGGCGCCACCGCCGGCAGGACGCTGTTCCTGGTTCATGCCTCCATCATGCCCCAAGGCACCGACACCCAACTCCGTGACGGCTACAGGCTCCGCCCCCAGCAGAACCCCGCCGCCTCCAGCCCACACCGCTTATTGGTATGCCACACATGATGCGGTGCCGCTTACACAGTCCGGGCCTCCGGCAGGTCCGTGGTGGCAGGGCCCTCAAGCAGCTTGCCCTCGTTCGTGAAGCGCGAGCCGTGCAGGGGACAGTCCCACGTCTGTTCGTTGTCGTTCCAGTGCAGGATGCCGCCCAAATGGGTGCAGACCGCCGACAGCCTGCACGTGTTTCCGCCAACAGTGGACACGGCCACGGGCCGGTTGCCATGGCGGTAGACCTTGCCCTGGCCTTCAGCGGGGGCGGCGGCGGATGCAGCACCCGCGGGGACAGGTGCTGTGGTGGCAGTCTCCTCGGAAGCGGGCATGGCAGGCCGGTCCTTGCCCCGCTTCAGGCCGTCGAACCTGCGTCCCTCGGCAGTCACCTTCCCCCAGTCCGAGGCCAGCCTGGCTGCCACCCCGGCGTTCAGGGCGACGGCGGAGAACGCCCCGGCCGGTGACGTGACGCGGTGGTGGATGGTGTCTGCCCAGGGCACCTGCCCGCCGAGGATGTCCGCCGATATGCCCAGTGCAGCGGCGACGGCGTTGGTCATGCCCCATTTGTTGTAGCCGGTGCCGAAGTAGATCTGGCCCTTGCCCCGGGGGAGCTTGCCGAAGAACGGCATGAGGTTGGTGGGCATGTAGTCCTGCGCGGACCATGTGTGGGTGGTGGCGGCGCCGGGGTAATGCTTTCCTGCCCAGTCCAGCAGGCCGGTGAGGTGGGCCTTCTCAGAGTCCGTCCTGCCCACCTGGTGGCCGTGCCCGCCCACGAGCAGCAGGTTCTTCCCGTCCACTTCGTAGTCGCGCAGGGAATGGGTGGGCTGTTCGACGGAAATGTACATGCCCGGCGGCGGCGCCTGGTCCTCCTGCAGTTCCAGTGCTGCTGCGTAGGAACGGCTCGGCTTCAGCTTGGCGAAATACAGGCCGCGGTCCAGGACCGGGATGCCGGTGGCCAGCACTACCCTGTCCGCCCGGACGCTGCCCCGGTCGGTCCGGACAGCAGAGGGTGTGTCGCCGGTCACGTCCCGGAGCCGCACACCGCTGACGACGTGTCCGCCCCGGCTGCGGATGTCCGCCATCAGCGCATCAAGGACGTCCATCGGGTTGATCTGGGCCTGGTCTCGCAACCGGACCGCGCCGTGGACAGGAAACGGCAAGCCGGCGTCGCGCACGTAGTCCACGTCCAGCCCTGCAGTTCCCGCGGCGCTGATCTCTTCCCGCAGCTTCTCGGTTCCTTGGGCGGACGCAGCGTACGTGTAGGCGGTGCGGCGCTGGAAGGGCACTTTTTGTTCCTCCAGGTAGCGCAGCAGCCAGGCCTGTCCCTCCCGGTTACCGTCCACGTAGGCCTGCACCTGTTTCTGCGAATACTGGCGGGCGAGCTGGGACAGGAACGTTCCCTGCAGCAGGCTGACCTTGGCGGTGGTGTTGCCCGTGGTGACGGCCCCCGGGTAACGGGCCTCCAGCACCAGCACGCTTTGCCCTGACCTTGCCAGCAGCAGGGCGGTGACCAGTCCGGTAAGCCCCGCACCCGCCACCACGGTGTCGTATTTGGAGTCCGGCTCGAACGGATCAGAGACAAAAGGATCCCTGCGGTCCAGCCAAATCGACGTCATGCCAGTCCAACCTGCCTTCGGTCCAATGCCCTCACAAGCCGTTTTTGTGATGGGTCCGTTATGCGCTCCTGCTACCCGCGGCGTATTTGCTAAGTATACTTACGATGTCGGGGTTTAAGTCTATGGTCGGCAGTATTGGTCACGCATCGCCCGGCAGCCAGAACGCACAACGACACAAGCAGGAGATGTCATGACAACCATGAATTCCGGCGGTCGCACCGTGGGCCGGACCAATATCCAAAAAGCCACCCTTGCCATGGGCGTGGTATTCCTCCTGGTGGGGGTCCTGGGGTTCATCCCGGGCATCACCTCCAACTATGAATCCTTGGGGTTCGCCGGACACGGATCCGGAGCCCTTCTCCTGGGTATCTTCCAGGTTTCGATCCTCCACAACATCGTCCACCTGCTGTTCGGCATCGCGGGCATCGCCATGGCGCGCACCGCCGCTGCCTCGCGGAACTATCTGGTGGTGGGCGGAGCCATCTACCTGGTGCTCTGGCTCTACGGCCTGCTCATCGGCCAGGACAGCGCCGCCAACTTTGTCCCGGTCAACACTGCGGACAACTGGCTGCACTTCATCCTGGGCGTGGCCATGATCGGGCTGGGCGTGGCTCTTTCCCGCGGCACCGCCCGTGCCGGCCGCACCACCACAGCAACGCGGTAGGCACTGAAAGGGCCGCGTCGGAGCGGAAGCGTCCGACGCCGGCCCAACAGCAGAAAGGCGGCCCGGCCTATCAGCCGGGCCGCCTTTCTGTCATTCCAGGGGCATTCATAAGTGGCCTGGCGGTCAGGCGGGCTGGAATGCTCCGATGCTGAGCAGTGTGATTTCCGGGTTGCTGCAGGCTGTGGTGGGCTGCGGGATGAACAGTGAGTCTGTGTCCTCCGGCGGGTAGATCCGGTAACCCGCGGCGTCCACGGCCGCGCAGTCCTGGTAGTTGCGGGCCTGCGTGTAGCGGAGGACGGCGGTGCCGGTCTGGCCGGGGGCAAGGAGGACGTCCACGACGCCGGCCGAATCATCCCGTGTTGCCGGGGCGCCGATTGGGGCGCCGGTGGCGTCTGCCACCAGGGAGACACCGGGATAGCCGCGGAGGATGCAGGGGTCGGAGCCCTTGTTGGTGAGGTTGAGCTTCATGTAGACACTGCCTGCCGCGCCGCCACCGGAGGCATCGGTGGCGGCGGTGAGCCCCGCGGCCTTGCATAGGCCGGGTTCGCCTGCCGGAGTAGTGCCGGGGGCGGGTGAGGCCGGTGTGGCGGTGGCGGGCGACGAAGACGCCGGAGGCGGCGTGGACGCCGATGCCGTGGGGGACTGGCTGGCCTGCCCGGTGGCGGGCGACGTCGTCGTCTGGGACTGCGGCTGGCTTGGACCACACGCGGTGAGCAGCAGCGCTGCCGCTGCGGCCGCCGTCGTCATGGCAAACCCCTGGGAAATTTTCTGAGACCTCATGGCACCACCTTCGCGGTAGCCGTTGCCCGCGTCAACGATGCCACATGCAGTAGGCACAATTTGATGCCCGGATCGTGATGATCCGGGCATCAAATTGCGTCCTTACTCGTTGCCGGCCGGCCCGGGGCCGGCCACGTCACCGGCCTCTGCGCGGCGTGCGCTCTTGCTTCGGAGCAGGGCGGCGCCGCCCAGGACCAGCCCGCCCACGCCGGCGGCGAGTCCGGTCCAGCTCCGGGCCTCGGCACCGCTGTCGGTCACAGCCGCGGCCTGGCTGGTCCCGTGGGCTGCGCCAGCTGCCCCGTGGGCGTCTCCGCCGGCCGCTGCGGTGAGGGTGATCGAGGGCGCGGGCGCCTTCAGGTCGTGCGGGTCCTGGCCGTCGGCGGTGATCTGTGACCAGTCCGTCTGGCCGCTTTCGCAGGTCTGCAGCGTGGGGAAGTGCAGGGTTGCGCCCGCACTGTCCGGCAGATGGACGGACAGGACCAGGGCGTCGCGGAGTTCGGGGCTCAGCGGCGTCTTGGCTGTATAGACAATCTGGCTGGTCCGCTTTGTGATCGACGTACCGTCCGGGAGCTTGCGGGGCTCGGCGAACTGTTCGGTTACCTTCTCCGCGGTCCAGTTGGGATTGACCGTGGGCTGGGCATCGTTCAGCTCCTGCGGCAGCGTGATGGCCACTTTGGTGGTGGGGGACGTATCGCAGCCGTGGGGGATTCCGAACGTTAGCAGCGCGTAGGAGCCGGCGTCGGTCTTGTCCGGCGTCACCCCGACGTGGGCTGAAGCGCCGGCCGCTGCGGCGAGAAGCAGGACGGCTGAGCCGGCGGCGGCTGCGGAGGCGGTCAGGGTACGGCGAAGCAATGGGGTTGTCATGGGTTGCCTTTCGGGCGCACGCCCCTGTCGAGGCGCGCAAAAGTCTGGTCCCCGGCGCCGGGAAAGCCGGTGCCGGGCTTTAAAGGGGGAGCACGACGGCGGAAGGCGGGCCGCGCCGGCTGTCTTGGCGGAGGTTGCGCCAGGGGGCGCGCCGCAAGGGGGCGTGTTTGAACAGTCCGTCCAGGCGGACGGCAGGCAGCGGTGCGACGGGGCGGGGAAGGCCGGCGAAGGGCCGCAGCCAGCCGGCCAGTGCCCACAGGGCGGTTTCGCCTTTGGCGAGCAGCAGTGCGCAGCCCATCGTCGCTGCCGCATGCGCCCCGAGCATCAGGGGCGCCAGGCCGGGGTCGGCCGGGCTCAGGTGTTCGGTCAAAGGAGCAAAACCGTGCAGCGCAAGCAGGCTGTCGCTGTGCAGGTGGGCCGGCGCTGCCCTGGCTGCCACCCCTGGAAAGGGGGTGGAGAAGGCAGTGAGGAGCTCGTGCAGGGCCAGCTGTCCGCCGCCCAGGAGCGCGGCGATGGCGGGGAAGGAGAGCCGGAGCCGGGTGGCGACGGTGCTGACAAGCGCGGTCAGTGCCAGTACGGCAAGGAGGATGACGGGGGCCGGCAGTTGGCCTCCACCGGCTACGTGGGCGCCGGCGGCCAGGGCCAGGGTGCCTGCCGCCAGGGCAGACGCGCGGAGGAGGTGGAAGGGCGTCCGCGGAAGGGAACCATGCACGGCTGCTCCTCCTGCTGTCAGCCGGCACTGCACATTGCAGGCCGGATCCCCTTGCTGGTCCGGAACAAAAGCTCCGGCCTTCCAGATTCTACCGGCATAAGCAAGGGGGCCGGGGCCTGTGACGGCGTTGAGGGGCGGCGTTAGACTGCCAGCGTACGTGTTGGCGATCGAAGGAGAAGTTCATGGACTACACCGGAAGCCAGTCGGAGAAGGTCATTCACGCCGGTGAACTGGGCCGCAGCCACATCGGGCAGACAATCAGCTTCCAGCCGAACGAGTTCACCGTCGTCTTCGGGAAGCTCGCAGGGATTGCACGGACGGAAGCCATGGTCTACCTGTCGCTGACGGGAGTGGGAAACGGCACCCACCTGAAGGATGAATACGATTTGCCCGTGACCCATGATGTCTACGTGCCGGTGGACGTCATTTCCAACGCGGAGTCCACCATCAAGGACCTGTTCGGGAAGGTCCAGGAGAACCTCCGCGGTGGCGGCCACAAGGGCGGCGAGGACCGGACGGACCGGCTGTAGCCTGATGAAGAGTGTGAAAGGGAAGGCCGGCACATTTGTGCCGGCCTTCCCTTTCATGAGCTGGTCTCGGTGAATCTGCTGCGTGCAGGGGCGGTTCCATTCCCGGCCATGCACGCCAATGTCAGGCGGCCGGGATCCGGAGGACTTCTGCCGCCGCCCGCAGGTAAGGCGCGGGGTCGGCGTCGGTTCCGGCAGCCCATTCCAGCCACGCCTGGAAGGTGGCGGCGATGAAGGCGGCGCACACGTACCCCGCTGTTCTTTGCGGCACACCGGCTGCCGAGAGGTAGGCCAGGGCCTCCCGGCGCTGCGCCCCCAGCGCCTCATGGCTGTGGCTGAGCAGTTCCGGGAGCTCTGCAATGAGCCGGAGGCGCGCCCGCGCCAGCCCTGGATCAGGCAGAGCGGCCGCCCCGGCAGCCACCGCATCGGCGAGGCCGCTGATAGGCGGGCGGGGCCGGGCTGGACTGCCGGCGCCGGTGTCCCCCGTGCCGGTGTCCAGGGCGCGCAAAGATGCCTGGAGGGCCGGTTCCATGCCGCCCCACACCAGGTCCGCCTTGGTAGCGAAGTAGCGGTAGAGGCTCTTCCTCCCGATTCCCGCTGCCTGGGCGATGTCCGCCATGGAGGTGTTGCCGTATCCATTGCGGGCAAACAGGTCCATGGCCATGCGTGCCACTGAGTCGGCATCGATCGTCGCCGGCCTGCCCGCCGCGCGCGTGGTTTCCCCGTCCACTGCTGTGCCTCCATCCATATCGCGTACCATTGCCGCCCTTCCATAATGACACTGCGTGTCATAAAGTGTGGCCATTACGCTCCCACTCTGGAAGGACATCATGGGCAACGACGCATCATGGCAGGAAGTGGTTACACAGGGCCGTTTCGCCGGCAAGACCGTTATTGTCACGGGTGCAGGCTCCGGCATCGGGAAGGCAACCGCGCTGCGGGTTGCGAAGGAAGGCGGCCGGGTGATCGCTGCCGATGTCAGCAAGGAGCGCCTGGACGAACTGGTGGAGCAAAACCCGGGGCTTGACCTGGTTCCGGTGGCGGGGGACACCTCGACGGAAGAAACAGTGGCCGCCGTGGTGGCGGCTGCCGGCGGACGCGTGGACGCATTGGCGAACGTTGCCGGCATCATGGACAAGTTCGCCCCGATCCATGACGTCGATGACGAAACCTGGGAGCGCGTCTTCCGCATCAACGTCACTGCCCTGATGCGGCTCACTCGGGCCGTGCTGCCGCTGATGCTGGAAGCAGGCGCTGGCTCGGTGGTCAATATCTCCTCGGAAGCCGGGCTGCGGGGTTCCGCCGCCGGCGCAGCCTACACCGCGTCCAAGCATGCCGTGGTTGGCCTCACGAAGAATTCGGCTGTCATGTACGGACCCAAGGGCCTGCGCTTCAATGCCGTGGCCCCGGGCGCCACCCTCACGAACATCGTGGCCGACTGGGGATCGCAGATGGCGGCCGAACGGCTGGGCCCGCTGATGCAGGCCAACATCCCGGCGCCCGCCACCGCCGCCCAGCTCGCTGCGTCGATCACGTTCCTCCTCAGCGACGACGGCACCAACGTCAACGGCGCCGTCCTCGCGTCCGACGGCGGCTGGTCGGCACTGTAGGCGGCGCCGGCGCTGCCCGGCGGCAGTTAAAAGCAAGCGGGCGACGGCGGGAGGTCCCGCCGTCGTCCGCGTCCCTGTGGGGCCGCTCGGGCCTGCTGCGATTAGTACGCCTTAACCCGCTGCTCCACCACGAGATGGATCAGCGCAAACACGCCATCCCTGTCGATGGCCGCCAGCGCCGCATCCAGGGCGGCCGGCACGTACCGGTCTTCGGTAACGGTGATGCCGAAGCCGCCGAAAGCCCTGGCCATCAGGGCAAAATCCGGGTTCTTCAACTGCGTTCCGGACACGCGTTGCGGGTAATGCCGTTCCTGGTGCGTCCGGATGGTGCCGTACTCCTGGTTGTCCATGACCACCACCAGGGGCGTGGCGCCGTACTGGGCCGCAGTGGCGAGCTCCTGCCCGTTCATGAGGAATTCGCCGTCTCCGGCGATGGTCACCACGCGCCGTCCGGGCCCGGCCAGTGATGCGGCGATCGCGGACGGCACCGAGTACCCCATGGAGCCGTTGCGGGCGCTGATCATGGAGGCGTAGCGACGGGTGGGGAAATACCGGTGGGCCCAGTTGGTGTGTTCGCCGGCCCCGAACGTCACCATCGCATCCCGGGGAAGACGCGGCACGAGGTTGGCCATCAGGGTGTCCATCCTCGCCTGGCCGGGAGCCGGAGCGGCCGGAGGAAGCGCAGCGAAGGCTTCCTGCTCGGCCCGCATCCGTGCCGTCCAGGCCTTCCACTCCTCCTTGACCGGCAGGTCGATCTCCTCCAGGTCGCGGACGAAGGCGTCCGGTTTGGCCAGGATCTGCCGCGACACGGGCCCTGACCGCCCCCGTAGCGACGGGTCCGCCGTCACCAGGAAGTTCTTCTTGCTCCAGTCCTGCCGGCACACGAATCCGTCAGTGATCACATCTCCCGGCACCGTGCCCACGAACACCAGGAGGTCGGTCTCCTCCAGGAGGTCATACGTGGGCCGCGGCCGGCCGTATCCGATGGGCCCCACGTAGGACGGCGAATCGAAGGACACCGTCCCCTGCGTCCGCCATTCGGCGGCGGCCGGGATGTGGTGCCGCTCCAGCCAGGCGGTGAAGCGATCGGCCGCCTCCTGCGTCCAGTCGTTGCCGCCGGTGACGAAGAGTGGCTTGCTGGACACCGCCAGGGCAGCCTTGAGCGCTGCGGAGTCCGTGCCGCTCAGGCCCCCCCGCGGCTACGGGTATGGCGGGGTGCAGTGCGGGACTTATCTGCTGGCGGATGACGTCCTCGGGCAGGCCGACAACCACGGGCCCGGGCCGTCCGCTCATCGCGGCGAACATGGCTTCGGCCACGATTTCGGAGGCGCGTTCCGGATGGTCCAGGACCATGACGCGCTTGGCGCCGGTATCGAACCAGGACTTGATGTCGAATTCCTGGAACGCCTCCCGGTCCCGGTGGGCAAACGGGATCAGGCCCACGAACAGCAGCATGGGGGTGGAGTCCTGCCAGGCGGTGTGCAGGCCCACATGCGCATTCGCGGCCCCCGGTCCCCGGGTGACCATCGCGACGCCGGGACGCTGCTGCATCTTGCCGTCCGCCTCCGCCATGTACGCGGCCCCGCCCTCATGCCGGCAGACGATGGTTTCGATGCTGGACTGGTGCAGGCCGTCCAGCACGTCGAGGAAGCTCTCGCCGGGAACCACGTAGGTGCGTTCCACGCCGTGGGCCACCAGCGAATCGACAATGACGTGCCCGGCGGATTTAAGGGCCGGCACCACGGGTTCCTGATGATCGACGACGGCGGCGGGCAGGGGAAGGGAGTCGGTCAGGGTGGGCTGCGGTTCTGGTGTCATGGTCTTTCTTTAGCTCGAAGGGTGGCGGAGGGGCCTGGTCAGGAGATGGGCGCCCGGTTGGCGATCACGGGCGATGTCCCGGTGAAGCCTTCGCGGGTTTCGGCGATTTCGCGGATGCGGTGGCGGCAGGCGTACCAGCCAACGACCATGAGGATGGAGGCGATGGCGGTGACGAGCATGGTCAGGGGGGAGTCGATGAAGACCATGACCAGGACGCCCACCAGGAAGACCAGCGACAGGTAGCCGGTGTAGGGGGCGCCGAACATCCTGAAGGAGGGGCGCTCCACCCAGCCTTTGTCGGCCCAGCGTTTGAGCTGGATCTGGCACAGCACGATGGTGGCCCAGGTCATGATGATGCCCACGGAGGCGATGTTCAACACGATCTCGAACGCCTGGGCCGGAACCAGGTAGTTCAGCGGAACACCCAGCAGGGACACCACGGCGGTGATGGCAATGCCGCCGTAGGGGACACCTGCTTTGTTCATCCGGGAGGCGAACTTGGGGGCGGAGCCGTTGACGGACATGGAGCGCAGGATCCGGCCGGTGGAGTACAGCCCGGCGTTCAGCGAGGACAGGGCTGCGGTGAGGACCACGAGGTTCATGATGACGTCCACGCCCTGCACCCCGATGGAGCCGAAGAACGTCACGAAGGGGCTGACGCCCTTCTGGTAGGACGTGAACGGCAGAAGCAGGGCCAGCAGGATCACCGAGCCGACGTAGAACACGGCGATGCGGAAGACCACGGAGTTGATGGCCTTGGGCATGATCTTTTCGGGGTTCTCGGTTTCGCCGGCGGCGGTGCCCACCAGTTCGATGGAGGCGTAGGCGAACAGGACGCCCTGCATGAGGATGATCATGGGCAGCAGGCCGTTGGGGAAGATCCCGCCGTTGTCCGAGAGGAGGTTGATGCCTACCTGCTGGCCGTCCACGGGGGTGCCGAAGATGACGAAGTAGGTGCCGATGATCAGGAACGCGACCAGCGCGGCGACCTTGATGAGGGCGAACCAGAATTCCATTTCGCCGAAGACCTTCACCGAGACCAGGTTCAGGGCCAGGACCACGATGAGGGCGGTCAGTGCCCAGGCCCACTGCGGGACGTCGGCCATCCAGGGGACGTAGTTGCCGAAGAAGTGCATGTAGAGGGCGGCGGCGGTGATGTCCACGATGGTGGTGGTGGCCCAGTTGATCCAGTAGAACCAGCCGGAGACGAACGCGGCTTTTTCACCGAAGAATTCGCGGGCGTAGGAGACGAACGAACCGGACGAGGGCCGGTGCAGGACCAGTTCACCCAGGGCGCGGAGGATCAGGAACGCGAAGAAACCACAGACGGCGTACGCGATGACCAGGGACGGGCCCGCGGCGTTCAACCGGCCGCCCGCGCCCAGGAACAGGCCGGTACCGATCGCACCGCCGATCGCGATCATCTGGATCTGCCGCGGCTTGAGATTCTTGTGGTAACCCTTGTCCTCCGCGTGCAGGGAGGTCTCTGACGCATGCGCGTGACCACCATCGATAACGTGGTCGAACTCAACCTCTTCATTGGGGTTGTTGGGCATGGGGTATTCCTTTCGATCCGGGGAAGATCTTGCTGGAGGGGGAAACTTAGAAGACTGACCAGCCGGTGCGGTCGGAGAGGTCGGCAAGGGCTGCGGTGCCGGCAAGGGAGTTGCCCTTGGCATCCAGCCGGGGACTCCAGACGCAAATGGCGCACTGGCCCGGGACGATGACCAGAATGCCGCCGCCTACCCCGCTCTTGCCGGGCAAACCCACCCGGTAGGCGAATTCGCCGGCGGCGTCATACATGCCGCAGGTCAGCATGATGGAACCGATCCGTTTGGCCTCGCTGGGGGACAGTACCCTGCCGGATGTTCCCTGACCGTTGTTGGCGAGGAACAGGCCGGCCTTGGCCAGCTGAACGCAGGTCATCATGATGGAGCACTGGCGCACATAGTTCTCCACGACGACGGCGGCCGGCCGGGTGAGGTTGCCAAAATCCTTGAGGAAGTGCGCCAGGGCCAGGTTGCGGCTGCTGCTCTCCAGCTCGCCGGCAGCGGTGGCCTCTTCAATGAACGGGACCGGTCCTCCGGGGTTACCCGCCTGTTCGGTGAGGAACCGCAGGAGTTGCGTGGCGGCGTCGGGCGCCTCTTCCAGCAGGTGGTCGGTGACCACCAGGGCGCCTGCATTGATGAAGGGATTGCGCGGAATGCCCTTTTCGGCCTCCAGCTGGACCAGGGAGTTGAAGGACGTTCCAGAGGGTTCGCGCAGCACCCGGGACCAAAGACCTGTGGACCTTCCGCCCTGCAGGGCCATGGCCAGGGTGAACACCTTGGAAATGCTTTGGATGGAGAAGGGAACGCCGGCGTCCCCGGAGCTGAAGACCTCGCCGGAGGTGGTGGCAACAGCGATTCCGAAGCGGTCAAACGGGACCGTGGCCAGGAAAGGAATGTTGGTGGGAACGCTGCCGGCGTTCTGCCGGGGCCGGTGCCGCCGGACGATGTCCTCGAGGAGGAGGCCCAGGGGCGGTGCGCTGAGTGTGGTGCTCATTTCCTGCCTGAATTGTCGGTGGAGGAGGCCCACTCCTGGAGATGGAGCAGGGCCACCAATGAGTCGCGGGGGTTGCCGAAGTCCAGGCCGGTGACCCTGGCCGCCTTGGCAACGCGGTAGTAGACCGTGTTTTTGTGCAGGTTCATGCGTTTGGCGCACTCGGAGACGTCGAAGCAGGCGTCGAAGTAAGCCTGCAGGGTCGCGGCGAGGTCTGCATCCTCCTGGAGCAGCCCCGCCATGCTGCGGTGCCGGAAGGGTGAGCTGTGGAAGTTCCGGACAGCCTCGCGGTAGAGGATCTCCGCCTCGAAATCGTCAACGGTGGCCACCGTGCCCGGTGTGGCGTTCCGCACGCAGGCCAGCAAGGCCTCCGTGATGCCGGTAACCCGGTGGATGGACAGCAGATCAGGCGCCAGCGGTCCGACGGCGGCGAAGGGAGTGATGCCCAGGTGTTTGCGGGCATCCTTGACCACCGCCTCCGCAAGGGACCTCAGCCCTGCCTCCGCCGTGCTGGACTGCAGGTCCGGCATGATGACGGCGGTGTCACCATTGAACTGGCCCACGACGGCGGACGCCTTGTAGGCGGCGGCGTGAATGGAGGCCAGGTTGGCCAGTTCGCCGTGCTTGAGCGCGGCGTCGTCAGCCCGGGAATCGGCGTCGGACATGCCGATCAGGAGAAGTGCCGCGGGACGCTCCGAGGGGATCTTTCCACTGTGGGCGCTGGCCGCTGCCTCGGCGGGGCCTGACAGGATCCGGGCAACCCGGTCTTCCCGCATGTGGACGGACTGCTGGTTGCGGTAGCGGATCAGTTCGGCGGAAACCCTGGCTGCGGATCCGGTGAGGACGTACTCCACGTCAGGGCCGAAACCCTCTCCGGTCTCCTGGAGCCAGATGTAGCCCATGATCCGTTCCCCGGCGAAGAGCGCGATGGCCACCCGTTCACGCAGCCCGTCCTGGGGCCGGGCAGGTACGCGGACCGGTTGCCGGGTGCGGTGGAGTTCGCGGTATGCACCCAGGTCCTTGAGCAGCAGCTCGTACTTCCGTGGGCCGCGGCGGGACAGGATGGACGCTTTGCGGAGCTCGTCGATGTCGTTGGTGACGGTGGAGTATGCCAGGACCTTGTTGGCGGCGTCCTCGATCAGCACGTGGCTGGAGGTGAGCCTGGCCGTGGTCTGGGCGATGGCGAACAGGTCTTCCTCGAGCAGGGTGAGGACTTCGCTCTCGTAGCTGCGCGGCTGGATCCGGTCCTTGGCGATGGACAGCAGGCGGTCCCAGTCGGCGGCCGGATCAACCAGCAGGAGGCCCGAGCCCGCTGCCTGCAGGAGTTCTTCCGCTTCGGCGAGGTCTTCGCGGTTGCCCTTGACGGCTACTACCGGTGGCGGGTCTTTCAGGAGCCGCCGGAGCGCCGGCAGCGCGGAGCGGCCGCGGACACCGATGAGCAGGACAAACGCGCCGGCAGCCTGGACGGACTCGTCGTCGGCGTCGACAATCAGGAACCGTTCAATGGCCGGAGCGGAGGGGGCTGGGCGGAGGATGAGGCTGGCGAAGCCGAGGGGGAGATCCGTGAGGATGTCATCCACCGTAACCGCGGCCATTGGTTTTCCTTTTGCGTCGATCCCGCCGGACAGCTCTGTCCGGTCACTTCATGCTATCCAGCGGCCGCCGTCCTGATTATGGGCCCGGTCCCAAACGCAGGGGCGGATTTTTGGTTTGCAGCCCGAGGCGAAGGCCAGCGGCGCGGGAGGAGCCCGGACGGCACGACAAAGGCGGGCCAACGTATGCTGGCCCGCCTTTGGTGCGGTGTGGCACATGGCTTGCCCGGGCGCTCGATCTACAGCTAGATCCAGGCCGGTGCCGGAGGCGCGGGGGTGGTGGATTCGCCGTCGCGTTGCGCCGTGGTGCCGTCCCTGCCGCGGCCGGTGGCCCACTGTGCAATGGCGGCCAGGGAGCCGGACACCACGGTGGGGGAGGCGGCTGCCGTGTCCCCGAAGGTCAGGGCGTTTGGCTGTCCAGTGACTTCGACCACCAGGTCCTTGTCCGTGCCGCGGGCGTGCCAGGCGCCGGTGATGTCCGCCAGCAGCCGTTCCAGGACCGGGGCCGGGATGTCCTTGAACGTGGCCCCGTTGTCCAGGTCCACGGCGTGCACCCACACCTCCCGGGTCCGCATCCACACGGTTTCCTCGGCGGGAACCACGCGGCCCTGGACGGTTTTGACCTTGTGGTGCCAGTTGTCGGCGGGCAGGTCGCGCCATTCGACGTTGAGGTGCACGGCGGAGTGGTCGAACAGGTTCCGCAGTGCGATGGGGGAGAGGGTGGCGCCGAAGTCGATTTCGTGGTTGCGGACCTCCACCGAGGGGTACATGGGGGTCTCCACGCCGGTGGCTGCCCATTCGACCAGCCGCGCGATGGCCCGCGCGTTGTAGCCCACGTGGGCTACAACGTGGCGGCGGGTCCAGCCCGGCAGGAGCGAGTTCCCGTCCAGTTCCGCGTCGTTGAGCTCGTTGAGCTTGCGGGCGAAGAACGCGGTGCCGCGGCGGGCCTGCAGGAGCCCGTCGAGCAGGACGGGATCGGTGGTCTGGTCGTGCCGGGCAACCATCAGGCTTCCTTGACCACGCGGTTGGTCAGCTGGCCCAGGCCCTCGATGGTGGTGACCAGGACCTGGCCCTCCTGCAGGTAGCGCTTGGGGTCCTGGGCGTGGCCCACGCCGCCGGGGGTGCCGGTGGCGATCACGTCGCCCGGGTTCAGGGTGATGATGGTGGAGATGTAGGAGACCAGGAACTCCGGGGTGAACACCAGGTCCGAGGTGGGGGTGCTCTGCTGGACTTCGCCATCCACGGCGGAGGTCATCAGCGGGCCGGCCGTGAACTCGTCCTTGGTGACCAGGGCCGGCCCGAACGGGGTGGACTTCTCCCAGGTCTTGCCCTGCAGCCACTGGATGGTGCGGAACTGGTAGTCGCGCATGGAGACGTCGTTGAGCACGGAGTACCCGGCGATGTGCTCAGCGGCTTCGGCTTCGGGGATGCGGCGGCCGGCCTTGCCGATGACGACGGCGAGTTCGGCTTCCCAATCCACGGTGTCCGATTCCTGCGGCAGGGCCAGGTCGTCATTGGGGCCGATCAGGGATTCGGCGTATTTGGCGAACAGGGTGGGGTGCTCGGGAACCTCCCGGCCCATTTCCTTGATGTGGTTGCGGTAGTTATGGCCCACGCAGATGATCTTGCCGGGGGCGGGCACGACGGCGGCGAGGTCGGCGCCGTTCAGGGCGTGGGTTGCGCCGTTGGCCGCCTTCGCCGTGGCTTGCCAGTTGGGGTCCTTCAGCAGGGCCCCGACGTCTGAGAAGCCGGGAATCTCGGTGAGGGTGTCGCCGTCCTGGCGGACTGCCGCGGTGCCGCCGTTGTCGAGGCGGAGGGTGAGGAGTTTCATTACTTGGTGCGTCCTTCGATGTAGGTGCGGTTGAAGTTCAGGCGCTCAAAGATGGGTGCGTCGCTGAACCGGAACAAATCAAACTCCGTTTGAGAACCTGCGTCGGCCTGCAGGGACCAGGCGGCCCAGGACGGGACCACGAACAGGTCGCCCTTGGCCAGGACCCGGGTTTCGCCGTTCAGGGTCACGGTGCCGGTGCCTTCGAAGACCTGCCAGACGCTGGAGCCCACTTCACGGACGGTCTCGGTGGTGGCGCCGGCGCGGAGGCGGTGGAATTCGGCGCGGATAGTGGGCATGACGTCCCCGCCGGTGGTGGGGTTGGTGTACCGGATGGCGGCGTGGCCCTGGGACACGGTGGCGGGGTGGCCCTCGTCCTCCAGGAGCAGTTGCTCGCGCAGCGCGGCGTCGGTGTGCTTCCACCGGTAGGCGGCGATGGGGGAGTTGGTGGTGTTCTCCAGTCCGGAGAGCGGGCGCAGGCCGGGGTGGGCCCAGAGCCGTTCGGAACGGGAGATGTCCGGGGTGGCCTCGTCGGTGACGCGCTCGGTGCCGAATTCGAAGAACCCGGCATCGGCGTAGTGGACGAACGGGATGTCCAGGCCGTCGATCCAGGCCATGGGCTCATCGGTGTCATTGTGGTGGCCGTGGAAGTTCCAGCCCGGGGTGAGCAGGAAGTCGCCGCGGGACATGCGTACGGGATCGCCGTTCACCACGGTCCACACGCCTTCGCCTTCGACGACGAAGCGGAAGGCGTTCTGGGAGTGGCGGTGCTCCGGGGCTGTCTCCCGGCCGCCCAGGTACTGGATCGCCGCCCACAGGGTGGGGGTGGCGTAGGGGGTCCCGGCCAGGCCAGGGTTGGCCAGGGCGATGGCCCTGCGTTCCCCACCACGGCCCACGGGCACCAGGTCGCCGGCGCGGGCGGCGAGCGGGTACAGGTCATCCCACCGCCACACGTGCGGTACCGCCTTGGGGGACGGGACCATGGGCATCAGGTCCGCGATCTCCGTCCACAGCGGAATCAGGTTTTCCTTGGTGAAATCCTTGTAGAGCTGCTCCAGCTGGGCAGCCTCCTCCAGGGTGGGCTCGGGAACATGGTGTTCCTGCGCCACGGATTCGTGCGTTTGGTTTTCAGCGCTGATGGACACTGGCCTTCTCCTTGCGTGCGGACTGAGTGCGACGTGGATTCGACCCTAAGGAAGGCTGGCTGTGATCTCCAGCATATTCTGTCTGCCAGAATTCTTTTCGAGGCATCCTGTGGAAAGCCTCAGGGGTGCTGTGCCCCGTCCACCGGATTGGCCGCGATGTCCATCTCCAGCTGGCGCCGGGTTTCCATCATCACGCCCACCAGCCCGGCGTCGAACAGCCGCCGGAACCTTGCCACGGGAGTGGCCACGCTCAACGCGCCCACCACCATGCCCGTGCCGTTGTGCAGCGCCATCCCAAAGGCGCTGATGCCCTCCTCGGTGCCCTCGAAGTTGGCGGCGAATCCGTTGGCCCGCACCGACTCAAGCTCGCGCAGGAATGCCGGGTACTCGGCGTCGGGAATGTAGTCGCCGGCCAGCTCCGCGTTGGGGCTGCGGAACAGCTGTTCCAGCGCGGCCGGTTCCAGCTCGGCCAGGATGGCCTTCCCGCCCGACGCCTTGTGCGCCGGGAGCAACGTCCCTTGGCGGTCCCCGACGCGCAGGATATTCGAGCTTTCCACCGTGTCCAGGAAGCGGACCTTGGTGCCCACCCGGATCATCAGGTTGACAGTCTCGTTGGTGCGGGCGCACAGGACTTCCATGTGGGGCCGGGATATGTCCCGCAGCTGCCGGGTCCAGCTGAACCCGGCGGGACCTGCTCCCATCGCCGGGCCCGGTACGTACCGGCGCGTTTCGTCCTGCACTGCGAAGCCGCGGTAGACCAGCATGGCCAGGAGCCGGTGGGCAGTGGACGGGGCCACGCCCAGTTCCGCCGCGGCGTCCTTGAGCCGCAGGCTGCCCACGTCCCGCAGGAGTTGCAGCAGCTGCAGGGCGTTGTCCACCGCTTCGATCGAGTAGGTGGGCTTCCGGCGGGCAGGAAGATTCTGCATGACAGAATCTTATGTGCGGAGCGGTACGGCTGCCAGCACAGTGGTGGGATGAATCACACAACTTCCGCTGCAGCGCCGCAGCGCATGGCCGCCCCCGCTCCGGGCGCCGGCCGTTCCGGGTTTCCCCGGCGTTCCGTGCTTGCCGTCCTGGTGTGCTGGCTGCTGGTCGTTTTCGACGGCTACGACCTGATCGTTTACGGTACGGTCCAGGGCTCGCTCATCAGCGACACCGGCTGGGGCCTGACCAAGGCCACCGCGGGCACCATCGGGTCGATGGCCTTCATCGGCATGATGATCGGAGCGGTCTTCGCCGGCCGCATGTCCGACACCTGGGGCCGCCGGCGCACCATCATCGGCTGCGCCGTCGTGTTCTCCCTCTTCACCATCCTCTGCGCCTTTGCCCCCAATGCGCCGGTCTTCGGCGGCCTGCGGCTCCTGGCAGGCATCGGCCTGGGCGGCCTGGTGCCCTCAGCCAATGCCCTGGTGGCAGAACTCGTTCCCGCGAAGTGGCGGTCCACCATCGCCACGCTCATGATGTCCGGCGTTCCCATCGGCGGCTCCATAGCCGCACTCGTCGGCATCCCGCTGATTCCCGCCTTCGGCTGGCCGGTCATGTTCCTGGTGGCCGTCGTCGCCCTGGTGGTGGTCATCCCGCTGGGCATCCGCTACCTGCCGGAGACGCTGGCACCGGGCCCCAAGGGCGCAGCCCCGGGCCGCACCGCCAAGGACGCCGTCGGGTTCGGGTCCCTGCTTCGGGCGCCCTATCTCGGCATCAGCCTGCTGTTCGCCATCGGCACCCTGGTGACCCTCTTCGCCTGGTACGGGTTGGGCACCTGGCTGCCCAACCTCATGCAGTTGGCAGGCTACAACCTCGGGTCCGCCCTGACGTTCGCACTGGCCCTCAACCTGGGTGCCGTGGCGGGCTCGGTGCTCACCGCCTGGGCCGGCACCCGGTTCGGCCCCATCCCCACCGCGATCGCGGCAGCGGCCGTGGCCGCCATCGGATTGCTGGTCCTGGTGACCGGGCCACCCGTCGCCGTCGTCTACCTCATGCTGGTGCTCGCCGGCGTGGGCACGCATGGCACCCAGTGCCTGATCATCGCCGCCGTGGCAAGCCACTACCCGGCACACCTGCGCGGCACCGCCCTGGGGTGGGCGCTTGGCGTTGGCCGGATCGGGGCCGTGGCAGCGCCCCAGGCCGGCGGGCTCCTGCTCGCAGCGGGCCTGGGCGTGAACTCAAACTTCCTGGCATTTGCCGGAGCAGCCGCAGCAGCAGCAGTCCTGCTCGCAGCCGTCGGTACCAAAATCAAGAAATCAACAGCAGTAGGAGTTTCCAATGTCTAACGTCAAAGCGTCTACCGACGTCCTGGTAGTGGGCGGCGGCATGGCCGGGCTTGCCGGAGCGCTGGCGCTTCGCGAAAACGGCGCCGACGTCACCCTGGTTGAAGTGGCACCCGCCTTCGGCGAAGTCGGCGCCGGCCTGCAGATGGCCCCCAACGCCTCCCGCGTGCTCAAGCGCTGGGGCCTGCTGGAAAAGGCGCTGGAAATCGGCGTCCAGCCTAAGCACCTGGTGTTCCGCGACGCCATCACCGGCGAGGAGCTGACCCGCCAGGCCCTGGGCGGCGAGTTCGAGGAACGCTACGGCGCCCCCTACGTTGTCATCCACCGCAGCGACCTGCACCGGATCCTGCTCGAAGCCTGCCAGGAAGCCGGCGTCACCCTGGTGAACGACGTCCTGGTGCAGAAGGTGGAGACCGACGGCGACCGCGCCCGCGCCTACACCGCCAAGGGTGAGGTGTTCGAAGCCGACGCCATCCTGGCAGCGGACGGACTGAAGTCCACCCTCCGCGCCACCGTCGCCGACGACGGCCCGGTCAACTCCGCCTACGTGGCGTACCGCGGCACCGTGCCCATCACCGAGGAAACCCCTGCCGCGGACCTGGAGGACGTCATTGTCTACCTTGGCCCGAACTGCCACCTGGTCCAGTACCCGCTCCGCAAGGGCCAGTTGCTCAACACCGTGGCAGTTTTCAAGTCCCCGTCGTTCGAACGCGGCGAAGAGCAGTACGGCGGCGTGGACGAACTCCAGGCAGCCTACAAGGACTGCGTCCCCGCCGTGCAGGAAGCCCTGAAGAACCTGGCCACCGGCATCCGCTGGCCCATGTACGACCGCAACCCGATCGAGAACTGGGTCTCCGGCCGCATGGCGCTGATCGGTGATGCCGCCCACCCGATGCTGCAGTACCTGGCCCAGGGCGCCTGCCAGGCGCTGGAGGACGCGGCAGTGCTCCAGGACGCCGCGCAGAATAAGGTCTTCACGCCCGAAGGCATCGACGCCGGTGCGTGGAAAGATGCCTTCCGCGAGTTCAACGAAACCCGGGCAGCCCGCACCGCACGCGTCCAGACCACCGCCCGGATCTGGGGCGAGTCCTGGCACGTGGACGGCGTGGCACGCGTCCTGCGCAACATGCTGTTCAAGAGCCGCGGCGACAACAACTTCCAGTACAACGACTGGCTGTACGGCCGCGACGTACCCGGTGCCCCGGCGGAGGTTCCGGCCGGCGCAGTGCTGGTGGAAGCCTAAGCACCGCGATCCAAGGCGGGCGTACGACGGCGGGTGGCTCCCGGCGTCGTACGCCCGCCTTTTGCTTGGCTGCTGGGTGCCGGAATACTTCTGTAAAGTTGAATGTTCAACAAATATGGACTTTGGCATTTTTACTTTTGGCGAACTGTCCCGCAACGGACACACCGGGCTGGCCGAGTCGCCGCACCAGCGGCTGGAAGACATTATCCGGCTGGCCAAGCTGGCAGACCAGGCAGGCATCAGCGTCCTGGGCCTGGGTGAGCATCACCGCCACGACTTCGCCTTGTCCGCCCCCGAAATGGTGCTGGCCGCGGTTGCCCGCGAGACGACCAACCTGAGGTTGAGCACAGCGGTCACCGTGCTTTCCACCCAGGACCCGGTGCGGCTCTTCGAGCAGTTCGCCACCCTGGACCTGGTGTCCGGTGGCCGCGCGGAGATCATCGCCGGCAGGGGCGCTTTCATCGAGTCCTACCCGCTGTTCGGCTACGACACCGCGGATTACGACGCCCTCTTCGACGAAAAGCTGCGCATGCTGCTGAAGCTTCGGGACAACGCCTCCCTGGACTGGCAGGGCACGTTGACCCAAACCATCCCCGGCATGGACATTGCCCCGCGGCCGCTCCAGGAAAAGCTTCCCGTCTGGGTGGGAGTGGGCGGAACGCCGGCAAGTTTCGCCCGCGCGGGACGGCTGGGCCTACCTTTGTTTGTTGCGCTGCTGTCCGGACCCGAGCGGTTCCGCCGCCTGGTGGAGCTGTACCGGCACACCGCGGCCGAGGCCGGGCATGACGCCTCCGCCCTGCCGGTGGGTGCCGGCGGCCACTTCTACGCGGCGCCCACCTCCCAGCAGGCACGCGACACCTTCTACCCCTATTACCGGGCCTACTTCGAGCAAAACATGCCGAGGCCCGTGGACCACTTCCCGCGCTCCACGTTCGATGAATGGTCTGAACCCGGTGGTGGCCTGTTGGTTGGAAGCCCCCAGCAGGTGGTGGAGAAACTCCTCGCCATCCATGAGGCGCTGGGCACCAGCAGGTACATGGCCCAGATCGGCCTGGGCGGGCTGCCGTTCGCTGAGACCGCGCGTTCCATCGAGCTGCTCGCCACCGAAATCATGCCCGCCGTCAACCGGGAAATCGGGGCCCCGGCCCCTGCCTGACCCAAGCCATTTCCACCACCAACACCAAGGACACGATATGCACGCACCGTTCGCGGAACCCACCGTCGCCTGGCAGAGCCCCGACGATCCCAACCGCCCGCTCGTGGTGCTGCTGCACGGGCGCGGATCGGACGAATCAGGAATCATCGGACTGGCCAACCACCTTCCCGCAGGCCACTCTTACGCAGCCGTCCGGGCGCCGATCCCGGCAAGGGGCGGATTCGCCTGGTTCGCGAACCGGGGGACAGGGCGCCCCGTGGCCGAGTCCCTGGCCCAGACAATGGAATGGTTCCGTACCTGGCTGGACCCGATCGCCCCGGAAGGACGGCCGGTGATCCTGGTCGGCTTCAGTGGCGGTGCGGCGTTCGCGGGCGGGTTGCTGCTGGCTGATCCGGAACGTTTTGCAGGCACCGCCGTCCTTTACGGGACGCTGCCGTTCGAGGCTGGTGTCCCAACGTCCCCGGACCGGCTTGCCGGCGCTCCGGTGTTCCTGGCCCACGGTGGCGCCGACACCGTCATCCCGGCTGACCTGCTGAACCGCACCTGGGACTACCTCCGGGGGGCCTCAGGGGCGGACACCCACTCCCGCAAGGATCCGGGCGGACACTCCCTCACCGCGGAAACTGCCGCCGAACTTGCCGCCTGGATCACCGAACGGGCCTGACTTCCGCTGCCCTGGTCAGCCTTCGTCGCAGAGCAGGTGGTACCAGCTGTCCGCCAGCACTTCCAGGGCGTGCTCGCGGTTCGGCTCCATCTTGCGGCGGGTCCACAGCGTGGCCACGTAGTCGAGCTGCGTGAAGGCCAGGGTGCCGCGGATATGGCGGGTTTCCCCGGCGAAGCGCCCGGCGAGCTGCATGCCGCGGACCATGTCCGTGATGACTTCTTCGTGCCAGCGCTCCACCATGCTGCGCACCTCGGGGTCCACCGCCGCGGCCTCGTCGAGGACGTCAAGGTAGGGCCGGAAGACCGGCCACAGCGCTGCCCGGGATTCGAGCCAGGACAGGATGCCGGCCAGCTTGCCGTCCTGCACCACCTGCACCAGGTCCGGGGCGGTTGATCCACTGTCGGGGCCGTCGGCGCGCTCCAGGACGGCGTTCACCCGGGCCATGAAGTCCCGCATCAGGTCTGCGCGCGTGGGGTAGTACGCGTAAAAGGTCACACGGGTGGTTCCGGCTGACGCGGCGATCTCATCGATGGTGGTGGCGGCGTAGCCCTTTTCGGTGAAAAGCCCCAGCGCCCGTTCCACGATGGTGTCCCGCGTGAGCTGCTTCTGGGCTTCGCGCAGCGATGGCATAGCGTCAATCCTAACGTGCAGTCCGGGCGCTGGAGCCGGGGGTGGCGGCCTCAGGCCGTCACGGGTTCGGCCGGCCGGGCCACCTGCGACCCCGTGTTGGCCAGCCGCCGCAGCTTGGGGATGGGGATGCGGTAGTTGATGGCCGCCGCAGTTCCGGAGCCATCGGCATGTTCCCAGCGCAGCAGCGCCGAATCGGTGTCGGCGCCCTGTTCCTGGAGGTCCGGTGCTCCTTCCACTGGCGTGAAGCCCACCGATTTAAGCGACAGTCCAAAGGCTTCCGTCCAGAAGTAGGGCTGGAATTCCAGCGGCGGTGCGTCATCTCCCAGGAGGAGGCCGACGGCGGCGGCCTTGGCTTGGTCGATCGCGCTGGTCCATAGCGGGACCCGGCTCAGTCCACGTTGCGTGGGGAAGAACGCCACGTCACCGGCAGCCACGATGTCCGGCCGCACGCGGCCCCGGGAATCGACCCCCAGGACGCCACCGGTGAGCAGGCCGGAGCCTTCCAGCCATTCGATGTTCGGCACGTCGCCAATGGCGCTGACCAGGAGGTCCGCTTCCAGGACCGTTCCGTCGGCCAGGGCCACCTGCGGGGCGGTCCCTGACCGGATGAGCCGGACCTTTGGGCCACGGACAATCCGGAGCCCGCTCGTGCGTGCGGCTGCGGTGAAGATGCCGGACAGGTAGCTGCCCAGCTGCCGCACCAGTGGTTCCCCGTCCGTCACCAGGGTGACGTCGCAGCCGCCGTGCAGGCACCCGGACGCCACTTCCATGCCGAGCGGGCCTCCGCCCACCACGATCACCGACGGGCGGGCGGCCACCAGTTCCTTCAGCCGGACGGCGTCCTCCAGGGTGCGCAGGGTCAGCTCGCCGTCGTGGCCCGCCTCTGTGCTGCCGCCCAGCCGCCTGGCGCGGGACCCGGACGCGATCACCAGCCCGTCGTACGGGATGCTCCCGCCGCCGTCGAGCCTCACGACGCGTGCCCCGGCGTCGAGTCCTGTGGCGCTGACGCCCAGCAGCTCGCTGGCGCCGTGCGTCGGTGCCGGCAGCTCGTGCGCCGCCGGCCCGTCTCCGCCGTGGAGCAGCGCCTTGGACAGGGCGGGCCGGCTGTAAGGGGAGTGGCGCTCAGCGCCCACCACCGTGAGTTCGCCGTCGAAGCCGGCCGTCCGCAGCGAGTCGCAGGCAGTCAAACCAGCGATGCCGTTGCCGACGACGACGATCCGGCGTGCCGTCACGCCGCCACCAGTTTCAGGGCTGCTACGGGGCAAACGCGAACCGCGGCCTTCGCTGCCGCTTCGGCCTGGTCCCCCTCCACGTCCGGGACGTCGATGACCAGTTCGCCGTCGTCGTCCAGGTGCATCAGCGCGGGCGCTGCTTCCTCGCAGAGGCCGTGGCCCTCACAGCGCGGCCGGTCCAGTTCGATCCTCATGCTGCTTCCACCTCCAGTACCTGGAGCTGTTCGAAGCTCCTGGTGATATTGCTCGGCACCCGGTACCCCTCGCCCAGGGACAGTGATTTCACCCGCCGGGCCAGGGCTTCAACGATGGCGTGCCCTTCCAGGCGTGCCAGTCCCTGGCCGGCGCAGCCGTGCGGACCGTAGCCGAAGGACAGGTGATCCACCGGGTTCCGGGTCACGTCGAAGGTGTCCGGGTTGTCATAGTGCCGCGGGTCCCGGTTGCCGGCACCCAGAAGGATGCCGAGCTGGGCGCCTGCTGGAACGGTCACGCCGTCGAGCTCCACCTCGCGGGTGGTGGTACGGCCCCAGATGTGCAGGGGTGTCCAGTAGCGCAGCACCTCGGCGAAGGCCGCGGGAACCAGTTCGGGGTTGTTGCGGACCAGCTCGAGCTGCTCCGGGTGGCGGCCAAACAGGGCCACGATGTTGCCGATGGAGGCGATGGTGGTGTCGACGCCGGCACCCAGGTATTGGTGGATGATGTGGCCTGCGGAGCCCTCGGGGATGTCTCCTCGGGCCTCGGCGTCGAAAATGCCGCGGCCGATGGAGCCGGGCGCCAGGTCCTCCGCGGTGACAGACGAGCACCAGCCGTAGAGTGCACCGGCAATGGGGAAGCTCTCCTGCGTGCGGTGGTTCAGCGGGCCGATCACCTGCATAGCGGCCTGGCCCCAGCGCAGCATGTTGTCCTTGACGTGGCCGCCGAACCCGATCAAGTCCGCCACGATGTCCAGCGGGAAGGCCCGGGCCAGGGAATCGATGGCGTCGAAGGAGCCGGTGGACACCAGCTCGGCAACCAGCTTGTCCGCCTTCTCGTCGATGGTCACCTTAAGGCCGCGCAGGGCCCGGGGCGTGAGGTTCGCCGACAGGGTGGCCCGCAGCTGGGTGTGCATGGGCGGATCCGAGGCCAGCGAAGTGCCCTGCAGTGCCTCGTTCACCATCGGGTTGAAGCCAAGCGTGGTGGAGGAGAAGGATGCGGGATCTGCCAGGACGTCGCGGATGAGGTCGTAGCGGGTGACGGCGTAGAGGTTGTTCTTCGGCAGGTGGACCACGCCGCCCAGTTCACGCAGCGCGGCGTAGGTGGGGTAGGGGTCCACCGTGATGTCGTCATCCCAGATGTCGATATCGGATTCGATGGGGTTCACAGTTGTCTCCTTGCGGATAGTCGGGGTTTCGGGGCCTGGACCGTTCATGCCTGGACGGCCTCGGCGTTGGCTTCTGTGGTTTCGGCGACGGCGTCGGCCGTGGGGGCTGATGAGCGGGAGCTGATGAAAAGGGTGAGGACGGCCGACAGGACGGCGGCGATGCCCGCCGCGAGGTAGACCGTCTGGAAGCCCTGGCCCAGGGACGTCCCCGCCACACCCTGGATCTGGGGCTGGACCGAGGCCAGGGCCTTCACCATTCCGTTCACGGCCTGGGCGGGGGCGCCGCTGGCAGCGGCCTGGCCGGAGAACTGGGCAACGACGCCGTCCCAGCCGGACAGGTAACCCAGCGGCGGTACGTGCGAGAGCCCGGCCACCGCTTCAGCGGGCAGGCCTGCCCCGCCAAGAATTCCTGCCAGGGGGCCGGCGAAGGCGGTTGCACCGACGCCAAACGCGATGGCGGAGCCGATCACGGGACCCAGGGCGAAGCCGAGGTCGCGCAGCAGGTTGGTGGTGGCCGATGCCATGCCGATGTGCTGCGGTTGGACGGCGTTGATGGCCACGGCGGTGATGGAGCCCACCGTGAGTGCGAAGCCGATGCCCAGCAGGAGCAGGGGAGGGATGAAGGCGGCCCACGGTGTCCCGCCGAAAGCTTCGGGCGTGCCCAGCGGGAGCGTGGACAGCCAGAAGGCGGAGGCTGCCATGAAGGCGAAACCGGCCGTGAGCACCCACCGGGGTGCCACATGGTGGATCAACCAGCCCACCACCGGAATGAATGCGAACGCCGGCCCCTGGATGAAGACGAACAGCACGCCCACTTTCCAGGCCTCGGCCAGGGCAAGGCCGCCCACGGCGACGCTGGTGCTGTAGCAGACGGCCAGGAAGGCGAACATGCCGGTCACGGCCACGATTCCGGTAATCGAGTAGGCGCTGTTCCGGAACAGGGACAGGTGGACCAGGGGCTGCCGCGTCCGTGTCTCGATCACCACGAAGGCAACCAGGAGGGCAGCACCCGCAACATAGCCGGCGATGACCTCGGTGCTGCCGAATCCGGCGTCGACCGCCTGCACGGTGGCAAAGAGCACCGCAATCAGGCCCAGCGCCAGGGTGGCCTGGCCGGGCACATCGAGCTTTCGCCCTTCAGCAGCAGCAGAGTCTTTCGCCCGGGTTGCCATGACCAGGACGGCGACGGCGATGGCGGCGGCGATGTAATAGGCCACCCGCCAACCGCTGAAGGCGTTGGGGGCGCCCGCCGCGGGACCCGGAACGGTGAAAGCCTGTGACGTCAGGCCCGCCAGCATGGGCGAAATGACCGCGCCCAGCGACAGGAAGCCTGCCCAGGTGGCGATGACCTTGGCCCGCGCCCGGTGGTCCGGGGTGATGGCCGCGATCATGGACAGTGAAATGGGAAAGAGGATGCCGGCGCCGATGCCGCCCACGGCCTGGGCCGCGATCATCATTTCCGTGTTGACTGCCAGGGCCGCCAGGACAGATCCTGCGATGCTCACTGCCGCACCGGCGTAGAGCAGCTTCCTGCGGCCGAACAGGTCACCCAGCAGGCCCCAGCTGAGCTCGAACACCACGATGCCCATCATGAACATGCCGGCGATCCAGGTCAGGCCGGATCCGGAGGTGCGGAATTCGACGGCGAAGGTCCCGTTCAGTGCGCCGGGCAGGGCATTGGTGATTTGCGCCAGGGTCACGGCGCTGTATGCGGTGATGAAGGTGGCCCGGATCGAGCCGCGGCTCGAAATGGTGGGGATCAGGCTCATCGATGAAACTCCCTTGTTCCAATGCGAAGTTGAGTGTTGTTCCCAACAGTCTGTAGTGATGTATTACACAGTGTCAAGGAAATTCCGTAATGAAAGTTTCCTTGACATGCTGTAAAGCTTTGTGTGATGCTGGCTACACCGCAACGGAGCGAGGGCTCGGCGGGACCCCTACTAAAGCACCCGGATTCAAGGGAGAACTTCGTGAGCAACCATCCGGCCGCCGTTTCCCACGGCGCCCCCGTCCCCACCCCGGAACAGGGCACCGTCAACACGGTCCTGGGGCCGGTTCCCGCTTCTGACTTGGGCGTGGTCGCAGTTCATGAAGCGCTGCTGTCCGTCCTTCCGGGAGCCCAGTACGCCCCCGATATTTCAATGGACCGGGCGGAAATCTTTGCGGCGCTCGCCGGGAAGCTCGCCGACTTCCGGCAGCACGGCGGCCAGACGATCGTCGACAGCACGGGCATGTTCCATGGCCGCGACCTCAAGCTGTACGAGGCTCTGTCCCGCTCCACCGGAGTACACATCATTGCCTCCACCGGCCTTGGGCCTGAAGAGGAGCTCGGCGGCTACTTCCTGACACCGCAGACCAACCCACCTACCCCGTGGCCGGCCGAAAAGTTCAGCGATCTCTTCGCCAGGGAAGTCACTGACGGGATGGTGGTCCCTCGGGTCGAACGCCGTGCGGCGGCCGGGATGATCGCCACGGTCGCGGACCGGGCCGGCATGACCCCCACGGAGGAGAGCCTGTTCCGCGGCTCCGCGCGGGCTGCCCGGGAGACCGGAGTGCCCGTCTCCATCCGCTTCGGTGCCGATGCCCTCCACGACCTGGACGTTGTCCTGGATGAGCAGCTTCCCGCGGACCGCGTGCTGGTTGGCGGCCTGGACCGCATCGACGCTGCCGGCGCCGCCGGCAAGGTGGCTGAGCGCGGCGCCTTCGTGTGCATCGACCATGTGGGCCTCAATGACCACCCCGACTACCTGACCGACCACGGCCGGGCCGAACTGGTCCTGGAGCTCGTCGCCGCCGGCCACGCGGACAAGGTCATCCTCTCCGGCAATTCCATCGGAGTGGCCAAGGGCCTGCCCGAATACAACCTTCCCTTCAGCCACGTCCTGGCCACCTTCGTTCCATTCCTAAAAGCCCGCGGCCTGGCCGACGACGACGCTCGGCGCATCCTCGTGGACAACCCCCGCACCCTGCTGGCCGTCCGCTGAGCAGCCGGCTGCACTCCCACAAGCCTTCACCCTCCGAGGTGAACGAATGAGCAGGAAGTTTTCATGAGCAAGGTCAATACAGTGCTGGGAACCATCCCGGCCGAAGAACTTGAAATCGTGGCCGTCCACGAACACATCGGCTACGGCATGCCCGGATCCGAGCTGGACACCAAATGGTGGAAGACGCCGGAACAGGCCTACGAGGAAACCGTGCCCAAACTCCGGAAGTTCCGCGAATACGGCGGCGGCACCATGGTGGACGCCACCGGCATCTGCAACGGCCGCGATATCGACTACTACAAGTCGCTGTCCCGGAAGACCGGCGTCAACATCGTGGCCTGCACCGGCTTCGTGGGCGGCGACACCGCGCTGCCCCACTTCTCCCGCGCCACGGTGGACTACTTGGCCAAGGTCTTCATCCATGAGATCACCGTGGGCATCGGCGACACCGGCGCCAAGGCCGGCGTCATCAAGGTGGGCGTCAGCCGCGGCGGCCGCATGACGGACCTGGACAAGCGGATCTACCGGGCCGCGGCCCGCGCCGCCGTGGTTACCGGAGCCCCCATCCTCACCCACCTGGCCATCGACCCGGAACCGGCCGTGACAATCTTCAAGGAAGAAGGCCTGCCACTGGACCGGGTGCTGTTCGGCCACGCCGACGACGGCCTGAATGCCCCCATCACCCCGCACGACTGGATCTACGAACAAGGCGGCCGGATCGGCTTTGACACGTTCGGCTACGACCTGGAACTGCCGGACCCGCCGTTCTGGGGACGGAAGCGCGCCGAGCGCATGGAGCACTTCGTCAAGCTCGTGAACAAGGGCTACGCGGACAAGCTGCTCGTCTCAGCGGACGCCAACTGCAGCCCCTTGGGCTGGCCGGGGGTGAAAGGCCACACCATCAACTACATCTTCGAGGACATGATCCCGGACATGCGGGCCGCCGGCATCGACGACGCCACCCTGAAACTCCTGCTCCAGGACAACCCGGCGGACTTCCTGTCCCTCAAGGCCTGACGGCCACCCGAACACCCCTTCCACCAGGCGCCGCCTGGGCTGCAGAAAGAGACTCATCCCATGAAGGCTGAAGACATCAAGAACCTCCGCATCGCCATCGTCGGCGCAGGCTACGGCGGCGCTGCCGCCGCGAAGGCACTGAGCCGGCTTGGCGCCACCGTCAACGTCTATGAGCAGGCCTCCCGGATGCGGGAGGTGGGCGCCGGCATCGGGTTGCGTCCGGCCACCATGTCCCGCTTCCGCCAGTGGGGTATCTTCGACGCCATCGCCGCAGTGAGTTCACCCAGTGACTACTTCGAGATCCTCAGCGCCACGGGCCACCCGATCATGAAGGACACCTGGCCCGAGGACGGTGACCAGAAGCAGACCCACCTGATCCACCGCGGCGACTTCATCGAAGCCCTCCTCGGCGTCCTCCCGGAGGGCATGGTGCACCTGGGCCACAAGCTCGAGTCCATCACCGACGAGGGCGACCGGTCTGTGCTTGCTTTCGCCGACGGCAAGACCGTGGAAGCGGACCTTGTGGTGGGTGCCGACGGTATCAAGTCCGTGGTGCGCGAGCAGCTGTTCAGCGACAAGCCGCCGGTCTTCTCCGGAGAGCATGCCTACCGCGCCGTGATCTCCGCCGCCGATTCCCACGGAATGGTGGTGGATGACAACCTGCGCATGTACATCGGCAAGGGGACCAAGGTCTACCTGCTGCCGCTGCGGCACCGCAACCAGATGTCCTTCGACATCACGGCACTGAACCCGGACGGGACCTGGGCGCCGGCCATCACCAAGGAAGACCTGCTGGCAACAGTCGAAGGCTTTGACGAGCGCATCGTCAGCATTGCCCGCGGCCTGGACATGGACACGGTCAACGTCCGCGCCGTGTACGACATCGATCCCGTGGACACCTGGCATACCGACTCGGTGGTGCTGATGGGAGACGCCGCCCACTCGATGCTCCACCACCAGGGCCAGGGTGCCAACTCCGCCATCGAGGATGCGGGAGCGCTCGCGGATGCCCTGGCGGAGGCCGGCTCGGTCAAGGAAGCGCTGGCCCTGTTCCAGGCCACCCGCAAGCCGGTCACCGATGAACTGCAGCGCATTTCCCGCCAGGGGTGGAGCGAGGAAGAGGTCAACGACGTCTTCCCAGGACAAAAGCCAGCTTCCCAAAAACCTGCGTCGCAGGCGCCTGCCGAACCAGTAAGGGCCTGATCCATGACCATCCACCGTGAGATCGCCAAGGTCCTCGGCACCCTGCCCGCCCCGGACGGCTCGCCGCTGGACCCGCACGCCATGCGTGCCGGCGAAGCAGCCCAGATCCCGGCTGCCGAAAAGCGCCTGCCGCTCCACGCCGTCGACGACGTCACGGCACAGACCCGGGCCGGCGACGTGCCCGTCCGTATCTACACCCCCACGGACGCGGACACCTTCGGCCTGCTGGTGTACTTCCACGGCGGCGCGTTCTTCCTCGGCAGCCTGGAGACCCACGACCATGTGGCCCGCTCGCTCGCCAGGGAAACCGGCCGCAAGGTCATTTCGGTGGGCTACCGGCTGGCTCCGGAGGCGGCCTTCCCTGCCGGGCTGGAGGACTGCTACGGCGTGGTCCGCTGGACCGCTGCCCAAGGTGAAAGCCTGGGCTGGGACGGCACCCTTGCGGTGGCCGGCGACAGCTCGGGCGCCAACTTCGCCGCCGCCGTCGCCGCCATGGCCCATGATGACGGCTTCACGGGCATCACCCACCAGATCCTGTTCTACCCCTCCGTAGACCTGGACTTCGACGAGGACCGCTACCCCTCCATGCGCGAAAACGCAGAAGGGTACGGACTGGAGACGGCAGGCCTTAAGCCGTTCAACGCCTTCTACCTCAACAGCGGGGCCGACCCTGCCGACCCCCTTGTCTCGCCCATCAAGCGGCAGGACCTCACCGGCCTGCCCGCAGCGCTCATCATCACGGCCGAGCACGACCCCCTACGGGATGAAGGCGAGCTGTACGGCCGGCGGCTGGAAGAGGCCGGCGTGCCCGTCACCGTCAGCCGGTATGCGGGGGCCAACCACGGCTTCATCCAGAATTTCTCCTGGATCCCGGAGTATTACCGGGCATTCGAGGAGACGGCAGAATTCCTGAACGGCGCCCCGAAGGCAGCGAAATGACGGTCGCCGTCCACCCGCTGGTGTCCCCTTGGGGCAGGTTTGGGCTCTACAGCTTCTTCATCGATGCTGCGGAGCCGGCCATCGTGGACACCGGAATCTCGTCGTCCCCTGCGGAGGGAATGGCGCCGGCTCTGGAGGCCATCGGCCGCCGCATCGAGGACGTCCGCTGGATCCTGCTCACCCACGGGCACATCGACCACATCGGCGGCGCGCATGCACTGTGGGAGCTCACCGGGCGGCGCGCCAAGGTGGTCATTCATAAGGCCGATGCCCCCATGCTCCGCTCACGCCGGGCCCACGTTGACGAATACCTTTCAGGCCGGGGCCGGTACCTGCAGGATCCCGAGGGCGAGGCCAGGCAATTGGCGGCGGCAAACGCCGTCATCTCGGGGGAGATGGAGCCGTCCATGCTGGTGCGCGGCGGTGAAACCATTTCCCTGGGCGGTGATGTCACCGTGTCCGTCCACTCGGTTCCGGGCCACACGCCGGGTTCGGTGGCCTACGTCATCGACGGCCAGAATGACGTCTTCGTTGGCGACGCCGTGCAGGTCCACGGCGCGGCCAATGGGTTCCCCGGCTACGTGGACCCGGCCGGCTACCGATCCAGCCTGGAGTACCTTCGCGACGAGGTCCGCCCGCGGCACCTGTACCTGGGGCACCCATACCGTCGTTCGGACGGGACGCCCTACGGTGTGGAACTTGATGCTGCTGGGGCCCGCGAGGCCCTCACGGAAAGCCTGCAGATCGAGGCGCGAGTAAGCGATGCCGCGTGCGGCTGCCTGGCCGCGGGCCTCCAGGAAACGCAATCCCCGTACTCGCCGTTCGCCCCGGTCGCCCGGGAGCTTGATTACGACGGCGATCCCGCCCTTGAGCCCTCGCCCTTTTTCACCACGATGAACGGCTATCGAACCCAGTCCACCACCACGTCTTTCCAGAGGAGCGTTCGCAACCATGGCTGAGTACCAGACGATCGACGCCGGCGGGCAGAAGATTGCCGTCCGCAAGGACCTGCGCGTCCCCATGCGGGACGGGGTTGAGCTGGCCGCCGACGCCTACCAGGGCACCGACGACAAGCCGCGTCCGGCGCTGGTGGCATTGAGCCCTTACGGCAAGGAGCTCCAGGCCCTGGCCCTGACCACCCCGCCGCAGCGCCGGCCCAGCCCCATGTGGGACGGCTGCATCGAGGCCGGCGACATTGCCCGGATCGTCACGGAAGACTACGTCCACGTCATCGGCGACCTGCGCGGTTCCGGACATTCCGGCGGCGAACACATCGGCAACTACAACGCCGGGGGAGTGTCCCTGGGCCAGGACGCCTACGACTTCATCGAATGGGTGGCGGAGCAGCCCTGGTGCGACGGCAACGTGGGCATGGTGGGCATCTCCTACTTCGGGTCCATGCAGGTCCTCGCCGCCGCCGAACGCCCGCCCCACCTGAAAGCCATCTTCGTCTCCGGCGGACACTATGACTTCTACGAGACCACCTACCACGGTGGCGTCATGTGGTTCATGCCCCGGGCCGCCCGCGAGGGCAGGGGAGGGGACTCGGGCTGGGCCTTCACGGACCGGGTGAAGTCCCGGATGATCGAAAAGTACTCCCCGGAAAAACTCAAGGAGCTCGTGGCCAAGCGCCTGCAGGACCCGGACGTCGCGGCGTGGCCCAACCTGGTCCACGTCTTGAACTACCCGACGAACCATGAGGCGTGGTTCGACATCGTCATGAACGAGCTCGACGGCGACTGGTACGAAGAGCGCAATCCCATCACCCTGACCCCGAACATCGACATTCCGGTGTGGCTGCAGCTGGACCAGGGCCGCGGCTGGACGCTGGACGGCACCATCGAGCTGTTCAACGCGCTCAAGGGGCCGAAGAAGCTGGACATCGGACCGTACCCGCCCATGCAGTCCCGGCCCTTCATCGAAGAGCACGATAAGATGTTCCGCTGGTACGACTACTGGATCAAGGGCATCGACAACGGCGTGATGGACGAACCCGCTGTGTCCGTCTTCGTGGAAGGCTCCCGGGATGTGGTGACAGCCGAAGCATGGCCGCCCAAGGAGATTGACTACCGGGCCCTGTACCTTCGCCCGCGGCACAGGCTCTCCACTGAACCCGAGCTGATGGGCACCGAGTACGCCGCCCCCGACGGCTTCTACCAGGCGCCGCTGACCGTCACCGACAAGGTGCAGATCATCAGCTGGAGCACGGAAACGTTTGAAGAGCCCACCGAGATGATCGGGGCCGGCGCCGCCCACATTTTCGCCGAAATCGACCAGCCTGACACCAACTTCATCCTGCGCCTGTGGGATGCCGCGCCGAACGGGAAGCGGCAGCTCATCACCACCGGCTACCTGAAAGCCTCCCACCGCGAACTCGATGACCGCACCACGGAGGGCAACCCCTACCACCCGCACACCCGCGCGGTTCCCGTGGAGCCGGGGAGGATCGAGGAATACGTGGTCCGCCTCTACCCGTTCGCCAACACCTTCAACCCCGGGCACCGCCTGGTCGTGGAGCTGTCCAACGGCGAGCCGCTCGCCGACGAACACAACGCGCTGCTCCCGCCCGACGCCTTCCACCTCCCGGTGGGCAGGCCGGTCACGCACAAGATCTACCGCGACGCGCACCACCAGTCCCGGCTGGTCCTGCCCTTCACGGTGGGCTGATCAGGTCGGGGCAGGCCCCGTGGAATCCCTGATGGTCAGGTGCGTGGGCATGACGGCGAGCTGCCGGCTGGCGCTTCCCGACAACGGGTTGAGCTGGGCCAGCAGCATGGACACCGCCACCCTGCCGGCCTGCTCGATGGGACTGGAGATGGTGGTCAGCGGCGGATTGCAGAAGTCCGCTCCGAAAATATCATCCGAGCCGATGATGCTCATGTCAGCGGGGACCCGGATCCCGCGGGCCTGCAGGCGCTGGAGCATGCCGATGGCGAGAAGGTCGTTGAAGACGATGCAGCCTGTGGCGCCTGTCCTCACCGCTGCATCTGCCGCTGCCGCGCCCGAGGTGGTCTTCGGGGTGTAGGGGCCAATCCGGTGGACCTCCATGCCGCGCTTGGTGGCGTCCTCTTCGAAGACCTTCCACCGCATCTGGTTGGACCACGAGGTGGGTGGCCCGGCAACGTAACAGACCTTGTGGTGGCCCAGCGAGGCCAAATGCTCCAGGGCCTGGATGATGGCGGACGGCGTATCGATCATCACGGTCGGCGCGCTGGTGGAGGCGCGGTTGAACGTCACCAGGGGTTGCGACTGCGAGACCTCTGCCAGCTGGGCATCCGTCAGGCGCGAGGCGGCAAGGATGAAGCCGTCGGCGGATTTGCGCATTTTATGCAGCGCATCCAGTTCCATTTCGCTGGACTCCTCGGTATCCACCAGGAGTTGGGTGACTCCGGCGGCTTTGAGCTGGTGCTGGGTGCCGCGGATGATGTCGAAGTAGAACGGATTGGTGATGTCGGGCACCAGCACCGCCACGGCGTTGGTCCGCCCGGAGCTTAGCCCGCGGGCCTGGGAACTGGGCACGTAATTGAGCTCCGCTGCCGCTTCCTCGATCCGGATCCGGGTCCGCGGGTTGACCCGGTCGGGCCGGGCGAGAGCCCGCGACACGGTGGAGGTGGCCACCCCGGCGAGCTCCGCCACGTCCCGGATGGTGGGAGGGCGGTCCCGCCGGGTGCCCCCGTCAAGGCCTGCCGGGACTGACGACGCCGTCGCTGCTGGGTCTGCCATCAGTGGGCCTTCCTCGCGGACCGGGATAAAACCGGCCAAGTGGGGTCTCCAAGGCTACTCGTTCCCGGAATCCTGTTGAACTCAATCTGAGCATTTATGGCAACTTTTGGCAACCGCTTGCCACGCACTTGCCATCTTCCTAGACTGACTTTCGAGTCGCCTGCAGTGATCTCCGCCACAGGACGGATGTGGCCATGCGGGTGTCCAAGAGGAGAAAAACAATGAGGTTTAAATCGACTACTGGGCTCGCGGCAATTGTCACGGCTGCAGCACTCGCCCTGACCGGTTGTGGGTCCGGAGGCTCCGGAAGCGGCGGAGGTTCCAATGCGGGTGGAAAGGTGGACGGAACGGGCAAGACCCTCAATGTCCTGACCGGCGTCCTGGCCCAGTACCCCGAACAGCAGAAACAGTGGCAGAGCGACATCGCCGCCAAGTTCAAGGCTGAAACCGGCGCCGACGTGAAATTTGAGACCTTCGCCTCGGCCAATGACGAGCTCACCCGGATCCAGACCTCGGTCGTGTCGGGCCAGGGCCCTGATATTTACGGGCTCGGGACCACCTTCACTCCCACGGCCTACGCCACCAAGGCTTTTGTCACCCTCTCGGATGACGACTGGAAGGCAGTGGGCGGCAAGGACCGCTTCAACCAGGCCGCCCTGGGAATTTCCGGGCCGGACAAGGACCACCAGGCGGGCATCCCCTTCGTGAGCCGTCCGTTCGTGATGGCCTACAACAAGGATCTGCTGGCAGCGGCCGGCATCGACAAGCCCGCCACCACCTGGGACGAACTGGCAGCCCAGGCAAAGAAGATGACCAAGGGTGATACCTACGGCATCGCCACCGGCTACAAGGACAACTACGATCCCTGGAAGTTCATCTGGGCCATGGCCGTGCAGGCCGGCAATCCGCTGGTTGATGGCAACAAGCTGAAGATGGACGACCCCACCGTCAAGAAGGCCTACGAAACCTACTTCGGCTGGCTGACCGACGACAAGGTTGTTGACCCTGCTTCCGTCGGCTGGAGCAACAGCAACGCCGTGGCGGCCTTTGCCAGCGGCAAGGCCGGCTACCTGATGATGACCACTGGCACCTCTATCCCGACGCTCGATAAGTCGGCCATCGCCGGCAAATACGAGTACACGCTGATGCCCACCATCCCCCCGGGTGAGACGCAGTCCAAGTCCGACGGTGATGCAGCCAGCATCCTCTCCGGTGACAACCTGGTGGTGGCCGACTACTCCAAGCAGAAGGATCTCGCGTTCGCCTACATCAAGCTGATCACGTCCAAGGATGAGCAGTTGAACTACCAGAAGATCTTCGGCGATTTGCCGGCCAACGCCGAGGCCCTCGCCAGCCTGACCGATCCGAAGCTCAAGCCGATGGCTGACGCCGCTGCCAAGTCCAAGGCGACACCCTTTACCGGTGCCTGGGGCGATATCCAGCTCGGACTCCTGAATGTCACCGTCCAGTCCATTCCGGACCTGGCCGCGGGCAAGGTGGACGATTCTGCCCTGGACCAAAGGATCAAGGACGCCCAGAACAAGGGCCAGGCTTCCCTGGACCGGGCCTCCAAAGGATAAGTCCTGATGTCAACCGACGCCTCACATGAAGTCCGGCTTGCGGCGGATACCGCCGCAAGCCGGGCGCCCCGGAACGCGGATGACGCCGGGCAGCAGCCCGGCCACAAGGGCGGCAAGCGCCGCAAGGGACTGAGCGAACGCAACCGGCCGCTCTGGATGTTGATCCCCGGCGGGGCCCTGATGATCATCATCATCGTGCTCCCGCTCCTGCTGGGCATCTACATGTCGGTCCTCAACCTGGACCAATACACCCTGCGGAAGTGGATCAGTGCACCGCTCATCGGAGCCGAAAACTTCGTTGAAGCTGTCACTGCTTCGCCGCTGCTGCACGCCGTCTGGCTCAGCGTCAGCTACTCACTCCTGGCCATGGTGGTCACGCTGCCGCTGGGCATCGCCGCCGCTGTGGCCACCCAGAACGCCTTCAAGGGGCGGGCAGTGATCCGCTCCATCTTCCTGATCCCGTACGTCCTCCCATCCTTCGTGGTGGCCACTGTCTGGCGGACCATGCTCCAGCCCGGCGGCATCGTGGACGAAGCGTTGGGCACAGTGGGGATCCACGTGGGGCTGTGGCTCAACGGGCCGCAGACCTTCTGGACACTGGTCCTGGTCCAGATCTGGGCGTCCTGGCCGTTCATCTACCTGCTGGCGCTCTCCGGCCTGCAGTCCGTTGACCATGAGGTGCATGAGGCCTCGGCCCTCGACGGTGCGCTGTGGTGGAACAAGTTGCGGTACGTGGTCTTCCCCTACCTCAAGGGCCCGCTGTCGCTGGCCTTCCTGATCGGGATGCTGCACCACATCAACAACTTCACCCTTCCGTTCGTGCTCTTCGGCGTCCCGGCCCCCGCCGACGTCGAGGTCCTCCCCATCCTGACGTACGTCACGAGCTTCCAGAGCTTCCGGTTTGGCCTGAGCGCGGCGATGGCCTTCATCTCCCTGGTGCTCATCGCCATCCCGCTGTTCGTCTACCTGCGTGCCGTCAAGCTTGACGACGCCGAAACACCAGGAGGCAAGAAATGAGCACCACGACAGCCACCCGGCAAAGTCCGGACACCCTCCACATTGACCGCCCCGGTTCGCACCGCCAGCACGAGGTCCTGCGCCTTCTTCCCACCCCCTTGCTGATCGTCATCCTGGTGTTCCTGGGCGTATTGGTCCTGACTCCCGTGCTGTACATTTTCCTGGCCTCGGTGAACTCGGACATCGGTGTGGCCAACGGCGAGTTCTGGCCGTCCTCGGTGACGTTCGAAAACTACTCGAAGATCTGGACCAGCGTGGGCCTGGCCACGGGCCTTACCAACAGCGTCCTGGTGGCCGGGGCAACCGCTGTGGTCTCCGCCGCGCTGTCCATTTCCACCGCTTTCGTCCTGGTCCGCTACACCTTCCGCGGGCGGCTGACCATCCTGCGCGGCCTGCTGGCACTGCAGTCCGTCCCCGGAACCCTGATGGTACTGCCGGTCTTCGTGCTGTTTTCCTCGGCTGCGACCTATCTCGGGATCCAGGTCATTGGGACCCAGTGGGGCCTGTTTGTCACGTACCTGACCTTCGCCATGCCGTTCTCCACCTGGGTGATGGTCACTTATCTTCGTGGGCTTCCCAAGGAACTGGAGGAGGCCGCCCGTATCGACGGCGCGTCCAACCTGGGAGTGCTCTTCCGGATCATCCTGCCGCTGAGCTGGCCCGGCATTGTCGTCTCAGGCATCTTCGCCTTCCTGCTCGGCTGGAACGACGTCCTGTTCGCCTCGGTGATGACGCGCCCGGAAAGCCAGACCGCCGCCGTCGCACTCCAAATCTTTGGTGCCTCGCAGGAAGGCGGCGCTATTCCCTACTACGGCCAGATGATGGCGGCGGCGCTGGTCTGTGCCGCACCAGTGGTCATTCTCTACCTGATATTCCAGCGTTACCTAGTAGGCGGGCTGACCGCCGGAGGAGTTAAATAACCATGGTTTCGACCACCCAGGTCACCTGGCAGCTGTCAGGCTTCGGCGACGAGATCGACGACGACCCAGCAATCCAGATCGCGGTGCTGCAGGCCCTCGGAGCCAACCACATCGAGGTCCGCAGCGCATGGGGTACGAACATCGTCGACCTCAGCGATGAGCAGTTGCAGGCACTCGCCTCACTGCTCGCCGACAAGGGCATGAAGGTTTCAGCCATCGCTTCACCCATCGGGAAGGTGGACGTCAGCCTTCCCGTGGAGCACGAAGTGGAACGGCTGCGCCGCGCAGCGAACGCTGCCAAGGTCCTTGGCGCGCGATACATCCGCATTTTCTCCTTCTACTATGGCGAATCGGTACAAGTGGAGAGCATCCGCGACGCCGTCATTGAACGTATGCGGGCCCTGGCCGACGTCGCGGAGGAAGCCGACGTGATCCTCCTGCACGAGAACGAGAAGGACATCTTCGGGGACGTTCCAGACCGGGTGCTGGACATTATTGAGACCGTGAATTCGCCCGCCCTGAAGGTTGCCTGGGATGCCGCCAACTTCGTCCAGGTAGGGGTCAAACCCTTCGACGAGGGCTACGCGAAGCTGCGCCCGCACCTTGAGTACCTGCAGGTCAAAGACGCGCTCTTCTCCAACGGCCACGTAACGCCGGCCGGCGAAGGGGACGGCGACCTCCTCCGCACCGTCGAAGCGCTCAAGGCCGACGGCTATGAAGGCTTCGCCTCCTTGGAGCCGCACCTGGCCGGTGCACACGGCCTGGGCGGCTTCTCCGGCCCCACCGCCTTCGGTATCGCAGCGCGCGCCTTCGCAAAAGTCACCGCAGAAGCAGGAGTCCAGACCGCATGAGCACCTTGAACGTAGCCATCACCGGATGCGGCGTCATTGGGCGCACCCACGCCGTAGCCCTCCAACAGTTCCCGGAAGCCCGGATCGTGGCGCTCGTCGATGCCATTCCGGCGGCATCCGAAGCGCTCGCCGACTTCATCGAGAAACAGGGCGGGCAGCGGCCGCCGCAGTTCAGCACCCTGGCCGAAGCCTTCGCGGCTGAGGACATTGATCTGGTTGCATTGGCAACGCCCAGTGGCCTCCACATCCAGCAGGGCCTGGAAGTCCTGGCGGCCGGCAAGCACGTGGTCATTGAAAAGCCCCTGGACGTGGACCTCACGCGGGCCCAGGAAATCGAAGCCGCCGCAAAGGAAGCTGCGGGCAAGGGGATCGTGGCCTCCGTCATCAGCCAACACCGTTTTGACCAGTCCAGCGTGGCTGTCGCCGATGCCATCACCAAGGGCCGCTTCGGCCGGCTGACCTCTGCCATTGCTTCAGTTGCCTGGTGGCGGAGTCAGGGGTACTACGACTCCGGCGACTGGCGCGGCACCTGGGCCATGGACGGCGGCGGCGCGCTTATGAACCAGGGCGTCCATACCGTGGACCTCCTGCTCTGGTTCATGGGACGTCCCGTGGAAATCCACGCGCACACCGCCAGGCTGGCCCATGACCGGATTGAAGTGGAAGACACCGCCGTTGCCACCGTGACCTTCGAGAACGGTGGATTGGCAGTCCTGCACGCCACCACCGCGGCCTACCCCGGTCTGACCGTCCGCGTGCAGCTCATGGGATCCGAAGGATCAGCAGTGGTGGACAACGACCGGCTGCAGTACTTCCACAGCAGGGACGCCGGCGGTGAGTCCGCGGACATGGGCCTCCAGGGCGGGGGCAACCAGGCCGAAGAGGAACTGGCCAAGTACCCGGAGGAAGACTATAAAGCCGCGGACCCCACCGTTTACCCCGCCGGGCACGTCCGGCAGTACCGGGACATCCTGGCCGCCATCGCCGGCGGGAGGCAGCCCGGTGTGACCGTCAGCGACGCCGTCAACGCCCTCGCAGCCGTGCGGGCCGTCTACGTCTCGGCCACCCTGGGCCAGCCCGTCCTCTTCGACGACGTGCTGGCGGGCAAGTACAACGACCTGGAAGTCCGCACCGGAAACAATGCGGCAGAAAGCGCCTAGGACAATGAAGTTTTCAGTATTTACGGCATCAACCCCTGAATGGACACCGGAAGAGGCAGTGGAGCAGCTCGCCAACCAGGGTTGGGACGGCGTGGAATGGCGCATCACCGACCAGGCCGACGCTGCTGAACCAGGCTTCTGGGCCGGCAACAAGGCCACCGTCCCGCTCACCGGAATGGAGGAGCACCTGGACCGGATCGCGGCCATCACGGGCAGCGCGGGACTGCAGTTCTCCGGCATCGGCGGGTACGCGCGGTGCGACAACCATGCGGACGTTGACCGGATGCTTGCCGCCACCGCCCGGTTGGGCGCCGGCCAGGTCCGGGTAACAACTCTTCCGTTGGGAACTGCAGCGTGGGGAAACGAACCAGCCAGCGGCACGCCCTACCCTGAGCTCTTCGCCCGTGCCCGCCGTGATTTTGAGTGGATCGCCGAACGGGCGGCCCACCACGGCGTCAAGGCCCTGGTGGAGCTGCATCACCGCACCATCACCGCCTCCGCCTCCTCGGCACTCCGGCTGCTGGAAGGACTGGACCCGAGGCACGTTGGAGTCATCCATGACCTTGGCAACCTGCTCATCGAAGGGCAGGAGGATTACCTCCCTGCGTTCGAGCTCCTGGGCGACTACCTGGCCCACGTCCACGTGAAGAACGCGGTCTGGGTTAACAGCGGCGACACCGATGAGTCCGGCGCCGCTGTCTTCCGCAACGAGTGGGTTCCGCTCCGTTCGGGCCAAGGCAGCGTCCTCCAGTACTTCGAAGCGCTCGCGGCCTTTGGCTATGACGGGTGGGTGACCGTTGAAGACTTCTCCACGGAACTCCCGCTGGCAGAGCGGACGGCGGACAACCTCGACTACCTCCGCTCCACGGCCGCCCTCGCAGGGCTTTCCGTCCCGGCAGTGAGGCAGTGACCCATGGGACAGCCAATAGCGGACCACCCGGACAGGCTGCTGCCGGCCGATCCCGGAGTCCGGGACATCGCGCGGTCACTTTTCAAAAAGGTGGAGGGGCTGCCGATCATTTCCCCGCACGGGCACGTCGACGCGGGAGTCATCGAACAGAACACCCCCTTTCCTGACCCCGCCGCCCTGCTGGTCACTCCGGACCACTACGTCACCAGGCTGATCCACGCCGGAGGGCTGCCCATGGACCAGTTGGGCCTGGGCAGCCAGCCCGCCGACTCGCGGCAGGTGTGGCGCCATTTCTGCGAGGCGTGGCCCCACTTCGAGGGAACGGCGTCCGGATACTGGATCCGGCAGGAATTCGCCCACGTGTTCGGCCTCCCTGAGGAACCCTCCGCGGAGAACGCGGACCGGCTGTACGACGCGCTGCAAGCCAAGCTCTCCGAACCGGGTTTCCGGCCCCGGGAGCTGTTCAAGGAATTCAACATCGAGGTGCTCGCCACCACCGATGACCCCCTGGACTCGCTGGACAGCCACGCAGCCCTGCACGCCGACCCCTCGTTTGCTGCCCGGGTGCTGCCCACCTTCCGGCCGGACCAGTACCTGAACATGGCGCACCCGGCCTGGCAGGACAACGTGGAGCGCCTGATCGGCTCGGCCGGGGAGGGCGCTTCCGGTTACGCGGGCTACATCAATGCTCTCGAGACGCGCCGGCGCCACTTCGTGGAGCGGGGCGCGGTGTCCGCGGACCACGGCGTGTTCACGCCCACCACCTTGAAGCTGGACGACGGCGAGGCGGAGCGGCTTTTCGAGCGTGGCAGGTCAGGCCAGGCGACTGCTGCGGACCGGGACGCCTTCGAAGCGCACATGATCTACCAGATGGCACGGATGTCGGTGGAGGACGGACTGGTCATGACCATCCATCCCGGCTCGTTCCGCAATCACCATGCGCCCACGTTCGAGGCGTTCGGTGCCGACACCGGGCACGATATCCCGGTGGCGGTCAACTACACCGAGGCCGTCCGCCCGCTGCTGCAGGACTTCGGGACGGCCAAGGACTTCCACCTGGTCCTGTTTACCCTGGACGAGACGGTGTTTTCCCGCGAACTGGCCCCACTGGCCGGCTTCTACCCCTCCGTCTATCTGGGGGCGCCGTGGTGGTTCCTGGATGCGCCCGACGCCATGCTCCGGTTCCGGTCCGCGGTCACGGAGACGGCAGGGTTCTCGCGGTCCTCGGGGTTCATCGATGACACCAGGGCCTTCTGCTCCATCCCGGCCCGGCACGACACCGCCCGCCGCATCGAGGCGTCATTCCTGGCGCGGTTGGTGGCTGAGCACCGCATCACCGAGGAGCGGGCCCACGAGCTGATCATGGACATCATCGACGAGTCACCACGGCGGGTGTTCAAGCTGTGAACGCCGTCCCGACTGCCCTGGGCTCACTTCCTGCCCTGGACCGCAACCTGAAACCGCTGCCCAAGGCTCCGGTGCGGATCGTGCACCTTGGCCTCGGCGCGTTCCACCGGTCCCACCAGGCCTGGTACACGCAGCATGCCGGCGACGCGGGGGAGTGGGGGATCGCCGCGTTCACGGGCCGCCGTCCCGACGCCGCGGCAGCATTGTCCGGCCAGGACTGCCTCTACACGCTGGTGGAGCGGTCGGCCGGCGGTGACAGTTTCGAAGTCATCGGCAGCATCGTGGAGGCTGTGGACGGGGCCGACGTGGGCCGCCTGTGTGAACTTGTGGCGGCGAAAGAGACCGCGATCGTTACGCTGACCATCACCGAGGCTGCCTACGGGCTGGCTGCGGATGGAACGTTCGACGCCGATGCTCCGGGTGTAGCGGATGACCTCCGCGCGTTGTCCGCGGCTGCGTCCGGCGGACCCCGGGCGGAAGGGCAAGGCGTTCCGCGAACGCCGGTGGGACGGCTGGTGTTGGCCCTCGCGGGGCGCCGGGACAGCGGCGGGGGACCGATCGCCGTCGTCAGCTGCGACAACCTCTCCGCCAACGGTGAGGTTGCCCGCCGCGCGGTCCTGGGCCTTGCCTCGGGCTGGGGTCCCGGGCTGGTCGAGTGGATCGGGGCGAACGTCAGCTTCGTCAGCACGTCGGTTGACCGCATCACGCCGCGGACCACCGAGGAGGACGTAGCGGAAGTGGCGGAGCAGTGCGGCTACTCCGACTGCTCGCCGGTGGTGGCCGAACCGTTCCGGAACTGGGTGCTCAGCGGTGATTTTCCCGCAGGGAGGCCGCGCTGGGAGGACGCCGGGGCAATCTTCGTGGATGACATCGAACCGTACGAGAACCGTAAACTGTGGCTCCTCAACGGTTCCCACTCCATCCTGGCGTATGCCGGGCAGCTCCGCGGGCACGCCACCGTGGCCGAGGCCCTGGCAGATCCCGTGTGCCGGCAGGCTGTGGAGGACTTCTGGGACGAGGCGGCGCACCACCTGCACGGGGAAGCGCTGGACATTCCGGCCTACCGGCAGGCCCTGCTGGAACGCTTCGGAAACGCTCGCATCGCCCACCGGCTCGCCCAGATCGCGGCCGATGCCACGACGAAACTGCGGATGCGTTCCGTCCCCGTCTTGACGGCCGAACGGATTGCCGGGCGCAGTGGGGCAGGCAGTGCTTTGATGCTTGCCGCGTGGATTGACTATGTTGTCGCAGGAAACGACTTCCAGGATCCGCTCGCCTCCGAAATCCGCGCTGCAGTTGCGCTTGAGGGAACTGAACGGCTCCAGGCCCTGCTTCGACTGGTCAGCGCTGCCCTCGCGGACGACCCTGACGTCGTCGCCCTTGTTTCCCGGCTGTGCGGATCCTTCGCCACCAATACGGCTGCCACCCCTGCACGTACCTGAATCCCGCTCTTACTTCCGGAAGGAACAGTTAGTCCCATGAAAATCGTTGCCGCCGATGTGTTTGTTACCAGTCCGTCCCGGAACTTTGTGACCCTTCGGATTACTACCGAGGATGGTGTGACCGGGATTGGTGATGCCACGCTGAACGGGCGGGAGTTGGCTGTTGCCGCGTATTTGAAGGAGCATGTTGCGCAGTTGTTGATCGGGAAGGATCCGCACCGGATCGAGGACACGTGGCAGTTCCTGTACCGATCCTCGTATTGGCGGCGGGGTCCGGTGACGATGGCGGCGATCGCTGCGGTGGACATGGCGTTGTGGGATATCAAGGGCAAGCTCGC
>NZ_JBQCMK010000009.1:0-232231 GCF_051965175.1 Arthrobacter sp. SAFR-044
TCGGCAAGATGCAACCGCCGAATAAGCGCCCAATCCTCCACTGTGATCACCCACCCAATCGTTTGGAACAGGTGGCTACGTTTTCAACCGTCACAATGGCTCAGTTTTCGACCGTCACCGACACTACGGATCTACTTCGCTGAACGATCCAGCCCTTGGCAACGCGGAGCTAACGAGAACTTCAACGGCCTAGTGGAGTGGTCCCCGGAAGTTGGACACCCAATTTAGGATCCTTCTTCCAGGAGTAGTCAGATGTACTTGAGAAGCACGTTGTGTCACTCCGATGCAGTGTCGGCTATCGAGTTGTTCGAGCAAGGGCTGACTGCGAAGTCCGTCGCGCTGACTCTTGATTTAGCACCTAACCCTGTCCAAATGTTGTATCAACGATGGCAGGTAAGGGGATCGGGTGCGCTGATGACAAGAGACCGTAGGCAGTACGACATCGAAACCAAGCTCTTGATCGTTCGACGTCATCTTCAGGGCGTGTCCGGACGCGTCCTGGCGAAGGAGTACGACCTTCCCTCTCCCGGCACCGTCACGAACTGGACGAGAATTTACCGGCGCGAGGGTGAAGACGGCTTACGCCCGAAGAGACGGGGCCGGCCACCGGTCAGTCGCGAGAATCCAGTTCCCGAGAGCGAGGTCGAGCAACTCCGAAGGGAGAACGAGCGGTTGCGTGCGGAGGTGGCGTACCTGGGAAAATTGCGGGCCTTGAGGGCACAGGAACGACGCTGAAAGTTCAAGCGATCAATGACCTCAAGGCCCACCACCGGTTGCAGCTGCTGTTGCATCTGGCAAAGATTCCCCGGTCCACTTTCTACGACCACCGCAACCGGCTCACCCGGCCGGATCGGCAGGCGGAACTCAAAGAAGCCATTCGTGAGGTCTTCACGCAGGCGCGAAGCGCTTACGGGCATCGACGTGTCCTAGCCATGCTCCTACGACAGGGATGGACAGTGTCGAAGAAGACCGTGCTGAAGCTCATGCGCGGGCTCGGATTGCAAAGCCCGGTCCGTCGCCGGCGCAGATACAACTCCTTCCGCGGCGAGGTCGGTAAGACGGCTGAGAACGTGTTGAACCGCAAGTTCGAGGCCGCCGTCAAACACACCAAGTGGGCCACCGACGTCGCACTCCTCTCTGCGCGATCGTATCTGGGCGGAACTCGCGGCATTCGGCCCGTTTGCAGTCCACACGGACACAAAAGGACTCGATCCCGGCGGCATATCCACGCCCGTGCCTCGAGCAACGGGCGGTGAAACGGTCATCGCACGCTTTGCCATCGCTTCAGGACCGGGCACCGGCGCCGACGCACCCGAATGCTTGGCTACGTTCAAGCCTGATCGCCCCGACCCCCACCACGCCGCATTTCTCCTCACAGTCCTTACGAACGAGTTGACCGAGTTTGCCAGGACACGGCAGCTCTCAGGGCTTGCACAGACCATCAGATGGATCGGTTTGGTGAAAGGCACCCCTCACAGCCTGAACGTCGACGGAGTCCCGGTCCTTGGTGGGCGTTACTAGCGGACGGTGCAAGCGGGATTGCCTGTGAGCATCACGACCGAATAATGATGTGGCTCGGGACGGAGCACGCAGTAATACCCCGCTCGATCTCCACAAAAATCATGACCAGCACAGGGTGGCAGGAAGACAACTACTGACTGCCAACCTGTCTCACAGCCCTAGCGTTTCGAGGCAGCCGGGCAGCAGGCGAGAGCTGGCCTGACTGCCTCTTACACCCGCTCGGAGGGCATCTGAAGGTGACATGGAGGGTCCCCGAAGCACCGTCATTCATCACCGCAAATCAACCCAAGTCGCAGACACCTTGTGCTTCAAGAACCACTTTCCAGGCACCGTGATCGAAAGGTTTGCGGCCCAACCCGACATCGGACTCAGTCCTCATGTCAATGACGCTCGACCAGTGAGCCATTGTGAGGGCTTGGAAACTGAGCCACCCGTTCCGAACGATTGGGTGGGTGATCACAGCGGAAGATTGGGCGCTTGTCGGGCCATTGCATCTGACCGCGGGTGAGTCGATGAGATCGATAGCTTTGAGGTTGGAGATCTCCAGGAACACGGTCGCGAAAGCAGTGAGCGCTGACAGTCCCCCGCCTTACGTGCGGGCGCCGCAGGACTACGGAATCAAGGCTGTGGAACCCGCCATCGCTGACACCTCACGGCCCTCCAATAAAGCAGACGTAAGTGTGGACACTGTCCACCCCCCTCTTTGGCAGGACAAACCTCGGGGCCGCGACTCTCGCGGGCACGCCTAAGACCGCCTCCCAAGGGCGCCCATAAGCGAGAACGCGAAAACATGCGGAGTCCGGAGCAGTCCGGTCCGGCTACTCCCCAGTAATGGGCAAGAAGCGTTGACATTGTCAACACCCCTTATTTCACCAGTATCGAACCCGCTCGAGGCCTGCACCGACCTCATGACTTCGGAAGAAGGTCCATCCGTAACGGCGCATACCAATTGTGCGCGTACCTGTTGCCCCGCTGAAGGCAAAGTGGGCCATCGGTGAAGCTGAGGAATGGCTGCCCACAGCGGGTCGAAGCTTAGTGCCCAAGCGCCAAAGGGAAATTCCTCCAAACGTTGAAGCAGCAGACCTGAGCGGCTGACTACAACCGGACATAGAGCTTGGGCGAAACAGCCTGAAGGGCCCGCAGGCAGGTTAGCCCAGCGGCGGCCGCTTGGCTGCCGCCGTGAAATCCTCGCAGCTTACAGACTCCAGCTCGTTCCTGTCGTTGTTCAGCACCAGCAACCTGCTGCCAGCCATGTCCCTTACTTCCTGCGGAACGTTCGCGGGAGGGATGGTTCCTACGCTGTAGATGCTCTTCGGGTCCTCCAGGTTTCCTGACACTGTTTGCTGGTTCTGGACAACGATCCGATACTGCGAGACCGTCCCCATATGGTCGTACTTGTAGTTAATGCCAAGAGCGGGACACTTGCTGTCATACACCTCCACCCGTGTAAACGCGTCCGCCAGAGCGGTATCAGGAATCCCATAGATGGTAAGGTCGGCTCTCCACAGCGCGTCGTCACCTACGCCTGCAAGTCCGGGTTGTCTGCAGCCCTCCACCACATATGTCGAGGGGTTCCGGTTCTCTCCCTTCCGGACCGGTATCCCCTTCGCATCAGGATACTGTCTATGGCACTCGGCGACCGGGTCCTTGGGAACCTGCGCGGCCGTAACGCCCCAAACTGAGAGGGCCCCTCCCACCAGGATCGGGACAACTACCTCCGGCCGCTTCCAGAAGTTTGACCAGGTAACTTTGTGGCTGCTGTCATTCTCGGCCGGCACGTTTTGCTGGACGTCCATAGCCGGGAGTATCCGCTGAGCCTTCCGGGCGGTCAACGACACGCACCCTATGCCGGAGAGATTGGGTACCCCTAATTTTTTCCACGGCGAATCGGGCAGAATGGGCGCATGTGCGCCACATGCGTGATGTCCAAGGTCGCCGAAGACCTTCTGAGCGATTTGAGGCCAAGGAGTTGCACCCCGCCCCGCCTAACTGGAACGAGGCGCCGACTCAGGCGGTGCCGTGGGAGCGGCTGGATGACACCATCGAGCGGCACCTGCTGGTCGCCCCGCAGAGAAAAGCGGGCTTTGGACGGAATTGTTGAAGCCATAAAAGACCCCGCACTTTGAACGGCGCTCCGATTTGTCGCCACGCCTTTGGTTGACGCCTCTACTATCTAAAGGTGTTTACGGAACGCTCGAAAGCCCCCCGCCCCGGGATGCGCAGCGGGACTTCCAGGCCCTGGAGGGCGTCCAGAGTTCAGTCCACATTGAGTTCTTCACGGTTAAAGGTTGCTCATCGACGCTTCGCGCGATACCAGCACGTCGAAAATGTCAAGCTTTGTCAACACTAAAAACTGAAAAAGCCTCTGACCTGCGGAAACACTGTGCCCGAGGTGGGACTCGAACCGTCTTCCAGCCGTTGCAAACACTGAGAACCCGCGAAAACATACGGAATCCGAAGCAGTTCTCCGGCGGTACGAGGCACTCCGCTACGAAAAGTGCGGACATTGTCCACACCCCTCCGCTGGGGCCCAATTTCTCGAACTCGGCTGGGCGTCTTCTGGGCGAACTCATGCCCGCCGATCACCACCGCCCCGTAGCTTCGAAAACGGTAGCCGACCAACGATTCAACTCGGACGGCAGTGTAGTCATTCTGGACGGCGCGATGATAGCTGGGCGGGTCCTCAGTGCAACCAGGGCGCTTTCGCGCCGGCCCCGGGAACGGGAAACTTCCCCGCGACGTGACTGCTCCTTCAGCCGGACAAAGTTTCCGAACTCTGACGCGGGTCCCCCAAGTTGCACTCCCGCCCCTCCACCAGCTACTGCTCCCCTACCAGAACGACGAACTACCTCAACGACCAGAGCGATATCAGGATTGCAAGGCCGGAACGCCAAACACGGCCGTTCACGGTGTCACGCCATGAGACCAGGTCTCAGTGGCTAATTGACGGAACCACAATTATCGGCTCTTGAAAATATGCGGGAACGGGCGTAGGCACGGCTGGTTCAGCTCCGGACAATCGGCGGTAGGTCGGCCGTGACCTTGCGGGCTCGTAGGGTGCCGCGCGTGGCGGCGAGCCAGCATCCGGCCATCATCAGCGGGAAACCGATCAGCAGGCCGACCGTCAGCGGCTCGCCAAGAATGAGAGTGCCCAGCACGATGGCAACGACGGGGTTGACATACGTGAACAGCGGCGCCCGCACCGGGCCCACCCGCGCGATCAGCGCAAAGAAGGTGATAAACGCCAGCGCCGTGCACAGGACGGCCAGTGCGATGAGCGCTAGCGTGCCCTCGAGGGTCGGCACCTGGTGCTGCGTCAGGAACGCGATCGGCGTGTAGAAGATCCCTACCGCGAGGAGCGCGAGGGTGATGGAGCCGAGCGGGGGCACGTCGCGCAGCTTGGTCGCGATCACGAACGGCGCGATCGCGTACATCAGCGCGACCAGCAGGACTTCGCCGACGGCGATGAGACCATTCCCCCCTTCGACTGCGAGGCCCGGCCCGGCGACCATCACGAACACGCCGACGAAGCCGACGAAGAGTCCGATGCTGCGCCCCGGGCTGAGGGCCGACCGGTCACCGCCGCCGAACGCGATGATCGCCGCAAACAGCGGGACCGTCGCGACGAGCAGGCCCGTGAGCCCCGACGGCAGTGTTTGCTCGGCATGACCGAGGAGCAGGAAGGGCCCGGCCATCTCGATGGCGCCGAACAGCAGCACCCAGCCGATCTTCGCGAACGCGGGTCGCAGTGCCTTCTGCCGGATGGCGAACGGCAAGAGGAGCACGGCGCCGAGCAGAGTGCGGCCTGCCACCACCGCAGCTGGAGAGTACGACTCGACGGCGACGCTGATGAAGAGATAGGGGGTGCCCCACAGCACTGCCATCGCGGCGAATAGCAGCCACGCGCGCGTGTCGTAGCGCTGCGAGGAGTTCATATGGCGACCCCCTCGGCTTCGCCACACACATACTCGCGCAGGATGGCAGCCCAACGCTGTCGATGCAGCAGGAATGGCGCCATGACGAGAGCCGCTATGACTACACGTGCGGCAGCGATCCAGAGAGGTTCGACGTCCCTCGGTGCAATCTCGATGAAGAGATAAGGCACTCCCCAGAGGAGTGAAACCAGGGCAAACAGACACCACGCGCTTGCTTTCACGCTACACGTGGCCGGTCGCCAAGAGAGATTGTTCCAACATGGCATCCAGTGTAGGAAGAATGCAAAGGTCGTGGGAAGGCAACTCGTAAAGTTCGAGAGTAAAACAGTATCCATTTGGAAAGCTGACAGCCTAAAATTTAATCCATGGTGGCTCTGGATGGTGTTGATTGGGAATTGTTGCGGCTGCTGCAGGAAGATGCCCGTCTCGGATACCGAGAGCTCGGGCGGCACGTAGGTTTGACTGCCCCTGCAGTTGCTAGCCGAGTGCGACGTCTTGAGCGGCACGGGGTGATAACTGGCTACAGTGCCCGTGTCGATCCCCTTGCTGCTGGATACGCGGTTGAAGCTTTCATTCACATTGAAAGTACCGGCAAGCTGCAATCCTACGGAATTGCAACCCAAGCTATAGCCGACCCGTATGTACTTGAGGATCATCGGGTGGCGGGCCAGGACGATCACATCTTGCGTGTGGTCGCGGAGACCATCCGCGACTTGGAACCTTTCATCGACTCGCTCCACGATAAGGGCAGCTCTGCGACATCTTTTATCTTCTCGTCGCCCAAGCGCTGGGCTCCGGTTGTTCAGCCGGGGGCCAGGAAGCCAGGGAGCCAGGACAACAGGCCCAGCGACGGACCTCCAGGAGTCGGAACGCCGAAGTAGGTTGCCGCCGCCCACAACCCCGGGACAATTCTCCGCAGGTTATCCACCGCTACTGCTGCTAGGGAGCTACCCAAACGGCTCCCGATTTCCAGCCGTGGATAACCCGAATTGACCCCAGCCATGGACCGCTCTATGTGACAGTAGGTCCGGGTAGCAGGGGCACGTATCCAGGCTTGGGCAGGATGACGGAAGGCTGGATATCAGCTCTTTGAAAAGCCCCGGAGAGGAACTGAAAGGCCCTCTGTTACCTCCGGATGAGAGCTCCGTCAGCCAGCAGCGGAGCAGAAGACAATGCCTATCAGATTGAGGGTATTGGCCGCCGCAGGAGCATGGGAGCACTCCAGACCAGCATAATCGAGGGCCTCTGCCACGAGTAGAGCGCTCATCAAGTAGTCAGTCGCACAGTTCTTCCCCAACGAGCCTTGACACTCAACCGCAGCCGTTGCAGTGGATCTGGCAGCAACACCGCGTGGCTAGTAGGAGCGGGGCAGGCCCAGGACCTTGGTGGCCACGAAGCTCTTGATCAGGTTGTTGTTGACCGGGGCCACCTGGAACATGCGGGTCTCGCGGAACTTGCGTTCGACGTCGTACTCGTCCACAAAGCCGTAGCCGCCGTGGGTGTCAAGGCAGGCGTTGGCGGCGGCCCAGCTGGCTTCGGAGGCGAGGTGTTTGGCCATGTTGGCCTCTGCGCCGCAGGGTTCGCCAGCGTCAAAGAGCCGGGCGGCCTCGTAGCGCATCATGTCGGCGGCGCGGACCTTCATGTAGGCATCGGTGATGGGGAACTGCACGCCCTGGTTGCTGCCGATCTTACGACCGAACACCTCGCGGCTGTTGGCGTACTCTACTCCCCGCGTCGTGAACCAGTAGCCGTCGCCGATCGCTTCGGAGGCCAGCAGGATGCGCTCGGCGTTCCAGCCGTCGATGACATAGCGGAAGCCCTTGCCCACCTCACCGATGACGGCAGATGCCGGGACGCGCATGCCGTGGTAGTGGATCTGGTTGGTGGCGTAGTTGAACATGGTGCGGACTTTGACCACCTCGAGCGATTCCGGCTGTTCGGCCCGGACCTGGCGCAGGTCCACCAGGAACAGGGTCAGGCCGTGGGTCTTGTCGGTGCCCTTGCCTTCGGGCTTTTCGGAGGTGCGGGCCAGGACAAAGAGGAGGTCGGATTCCTCGATGCGGCTGGTCCAGCTCTTGTGGCCGGTGATGATGAAGTCATCGCCGTCGCGTACTGCGGCTGTTTCGATGCTGGTGGTATCCGAGCCAGCCTTGTCCTCGGTGATGGAGAAGGCCTGCAGCCGCAGCGAGCCGGTAGCGATCTGGGGCAGATACTCGCTCTTCTGAGCCGCGTTGCCGTGCCTGAGCAGGGCACCCATGGTGTACATCTGCGCGTGGCATGCCGCTGAATGGCCGCCGGACTTGTTGATTTCCTCCATGATGACGGACGCCTCGGTCAGGCCAAGGCCCAGGCCGCCGTACTCGGTAGGGATCAGAGCCGAGAGCAGGCCGGCCTCGGTGAGCGTGTCCACAAACTCCTGCGGGTAACGGCGGTTGCGGTCCGTTTCGCGCCAGTACTCGTCCGGGAAGCCTGCGCACAGGAGGCGGGTCTGCTCGCGCAGCTGGTCCAGTCCGGCGGTGAGGGTATGCATCGGTTCTCCTTTGAATGGCTGACGGCGACCTTCTGTCACTGCTGGGACATGACGATACGCCAATATATTGGGAATTGGCAAGACTTGCCTTGCGTGCCCGTGGGGGATATAAAACCTTGACATTGCAGGCAACAAGCCGCGAAACTGGTCACGGATCACAATATATTGGCTCAAGGAGATCAACGATGACCAACGAAGCAACACAGGCTGCAACTACCGAAGGCCGCGTAGTAGAGGGCTGGACGGGGCGCCTGTTTGAAGACTTCTCCCCCGGGGACATCTACTACCATCCGTTCGGTAAGACCGTGACGGAGGCGGACAACCAGTCCTTCACGCTCATGACGCAGAACGTGGCCAAGACCCACGTGGACCGCAATTTCGCCAAGGCCACCGAATTCGGGCTGCCGCTGGTCAACTCCACCTTCACGCTCGCGCTGGTCACCGGCCAGTCCACCATCGACCTCTCCATGAACGTCTTCGCGAACATGGGCTGGGACGAGGTCCGCATGCCGAACCCCGTCTATGAAGGCGACACCATCTACTCCCGGTCCAAGGTCCTCTCCACCCGGGAATCCAAGTCCCGGCCCAACCTCGGCCTGGTTACCGTGGCCACCGAGGGTTTCAACCAGGACAGCAAGATCGTGATTAGCTACCGTCGGACGTTCATGGTGTATCGGCACGGTTACCTTCCGGGCGTCGAATCCGCCCGCCCGGATGAGTCCACGTTGCCCTCGATCGGGGACTTCCAGTGACGGCGCCGGCAGGAAGCCTCACCATTTCCGGCGCCGAAACCGTCGCCTCGGCAGTCACCGCATTGTTCGTTCCCGGTGACCGCCCCGAACGGTTCGCCAAGGCAGCCGCCGCGGGCGCCGGCGTCGTAATCATCGATCTGGAGGACGCGGTCGCGCCCGGCGCCAAGTCCGCTGCGTTGACTGCGGCGGTGGAGGCGGTGGCACCGTCGGACGGGGGTGCAGGAGTGCGTGCGCTAGTGCGGGTGAACCCGCAGGGTTCCGACCATTACGACGCCGACATCACCTTGCTGCTTTCGGCTTCCCGCATGCCGGGCTCGGGTCTGCTCGGCATCGTGGTGCCAAAGGCGGAAGACCCCGCCGCCCTGCGCCAGCTGCGCTCGGACATGCCAAACCACCTTGCCCTGGTCCCGCTGGTCGAATCCGCCCTCGGCGTGGTGAACGCCGTTGAACTGGCACGCGTGCCGGGCGTGACGCGGCTGGCATTCGGCGCCATCGACTTCGCCCTGGACATCGACGCCGACGGCGGAGACCGCTTTCTTGACCATGCCCGCGCCCAGCTGGTCCTCGCCTCGCGGGCCGCCGGCATCGCGGCGCCACTGGATTCACCTTCCACAGACATCAAGGACACCATCCGTGTGACGGCGTCAGCCCGGCTGGCCCGGAACTTCGGTTTCGGCGGCAAGCTCTGCATCCACCCAACCCAGCTGGCTCCCGTTCATGGGGCATTCGCACCCACGGAAGCAGACGTGGAGTGGGCACTGTCCGTCATTGGCGCCGAAGGCGGCGCGGCCCAAGTGGATGGCCAGATGATTGACCGTCCGGTCACCGAGCGGGCCAAACGCATCCTGCAGCGTGCAGGGAAGGAGCAGTAAATGGGCACCCTCCCCTTGGCAGGCATCACCGTCATCTCCCTGGAACAGGCCGTCGCCGCCCCGTTCGCCACCCGCCAACTCGCCGACCTCGGTGCCCGGGTGATCAAGGTGGAACGGGACACCGGTGACTTCGCCCGCGGCTACGACACCAAGGTCCACGGCATGGCCAGCTACTTTGTCTGGCTGAACCGGTCCAAAGAAAGCATCGTCCTAGACCTGAAGTCCGACGAAGGCATGGCGGTGCTCCGCAAGCTCGTGTCCACCGCTGACGTGCTGGTCCAAAACCTCGCCCCAGGTGCCATCGAACGCCTGGGACTGGGCCCGGACGAGGCTCTGGCCCTGAACCCGCGCCTGATCCACACTTCCATCTCCGGTTACGGCCGCGGCGGTTCCTATGAACAGAAAAAGGCCTACGACCTGCTGGTCCAGTGCGAGACCGGCCTGCTCAGCGTCACCGGCACCCCGGACTCCCCCGCCAAGGTGGGCGTGTCCATCGCCGACGTCTCGGCGGGCATGTACGCCTACTCCGGCATCCTGACCTCACTGCTGCAGCGGGCCACCACAGGCCGCGGCGACGTCCTGGAGATCTCCATGCTCGAAGCGCTGGGCGAATGGATGGCCCAGCCCTACTTCTACGCGGAATACGGCGGGGCCCCACCCGTCCGCAGCGGTGCGCAGCATGCCAGCATTGCCCCCTACGGACCGTTCGGCGCTGCCGACGGCACCGTGTTCTTCGGCATCCAGAACGAGCGCGAATGGGCCAAGTTTTGCACTGATGTACTGCAGCAGCCGCAACTTGCGCAGGACGCACGCTTCGCCGGCAACGCGCTGCGTGTGGACAACCGTCCGGCGCTGCACGAAGCCATAAACGCAGTCCTCGGGACGCTGCCGGTGGCCGAGGTCCTGTCCCGGCTGGACGCCGCGGGCGTTGCCAACGCCCAATTGCGGGACATGCACGAGTTCTCCGCGCACCCGCAGCTGGCAGAACGCAACCGCTGGCGCGATGTTGGCTCCCCAGTGGGCCCGCTGCGCAGCCTGCTCCCGCCGGTTACGTCCCGGGAAACCGACGTCAGGATGGATCCGGTGCCGGAGATCGGCGAACACACGGACAAGATCCTGGCCGAACTGGGGCTCTGAGCACAGGGCTGGCTACGCCCCGGAACCACCATCTGAGTTTCCCGGGTTACGCATTAGCCACGGCAGACCGGTAACCCCGGGCCTGCCGTGGCTGATGCCGTATGTTAGGTGGGGAAATTGATCAGAAAGAGTCCGCAGACCATGACCAGCCGCAGCCCCCGCAGCAGCGCACGCCCGCAACTGAGCGAGAAGGCAACGGCCCATATCCGGGGCCTCATCATGTCCGGTGAACTGCGGCCCGGAACGTTGGTCCGCCCCGAGACGATCGGTGAGCAACTGGGCATTTCCACCACGCCGGCACGCGAGGCGCTCCAGGCCCTCAGGGTTGAAGGCTTCCTGGAACTTGTGCCGCGGCACGGGTTCGTCGTGGCGTCACTGACCGGGCAGGACATCCGCGACCTCTTCCAGGTCCAGGCCCTTATCGGCGGGGAACTGGCCGCCCGGGCCGCCGCCAACGCCACCGAACAGGATGTCGCCGAACTCGAAGCACTGCACCACGAACTCAGCGCGGCCGCCGCCCGGAACAACCACGAACTCCTGGAAGAGAAGAACCACGCCTTCCACCGCGAGATCAACCTGATGGCCGATTCCCGAAAAACCGTCTGGGTCCTGGGGTTGGTTACCCGCTACGTTCCCCGGCAGTTCTACTCAACCATCCCCGGCTGGCCCCAAGCCACGATGGACGACCACGCCGAACTGCTCCAAAGCATCAAAGCAAAAGACCCGGAGGCGGCACGGGCCGCGATGCACCAGCACATCGTCCACTCGGGTGAGCTGCTGGCCGCCCACTTCGACGACCGCATCGCCGCAGCCCAGCGTGAGGTCCAGCCTCTTTCCTAGGCACGGTTCAGCTGGCGGGTGACGTTCTCTTCTCCCAGACGTCCGCCCCCGGACTACTGGACCCGGCGGGCGGACGGCCACTTTCCGGCACTAATCAGGCTAAGAACCGTTTCTTCCAGGACGTCAGCGACCACCCGGACGGCACTCGTGGACCTCGATCCCGTGGGCCTGGCGAGGACGATCCTCCGGGGGATCCCCGGGTTGACGATGGGGGCTGCGTTGAGGGTGCCGCCCGCCGCTTCGGCCGCCACCATGATGCCCGGCAGGACCGTCCATCCGAGCCCGCCCTGCACCAGCTGTCTCTGAACCACTGCATCATTGGTTTCCACTGCTATGTCCAGCGCCAGCCCGATTCGCGCCGCGGAGCTTTCCACGAGCGAGCGGATGCCATGCGGCGGGCTCGGCATCACAAGGGACCGCTGCAACAGGTCGCGAAGGTCCTCACCCTCAGCCGCGAGAAGGCCTTCCATTGGGGGTGCCACTGCCCATAGGTCCTCATCCAAGAGCGTTCTAACGTCAAGTGCGGCCGCCGGCGGCTGGTTGTAGGTGAGGGCAACGTCCACGTCCCCGGCCTCAAGCCAGCGGCTGAGGTGGCCGCCATACCCGGTCACTATCCGCAGCCGGACCCCTGGATGCCGCTCCGTAACGGCGGAAACCACGGGAACAGCGAGTAATGCAGCGGTGCTGGCCAGAAGGCCCACGGTCACGATTCCGTAGAGGCCCGCACCGGAGGAGCGCGCCTCCTCCCGGGCGCGGTCCAGCTCGCTAAGTGCCCGCCGTGCACGTTCGATGACCTGGACGCCGATGTCCGTTGCCCTCATCCCTGCGCGGCTCCGATCGAAGAGTACTGCCCCGAGTTCGGCCTCCAAGTTGTGAATTTGGCGGGTGACCGCGGGCTGCACCACATGCAGCAGCTCAGCGGCCCGTGTCACGCTTCCCGTGTCTGCCACCGCCAGCAGTGCCTGAAGCTGCCTCATTTCCATGGTTCCTCCGTCCGGAGCCTGGGCAGTGCTTACCTGCCGTTCCTAGGGCACGGACCTGCTCGACTCACGATCACCCTACGACATCCTTCCATCACAAAGAGGTATTTGTGACTCTGATCCATAACGCGGACGATGGAATGAATCCCGTTGGTGCCCCCCCCGACAACATCCTGATGGCACCTGACACACCTGCACTGCGCAAAGGATAGAGATGCTGCCCAACATAACCACCCCTGATCGAAAGCCGGCCGAATCCGGGCCAGAACCCAGCAGCACGCCAGACGCCGACGTCCGGCGCCCGCTGCGTGGCCGGTCCGCCGCGATGGCCCGGAACATGGAGGCGAGCCTGGCGATCCCCACGGCCTCAACCATCCGCACGTTCGAGGTGTCGGCCCTGATGCAGTGGCGGGAAAAGCTGCGTGGCGAGGGCTTCAACGTCCCCATCGCCGCCGTACTTGCCACGGCGATGGCGCGGGCCGCCCAAGGCACAGTTCCCGCCGTACGGCGCCGCATCGAAGCGGCGGAGAAGGACCTGGTCCTGGTCGAAGAAGCAACCGTGAACCTCGGCGTGGCCGTGGATGTTGAGACAGCCGCCGGCCACTCAATCATGGTCCCAGTGATCCGTGACGCCGCCAGCCTTTCCTTCCCTTCCTTTGTCAGCCGCCTCGGCGAACTGTCCCAGGCGTGCCGGGCCGGGACGGTCGCCGTTACCGACCTTCGCGGCGCCACCCTGATCCTGACAAGCACCGGCCGCTTCGGGTCCACCACCGGCGTCCCGCTGCTCCCGCCGGGCCCGGGAATCATCGTCGCGGCGGGAGCCATCGGCATCCCCGCCGGACTTGAGACACTCGCCCGCACCCAGCACGTGGATCCCGTGCTCACTCTGTCCTCAACCTACGACCACCGGGCCATCCAGGGCGCGGATTCTGGACTCTTCCTGGGGACCGTAGAGAAGCTCCTGCGCTCCCCGGAATTCCTCGCTGATCTCGAAGGCGAACTGCGCGGCACACCAGCCGGCGATGTCCTGCTGGATCTTCCCGCCCAACCGGGGTCCGAGCACGACGACATCAGGCTGGCCGAGTACGAAAGCTCCGCCAGCACCGCCGTCGCCCGGCTTGAACCGGTGCGTGCCCGCGACGAAGGATCCTGGCTTCCCGACGGTGTCGAAGTGGAATTCAGCCACCTCTCGGACCCGGAATCCCGTCAGTGGCTCGCCGAGCTCCTGCGGAACGGGACACCGTCGCCCGCTTCCTCCCGCCGCCTTCAGGCACTGCGGCTGGCCACCGAACTCGACGTCTTCGAGGCCTATCTGCAGACCCAGTTCCTGGGGCAGAAGACCCTGTCCGTCCAGGGTCTGGAAGCGACAGTCCTCGCCCTTGCCGAAATGGCCGGCCATGCTGCGGAAGCAGGTTATTCGGACGCCGTCCTGGGCATGGCACACCGCGGCCGGCTGAGCATCATGGCCCATGTCCTGAAGTGGCCGGCGGAACGTATCCTGGCGGAGTTTCTGCCCACTGCGCGTGCCTCGGAAAATGCGCCGGTAGGCGATGTACGGCAGCACCTTGGCGGTAAGGGCAGGTTTGACGACGTCGACGGCGCCTCCATCAATGTCACGCTCGAGCAGAACCCCAGCCACCTGGAATTTGTCTCCCCCGTCGCCCTCGGCGCGGTCCGCGCCAAGCAGGACCAGCTCGTGGCGGATGGGGAAAGCCGGGAGCAGGCCCGTCGCCGCGTTCTTCCCGTCCTCCTCCACGGCGACGCCGCCTTCACCGGCCAAGGCGTGGTGTACGAGACCCTGAACCTGCAGAACCTGGCGCCTTACGATGTGGGCGGAAGCATCCATATTGTCCAGGACAACCGCCTCGGCTTCACGGCCACCCCCTTCCAGCTCCGCTCCACATTGTGGCCTTCCGACGTCGTCAAGGGGTTCGATGTGCCGGTCATCCACACCGACGCCGACGACATCGACGCCAACCTGGTCGCCGCCAAGATCGCCTTCGACTACCGCGAACGCTTCGGCAAGGACATCATCGTCCACGTGCTCGGCTATCGCCGGCACGGCCACAACGAGACGGACGAGCCGCGCTACACGCAGCCTGTCTATTACGCCGACATCGACGAACACCCTCCCGTGCACGAAATCTACGCTTCCCGTCTTGAGGCCTCCGGACTGGTCCCGTCTGACTACGTGGAAACCACCAAGACCGCGTCGCGCGCTGCGCTGGTGGAGTCCTTGGAGAAAGCCCGGACGTTCGATCTGAATACCGTCGTCAACCAGGAGTTGCCTTCCCGGCCGGCCGTGCTGGCTGCCCTGGAAACCGCACCGGCCGACTGGGCCGTCCAGGTCCTCGACCTGGCGGAGCAGGACCGGGATGACTTCGCGATCCACCCGAAGCTCATGCGCCAGTTCTCCAAGCGGCTGAACACCCGGGCCCAGGACGCCATGGTTGACTGGGGCCAGGCGGAACTGCTTGCACTGAAACTGATCAACGAGGCGGGCGTGCCCATCAGGTTGACGGGCGAGGACGTTGAGCGCGGGACCTTCAGCCACCGGCACATCGTTGTCCACGATGCCACCACCGGCGACAAGGCCGAGCGCCTGGCCTTCGACAAAGCCCCGTTCCTCGTGGCAAACACGCCCCTGACCGAGGTCGCAACCGTTGGATTCGAGTACGGCTACGGCCGGACAAACACGAATTCACTGCAGATCTGGGAGGCGCAGTTCGGCGACTTCGTCAACGTGGCCCAGGTCATGTTCGATCAGTTCATCATGGCCGGACGCGACAAATGGGGCCGCGACAGCAGGCTGGTTATCCTCCTCCCCCACGGCTGGGAAAGCGCCGGACCCGAGCACTCCTCGGCACGGCTGGAGAGGTTCCTCCAGCTTGCCGCACGGAACAACTCCCGCATCATGATCCCCACAACAGCGGCCCAGTACTTCGCGGCCCTGGTAGGAGCAGCGGCGGCCGATGACCCGCGGCCGCACGTGATCTTCACCCCCAAGTCCCTCCTCCGGGCAGAGTCGGCCAAGTCACCTGTGGCCGACTTCGCACCGGTCCGGTTCAACCCCGTCCTCTCCAGCGGGGCCTCCAGCGAGCACACCCGCAGGCTGCTGCTCTGCTCCGGGAAGGTCGGCGTCGAAGTCAAGGACCGCCTCGGCGACGGTGTGCGGCTCCTGCGGCTCGAAAGCCTCTACCCATTTCCGCAGGAGGAAATCCTGCAAGAAGTCGCCGCCGCGGCCAGCCTCGAGGAAATCGTCTGGCTGCAGGAAGAACCGGAGAACATGGGCGCCTGGACCTACGTCCTTCCCAAACTCCTGAAGCTGGGCCTGGGCAAGTTCAACCTCGGCTACGTGGGCAGGCCCGAAGCGGCTTCCCCCGCCGACGGCTACTCCGCTGCACACAAAGCCGGGCAGGAGCGGCTTCTCGCCACGGCGGCCCGGGCCGGCGAAGTCGACTACCGCATCAGCTGACGCGGGGCCTAGAGTATCGGACAGGCGCGAAGGCGGTGCAGGCTTGCCTGCACCGCCTTCGCGCAGTGAGAGGAGTCAAGGGAATGCGGATAGGAGTCGTCGAGGATGATGACGGCGTGGCCGGGGCACTGCTTGATGCCCTGGCGTCCCACCGCATCGCCGCGGACCGGATGTCCCGGGGCGGGGACGTTCTCACGCGCCACCTGGAATTCGACCTGATCCTCCTGGACCTCGGCCTGCCGGACATGGACGGCATCGAGGTCCTCCGAAGCCTCCGCCAGGTCTCGGCCGTCCCGGTCATCATCCTCACCGCCCGCGACGACGAACGGTCGGTGGTCAGGGGCCTGCGGAACGGAGCCGACGACTACCTGGTCAAGCCGGCGCGGATGACCGAGCTGCTGGCCCGGATCGAGGCAATCCGCCGGCGAGCCAGCAGGGCGCGGGAGTCGACAGCGACCGTCCGCCTGTTCGGTGACCTGGCGGTTGACCTTGCGGGCCGCGAACTTACCGTGGCGGGCAAACCCGTCCCGTTGACCACCAAGGAATTCGACCTCCTCGCCGCACTGGTGGACAACCCCGGCACCGCGGTCAGCAGGCAGCAGTTGATGGACCAGGTCTGGGGCGATGCCTTTGTAGCAGTTTCAAAGTCCCTGGATGTCCACATGACGGCGCTAAGGGCGAAGCTCGGCCGCCCCGCCCGGATCGAGACCATCCGGGGCTTCGGCTACCGCTGGATTGGATAACTTTTGCGCAGCCGTCTCCTCCTGGTCCTGGCGATCCTAGGCGCCGTCGTCGTCGCGGGCTTTGCCTTCCCGCTCGCCTTGTCCACGGCAGACGCGCGGACCCGCGAACTCGTCCTCAGCAGGGACGCTGACCTGCAACGCTTCGCGGACCTCGCAGACGGCTATGCCAGAAACGGAAATCCCGGGCTCCTCTTTGAAGAAGCCGACGCCTACCACAGCCTGTACGGGGAATCCCTGGCTGTGGTCTCCACCAGGGGTGCGGCGCCGCGCGCGTTGGGAACAACCATCGACGACCCCGCGGTCTCGGCCGCCATCGGCCGTGCCCTGCGGAACGAACGATCATCCGCGGTGGAGCTGCTGACCCCGTGGAGCCCGGGCACCATAGTCTTTGCCAAACCCATCGGCACAGGTGCGCAGGTTAATGGAGCTGTGGTGATCGCTGCATCCACCGCATCCGCCCGTGAAGACATCCTGCTGGCCTGGGTCATCATCACAACAGGCTCACTCGCCGCCATCGTCGGATTCGGCGTCCTCGCGCTGTCGGTGAGCAGATGGGTACTGCGCCCACTCGAAGAAGTCAGCACACGGATGCAACGGCTGACGCGAAGCCTCCCCTTTGTTGCACTTGGGAGCGGAACCACGGATGCCCCCTCAGCGGCACGCAGGACCGGGCCGCCTGAGTTGCGGGCTCTCTCATCCGCCTTCGAGACCATGGACAGCGCGGTCCATACGTCCGCGGACGCCCAGCGCAGGCTCGTGGCAGACACCGCCCACCAACTCCGCAATCCGCTGGCCGCCCTGCAGCTGAGGCTGGACACCCTCGGTCCCCGCGTGATGGAGGACGGCAAAAAGAGCCACGAACGCGCCGTGGGCGAGGCCATCCGGCTCGAGGAAATCCTCGATGACCTGCTGGCTCTGTCGGTAGCCGAAGTTCCGCGGATCAAAGGCGGCGCCGGCGACAACACGTGCGTGCCGTACCTCGTCGCCGTCGAACGGGCGGACTACTGGCACGACACGGCCGCGGAATCCGGCACCGGCTTCCATGTGGACGACGACCCCGACGGGCTGGAAGCCCAGATCGATGCCGGCGACATGGAACAGATCCTCGACGTGCTGTTCGACAACGCCTGCAAGTACGCCGGCCCAGGCACCACGGTGCGGATCTCGGTGGGCATGGGTCCAGGCCGCAGCCCTGAATCCAGCCCACGGACCGTAGTCACGGTGTCCGACGACGGCGCCGGGGTAGCTTCCGACGAAATGCAACTGATCACCCGGAGGTTCTACCGCGGCACTTCACTGGGTGGCACGCCCACAGGCGATGACCGGCCCACGGGCACCGGCCTGGGCCTGTCCATCGTGGAAGCACTGGTGGAGAGCAACGGCGGCGAGCTGGTCATCCGGGAAACGCCCGGTGGCGGCCTGACATTCGTTATGCTTTTCCCAGCCCCCGGGCCCAAGGAGGCGGGGACATGACACCTCGACCAGACGGAACTGCCCCGCTGTCCCGACGGCGACTACTCGCCGGTGCCGCGGCGGTCACCGCAGGCATCACGCTCGGCGGCTGCAGGCCGGATTTTCGGGCATACAGCCTTGGCACCGCCGAAAACCGCGGCTTTTTCTTCGACTTCGGGCAATCACTGACCGCCGCCGTAGCCCGGGCCAATACGGGATTCACCCTGAACCCGCTCATAACCGGGGGCTCCGTCGAGAATGTCCCGGACATCATGGCAGGGCGGCTGGACCTGGCCCTTGCTTTAGCAGACGTCGCCGCCACAGAACGGGACAACCTGCGGGCGGTCGGCCGCGTCTACCTGAACTATCTCCAGTTCGCGGTCCCGGCCGATTCCCCGGTCCGGACACTTGCTGACCTGCGCGGCCGCACCATCAGCCTAGGCGCAAGCTCCGCGACCACCAGGGCAGGCGGGCTGCTGCTGAAGGCCGCCGGTCTCACCGAAGCCGATGTACAAGTCCGGGCCGTTCCCGTGACGGCAGTCCTGGACGCCCTCGCAGGCGGGGAAGTGGAGGCAGCCCTGTTTGCCGGCGGCGTCCCCCACCCCGCCGTGGACCCCAGCGGTGGGCGGGGACCCGCCCAAGGCATACGCCTGATTGATCTGTCCGGCTATTTGCAGGTCCTGCAAGCCGAATACGGTCCCGTCTACCAGGAGGTAAGGCTGCCCGTTGGACTCTACGGTTCCGAGCAGGAGATCGGTTCCATCGGCATCGCCAGCCTCCTCCTGGCCCGGGCCGATCTCCTGGACGATGTTGTAGGCCGAATAGTCGATGTCCTGATCGAAAGATCCTCCGAGCTGGTGCCGCCGGGCGCGGTGGGCGTCCAATATCTCGACACCAGGTCCCTGATCTACACATCCGGCGTACGCCTCCACCCCGGGGCCGCCGCGGCCTACCGACGCCATCACCGATGACACCGGCGTGGATGACGTAATTTGGATATATCGCACCAGAGAAAGACAGAACCATGACCGCGCGGAAGTGAGTTCGTCCTCAGCTGAGTGATGAGGCATCCTCCTACATCCGCGCCGTCATCATATCCGGCAGCTTGGAAGGGTTCCTGGAACTTGTTCCCACCAAGGGATTCCAGGTGGCGCCCCTGACAGCGGGAAGGACATCCGCGATATTCTCCGGGTCCAGGCACTCGTTGGTCGTGACTTGGCCGCATGGGCAACACTGAACGCGTCCGAGGGCGACATCGCCGAACTTGAGGCCCTCCACCACGAACTAATTGCCGCCGCGTCCCGGCACGGCGAGCTGCTCCTCAAGCAGAAGAAGTCCCATCCGATCCAAGGACGCCGCCATGGCCAGACAGGAAATGGAAGGGCACATCATGCACTCCGGACAGCTGCTCGCCGCCTACTTCGACAAGCGCATGGCTTCTTTCGAAACGTCGGACGAGGCCCCCGACCGGGCCCATGGGCTCACCCGGGTGTAGGCGGGATCACAACAACCCTAAGGGAGTCCTAAGAATTCGCTGTTTCCATTTCTTGAACCGGTGATGGGAGACACATTTGAACTAGTTCCAGGGGCACAAGACCCGAACACGATGCCAATGGCAGCAGACGCCGATGGCATCGTCCAAGAACAAGGGAGTTCAAATGAACATGCAACAAGCCTCGGCGCCGGCGGCGAAGCCGCGCGTCGTCAGCAATGTGGTCAAGGGATGCCTTGGCAACCTGATCGAATGGTACGACTGGTTTGTCTACGCATCCTTCAGCATCTACTTCGCGGCCTCTTTCTTTCCCAGCGGAAACCAAACGGCACAACTGCTCTCAACGGCTACCGTCTTTGCCGTCGGCTTCCTCATGAGGCCGCTGGGCGGATGGATCTTGGGAATTTATGCAGACAGGTTCGGCCGCCGAAACGCGCTGGCCGCCTCGGTCCTGCTAATGAGCGCCGGGTCCCTTACCATTGCCCTCACGCCTTCCTTCGCTTCCATCGGCATGTTTGCCCCGATTCTGCTCGTCATCGCGCGGCTCGCACAGGGCCTCAGCGTCGGCGGCGAATACGGATCCAGCGCAACATACCTGTCAGAGATTGCCACTCCGGGGCGGCGCGGCTTCTACTCAAGCTTCCAATACGTGGGCATCATCCTAGGCCAGCTCTCCGCCCTGCTGGTCATGATCCTGCTTCAAAGCGTACTGAACGGCGAACAGATGGCAGCGTGGGGATGGCGCATCCCATTCATTGTCGGAGCAGTAGCCGGTCTCGTCGTCATGATCCTCCGCCGAAGCATGGACGAATCCGAGCACTACAAGATCGAAAAGGCCAGGCAGAACGCACTGTCCTCCAGCAGCACCAAGCCGGCTGGTTCGCTGCGCACCCTGATGCAGTACCCTCGACAACTCCTGGCCGTCTTTGCGCTGGCCCTCGGAGGCACAGTGGCGTTCTACGTCTTCACCACCTATATGCAGAAATACATGGTCAACACCTCGGGGATCAGCAAGGAAGACGCCTCCGTGATCAGCTTTTGCGCCCTCTTCGTCTTCATGTTCCTCCAGCCAGCAGCCGGTGCGCTCTCGGACCGAATCGGACGACGTAAAGTCATGCTCTTCTTTTCCATTGGCGGCACCATCATGACCGTCCCACTGATGACGATTCTTTCGCACACGACCAACGTGTTCGGCGCATTCGCCCTCATGATGACCGGTCTAGTCTTCGTTTCCGGTTACACCGCGTTGGCTGCCGTCGTCAAGGCCGAGATGTTCCCCACTCGCGTCCGCGCCCTGGGCGTCGGTATTCCCCATGCGCTAGTCGCCGCAACCTTCGGCGGCACCGCAGAACCCATCGCCCTGGCCCTAAAGCAGGCCGGAAACGAGTCAGCCTTTTTCTGGTACGTCACAGTCTGCATCGCCCTCACCCTTGTCGCTGCCGTCATGGTCAAAGATCCCGCCAAGAACTCAACCCTTGAAGCAGACCTGCATGCTGGGGAGGCCGACAAAGCCACAGCCCCCGCCTCAACCCGAAACTCCGTGTCGTAGCCGCCACCCATTCAAGAAGCAGCGACAGCGTACGACGGCGGGAATATTCCCGCCGTCGTACGCTGCCCTGATGGAAGGCCAACTCCGCACCTCCTACCCCGCCCCCACCCTCTGACGCTGAAACGCAACACCAGGGCGAGAGCGGCACTCAGTATGACCGTCAGGAACGACACGGCCGGAACGGGTCGCCGGGATCCTGCCCAAAACCGCGAAAGCCAGGGAACATGACCCTCAACCGAGCCACACCCCACAAGCACGTCAAGTGGAGCCTCCTGATCAACGCCTTGGTGGAAATCCGACTCCACGGTCAGGTGGTCAGAACCGGGTTTGTCGAAAATGCCATGCCCGACTCCTCTGCCCTCTGGATCGCCGCCGACCATAACGGACCACGGCAGATGTTCGAAGCCTGCCAAGGCCATCAAGTCTGGGTTACGCCCCAAAAACTATGCGGCGAACTTAGCTACCGGATGACAACCAAAGAGATTCTGGGAGCAGGCACTCCGAAGCGTGTGTAAAAAACCTTTGACGCCCGCCGCCCGTCACCCGTCCGGCTGGGCAACGGTTGACGTAAAACATCCCCCAACCGTCCTCCGGCAATGCCTCCGTCCCACTTCCATGAAGGGGCGGACGTGCGTCAACTGGAAGTACACCCAAGCCTGACGCAGCCTGCGTTGATGGCCAGGGTCGCTGTGCGAAAGGGCAGTTGCACGTACTTTTTCAAGTCCGTGCAACTGCCCTCTGGTTGTTCTATGTGGCTAGGGTGAGAGTTCTTCGAGGACCCGGCCTTTGGTTTCAATTGCGAAGAAGATGGTGATGAGCCCGCCGATGAGGGCGACGGCTGCGAAGACGGTGAAGACTACGCTGATGCCGTAGCTGTCGACGATCCAGCCGACCAGAATGGGTCCGATCGCGGAGCCCGCGCGGAGCCAGGCGCTGCCGAAGCCGGTGCCGATGGCGCGAAGCCGGGTGGGGTAAAGCTCTGCGGAGTAGAGGTACAGGGAGAACGAGATGGTTTGCAGGATTGCGTAGGCGATGCTGGCGAACACGACCACCTGCGTTGCTGAGACGGCGCCCAGGGCGGTGAGGATGATAAGCGGGATGGTGGCGGCGAGGAAGGCATATGTGTACCAGCGTTTGCGGCCGACGCGGTCGATAAGCAGTGCGCAGAGGATGGACGCAACGACGCCGACTGCGGAGGTAACCCATCCGTAGGCGAGGCTGGTTTGCAGGGGCAGGTTGAACGTCTGCTTGTAGAGCGTCGGGAGCCAGGTGATCAGCCCGTTGTTGACCATGTAGACGCAGATCCAGAGCATCCAGATCATGAACGTGCGCTTCTTGTAGATCCCGGAGAACAGTTCGCGCCAATTGGTGCGGGCGGTGGCTTTCGGGTCCACGGGGCGCACGACGGGCTCGGGAAGGGCGTGGCCTGCTTTAAGGGCTTCATTTTCCAGCATGCTGACGACGGCGTCGGCTTTTTGGACTCGGCCCGTGGACGCGAGCCAGCGCGGCGACTCGGGCATGATCCACCGCATCGGGATGGTGAGCAGGGCGGGGACGATGCCAACAATGAACATGGCCTTCCAGCCGACCACGGGGACGAGGAAGTAGCCGGCGATGCCGGCGAACATGAGCCCGACAGGGAAGATGACTTCGTAGAGCAGGAAGAACCTGCCGCGCTTTTTCGCGCCGACGAATTCGTTGATGTAGGCGCTGGCGACCGGTACTTCGCCGCCGGTGCCGATGCCCTGAATGAAGCGGAAGATAATCATGGACGTGGCGCCCCAGGCGAACAGGCAAGCGATGTCCATGGAGACGAAGAGAAGGATCGTAAAGAGCAGAACCGGCAGGCGGCCGATTCGTTCGGCCAGGTGCCCGAAGAACAGGGAACCAAAGATCTGGCCGACGTAGCCGGCGGAGAGGATCATGCCGATCTCCCCGGCGTTCAGGTGCCATTCCGACGACAGTTGGGGCATCGCGAAGGCGATGGCCAGGACGGTGTAAGCGTCAAAGAACGTGGCCGATCCGATGACCACGCGGATCAGGGTCAGGCGTCGGGTGAGCGGGAGCCGTTCAAGTCGGGCTACGAGCTCGGCATTCATCCTGGCGGCATTCGGGCCGCCAGCCATGGTTGCGGTGTTGTTCGGCTCGCGCATAGCGAGTCCTCCTTCTCCAGCGGCGATGCTGGGGTCCTCATTGACCAAGTGTGGAGATGGCTAAAAGCCTAGGGGAGGATGGCGGGAATTGCTCCCGCCATCCTCCGGGTCCCGTGGGATCAGGCGCTGACGGTGACCTTGCCGAGGTTTGCTGCGGCGAAGGCTTCCGCAATCTCTGTATCGGCTCCCTCAGGCAGGGGCAGGAGCGGGGTGCGCACTGTGGCGTGGTCAAGAATGCCGCGGTTCACCAGACCCCACTTCAAGGCGACAGTGCCCTCCATGTGGGACCCGCGGTGGTAGACGCTCTTGGTCACCGGGAGCAGCCGCTCGTGAATGGCGTGGGCGCGCGGGTAGTCCTGCGCCTTGCCGGCTTCGATCAGTTCGACGAGCAGTTCGGGCGCGATGTTGCCGTAACCGACGAGCAGACCGTCGACATCGAACATCGTCGGCAGCAGGTACTCGTCATGGCAGGACAGCACCTGCAGTTCGGGGTACGCGGCGCGCAGCGCGGGGATCTCGGTGTACCACCGGCGCATGTTCCGGACACCGTTCTTCGTGGCAAAGACGCCCTCCTGGCCCGCGATCTCCAGTTGAGTGTCGAGGTCGTAGGTCGCCTTGGTGTTGTCAGGGTACTGGAACAGGATCAGCGGCAGTCCGGACTCTTCGTAGATCTCCCGGTAGCGCGACTGCGGCGCGCCCTTCTGGTAGCCGAAGCGCAGCCACCCGTGCGAGGGGTAAACGAGACCGGCTGACGCGCCGGCTTCGACGGCCTTTTTAGCCTCGAGGGCTGCGGTCTTGTTGCCTTCCTTCGTGATGCCGGCCACGACCGGCACGCGGCCGTCGGTCGATGCCACGAACGCGCGGATGACGTCCAGCTGCTCCTCTTCGGTAAGGAACGTGCCTTCGCCGGCGTGCCCCAGAACGACAAGGCTCTTCACGCCCTCAATCGATCCGAGCCAGGAACCCAGACGCTGGATCGCAGCGAAGTCGACAGCGCCATCTTCGGTGAACGGGGTGACAGGTGCGGGGCTGAGTCCGCGGAGATCGAGTGTCATTACAGCTACCTCTTGTCTTCTTTAATGATCGGTAATCCCGCTAATATGGGAACGTTTGCGGGAACGTTTTCAAGTTTGCACGTGTCGCAGCTCACTGTCAAGAGAACGTTTGCAAGTCGGGAGGAATTAGAGTGTCTGTTACACCCTTGCTGAAGAGGAGAATCTCCATGGAACCGGTCGCCGTCGGCAGTGTCGTCACGTTGAAGGATGTCGCCGCTGCCAGTGGCGTGAGCATCTCGACGGCCAGCCGTGCCTTGGATGAACGTACGACGACCCGATCCGCGGCCGCGGCACACGTCCGTAAGATCGCCGAGGAGCTCGGGTACCGGCGGAACTCCTTTGCCTCAAGCCTGCGCCGCGGCGAGACCCGGACGCTGGGCGTCCTTGTCCCCCGCCTGAGCGACACGGTCATGGCCTTGATGTTTGAAGAGCTCGAGAAGGCGGCGTCTGCCCGCGGCTACTTCGCCATGGTCGCTACCAGCGGGGATGACCCCGACGACGAACGAAGCGCAGCCGAAACACTCCTGGACAGAAACGTCGACGGGCTGATTCTCGCCACAGCCCGTCTCGATGACGAACTCCCCCGCCTCCTGCGGGAACGCCGCGTCGCGCACGCGCTGGTGCTCCGCACCGACGGCGTCAGCCCATCCGCGCTGGGCGATGACGAAGTCGGCGGCTACCTCGCCGTGCGCCACCTCATCGACCTCGGCCACCGCGACATCGCCGTCGTCACCGGACCCGCCTTCACATCAACAGGGACCGCCAGGCTGGCAGGGGCCCGCAAAGCCCTAGATGAAGCAGGCATACCGCCACGGGATGAATGGTTGATCGCTGCCGGCTACGGCATCGAAAACGGCTACACCGCCGGTGAAACTCTCCTCGCCGGAACCCCGCAGTCCCGTCCGACAGCGATCTTCGCAGCCAACGACAACATCGCGATGGGCGTGATGGCGGCCGCCCACCGCAAAGGCATCCGCATTCCCAATGATCTGGCACTGGTCGGGTACAACGACACCCCGCTTTCAGCAAGACTGCCCACACCACTAAGCTCTGTTCACGTTCCGCTGGAACAGATCGCTGCCACCGCCATCGATCTCATCGTCAATCCAGGTACAGAGCCCCTCATCCGGCGGTCCATGCCGACCCTCATCCCGCGCCAATCCAGCGGAACACCCAAGCGGCAAAGCCCTGCGTAGAGGCATACACGGCCCTGCCCGGCCCTCGACAACGCCAAGGAGGGATTCCGCACCTGCCAAAAATGGTCGACACCCCACGTGGACATTGTCCGGTTGAGTCAAATCCCAACCTGACAACACTGCAGTCAGGTCTTGACTTGCTTGTAGGACAAGCCTAGAACTCAACCTCACAGGCACTCGGTTGGAGGTTACGGTGGGCGGACAGCGGATCGGATACGTACGGGTAAGCACGCTGGAGCAGAATGAAAAGCGCCAGCTCGACGGCCAGGTTCTTGACCAGGTCTTCACGGACAAGGCCTCCGGCAGGGACACCGCCAGACCACAGCTCGCCGAGCTGCTGCGCTTCGCCCGTGACGGTGACACCGTAGTGGTGCACAGCATGGACCGGCTGGCCCGAAACCTTGATGACCTCCGTGCTCTCGTCCAAGGCCTCACCCGCAAAGGGGTACGCGTGGAGTTCGTGAAGGAAAGCCTGGTGTTCACCGGCGAGGACTCCCCCATGGCCAACTTGATGCTGTCCGTTATGGGTGCTTTCGCCGAGTTCGAGCGTTCCGTGATCAGGGAACGGCAGCGCGAGGGAATTGCCCTGGCGAAGCAGCGCGGGGCCTACAAGGGGCGGAAGAAGACCTTGACCGCCGAACGGGCCGCCGAGCTCGTGCATCGTGCTGAGAACGGTGTTCCAAAAGTCGTCCTCGCCCACGACTACGGCATCAGCCGCGAAACGGTTTACCAGTACCTGCGCCAGGCCAGAGCGATCTAGAACGCCTGGCAGACAGTCTCGCACAAGCTCTTATCGCAACGCCAAGACCGCAAGTTCCCTGCCTCGCCAGGCTGACAGAATCGCTGTTATCGGCGTTTGTGGTGTGCTCGCCAAGAGGTCAATAGTGGTTTGCTACGCGTCCAGGATCTACCGGCTGAAGTTTGCGGCGTATCTTGGTTTGTTCGCGAAGGATCTCGCCAAGGTGACGCAGATAGGCAAGTCAGGTGACGTTTCTTGCTTTGCTTAGGTAGGTAAACGTTGAGGCAACCAAGAGTTTGCCTTGCGCATCTGCAACGTCTACCGATGCCACGATCGTTGACCGGCCAACGCGTAGTAGTCGGGCGGTGGCAACCACGGGCCCTACAAGCGAATTGCTGAGGAAGTTCAGGTTCGACTGCACAGCTAATGGGAATGATCCAAGGCGAGTCATTTGCATTGCTAAGAATGTCCCTGTCAGGTCAGCGGCACCGAAAAGAGCGGTAGCGGAAAACATGCCGTCTGCCTGGCGGAGATGAGGTGCAAGTTCCATGCTCATGGACATGGTGTTCTCCCCGCAGCTGTGGGGGATAAGGCCGAGGGTATCGCTGATCTCTTCGAAGCCGATGCTGGCCCGAAAGGCGTCCCAGCTTTCTTGGAACTGTTGGATTGAGGTGGGCATTGGCATTTTGGCCTCCCCTTTTACGGACGGCTCTCGATGGGGAGCCAACGCCGGACGTTCCGGCCATCAGCAATACTGCCTGCCACCGGCGCCCTCAGTTGCTTAGCGATTTGTCGAGCTTTTCTTTCAGCTATGCCCATTGGTAGCGAATCCAGGCCTCGTACCCGGCCGCCCGCTCAAACATTGAGCGCGGAGTGGTTGCTTCGGCAGCGATCCATAGGATGGATCCGTCGGGCATCACTGCATCGACTACGCCGTTGCGGACCTCTTGTCCACGGCGGACTATACAGATTTCCTGCCCCAGCAAGGGAACCCAATCTTCCTGTAGCTGTAGAGACAAGCCGCTCGCCCCTTCCTAACGTAATGCCACGGCCGCAACGAATCCTGGCGACGTATAGATGCACGCCGCCAGGATCCATGGTTTCTAGATCGGCTGCTTGGCCAGAATAGTGCTCTCAACGTCCCGCACCGTGGTGATTCCCGCAAGCATTGAAAGGGAATCGATGGATGCTTGATGAGCTTCCTGCGTGGCCGCCGAGCATGCATCCTCCACCAGGAACACCTTGTATCCCAGGTCCACTGCGGTACGGGCTGTTCCTTCGACGCTGACGTTCGTTGCAACACCAGCGAAAAGCAACGTGTCGATGTTGCGCTCAGTGAGCATGGAATGCAGTTCAGGTGTCATTCCGCCTACCGTGGTGTGGGTGATTACCGTGTCACCTGCCTTTGGGGCAAGAGGCGAGATGATCTCGGCCAGGGCGCTGCCGTCCTTCAATGACCCGCCCTGTTGAACGCCCTGCAGCAGCGGGGAATTGGGTACGAGGTTGCTGTAGTCGGGGCTGAAGGCAACCCTCGTGTACACCACACGAATTCCGACGTGGCGGGCGGCTCCGAGCAGGCCTGAGACCTTCTCGATGACTCCGCGGCGCTTGACTTCCTTGAAGAAGAAGGGCGCGAAGGCTCCCTCTTGAGAGACGACGTCACCTTGGCAGTGAATTGCAATGACGGCGGTGCGTTCTCGGTTGAGTTCCACGACTCGTTCTCCTATTTCCCTGGCACCACTACGACGTTTGTGAAACCGCCGCGGCGTTTCTCCACGGCGTCAAGTGCCTCATTGACTTCAGATAATGGGAAAATCTCCTGCTCGAACACCGAGAGGTCCAGGGTGCCGGCGGCTGCCATCTCCGCCATGTCCTGGCCATCCCCTACGGTGAACCAGAGCGAGCCGATGATGCTGATCTGGAAGCACATGAGCCGGAACATTTCCACGGGCAGCTCTTCGGACATGCCGCCGATGCTTGCCATACGTCCGCCCCGGCGCAGCGACTCAATTCCTGCCAGAGTGGTCTCCTTGGGGGCTCCAGGACCAATCGCGTCAATGAATATGTCTGCACCGAGCCCATCCGTGTGCTTTCGAACCCAGTCCCCTATCGGCTCATCGCCATAGGACAGCACGTGGACCCGGCGCGGATCCAATTGACGGACCTGCTCCAGAAGCTCGCGGTCCCGGGCGACGGCGAAAACCTTGGTTGCCCCCATGCCAAGAGCATTAAGCACGGCGCCGAGGCCCAGGGTTCCGGTGCCTCCATGGATCAGTACGGAGGTGCCAGCGGCCGCACCTGCCTTCTTCAGTGCGGAGTAGGACGTGCCCAAATAGCCGAACCGGCAGGCCTGCTCAAAAGAGATGCTCTCGGGAAGGATAACCAACCCATCAGCCGGCGCCTTCATGAACTCGCAGAAGCCTCCGTGCGGGTAGTCCTCGAACACCTGCTGTGAACCCGCACCGAAGCCAAAGTAGCCTTGGAAAGTGTAGGCGGGATCGTTGATCCTCTCGCCCCGGCGGGAGGCGTACGAATCGCCGGTGTCACGGCCGGGGTTGACGTAGACCCTGTCGCCCGGCTTCACGTTCCGAACATGTGATCCCACCTCTGAGACGATTCCCGCTGCGTCCAGCCCGTAGATGGCCGGCAGCTTAGGCAATGGCAGGAACGGAAACCACTCCGGGTAGGTCGTGATGACGTTGCGCAGGTTCGGGACCACATTGCAGGCCTTGACCTCGACGATCACATCGTGTGGTCCTGGCGTTGGCTTCTCAATCTGGTCGACCTGAAACGGCTTGCCGACTTCGTGAAGTCGGGCGGCCTGCATCAAACTCATTTCTGCTCCCTTGCAGCAAATTGGAGAGCGCCACTGACGGCGCCGGTGTGACCCACGCTACAACAGTAGCGGGCTAGCATGCAAGCATTCCTATGACTTGAATCACGTCAACGCTTCGCGTACCGTATGTAGCGGGCTAGCATGCTAGCAGCTCGCTACCTCTCACTTTCCCGATCCTCCACCAGGAGCACATCATGTCGACGAAGACATCCAGCCGCTCAGCCGGCTCCCCGGCTAAGGTTGCAACCGCAAGCCTTATCGGCACAACGATTGAGTACTACGACTTTTTCATCTACGGCACAGCAGCCGCCCTCGTATTCCCCAAACTCTTCTTTCCGGAAGCTTCTCCCCTGATGGGTTCTTTGCTGGCCTTCGCTACCTTCGGTGTTGGATTTCTGGCCCGCCCCCTTGGCGGCGTCGTTTTCGGCCACTTCGGTGACCGCGTAGGCCGCAAGAAGATGCTGGTGATCTCCCTGGTGGGCATGGGTGCGGCCACATTCCTTATGGGAATTCTTCCCGGCTATGCACAGATAGGGATCGCTGCTCCCATCCTGCTGACTGTGCTCCGCCTTTTCCAGGGCTTCATGGTCGGCGGTGAGTGGGGTGGTGCGACACTGATGGCTGTCGAGCATGCACCTTTAGGCCGCAGGGGATTCTTCGGCGCCTTCCCGCAGATGGGCGCCCCCGCCGGAACCAGTCTCGCCACGGTGGCCTTCCTCATCACGGCGCAGCTCCCCGATACACAGTTCCTTGCCTGGGGCTGGAGGATTCCCTTCCTCATTAGCTCCCTGCTCGTTGTGGTGGGACTTGTCATCCGGCTGACCATCGCCGAGAGCCCTGCGTTTGCGGCCGCCCGCGAGAAGAAGGAACTCGTCAAGCTACCCATCAAAGAAGCCTTCCGCCGCCACCCGAAGGAGATATTCCTCGTTGCCGGCACCTACCTGAGTCAAGGCGTCTTCGCCTACATCACCATGTCCTACCTGGTGAACTACGCGACTACTGTCGTGAAGATTGATCGGTCCTCGGTGCTGTTGAGCGTTTTCGCCGCCGGCATCGTCGCCGTCATCCTCTACCCGATCTTCGGCTCCCTCTCGGATCGCATCGGACGCAAGTCCGTCTACTTCATTGGTGCAGCAGCCATGGGTGTGACCATCTGGCCGGCATTCCTCCTGATCAACACGGGCAGCGCCTTCAACTTCCTGATCGCCGTGGTTCTGGTCTTCGGCATAGCGATGGCTCCCGCCGCCGGCGTCACCGGTTCACTTTTTGCGCTGGTTTTTTCCAGGGAAGTCCGGTATACCGGCGCATCCGTGGGATACACCATCTCGCAAATCTTTGGCTCTGCCTTCGCTCCCTTGATCGCCACCGCGCTGCTGGCCGCCACCGGTACCAGCAACTCCATCGTGCTTTATATGGTTGCTGCCTCTGTTATCTCCGTCATCTCTGTGGCACTTCTTCCAGGCGGTTGGGGCAAGCGCGAAGCGCAGCGCCAGATCCAGCACGCCACCGACGAGGAGGATGCCCTGCGGGGTGCCGCTGCAGGCGCCTAAACCGCACCGAAAGCCGGAAGGCCGGTAACCGCATTGAAAGGCTGGCATACTAGCATTATGGCGACAGAGAATCAGCAAAGCGCGACAGGAAGAACATCGGGGGCCGGCGGTCGCTTGTCCGGACAGATGTATCAAATGGTCAAGAAGCGCCTTCTGGATGGAGACATCCCCGCCGGATCGCGTCTCTCAGTGGAGGCACTTCGCTCCGAATTCGGCGTCAGCAAGCAACCTGTCATGGAGGCACTGCGGCTCCTGGCCGGCGATGGACTCATCGAAATACTGCCCCAAATTGGTTCAGTCGTCATGTCATACCCCCAGCATGAGGTCCGCGACTTCTTCAAGATGTTCTCAGGCTTCGAAGGTGCCATCGCCGCGGTAGCAGCAACCCGGACCACTCCGGCAGGAATCAGGGAACTCGACGAAATTTCCCAACGAATCAAGGACCTTGGTTCGCATCCCGATGAACAAGTCCGCTCACGCGGATACCGGGAGCTCAATCGGGAGTTCCATGAACAGATTCACAAGATGGCAGGGTCCAGAATCATCAGCACCACCAGCAGACGCATGTGGGACTTAAGCGATTTCCTGATCAATACCCACGGACTTCCACGGCCCCTGGCCAACCACATCCCGGAACGCCAGGAGGATCATGACAAGATCCGCGACGCGCTTGCGGCCGGTGACGCTGACACCGCCAAAGCCGAGATGGAGCTGCATATCCTGGATACCACGTCACTCTTCGAACAACAGCCGGTATCAGCGGCCTAAGGAAAACGGAAAGGCACCCATCCCGAAGCAGGGAGGGTGCCTTTTCGTTTCTGACTAGGCTGTCCCCTACGAGCCCGTAGCACCGCCCACCTGCTCCCCCGCGTCAGAGTCACCGATTGCCGGCCGTTGATCTTGGGCAGCGGAAAAGGCGATAATACCTAGATGCGTACCGCTGAATGGAACAACTCGTCTTCAGTACTGGAGCGCGCCGGCCTTATCCTCGGTGCTTTTCGGATGGAGGACCAACAGCTGGGTATCTCTGAGCTCGCCCGAAGAACGGGACTGCCCAAATCGACTGTTTCCCGCCTTTGCGGCGAACTTCTGCGATTGCAGTTTTTGGAGCGCCATGGACCGGGCTTCCGTCTCGGCCTTGCCTTGTTCGAACTGGGCCAGATGGTGGTCACACCCAAGGAACTTCGCAGGCGCGCCATGGGAGTCATGGTTGACCTCCGAAACGCCACGGGCCAAACCGTTCATCTTGCGGTCCTGGACCCTCCTGACGTGGTGTACATCGAGATACTGCGCGGCCGTGGCACCCCTGCGCTACCCTCCCGCGTTGGTGGAAGGGTACCTGCCCACGCGACAGCAGTGGGAAAAGCCATGCTTGCTTTTTCCCCAACGCCCGTCCTCGATCGCGTTCTCGCATCCGGGCTGCAGCAACTGTCCCGCAGCACGATCAGTGACGAACAGGTGCTGCGGGCCCAGCTCATAGAAATCAGCGCCAAGGGCTTGGCCTTTGAGGAAAACGAATCCGCACCCGGTAGCGCATGCGTAGCCAGCCCTGTCCTGGACTCCGGAGGAGCTCTCGTGGCTGCCTTGTCCGCTTCGGGCTTAGCAGGCTTACTGGACACTGAACGCGTCGCTCCTGCGGTCCGTACTGCCGCCTTGGCCCTGGGTCGCCAGCTCCCCCGTAACAGCGCTCTAACCAGCGACTGAAACATCGTTCTGCAAATCGGGTTGCCTATGAACCGCTGAGTGGCACAGAAGTTTGCAGTCCGCTTCGTCTTCTCTGAGGATGGGACCCACGTCACAACGCAGTGGCGGTTCCCTAGTGAAGAGAAGCAGAATGACAAACACAATGCGGGCGGCACGGCTGCATGAAGTAGGCGGAAAGTTCCAGATCGACGAAGTGCCCGTACCCACCCCTGGTGACTATGACGTGGTCATCAAAGTCGAATCCGCCAACCTGGTTCAGAACCTCAGGAACGTGATCTCCACCTACCCATCGCAGAAGCCGTTTTTGCCCCTGCCGGAACTCCCCGCCATCTTCGGCATGGACACCGCCGGCACGATTAGCGAGGTGGGGCCGCGGGTAAGGAATCTGAAGCCGGGCGATCGGGTCTACTTGAATCCTGGCCGTGACTCAGGCGACTCCTGGGCGTCACGCACCGGAGATCCTCTTAGCGACACTGCCTACACATTCCAGGGCTACTTCGGCTTCGGACCGGGCTCAACCGAGATTCACAAGGACTACCCCCACGGGGGAATGTGCCAGTATGTGAAGGCACCGGCATCTGGAATCATTCGCATACCTGCAAACGTCCCCATGGACCATGCATCACGGTTCGGGTATCTGGGCACCGCCTACTCCGGCCTCCGGAAGGGCGATGTGCGCGCTGGTAGCAACCTCCTTATCCACGGGGTGACGGGCACGCTCGGCCTGAGCGCCGTGCTGCTGGCACTGGCCATGGGTGCTACCAAGATTTTCGGGGTGGCCCGGAACCGGGAGCTGCTCGAGCGGATCCGCCACATCGCCCCTGACCGCATCCACACCATGGCCTACGACGACGGTAACGTCGGAGACTGGGTCCGCGAGAACACAGACGGCCTTGGCGCTGACGTTTACCTTGACGCACTTGGTGACAAGGCCACCGCGGACGTGAGCATGGCCGGTATCTGGGCCCTGCGCCGAGGAGGGCGCATGGTCAGCATTGGCGCCATGCCCGAGAATCTCCCAGTACCGATGTACCGGCTCATGACCATGCAAATCGATCTGCTCACCTCACTATGGTTCAGCGTGGCCGAAGGCGAGGAAATGGCCAGAATGGCTGCCGCCGGCACTCTGGACCTAAGCCACTTCGAGGCATGGCACTACAGCCTCGAAGAGGCAAACCAGGCCATCGATGCGGCAACTGACCGCGCTGGCGGCTTCACATCCATCATCCTCAAGCCAAACGAATAGACCGGGAGCACGCCAATGAACACCCTCAACCCTGCTGCAACGGCACTCTTGGTCGTCCACCTGCAACATGACACCGTCTCCCCCGGCACAGCCTTCGGAGCGCTCTTCAGCCAGGAAGTGCAGTCACGGAACATCCTCGCTAACTGCCACAGCGCCATGAGCGCTGTCCGAGAAGCAGGTGGGCTTGTGGTTCCACTACGGATCGCCTTCGCCCCCGACTACTCAAACCTTGACCCGTCCGTCCCTCTACTGCAATTGGCTCAAGAGGCCGACTGCCTAAAAGAAGGCACCGAAGGCTCTGCCATCGTTCCGGAAATAACGATCCTCGACCAGGACGTCGTGGTCACCCACCAATTGCCCGGCCCTTTCAGCCGCTCGCTACTGAACGAGCTGCTCAAGTCCCGGGGCATCGAAAATGTCGTCGTATGCGGGGTCGCTACCAACGCCTCAGTCGAAAGCGCAGTACGCCAAGCTTCCGACCTTGGTTACAAGACGTACATCCTCTCGGACGCCGCCTCCGCAGTAGACGAAACAGCCCATCAGGCGTCCGTCGCTTCCATGGCGCTGTTTGCCCGCGTCATCACGCTCCCGAAGCTGAAAGCCTCATTGCCGGCCGCACCCGGCAAGCACTCCCAATAAGTCTCCCGCTCAGCAAGTCCGGGAAGGCCGGCGACGGCCCGACGTCCTGTCACGGCAAAACCGTGGAGCCGCCGGGCTATCGCAAACACCTGCTTGCATGCTAGCATTTCTACAGAGGTGCCATACATCACACAAAGACGTGAAGGAACAGCAATGTCTTCAAATTTCACCGACATCGTCGGTGCTGCGGATCTCCGGGACAGGGAGGCGGATCCCGCCTCGGCCTACGACACGGATGTTGTCATCGTTGGAACCGGACCTACCGGAGGGACTGCCGCCCTCGCTTTGGCTTCCTATGGAATCAGGACCATGATGGTCTCCCAGTGGTCCTGGCTGGCCAACACGCCGCGCGCGCACATCACCAACCAACGGGCTGTTGAGGTTCTTCGCGACCTTGGCGTGGAAGAGGAAGCCCGGCGCTACGCCGTGCCATGGAAAGAAATGGGCGACACCCTGTTCACGACTTCACTGGCCGGCCCGGAGATCGCCCGACTGCAGACGTGGGGTACCGGCGACGCCAGGTCCGGCGAGTACGTCCAGGCCAGTCCGTGCACGATGCTGGACATTCCGCAGACCTATATGGAACCGCTGCTGGTCAAGAACGCGGCAGAACGGGGGGCGAAGGTTTCCTTCTCCACCAAGTACCTGGGCCACGCTCAGGATGAGCACGGTGTAACAGTTCGCCTGCTGAACCGGAACTCCGGCCAGGAGTACTCGGTGCGTGCCCGGTACCTGATCGGGGCTGACGGGGCCAAGAGCCAGATCGCGGAAGAGATCGGGCTGGAAATTGTTGGCCACACGGCAAGGGCGGGCACAGCCTACGTACGCTTCCACGCCGACCTGAGCCGATACGTCCAGCACCGTCCCAGCATCCTGCATTGGATCATGAACCCTGCGGCCGCCTTCGGTGAAATCGGCATGGGGCTGCTGCGTTGCGTCCGGCCGTGGAATGAATGGATCGCCGGCTGGGGCTTTGACAAGGAAGCCGGAGAGCCGGATCTGAGCATTGAGGCCGTCACCGCGCAAATCCGAACCCTGGTTGGCGACCCTTCTCTGGAACTGGAAGTTGAGGGGGTTTCGACCTGGTACGTCAACCAGCAGCATGCGCTGTCGATGTCGAAGGGCAGGGTCTTCTGCGGCGGGGATGCTACTCACCGGCACCCGCCAAGCAGCGGGCTGGGCTCCAACACCTGCATGCAGGACGCCTTCAATCTGGCCTGGAAACTGGCCTTCGCGATCAAGGGCTACGCAGGGCCGGCACTGCTGGAAACCTATTCGACAGAGCGGGTTCCCGTTGGCGCACAAATCGTCGCCCGCGCAAACCAGTCCCGCTTGGATTACGCCCCCCTGCGTGACTGCTTCAACACCGACGCCGGAAACGGAACGCGCACCGTCGAAGCGGGCCTTGCCCGGCTGCGCGCCACCACAGCCGAAGGCGCCGAACTGCGGCAACGCCTCGGCCAAGCTCTCGAGCTGAAGAACTACGAGTTCAACGCTCATGGAGTGGAACTGAACCAGCGTTATGCCAGTGCAGCTGTCGTCCCCGACGGAACGCCGGAGGAAAAGTTCGAACGCGATCCCCAGCTGCACGTTCAGCCCACGACGCGTCCCGGTGCCAAACTCCCCCACGCCTGGCTGGTGGATGCATCAGGCCGCCGCGTATCGACATTGGACGTCACCGGTCATGGCAAGTTCTCCCTGGTCACCGGGCTCTCCGGGCAGGCCTGGAAACAAGCTGCAGAACGGCTGGACCTGCCATACCTGCGCACCGTCGTGGTCGGCGAGCCCGGCTACGAGGACCCTTACGCCTACTGGGCAAAGGCGCGGGAAACCGAAGAAGCCGGTGCACTGCTTGTGCGCCCCGACGGCTATGTCGCCTGGCGCCAGCTCTCATCGGTGTGGGAGGCAGATGAGGCTGAGGCACAGCTACGAGAGGCCCTCGAAACCATCCTCGCCACTCCCCTTCGTCACCCCGTACCGGCCCGCTAACCCCATTACCAAACTTTTCGGAAGGACTCACCATGCCCACGGCACAAATCCCCGCATACACCACAGACAAATTTTTCGGGCTGGAAGACAAATGGCTCGAAACCGCGCCCGGCGAGCTGACCCACTACCACGAACTGGGCGAGGGGACCCCGATTCTGTTCCTTCACGGATCCGGCACCGGCGTCACCGCAGCGGCAAACTGGTGGCTCAACCTTCCCGAGCTTTCTGAGCTCGGCCGGTGCATCGCTATCGACTCCATCGGCTACGGGCAAAGCGTCGTTGCCCCGGGGACGCAGTACGGAATCCGCGAATGGGTACGCCACGCCGTCCGTGTCCTCGATGCCTTGGGCATCGAAAAGACATGGATTGTTGGAAACTCCCTTGGTGGATGGCTCGCGTTCCAGTTCGCCATCGACTACCCCGAACGGCTGCTCGGCATCGTCTCCATGGGAACCGGCGGGGCAAAGCTCACCGGCGCCCTGGCCGGGCACTCCAAACCGGACCTCTCCGAGGCTGGTATCCGGAAGACGCTGGAAATGTTCGTCGTGGATAAGTCCCTCGTCACTGACGAGCTCGTGGCCCTGCGCTACCAGGCAGCCCTGAACGATACGGCTGCGGACCGACTAGGGGAAGTCGTCGCGGCCCGCGACCGCGACCGCACCGAGCTGCCACTGGACTTTGACGTTCTCTCGAAACTCGACGTTCCGGTCCTGCTCATCCATGGAGTTCAGGATGTCGTCATTCCGGTCTCCCGCACATGGGAACTGCTCAACATCATTCCGAACGCCGACGCCCACATCTTCAGCCAATGCGGCCACTGGTCCCAGGTAGAGCGGGCCGAAGAATTCAACTCCGTCCTAAAGCAGTATTTCAACGCCCGCGGTGTCGGACGCTGACAGAAGCCGGAAAGAGAGGACACACAATGAACCAGGCACTCGTGTGCATGTCACACAGCCCTCTGCTTGAGCACGGCAACCCTGAACCAGAAGTAAAGGCACAGGTCGAGGCAGCCTTCGACCAGGCCCGCCAGTTCGTCACCGATTTCGACCCCGACCTGGTCATCAACTTCGGACCTGACCACTACAACGGCTTTTTTTACGATCTCATGCCGCCGTTCTGTATCGGCTACGAAGCCTACGGAAGCGGAGACTATGACTCGTTCGCCGGCAAGCTGGACGTCCCCACCGAGATCGCCGAGAAACTGGCCCAGCACGTGATTGACCGGGACCTCGACACGGCAATCTCCCGCCGCATGGAAGTGGACCACGGAGCAGTCCAGCCCATGGAGATCCTCTACCGGGGCAACGTCACCGCCAAGCCCGTCATCCCGATTTTCATCAACTCCGTCGCACCACCCTTCTCCAAGGTTCAGCGTGTGCGCAAGTTCGGCGAGGCAATCGGTGACTACTTCAAAAACTCCGACAAGAAGGTACTGTTCATCGGCTCCGGCGGACTCTCGCACGACCCGCCAGTCCCGCAAATCGCCACGGCGACCCCCGAACAGCGCGCCATGCTGACCAACGGACGCAACCCCACCCCCGAGGCGCGTGCAGCCCGACAAGCCAGGACTATCGCCACGGCGGAGGCCTTTGCCCGTGGCGAGGCCGACATCATGGACCTCAACCCGGAGTGGGACCGTGCCTTCCTGGACGTATGCCGCTCCGGCCAGGTGGAAGGCTTCGACGCCTATGATCCTGAAGAAATGAACAGGGTCGCCGGGCATTCTTCCCACGAAGTACGGACCTGGGTGGCAGCCTACTCAGCGCTAAGGGCGTGCGGTGAGTATGAGGTGAGCTACGAGTTCTACAAGCCCATCAAGGAGTACATCGCCGGCTTCGGCATCACCACGGCGGTGCTCAAAAATGCCTGAACAATACCTTCACCCCTGCGAGGCAACAAAATGACGCTCACCCAATCCCCCGTGGTCACAGCTGATGAGCAGCTGACGGAGGCCCTCCTTTCCGGTACGCCTTGTCCCCCTGTTCGGGATGTCCTCGGTGATGACCTGGCATCGGCCTATACAGTTCAGGAGCTGGGCATCCAGCGCCGCACCGAACGTGGCGCCATGCGCGTGGGCAGGAAGGTCGGGCTCACCTCGCCGGCCGTTCAGGCGCAGCTCGGGGTGGATCAACCGGATTTCGGTGTCCTGCTGGACGAAATGCAGGTGCCCGCTGACGGAATCGTCACCGGGCACCGGCTAATCGCCCCGCGGATCGAGGCTGAGATCGCGTTCATCCTCGCTGAAGATATCGACGATCCGGACCCCGAAAAGGTGCGGCGCGCAGTGGACTACGCGGCACCGGCCCTGGAAATCGTTGACAGCCGGATCAGTAACTGGGATATCGGCATCGTCGACACCGTCGCTGACAACGCCTCCAGCGGCCTGTTCGTCATCGGCGAGCAGCGGGCAAAGCTCAATGAATTCGTCCCCGCCGACGTAACCATGGCCATGACCCGCAACGGGGAGGAAGCATCGCGAGGGAACGGGGCAGCCTGCCTCGGAGACCCTCTGAACGCGCTGGTCTGGGTGGCCCAAACGGCTGCTGACTTGGGCAGGCCGCTCCGCGCCGGGGAGATCATTCTCTCCGGCGCCCTGGGGCCCATGATCCCCTTCCTCCCCAACGAACCAATCGAAGCGACCATCACCGGTCTCGGGACCGTCCGGGCCGTACTCAACCAGGAGAAGCCATGACCGCAAAAGTCGCGATCATCGGATCCGGAAATATCGGAACCGACCTCATGTTCAAAATCAAGAGGCTCTCGCAGCACCTTGAAATGGGGGTCTTCGTCGGCATTGACCCCGCCTCCGACGGCCTTGCCCGCGCCCGCCGGATCGGTGTGGCCACCACGGCCGACGGCGTCGAAGGCCTGATCGCTATGCCCGAATTCCAGGACATCGAGGTCATCTTTGACGCCACCTCAGCCGGCGCCCACCGCTACAACGCCGAGAAACTCGAACCCTACGGCAAAAGGCTGATCGACCTCACTCCGGCAGCCATCGGACCCTTCGTCGTTCCACCCGTAAACCTGGACGAACACCTGGACGCCCCCGACGTCAACATGGTTACCTGCGGCGGCCAGGCCACCATCCCGGTGGTCGCGGCAGTCGGCAAGGCAGCCCCTGTCCACTACGCCGAGATCGTCGCCTCCATCTCGTCGAAATCAGCCGGCCCCGGAACCCGGGCCAACATCGACGAGTTCACCGAAACGACATCCGAAGCGATCGTGAACGTCGGCGGCGCCGCCGCGGGCAAAGCAATCATCGTCCTAAACCCCGCCGACCCGCCCGTCATCATGCGCGACACTGTCCTCTGCCTCGTGGACCGGCTGGATGAGGCCGGACGGGCCGCGGTCGAGGAATCCGTCGCCCAGATGGTCGGATCAGTGGCCGAATACGTGCCGGGATACCGGCTCAAGCAAAGCGTCCAGTTCCAGGACGAAGGGACCGACGTCGAGGCCCTCATCCCCGAGGAGCGCCGCACAGGAAGCTACACACGCGTCAGCGTGTTCCTGGAAGTAGAAGGGGCGGCCCATTACCTGCCGTCCTACGCCGGCAACCTGGACATCATGACCTCGGCCGCGCTGCGCGTCGCCGAACGCCTGGTCACCGCACGAGAGGGAGCAACCCGATGAGCAGCCACAACGACACGAATCCCGCCAAGGTCTTCCTTCAGGACGTGACCCTCAGGGACGGCATGCACGCCGTCCGGCACCGGATCTCCATCGAAAACACCCGCAAAATTGCCGCTGCCCTGGACGCCGCGGGCGTTGACGCGATCGAGGTCTCCCACGGCGACGGCCTCGCGGGCAGCAGCCTCACGTACGGCCCCGGGAGCCACACCGACTGGGAATGGATCGAGGCAGCAGCAGACGTCGTAAAGAACGCACGCCTGACGACCCTGATCCTGCCGGGAATCGGCACGGTCAAGGAACTCAAGCACGCCTACGACCTGGGCGTCCGATCAGTTCGCGTCGCCACTCACTGCACCGAAGCAGACGTCTCCGCCCAGCACATCAGCACGGCGCGGGAAATCGGCATGGATGTCTCCGGGTTCCTGATGATGTCCCACATGATCCCCGCTGAGGAACTCATCAAGCAGGCCCTATTGATGGAGTCCTACGGCGCTAACTGCGTTTACGTCACCGACTCCGGTGGAGGCCTCACCATGGATGGGGTCCGATCACGGGTCAAGGCATACCGGCAAGCCCTCAGGCCCGAAACCGAGATCGGCATCCACGCCCACCAGAACCTGTCCCTGGCCGTGGCGAACTCAGTGGTCGCCGTCGAGGAGGGCGCCTACCGGGTGGACGCCTCCTTGGCAGGGCACGGCGCCGGAGCCGGCAACACCCCGATCGAACCCTTCGCCGCGGTTGCCACTCTGCAAGGCTGGCATCATGGGGCCGACCTGTTTGCCCTTCAGGACGCAGCCGACGAACTGGTCCGCCCGCTGCACGACCGACCCGTGCAGGTCGACCGGCAAACACTCACGCTGGGCTACGCCGGTGTCTACTCCAGCTTCCTTCGCCACGCGGAGCGGGCAGCCGACACTTACGGCCTGGACGCCAGAGACATCCTCGTCGAAGTAGGCCGCCGAAAGCTGATCGGGGGCCAGGAAGACATGATCGCCGACGTCGCCCTCGACCTGATCAAGACCGCAGCACACGCCTAACCACGCACATGAGCCCGCAGGCACTCCGGTGCCTGCGGGCTCGCCGCACCCCCCATACCCCCCCCTTCCTCGACAGGAAAGCAATGACGCTCCCCTCTCCCCCGCGCCCCGCCCAGCTTCCCTCTGCCGCCCGCACAGCGACCAACAGGAAGGCAGCACGATGACTGAAGCACTGCTGCAAAACGCTCTGAACATTCAGGTTGCCCCGGAAACTGGCCAGAAGTCGGCCGGACACGTCATTGTCGATACCCTGGTCGCCCACGGCATCAGACGGACCCACGTCGTGCCCGGTGAGAGCTTCTTGGACGTCTTGGACGGCCTCCACGACTCGCCAATTGAGACGATTGTCTGCCGTCACGAGGGCGGGGCAACGTACATGGCCGAAGCTGACGGCAAAATGAACCAGCTGCCGGGTATAGCGATGGTAACCCGGGGCCCCGGTGCGGCTAATGCGCACGTTGGTCTGCACACGGCGTGGCAGGACTCGACCCCGATGGTGCTGTTCGTCGGGCTGATTCCCTTCGCGCATCGGGATCGCGAGGCGTTCCAGGAGTTCGATATCAAGGCCTGGTTCGATACCGGAGCCAAGCGCGTCATGGTCCTCGATCACGCCCAAAGGGCATCGGAGATCGTCGCGGAAGCGCTTTTCGCGGCCATGAGCGGCAGGCCCGGCCCAGTCGTGGTGGGCTTGCCGGAGGATGTGATCCGGCAGCAGATCAGCGCCGAGCTGCATCCCCCGATTCCGGTGGCCACTGGCGGTATGACAACAGTCGATTCTGAGGCCCTTGCGAAGGCCTTGGCCGCGTCCAGCAAGCCCCTTTTTGTCACCGGCGGCAATGACTGGACACAGGAAGGCGCAGACCAGCTCACCCGCTGGCTGGAAAAGCACCACATCCCCGCAGCAGCCGAATGGCGTACCCAAGGCACCGTCCCCTTCGACTCCCCCTCCTACGTTGGACCCATCGGCTACGGACGGCCCCGCCCGACATATGACCTGCTGGAGGAAACCGACCTGCTTGTCTTTGTGGGAACAGTGCCGGGCGATGTCATCACCGACGGGTTCCTGTGCCGGCAGGACTGGAACAAGAAGAACTTCCTGGTCACCATCGACCCGTCACTCCGGGGCCGTTCCGGCCCTGTCTCCTACCAGATCGTGGCCAAGCCCGATGTTTTCGTGCGCGACCTGGCCAAGATCGAACTCCCGGTCAAAAGCGAGTGGCAGACCTGGACAGCGAGGATGCGCGGGGAGCAGGAAGCTTTCGCCGCCCTCCCGCCAGCAACTCCCAGCGAAGGCCAGGCCCGCATGGACACCCTGATGGCCAATCTTGTCCCCACGCTGCCGGTGGACGCCATGGTTACCCTAGGTGCCGGCGAGCACACCAACTGGGCCCACCGCTACTTCCCCACCCAGCGGTATGCATCGATGATCAGCGCGCGCAATGGCTCCATGGGGTACTCCGTTCCTTCCGCAATCGCCGCGTCACTGGAGTACCCGGGCAGGCGTGTGGTCACCATCGCCGGCGACGGCGAATTCCTGATGAACGGTCAGGAACTGGCCACTGCAGCCCAGTACGGCGCAACCCCCTTGGTGATCGTGATGGACAACCAGGAATACGGAACCATCCGCACACACCAGGAACGCCACTACCCATACCGGGTCTCGGGAACGCAGCTCAAAAATCCCGACTTCGCTCTCATGGCACGGGCCTTCGGCGGCTTCGGCATCAAAGTCGAACGCGACGCCGATGTTCCCGATGCCATCACCACCGCCCTCAAGGCGATAGACGAGGACAAGGTGTTCGCACTCATCCACCTCCTGGTTGAGCAACGAGTCAAGGCCTACTACTAAAGACGCCCTCCGGTGTTTCCGCCTCTCGAAAACCCTACCTTTAAAGGATTTCCTTATGACTGTTTCTGAGCTGTCCCCTGCTGACCCGCGTGAGCGGGAGACTTCCCTGCTGGCAGCCGTGCCCACCGGGTTGCTGATCGATGGTGAATGGCGGGAGGCATCCGACGACGGCACTTTCGATGTGCAGGATCCCGCCACCGGCCAGGTGCTCGCCACCCTCGCCTCCGCTACCAGCGAGGACGCCATCGCTGCCCTGGACGCTGCTGACAGGGCACAGGCCGAGTGGGCGCGCACCGCGCCCCGCGTGCGGGCCGAGATCCTGCGCCGCGCCTTCGACCTGGTCACCGAACGTGCCGAGGACTTCGCGCTGCTGATGACCCTGGAAATGGGCAAGCCCCTTGCCGAGGCACGCGGCGAAGTCACTTATGGTGCGGAGTTCCTGCGCTGGTTCTCCGAGGAAACCGTCCGAGACTACGGCCGCTACCTCACCACCCCGGAAGGCAAGAACAAGATCCTGGTCCAGCACAAACCCGTCGGACCCTGCCTGCTCATCACCCCTTGGAACTTCCCGCTCGCCATGGCCACCCGCAAAGTCGCCCCCGCCGTCGCCGCCGGTTGCACCATGGTCCTCAAACCGGCCAAACTCACCCCGCTCACAGCGCAGTACTTCGCGCAGACCATGCTCGATGCCGGCCTGCCCGCCGGGGTCCTGAACGTCGTCGCCTCCGCCTCAGCGTCGGGCATATCGGGTCCCCTGCTGAAGGATTCCCGCCTGCGCAAGGTCTCCTTCACCGGCTCCACACCTGTCGGTAAGCAGCTGATGGCAGACGCTGCGCAGAATGTGCTGCGCACCTCCATGGAACTCGGCGGGAACGCGCCGTTCATTGTGTTCGAGGACGCCGACCTCGACGCTGCCGTCGAGGGTGCCATGGCGGCGAAGATGAGGAACATGGGTGAAGCCTGCACCGCCGCCAACCGGTTCCTCGTCCACGCATCCGTAGCCCAGGAATTCACCCGCAAGTTCGCCGCCGCCATGGGGGCCCTGGCCACGGGCCGCGGCACCGACCCGGAAACGAAAGTCGGGCCCCTGATCGACGCCGGCGCCCGGGATGACGTACACGCCCTGGTCACGGCCGCCGTCGATGCCGGAGCCGTCGCCGTGACCGGCGGTGCACCGCTCGACGGGCCAGGCTACTTCTACCAGCCCACCGTCCTTGCCGACGTCCCGAACGATGCCGCGATCCTGGGCCAGGAAATCTTCGGCCCCGTCGCACCCGTCACCACCTTCACCACCGAAGAAGACGCCATCCGGCTCGCCAACAACACCGAGTACGGGCTCGCGTCCTACCTCTACAGCCGCGACTTCAACCGGCTCCTCCGAGTGGCGGAACAGATCGAGTTCGGCATGGTCGGCTTCAACGCCGGCGTCATCTCCAACGCCGCAGCACCCTTCGGCGGCGTCAAGCAATCAGGTCTCGGCCGTGAAGGCGGCTCCGAAGGCATCGCCGAATACACCACTACCCAATACATCGGTATCAGCGACCCCTACACCGCGTGAACAGGCATGGGAGCTGCAACCGCTTGGCCCCCGAATGCGGCTACCTCGGCTGGGCGACTGAGAACCATCCAGCCAGGGGGCACTCCCAAGGACCAGGCGCTTTCCCACCGCACCTACTTTCAAGGACACAGCAAGCAATGAAACTCCTCACGCTCCGCCTTGGCAATGGCGTCACCACAGCGGTCCGGCAGGACGGCGACACCCTCACCGAGATTCCCGGCTTTTCCGATGTCGGCGCCCTGCTGAAAGACCCCAACTGGGAGAGCACTGCGAAGACAGCTGAGGGCACAACGCACCCCTATGACGGCGCCGATCTCGCCGCCGTCGTGCCGTCCCCGGGCAAGATCATCTGCGTGGGCCAAAACTATCGGAACCACATCGAAGAGATGGGGCATGATGTTCCGGCGTACCCCACACTGTTCGCCAAATACGCCGAGTCCCTGATCGGTCCGAACGACGACCTGATCCTGCCGGAGGAATCGGACACCGTGGACTGGGAGGCCGAGCTCGCCGTCGTGATCGGTAGGGCCGGGCGGCGGATTCCCGAAGCCCAGGCGGGGGATCACATCGCCGGGTATTCAGTGCTGAACGACGTCAGCATGCGTGACTACCAGTTCCGCACCGTGCAGTGGCTGCAGGGCAAGACTTGGGAAAAGTCCACGCCATTCGGGCCGGCTATGCTCACTCAGGACGAGTTCCTGCCGGGCCCCCTGATGACCTCAGCCGTGGACGGCGAAGTCCAACAGAGCACCCCTACCTCGGACCTGGTGTTCACCCCGGAGTTCCTGGTCTCCTACATCTCCAGGATCATTACGCTGAATCCGGGCGACGTGATTTCCACGGGCACCCCTGGCGGCGTGGGCCACGCCCAGGACCCCAAGCGCTACCTGCAGGAGGGCCAGGTCCTGGTCACCACCGTCGAAGGCCTGGGCCAGCTGCGAAACCGGGTGGTCAAGGAAGCTTGATCGGCGAGTTAGCAGGGTCCGGGGGCTGGCCTTTGCAACGCACCCTGAGCCATCTTTCGTCCGCCGCGTAACGCCCACGGTTCTTTCACGGGCCCGGAAACCGCCCGTGAAAATGAGACGTGAGATGGTGTATGGGTGAACAGCCCAGTGCGCCGTACCCGGAACGGGGCAGCCCGCCATGACGCGATCGTCAGGGCTGCCGGTCAACTTTTTGCACAAAAGGGTTACTGGAGCATTTCCTTGCGCCAGGTCGCACGGGAAGCCGGGATCTCGATGCAGGGGTTGTTGCGTTATTTCCCTTCAAAGGAAGATCTGCTCACAGCCGTGCTGGACGGGCTCCGGGAACGACGAGCCGAGGGCGGCCCGGTCATGGCGGACACCATGGTGAGCCTCGACGTATTCGCCGAGCTCGCGGAGCGCAACCAGCAATTGGAAGGCTACTCGGAGGTCTACAGTGTCCTTCTGGGTGAGGCGAGCAACCCCGATCATCCGGCGCATCTTCGCTTCGTTGAACGGGCCAGACGCGTGCAGGACGTGATCACAAACCATTTCCTCAGTGCTGTCGAGCGCGGGGAGTTGCCCCAGGACATAGACGTGGTTGGAGAAGCCAGGCGTTTTCAGGCTGCGTGGGATGGCCTGCAACTGCATTCCCTATATTCGCCTGACGTCAACGTCCCGGCGATGCTTCGCCGACGTCTGGAACAGATGGCAGGAAGGATTCCACGCGGATTCGGCAGCTCACTTCCAAATATCGCACCTGCTGCCCCGCCCCGGGTCCGCGAGCTGGACAAGGACGGGTATTCGGCCGGCAGACAAACCCGCGATTGCCTCTTGCGCGCAGCCGTTGACCTCTTTTCGGGCGAGGGCTATCACAACACCAGCCTGGCCGACATCAGCCGCCGCGCCGGGATCGCAAAATCCACCGTCTTCCATCACTTTGCCACCAAGGAGCATCTGCTCATCGCGGTCATAAACCGCTGGCGCCGCTCTTTGGACGACGCCCGGGACAGCGAGCTTGAGACTGACAGCTTTTGGGACCATCTCGTCAAAACCGCAACCTACGAATTGAGTTCCGCCAGCATGCTCAGGCTGTCCGTCGTTCTGGCAAGCGAAGCGCGCCCGGCAGATCATCCCGCTCACGACTACGTCGACGAGCGGCTGCAACGGTCCAGGTCTGACTTTGCACTGGCTGCTGGGGGTCTGGGATTGTCCGATCCGGCCACCGAGGGGGTTTGGTTGGCCGCGCTGCTGGATGGGTTGCGGATTGGCTGGCTGTACGACCCCATGTCCGTCGACGTGGCCTCCGACATGGAGGCGCACCTCGGCAGCCTGGCGAAGACCGCCCTTCGCGATTCAGGTTCCTGAAGTAGCCCTGAGACCAGGCGAGGGCCCGAACCTGCTTCCGCAGCTCCGGGCCCTCGCCCCTTGGCCTGGGTTTACTTCACCGCCGTGGTGGTTTGCAGGAGGAGGTCATCGGAGGCTGCCCCGACGGCCACGCTGCGGGTGCCGGTCCCCCGTACCCACTCCCCCTTCGATGCATCCCAAGACGAAAGGTCCTTGGGGTCGACGTGCAGCGAGAGCTTCTGACTGGTACCTGCGGGGAGATAAACCTTGCCGAACTGGACCATCTTCATCGCTGTCTGGGCGACACTGCTGCGGAGATCAGGGGACTTCCCCAGATAGACCTGGGCGGAGTCAGCGCCATCCTTGGTTCCCTGGTTTGTCACCGTGAAGGAGACGTCCAGGCCGCCGTCCGCGGCCGGGGTTACTCCCAGACCCGAATAGGAGAAATCGGTATAACTCAGGCCGTGGCCGAATGCGAACAGTGGTTTAACCGCGGCGGCGTTGGCTGCCGGGTCAGTGAACCACCGATAGCCCATATTGAGGCCTTCAGACCACTTGATGGTTTTCTGGGCTTCGCCCGCGTCCTGAGTTCCAGCGGACCGTTCCGGGTGTCCTGCAAACAGGGTCTGCTTGCTGTCGACAGGGAAGGACATTGTGAGCTTGCCGGAGGGGTTTACCTTGCCGTACAGGACGTTGGCTGTTGCTGTTCCGCCTTCCTGGCCGGGGTACCACATTTCCAGAGCAGCATCAACGTCGTTGATCCACGGCATCTGCACGGCGGAGCCAGTGTTGAGCACGACGACGACCTTGTGGCCGGCGACGTGCGCGGCTGCAGCGACGGTGGAGACCAGACGGTTCTGTGAGGCTGCAAGCTGTGCCACGTCAGTGAGGGGGGAGCTTCCGCCATCGCCGGTTGTTGTGTTCGCATCATCGACGAAGACCACTGTCGTGTCGTTGGACTTAGCCACCTCAGCCGCGGCGGCAAGCGCCGTATCCGTGTTGGACCATGCGAACCGGATGGCAGGGTCGGACGCCAGGCCATCATGGGGGGTATAGCTGATTTCCACCTTGTGCCTGCCGGGAGTCAGGTTCGTCGTGCCGGCCTGGTTGGCAACGCCGAGGTACTGGCCATTGGCTGCGACAGTCTTGATGGTTTTGTCCGTTGAGACTGCAGGGTAGTCGTTGGGCGTCATCTTGCTGTCAGGATCGGACAGTTTAAGTGCGGCGCCGTCGACGGTGAGGGTGACTGCCTTAGGAGGTGCAGTCGTGGCGGGAGGTAAGCCGAACCCCTGGGGAACTGCTGTTGGTTCCACGTTCCGAATTCCATGGTTGAAGGCGTTTCGGTCCCCTGTGTCGTAGCCGTAGGGCCGCTGGACGAGGAGCCGGTAACTGCCGCCCTCCGGGACGTTCACGTAACCGGTCCACGTGTAGGTATCGCCCTTGACCAGGCCCTTGACGTTTCCGTCAAGGGCGGGGTCCGTGGCGGTAGTGACGGTACCGTCAGCACTCGTACGGGTACGGGTCAGGCCCGGCTTGTCACCCGTGGGGTCCTGGCTCAGTGCAGACGCCGGCACCGGCTCGCCCCAAATGTCGTCACCGGGTGTGTGGGTGACGTTGCTGCCGGCCAGGGAAGTCATCGCGTCGAAGGGGCTGATGGCGACCCGGTCACTGAACCCGGTTGACCGCTCACCTCCGGGGCTTGCAGGCAGCAGATTTGCCGCTACTCCCGTGACTGCGACTTTGCTGCCGGTTCCGAGAGGGAGGGTTGCGTTGTTGTTTTTGAGCAGGACGGCTGCGTCTTCAGACAGCTTCAGCGCTTGCTTGATGCCTTCGGCTTTATCAACGTTCGCGTTCAGGTCGGATTTTTCAGAGTTTCCGTGCTGCTTCACGTTCGAGCGCTGTGCCGCTGGAATCTTTGTGTTGTCAAGAAGCCCGAACCGTTCATACTGGTAAACGATCCGTGCGACGGCTTCTTTCGCGGCGTCGGCATAGGCCTTGTCGTACGACGGGGAGGCCGGGTCGATGAGCGGGATAAGGTTCTTCCCGCTCAGGAAGCTGGTGAGAAATTCCTGGTCAGTCCCGGCCACGAGGTCCGAGGTGCTCTTGGCGGCGTTGTAATCGGTGGTGACCCAGCCCTTGAAGTTCCACTCCCCCTTGATGATGCCCTGGAGCATTCCTTCGTTGGAGCAGGCATAGTGCGGGCTGCCCTGATAGTCGAGGATCTGGAACGTGGCGTAGGAGCACATCAGGGATGACACCTTGCCGTCCTTAACCGCAGCCTCGGCAGGGGCGAGGTACATCTCCCTGGCCGCCTGTTCTCCTACCAGCGACGGTGTTGATTGTTCCTGTCCGTTGTACATGCCGACGTGCTTGACCTGGGCCATTAGCCCGGTCCCTTGGATAGCATTGATCTCGTCCGCGGTGAACCTTTTGGCAAGGTATGCGTCTTCGCTGTACGCGGTCATGTTTCGGCGCCACGAAGGAGTTCTGGCGATGTCAGTCTGCGGTGCATAAATCAGGTCCTGGCCCAGAGCCAGACCCTCCCGCGCTGAGGTTTTGCCGAAAGCAGCGATTGCCTCCGGGTCGAAGGAGGCGGCAAGTCCCAGGCGGGTAGGGAATGCAGTTGCTTCAGCAAATACTTCGATTCCCTGGGCATCTACGTGGCGCGCCTCGGGGACGCCCAGGCGGGGAATGCCCTTGACATATCCTGCTTGACCGTGAGGATCGGGATCGGTGGTGGCGTCGATGCCGAACTTGTTTGCGAAGCTCCCCTCGATCAGATCGATTTCCTCGCTGGGGGTTGCATTACCGGCGATCCACTTGACGGTTTTGGTCCACGGAGCGTCGGCGGCCATGGGCGGGGATGTCGGTTCAGGTGTCGTGGGCGCGGCCACTGCAGCGGCCGGGGCGAGGGTGGTGGCGACGATGATACTCCCAACGACAGATGTGACCACTCGTCTGTACCTGCGCCGCTCAGCCGGAGCTGAGAATAGGAATTTCTGCACTGAGTCCTCCTTGACTGTGGGGTTACGAGATTTGCCAGCTGCGGCTCAAGGCCACCGTGAGGGGAAGTCGGTATGGGCTGGCATGTCCATTACCGCACATACCAGGACGAGTTTGCTAACAATCGGTCGGTTTTTAGGGCAGCGGTGTCGTCATGGAGCGTAACGCCCTTGTCGCCGCTAGCCGGGCATGCCTTCAGTTCCTGCTCGGGAGGCCCGGCCCGGCGGTTAGCGCTGGTCGGATTGCCAGCGGGAAAAGTAATTCTGGACGAGCAGGAGGCTGCGATCCACAACTGCAGCAACCACGATCGCGGCGACTGTTGCAGCCCAAACGACGTTGACGTCGAAGCTGTTCTGCCCAACCACCATGAGGTACCCGAGACCGGAGCCGGCGCCGGTGAATTCGGCTACGATGGCGGCCTGAATGGCGAAACCGAAGGTGATGCGGGCGGAGGTTCCCACCCACAGTACGGCCGCAGGGAGTCTGGTGTCCCTGATTACCTGCCACCGGTTGGCCCCCAGAATACGGGCGTTGTGCCGGATGTCCGGGTCGACGTCTGCTACTCCGGCAGCGGTGCTGACAATGATGATGAAAATGACGACGAAGGCGACGTGAATCATCCGCGAAGCGATGGTGTAGCCCAGTGCGACCGCGAAAAAGGGGTAGAAGACGAGCCTGGGAAATCCCTGCCAAAAAGTGATAAAGGGTGAGATGATCCTGCCCACGCTGGGAAAGGTTCCCGCGACGGTGCCGACGGCTACTCCCGCAACCAGCGCCGCACCGTAGCCCACCAGGGTGACTATCACTGTTGCTGCTGTTTGAGCGACGAGGCTTCCGTCCTGCAGCCATTGCCATATGTTGGCGCCAATCTTCATCGGCGTTCCCACTACGAAGGCATTGAGGGCTCCATTGGTTGCGAGAACCTGCCAGCCTGCCAGCAAGCCGACAACGAAGAGGAGTTGGGCCAGGACCATGAGTGCCTTCGAACTCCTGCGCGCACCTAAAATAGCCGCCACTGGGTAAATCTCCTTTCGATGATTGCCAAGGCGCGGTCTGCTAACAGCGACAACATGGCTATAACAATTGCGGCGCCAAGCAGGAGGTCCGGCTGACCAAGGATGTTGCCGCGCGCGAGATAGGAGCCAAGGCCTCTTGAGCCGGCCAGGTACTCGGCCAGAGCGGCTCCGAGGATGGCCCATATGAGGGCGAGGCGGAGGCTGCTCATCAGCCATCCCATGACGGCGGGGACATACACGGAGGTTGCGCGCCACATCCTGCCGGCACCAAGGACGCGGGCATTCTGGTCATAGATCGTGTCGATTGAGGACAAACCGTTGAAGACGTTGAGGTAGACGATAAGAAAGATGATGGACGTCACGAACATTGCCGCTGACGTTGTTCCAATGCCGAACCACAAGATGAACAAAGGTGCCAGCGCTACACGGGGCACTGCGTTCGCGATGATGAGGAACGGAGCCAGAAACCGGCGCATCAGGGGGAATGGCCAGGTAATCGCCACCAAAAGGCACGCGGCTGCAGCGCCTGCCACAAAGCCCGTCAGGGCACTGGTGACTGTTGTTCCTGCATTGGACCAAAATGCAGGGTCTGCAGCCCATTTGCCGAGTCTTTCGACGACCAGTTGGGGCGATCCGATCAGGGACGCCATGCCGGGGACGGTGACGGCGGTCAAATGCCAAACCAGGATAAGCGCACCCCAAATGAGAACCTGGGCGGTTACGACTTGCACCGCCGGGTTAGCGCGCCTTTTGATCCTCGCTGCCGCAGTCCTCTGGCCATCGAGGGGGGCGGCAGTCATGCGCCGCTCCTCAGTCCGGACCCCATGACCTGTTCCCGCAGGTCGCTCCAGAGTTCCTCGTGCATGTGCGTGAACTCGGGATCGAAGCGCAGCTCCAGGAGGTTCCGGGGGCGGGATATGGCCACCTTCCGGTCGGTGAGTACGGAGCCCGGTCCCCGCGTCATGGTAACCACGCGATCGGACAGACCCACCGCTTCCTCCAGGTCATGGGTTACGAACACAACGGTCTGCCGGTCTTCCTCCCACAGTTTCAGGAGGTCGTTCTCCATCAGGTTGCGAGTTTGGGCGTCTAGGGCACTGAAAGGCTCGTCCATGAGCAGGATTTTGGGCTTCAGTGCCAGACTGGCTGCGATCGAGACCCTCTTCCGCATGCCTCCGGAAAGTTGGTGCGGATAGGAGTCTCCACGCCCGTGGAGACCAACCCGCTCCAGCCACTCGCGGGCTTGCACGTTGGCTTCCTTTTTTGCCATCCCGCGGTAGCGCAGCCCGAGGGCGACATTCTGGAGCGACGTCTTCCACGGCAGGAGCGCGTCGCGTTGGAAGACAAAGCCAACATCCGGGTGGGGTCCTTTTCGCGCATCGACCGCACGCCCCAGGACGTTGATGCGGCCCTCGGAGGGTTCCCTTAGCCCTGCGACCAGGTACAGGATGGTGGACTTTCCACATCCCGAAGGGCCGACGATTGAGACAAACTCACCCTCGCCTATTGAGAGGTTGACGCCCCGGATGGCGGTGTGGGTGCCCATCTTGGACGCGTACGTCTGTGTAAGACCTGCAATGTCGATTGCTGGGGACTTGGTTGCGGCGGTTTGCGCCGGAGCGTGCATTGCCTGATTCCATGCCATGGGACTGCTTTCGTTTCGCTGCGGGTTAGGAGAGGTCCGACGGCGTCTTAAGGGATAACTTGTCATAGGCCGTGCGAACGTAGGAGTTGTCAAAGAGCCCGGGAGCCGGATTGAAATCTTCCTTGACGACATTTACGAGTTTGGCACCCGCCAACGTCTGGTCGACTTCCTTCTGTGAGAATCCGCCGGTTGCCCTGCTGAAGCCCGACTTCGAGTACTGCCACTGAAGGTCCCAGGACTTACCGACGGCGTTCTTGAAGTCGCCGCTCATTGGAGCCAGGGAATCGGCCGGCGACTTTGCCGCTGCGAGCACGTTGAGTTCCTTGACCAGGGCGGTGACGATGTCCTGGGTCAGCTCTGGATGCGCCTTAGTGAAAGTGGGAGATGAGGCAAAGACTGCGTTCAGCTGTTTCGCGATGGGAAGTGTTTCATCTTCCTGGGGATTGGCCACGAGATAAGCGGCGCCCGACTCGACGGCGGTCGCGGCATTGTTTGGAGAGGTAGACAGGACGTCAGCCCTGCCTGATTCAAGCACTGCCTGGGTTTCCGATCCGCTGCCCAAGGGCAGGCGCTCCTGGTTCGTCCAGCTTAGGCCGGCACTTTCTGCCGTAAGTTTGGCACTTATCTCAGAGATCGAACCGACGCGGGTGAAGGCCCAGCGTTTCTTGTCGAAAACCTTGATGTCGCCAGGGCCGCCAAGCTTGGACGAAGAATTGCCGATGATCTGCTGGGAAGGACCATCGAACATGTTCATCAGCGGGACCATCTGTCCGCCCTGCGAAGCAACGCCCAGGACAGAGGTGCCAGGAACGATAGCGGCATCAACTGACCCGCTGGCAAGAGCAGCGACGAGATTTGAACCTGAAGGAATCGTTTCGATTTTCAATTCAACGTTCCGATCCTTGAGGACCTTGGTGAGTTCACCGTCGGGGCCGATAGCCGCGTAGAAGGCCCCGAAGGTCACGTCCGGTGAGAACAATCCCACTTTCAACTGCTGCGGATCTGCGCTTTTTTCGCTCGCGGATCCACCAGCACACCCAGTAAGGACAAGGGCTGACGCGGCGATTGCTCCGAGGAAAGCGGGCAACGTTGACCGTTTTTTCACAACTACTCCTAGATCAATGTGATGTGCACGACACCATGAGTGTCCAGTAACTATCGCAAACCTCATAACGATCGTCAACAACTCTGACGAGAATTACGCTTCCACCCGACACGTTCCGGACATACCGAATGTAGCAATATTCATCAGACTGGTTGACGTTCGTAACAAGGAGTGCGAGCCTTTTAGCTGTTCTAAGTGAGGAGTGTGAAGTATGTATGCGCTAAGACCGGTCCGATTGCTCCCCGACGACCTTGCTGTGTTCGCTGGGGTGACTTACGTGAGCAGCATCTAAATGGCTGCTCGGGGCTCCCAGGACCTGCTGCTGACCCTCATTGGAACCTATTTCCTTGGTCAAAAGCGGCCCATACCGTCCGGCTTCCTGGTGAAGCTGCTGCAGGAGTTCGATGTAACAGCGGTGGGTGCCAGAAACGGACTGAGCCGTCTGGCCGGACGGGGCTTTTTGGAAGTGCATAGGCCAGGAAGGAACACCTACTATCACCTGAGCCCTGAGGCTCACGTCCACCATGCGGAGCGCCTCAGTGAGATCGTCAATTTCGGGGACAACCCTGAACCGTGGGACGGTACCTGGACAGTTGTCTTGTTCTCTGTGCCGGAGAATCTTCGGGCACATCGCCACGTTGTACGTTCCCGCTTATCGGCCATGAGGTTCGCCGTACTTTATGACGGCGTGTGGGTGCGACCAGGCACGCTGCGTGAACAGGCACGCAAAGCTCTCGGAGATTTCGACGTCCCGAAGCTCACACTGCTCTCCGGGGCAGTAGTGGACGCGGCGTTCGGTGGCATTGATCCCGTGAGCGTCTTCTCCTTGGAGGCCCTTCGAGACAAGTATGACCAATTCATCGAGGCCTCGCGGACCCTGAGGGCGGACATCCGTGCTGGCAGGGTCGGTTCCGCCGAGGCGCTCCGGCAGCGGGCGCGCGTGATGCATCAGTGGCGTTTCTTCCCCGACCACGATCCATTGCTCCCAGCCGGGCTGCTCCCCCACGACTGGCCGGTACAGAGAGCGCGCGAGGCTTTCCTAGAAATATATGACGGCCTTTCCGAACTCGCTGATCACCGGTTTCGCACCCTCCTTACGGAGTTCTCCGCGGATCTGGCCGGAGAGGTTCGCTCCATGACGAGCGTTGAACTGCTCGATTTGCACCTGCCGGCTCGGGGCCTGGGCCCTTTGACCGGCAGGACCTGATGTACGTCTTTGATCAAGAAAGGGACACATGACAACCACTACCCACACCGAAAATGAACCGCTGACTGTTTTGGCGGTGGGGGACATAGGCCCGGACCGGGAGGACGCGTCAGAACTCTTTGAACTGAACCGGGAGGTTCTACAGTCAGCAGACGTGACCTTCGGCCAACTCGAGTTCGTCCTCTCGGACCAAGGTTCGAGGCTGCCGCAGGTGCGGCATACGGTAAAGGCAAAACCCAGTGACGCGAAAGCATTGGTGGAGGCAGGCCTCGATGTCATTTCCTTCGCAGGAAACCACTGCATGGACTTCGGGGCTGAGGCCATGCTCGACACTGCACGCCACCTTGCCGCAGCCGGAGCCAAAGTAGTGGGCGTCGGCGCGGACATCAGAGCAGCACGGCGTCCCGCAGTAGTGCAACACGGAACAACCGAAATTTCTTTTCTTTCCTACAGCTCGGTGTTGCCCCACAGCTTCTGGGCAACTGATAATCGGCCCGGATGCGCCCCAATGCGGGCTTTTACCGTCTATGAACAGGTGGAGCACGATCAGCCAGGTACGCCAGCGCGTATTCACACGTTTCCGCATCGGGAAGACCTGGCCAACCTGGTGCAGGACATCAAGCGCGAAAAGCTGCTGGGACGCTTTGTCGTCGTGTCGGTTCATTGGGGAATTCATTTCATCCCGGCACAGATCGCCGACTACCAGCGGGACGTAGCGCACGCGGCCATCGAGGCCGGTGCCGATGCGATCATCGGGCACCACGCCCACATCCTCAAAGGGATTGAGATATTCCGCGGTGTGCCCATCTTCTACAGTCTCGCCAATTTTGCGATGGACACCCGGGTGACGCCGGAACAAGTTGCCACACCGGCCTTCCAGGAGATTCTGGCACTTAACCCTGGCTGGATTCCCAACTTCCATTCCACCTTCAACTTCCCCCCTGACTCCCGGAAGACGATCGTTGCCAAACTCGTGGTCGAGGACGGAAAGCTTGCGGGGTTTGGTTTCTTACCTGGATGGATCAATGACAACTCGCAGACGGAGCTTCTGAGCGGCAAGGACGAGCGGTTCGAGCAGGTTGTGGACTACATGCGCACCATCAGCAAAGAGGCTGGACTCGAAACGGACTACAGACGCGAAGGTGATGAGGTACGCCCGGTGGACCTGTCACAGGTCAACCTCTGATGGAGGGCACACACAGAGGCTTGACTGAAGAACTTGCAGCCTTTGCTGCCGGCCTTCGCTGGGAAGACGTTCCCGGCGAGGTATGCGAGCAGGCAGCCCGTCAGGTGTTGGACGGTTACGGGGCAATGCATGCAGGCAGCGACCGGTCCTGGACCAAAGCCGCACGGGACTACGCCCTCAAAGAAGGAGTTCCCGGCCGGAGCTCTGTCATCGGCATAAGGCACAGGCTCCGGGCTGCCCAGGCTGCGTTTGTCAACGCAACAGCCATGCATGGACTTGAGCTCGATGACTACCATGTATCCGCGGCCGTCCACGCTGGGTGTGCCGTCGTTCCCACCGTCCTTGCCCTGGGAGATGAACTGAACGTCGGAAGTCGTGCAGCGCTGACTGCCATCTCTGCTGGAACAGAGACGATAATCCGGCTGGGCCTCGCGATGTCTCCGGAAATGACACAGGACCGGGGCTTTCACGTCACAAGTGTGTTCGGGGTCATCGGAGCGGCGGCTGCGGCCATTAGCCTCCTTGGCTTGGAGGAACGTGCAGCCCAGCACGCACTTGGCATTGCCGCCGCCCAAGCAGGAGGCACCACTGAGTTCACGCGCACAGGTGGTGAAATCAAACGCATACATGCAGGACTCGCCGCCTCAAATGGAATCAGGGCGGCCAACCTGGCACAGCTTGGTCTCACGGCCCCCCTTGAATCGCTTGAAGGACGAAGGGGATTCGCTCAAGCCTTCGGCGGCAGGAGGGTGTCCTTGGACAGGGTGAGCCGCAGGCTTGGGGACGACTGGCATCTTGACGGACTCGGAGTGAAATCATGGAGCACCTGCACGGGTAACCACGCACCTATTGCGGCACTCGAAAAACTCCGCCGACAGGGACTTGAACCCGACGACGTAGCCAGCATCACCGTCTATACGGACAAAACCACAGCTGACCACTGCGGCCAGCTGGGAGCCCACGTCACAGACATGACCGGAGCGCAATTCAGTCTCCACATCAGCCTTGCCATGCGACTTGTCCTGGGGGGCAACGATCCCAGCCATTATGCAGCACTCGAAGCGGCAAATTTTGCCATTCCCGAGGTGGTTCGACTCGCCTCGCTCATAAAGATAGCTGTCGGGGAAGAAGAAGAGAGATCCTTCACCATTGCTCCGTCAGCCAGGGTCGTTGTCCAAAGGAAACAGGGCCAGTACATGGAGGCACACGCCATTGCGCCCGGAGGGCCGTCACAGCCCTTCACGTGGCATGACCTGCAGCAGAAGGTCCATGCATGCGCGGATGCAACTGTCGGACCCGAAGAAGTGGACAGCGTTGGCCGCCAAATCCGGTCCTGGCTCCACGACGATATTCCCGTCACAGGCCTGCTGGACCAGGGCACTTCCCGCACCACGGGCAACGCCTCAACCCACGCCTAAAAGATGTGTCCGTGCCCCGCCCAAAGACAGCGGGGCACGGACAGGTCCGAGCGCAGGAACGGTCAGGCGGCGACGACCTTCAACGGCGTCGATGAAGGGCCGAACTCCAGCCAATCCGTCATCTTAATCTCCCCATCCAACTCGAAAGAGGCAGTCTTCGATAACAGTGCCTCAGTCGCAACGCACAGTTCGAGTCTCGCCAGCGATGAAGCGGGGCAGCGGTGGGGACCCCTGCCGAAGGCAATGTGCTTGTTGGGCTTGCGGTCCATGCTGAACTCGTGGGGGTTCTCAAAGACATCTTCATCCCGGTTCGCCGAGGGAAAGATCATGGCGATGGGCTCTCCGGAGGGAATGTCCCTGCCGCGGATATTTTCGTCGTGGATAGCTGTGCGCGCGAATACACGATAGGGGGAATAGAGACGAAGAAATTCTTCCACCGCGTCAGGAATACGATGCGGATTCTCCCGGAGGTTTTGCTGCAGCTTCGAATCCTGGGCCAGATGCGCCGCGATACTTCCCAGAACTGCTCCTGGGGCGGCTTGCGATGCGGACAGGAACTGCCGGATGCTTGCCACTACCATCTCCTCAGATATGGCCTCCCCGTTTTCGCCGGCAAGCAGCAACGCCGAAATGAGGTCTTCATTGGGATCAAGAAGGTTCTTTTTCCGGTCATTCACTAAGTCATTGGCCACACGGTAAAGCTCATCGCTCCACTTGATCACCCGTTCCTTGTCCATTGCCATCTGCGCCCGGTAATACTGCACCTGCACTTCCCTTGCGCGCAGCATCATGTCCAAAGGGAGTTTCAAGATCAAGCCGAACGCCCTCGCCGCGAAGTACTCGGCGAAGTCGAGGGTGAAGTCGAATCTTCCCTCGGTTACCAAGGGATCCATCAACTCGTCTGCGAAGCGGCGGAGTTCGGGCTCAAGAACAGCCATTCGACTCTTGTTGAACACCGGTGTGACGGGCCGCCTGTACGCATCGTGCTCCGGCGGGTCGAAGTGCAGCGGTGGCCTCCGTCCCTGATTCCGCGTTGCCGGAGGGACTACGTTTTTCTCAGCGGTGCTGAAGTTCTCGTGCTCTGTCTGGATCCTAACGATGTCCTCGTACTTGAAAAGTGCCCAGAAGCCGCCGAAAGCCTCGCTATGAGCCACAGGGCAGTTCCTCCGCATCTCTTCGTAGTAGACGTGCGAATTATCAAACGTCTCGTCATAGAGAGGATCGAATTCGTTGGGATGTTTGGGGTGAGCCACCTTTGCCTCCTTAACAGCGGCCGTTCCGGCCGACCAACACTGGTGTTGTAGTTCGTCTAAGGTTCGCAGTTGTTGTGACTAGCGTCAAGACAAGTGGCAAGGATAGAGTTGCGGGGAGGTGTTCCAGATGGAAGAACTGACATATGACTAACGCAAAGCCGGTGCATGGCTCGCAGCAGTTCCTGCTGACGCTCCTTGGCACTTACTTTCTGGGTGTTGAGGACAAAGTCCCTTCGACCTTTTTCGTAGATGTTCTGGGTGACTTCGGCCTAAGCGAAACAGCCTCACGGAATGCATTAAGCCGTGTCGCCCGGCAGGGGTTCCTGGAACCTACTAAGCGGGGTAGGTCCACTTACTATGCCCTGACTGAGACGGCCCACAGCCGTCAACGGCGCCGCCTGAAGCAAATAGTGGACTTTGGCCGGGTTCTTCGCGAATGGGACGGCACTTGGACCGTTGCAACGTTCTCAGTGAGCGAGGACCAACGCCACCTTAGACATCAGGCTCGGCAAGTTCTTCGACAGTCCGGGTTCGGGCTGTTGTATGACGGGGTTTGGGTCAGTCCATGGCCGCTAGCGGAAGATTCCCGTCAAGCAATGCTGAATATAGGCATTGACCGCATCACCGTCTTCACTGGCGCAGCCTCTGCTGCCTTCGGTGGGGAGGGTGACCCTGTTTCGGCCTTTGAGCTGGAAGCTGTAAGGCCGCTACTGGAGTCTTTCATCGCACGGACGGCACCGATTGTTGATGCATTGCGTGGTAACAAAATCTCTCCCACCGATGCGCTTCGACTGCGGATCGAGACGCTTCGGGATTGGCGAAACCTGGGTGAAAACCATCCGGACTTGCCAGTGGATCTTTTGCCGGCGGACTGGCCGCTTGCTATGGCGCGAACGCTGTTCGAACAAGCCTACGACGGCTTAGCGGCGGCCGCAGAGGCGCGCATGCGTCACCATGTGGGACAAAGTGCGGCTGAACTTATACCATCGGTCAGATCGCTCAGCACGGAGGAAGTCGCAGGCTTGGAGCAGTCGCTCGGAGACCCCGCAAAATGACGGTGGGGACCGGCGGCCTACCCTAGTCTTGAAATCGCCGAACATCCCGCGGCGCCTGGCAGCTTTCCCGCAACCCGGCAGGAACGCCATAATGCCTAGGGCCCGGTGCTAGCAAAATGCTGGCGAGGTAGCTTCCCAGGCGCCTCCAGCCCCTTGGACTCCAACTCCACCAGCAAGAGTCTTAGAGCGTGGTTAAGGTGACTAGTTTCTTCCGGCGGCAATATTGCGAGCAATTCTCGCTCGATGCCGGTGATCGCTTCGAGCAGCGGGGGTATCTCCTGCCGGGCCCGCGGAGTGAGATCCAATAGCGCGCTGCGTCGGTCGCTTTCGTGCGGTCTCCGTGTTAACAACCCAGCCGCGAGAAGCTTCTGCACCCTCTTGGTCGTTCCGGCCGGAGAAGCCGAGAGTGCGGCTGCGATTTCAGTGGGAGCCAATGGGCGGCCGTGCCTCATCAGAACGGCCAGGACGTCAAATTCGCCCCGCGTGAGGCCTGCCTTCTCAAGAACCGCCTCGCTTTGCAGCTGAACAATGCGCGATATCCGGTGGACACGCCCCAAGACGGCGGCCACCTCCACCTCAATCGAAGGCAGCCTTAGCCGCCATTGCTCCACAACCTCATCCACCGAGTCCCTCATGTAGCAACCGTACTGTAGAGTAAATGTACTTCGCCAGCGAAATACTTTTAATTGGAGGATCGTGACATCACCATCAGTCACTGCAATTCCGCGAGTGAAACAGCTCCTGGCCATCGGTCCCCACGCAGGCGCCCATCGGGTCGCCGTCCGAGCCGGGGCATCAGCCCTGCTGCCGCTCCTTGTGCTGTGGTCATTGGACAAGATCGAACTGGCTCCCTTTGCGATACTCGCAGCGACGGGAGCAGTTTTTGGGCGCAACGCTTCTTTGCCCCGGCGTCTCGCGATGCAACTGCAGACCTCAGCTGTTCTGGTCCTGTTGATCCTTGCCGGGGCGGCCGTATCCGCAGCAGAGCTTCCTGGCTGGACCGCCGTTCTGGCAACAGCCCTTGTCGCCTGCCTGTGCTCTGCGGCAGCCGACCTGCTCCAGTGGACACCCTCCGGCTGCCTCTTCTTTGTCTTCGCCTTTGCAGTAAGCGCCTACACCCCTGCGGGAAACACAGGGCTACCACTGATTGCCGCGGCAGCCGCCGGTTCAGCTGTTCTTACAATTCTCGTGACCATTGTCGGAGGAGCCCTTGAGGCCGTCACCCGCCCACGTCGAGGCGGCGTCCCGGGCCGGCAGGCACCAGCCGCTCCCCGGCGCCTGCCGCTGCCCCTGATCGCCACACACTCGCTTGCCTGCCTGATCGCTGCAGCTACGGCAGGCATGTTGAGTCTTGCAGGCGGTCTTGCGCACCCCTACTGGGCTATGGTTACTGCCATCGTGCCAGTAATCGGGGCGACAACGGCCGGGCAGCTGACTAGGGCAACCCACCGAATGATAGGCACCTTCCTTGGCATCGGCGTCAGCGGACTTTTACTCTTTTGGGCGCCCGGAGGCCCTGTCCTCATCGTCGTACTGGCTTTGCTGACTGCCCTGACAGAGCTCATGGTGGCCCGCAATTACGGACTGGCGATGCTCTTCCTCACACCCCTGACCATCGGCATGATGTTTCTCAACCATCCACAGCCACTCGGCCCACTACTAGCCGACCGCGCCCTGGAAACCTGCATCGGTTTGTCAGTTGTGATGGTCTTGATCGTCCTGACACATGACCTACGGCACCCGGAGGAACAAGCGGCTTAGCTATTTTGGCGCGGAAACGAGGTCTTACGGGGAACTAGAGATGGAATGACTCATCAGATTGAGTCACACCCCAGCCTGACGGGAACAGGCTCCTATACCTTGACTCTTCTTCTTGGGCAGGCCTGATACTCAACCTGACGGGAAGAGGGTTGGAGGCGCCAAGGGCCGACAGAGGATCGGGCACGTGCGCGTGAGCAAGCTGGACCAGAACGAGAAACGCCGGCTCGACAACCAGGTTCTGGATCGTGTCTTCACGGACATGGCCTCCGGCAGAGACACGGCCAGGCCCCAGTTCACATAGCTGTGGCGATTCGCCCGCGACGGGGACATCGTGGTCGTGCACATCTGGACCGGCTCGCCCGCAACCTCGACGACCCACGTGCCCTTGTCCAGGGCTTAAACCCGCAAGGGCCTTCGGGTGGAGTTCGTCAAAGTGAGCCTGGTCTTCACCGGCGAGGACTCCCCCATGGCCGACCTCATGCTCTCGGTCATGGCCGCCTTCGCTGAATTCGAACGCTCCCTCACATCTGTTCAGTGGAGGCGTCGGTGAATTGAGGCTTAGCGATCGATGGAAACCATGTTGGCGTCGTCGTGCCGTGCCCCTGCTGCGGGTTGGAGCGAGTTAAGGCGTTCTAGCTGGCCGGTGGTGAGTTCGACGGAATCGGCGGCGGTGTTCTCTTCCACCCGTGAGACGCGGCGGGTGCCGGGAATCGGGGCGATGTCCCCGCCGCGGGTTAACAGCCAGGCCAACGCGGTCTGGGCTGGGGTGGCGCCGATTTCGGCGCCGATGCTCCGGACTTCGTCGACGATCGCGAGGTTCCGGACGAAGTTTTCACCCATGAAGCGGGGGTTGGTTTTGCGCCAGTCATCATCGGCGAAGTCTTCCACTGTTCGGATTTGCCCGGTGAGCAGGCCGTGTCCGAGCGGTGAGTAGGGGACGAAGCCGATGCCGAGTTCACGCAGCAGCGGCAGGATCTCCTCTTCGACGTCGCGGGTCCAGAGCGAGTACTCGGTCTGGAGGGCTGAGACGTGCTGCACGGCGTGGGCGCGGCGGATGGTGTCCGGGGAGGCTTCGGACAGGCCGAAGTGCAGCACTTTGCCCTCGGTGATGAGCTCCGCGACGGCGTCGGCGGTTTCCTCGATGGGGGTGTTCGGGTCAACCCGGTGCTGGTAGTAGAGGTCGATGTGATCGGTGCCGAGGCGCTGCAGGGAGCCCTCGACGGCGGACCGCACGTTCGCCGCGCTGCTGTCGATCATGCCGGGGCCGCTGCCGGAATGGGAGACCAGGCCGAACTTCGTGGCGATCTTGACCTGGTCACGGCGGCCCTTGATGGCCTGGCCGACGATCTCCTCGCTCAGGAACGGCCCGTAGATCTCCGCCGTGTCGATATGGGTGACCCCGAGCTCGAGCGCACGGTGGATCGTGCGGATCGACTCGGCGTTATCCAGGGCGCCCTCGCTGGTGTAGGTGCCGGCCATGGTCATGGCACCGAGTCCGATGCGGGAGACTTCCAGGTCTCGGAGGCGTGCGTTCTTCATGTTGTGATTCCTTTCGGGGTGGTTTTCAGGCCTGGGACGTGGGCATGGCCCACAGCTCTGCGATGGAGGATCGCCGCGGGCGGGTCACACCATGAAGGCGATGCTCTCGGCGATGTCCCCGGGCTGCAGCGGCTCGGGGATGGCGTCGGAGGCGGCGAGTTCGTCCCGGATGGTGTCGTTGTTGTGCGAGATAGGTTCAGTGTCCACGGCACCCGGCTCGAGCACGCCGACGCGGACGTGCTTCTTCGTGACCTCCTGCCTCAGGGCCTCGGTGAAGCCGTTCACGCCGAACTTGGTCATGTTGTAGACGCCGAAATTCGCCCACGCCTGCCGCCCGGCATGCGAGGAGATATTGACGATGTCTGCCACTTTGCGCGGTCCGTCCTGAGCTGCCTTGAGTAGATGCGGGAGTGCCGCGTTGGTCATGTAGAGCAGGCCGTTCTGGTTGACGGAGATCATCCGTTTCCATTCCTGAACATCGGCGCCAGCGATGGGGCCGAGGAGCATGAGTCGGGCGTTGTTGATCAGGATGTCCAGGCGGCCGAAGCGATCGATGACCTCTGCTACGGCCTTCTCGGCCTGGGTGCGGTCGGTGATGTCGGCCGAAACGGCGTAGGCGGTGCCGCCGGTGGCCTCGATCTCGGCCACGAGTGTGTCGAGGCGGTCTTTGCGTCGGGCGACGACGGCGACGGAGGCCCCGTGTTCGGCGAGGGCACGGGCGGTGGCGTCACCGATGCCGCTGCTGGCTCCGGTTATCAGGGCGACGGTTCCGGTCAGTTTCGCTGTCATTGGTTTGTTCTCCTTCAAATGGTGGGGGAGCTTTTTTGGGCAGGCGTCAGCCACGTGCGTCCCCCGGGATTGTTGTGGGAGTGGCTTGGATGCGTTGGCCGGCCAACGCCCTGGGCTCAGGGGCGCGGCTGGCGGCGAGGGGTAGGGTTAGGCGTCGTCGTGAGCCAGGTTGATGGAGAGCTCGCGGTGGGCGTCGGCTTGTCCCTGGAGTGCCTTGGCCCTGGTCTCGAAGTTGGCCACGGCGTCGGCGCCAGCGGCGAAGCGCAGTGGGGGCGCCTCCAGTTCTGCCAGTTGGAGGAGGGCGTTGGCGAGCTTTGCCGGGTCCCCGCCCTGAAGTCCGTTCATGCCCTTCCACGCCGTCACGGTTTGCTCGGTCCGCTCGGCGTAGTCCTTTATGGTGGAATCCGCGTAGCTCGCGGATTCCGGGGTGAGGAGCTCGGTGCGGAAGAATCCTGGTTCCACGATCATGCTGCGGATGCCGAACGGTGCGACTTCCGGGGCCAGTGACTCCGCCCAGCCCTCCACGCCGAATTTGGAGGCGGCGTACGCGGTGAGGAACTCTCCGCCTGCAATGCCTGCGGTTGAGGAGATGGTGACCAGCAGGCCGGAGCGCTGGGCGCGCAGGACCGGCAGGGCGGCGCGGGTGACGTTCATAGGCCCGAACATGGTGGTTTCGATCTGGGCACGGAAGTCGCCCGGGACGATTTCCTCGAAGAACCCTGCGTAGAAGTTGCCGGCGTTGTTTACTAGGACGTCGATCCGACCGAACCGGTCCACGGCTGCCTGTATAGAGGCGGTCGCGTCGGCGGGGTCGGTGACGTCGAGCTTCACGACCAGCAGGTTCTCGTTTTTACCGACGGCCTGGGTGACTTTCTCGGGGTCCCGGCCGGTGGCGACCACGGCGTGGCCGGCCGCGAGGGCGGCCCTGGCGATGTCAGTACCGAGGCCACGCGCCGCGCCGGTGATGAACCAGACCTTTTTCCCGGGCTTGGTGCTGTTTTGTTCAGTCATGTTCTGTCTTCCTGCGTGGAGTGGTCCGAGCCGCGTGTGGGAGCGGGCCAAGATCGTGGATTTGCCTGCGGGCCGCCGGCCCTGGCGGCTGTTTCGGACGGTGATGCCGCCCAGCTGGCCAGGAATGCCAGCGCGTTTTGGGATGTGGAGCCTGGCTCGGCGGTGAAGGTGAACAGGGTCTGTCCCTGATCGCCGGGAAGGTGAAGCGTCTCGAACTGCAGGGACAGGTCCCCGGCGACCGGGTGGTGGAAGCGCTTGGTCCCGGTGGTGTGGATCCGTACGTCATGTCCTGCCCACAGCGCGGCGAACAACCCGCTGCGGGTGGTCAGTTCCCCGATCAGCTCGTTCAGTGCCCGGTCGTGCGGGTTCCGGCCAGCTTCGGAGCGGAGCATCGCGACCGTAGTGGCCGCGACGGCACGCCAATCGGGGTAGAAGTCCCCGGCTCCCGGATCGAGGAAGAGATAGCGTGCCTGGTTCGGCCGCCCGTCTTGGGTGTCTGGACCAGCAGCGACTGGGGACTCTAATACCGGCCCGTACAGCGCGCGGCCCAAGAGGTTTGTGGTCAGCACGTCCGAGCGGCCGTTCTGCACCACAGCGACCACTCCGCTCATCCCTTCCAGAAGACGCAGCACCCCGGAACGGACCCGCTGCTGGGTCGGACGACGCGCTGCCCGCCGCACCGGGGTTTTGGCCGCCCGTGCAAGGTCCAGCAAGTAGCTTCGCTCCGCCTCATCCAGCTCAAGGGCCGAAGCAACAGCCTCGAGCACAGCATCCGAAACGCGGCCCAGGCTACCGCGTTCCAGCCGCGTGTAGTAGTCCGTGCTTACCCCGGCGAGCTGGGCCACTTCCTCACGGCGCAGGCCCGGCACACGGCGCAGTTCACCATAGCTGGGGATGCCGGCCTGCTCCGGAGTGATCTTCGCGCGCCGCGAGATCAGGAAGTCCCGGATTTCATCTCTTCTTGCCACATCCACCACGCTACGCAGGCAAGGCCGGCGGTGGCAGTGTCTATCAGACACCCCCAATTGGTCGCGAAAGACCAGAAACCCATGCCGATGCGGGCACACAGAAAAGACCGACCGCGGGACCGCCTTAAACTCTGATTTCCCTGTGGTTATCAGCTGTGCTTGCGATCAATCACCGTTGGAGTATTACCCCGATGTCCAGCCGGGGGATCTCGTCTATGCAACTCGATGGACAGTCTCGGTATCATCATCTACGAGGAGACAGGTTCCGTTCGTGCGCTCACGGGCGATGATTATCTGGGACCTGGCCGTCATCCGAGACCTCCCGGACGACCTTGAACTGGAAGTCGCTCTCGCCGACTAGGTAAATCCGTATCCCACAGGAGCCCCATGACGAATCTGTCCGACCCGCTGGATCTGCGCCATGGACACCCTCTGCCCAATCGCCTGGTCCTCGCGCCCATGACCAATCAGCAGAGCAATCCGAACGGCACCCTGTCGGAGGACGAGCTCGCCTGGCTGGTCGCCCGCGCTGAAGGAGGATTCGGCCTTGTGCAGACCGCGGCCGCTTATGTGCACCCGGCCGGACAGGTCTGGCCCGGCCAGCTCGGTATCTCCTCCGACGAGCACCTGCCCGGGCTGGAGCGCCTTGCCGCCGCCGTCTCCGCCGCTGGTGCACGGTCCTCGGTGCAGCTCCATCACGGAGGCGTCCGTGCGGAGAGGACGCTGTCCGGCCAGGAGGTCGTGGGACCGTGGGATGATGCGCAGACCGGGGTGCGAGGCATGACCACCGGTGAGGTCCAGCGGGCGGTCGAGGACTTCGCCGATGCCGCAGCACGCGCCGAGAAAGCCGGCATCGACGGCATTGAAGTGCACGGAGGCCACGGCTACCTGGTAGGCCAGTTTCTCGACGCCTCGAACAACCTCCGACAGGACGGGTACGGGAGTGACCCCGCCGGACGGGGCCGCTTCGTGAAAGAGGTCGTACATGCGATCAGGGAACGCACCGGCCCGGACTTTCACATCGGGCTCCGACTGTCCGTCGAACGCTACGGCCTGGTCTTGGCGGACATGGTCCAGCTCGTCGGCGAGCTCCTCGCCAGCAGAGACATCGACATCCTCGACCTGTCCTTGTGGGACGTGGCGAAGCTTCCCGCAAACGCCCCCGAAGGCAGGCCAACACTCGTCGAGCACTTCCTTGACCTGCCCCGCCACGGAACAGTCATCGGTGTCGCCGGGCACATAGCAAGCGCCGCGGCAGTGCAGCGGGTACTCGACCAGGGGGCTGACCTCGCCTACATCGGCAAGGCCGCTATCGCCGACCATGCCTTCTCCCGACGGGCAATAGCCGACCCCGGCTACCGCGCGCCGTCCTTTCCCGTGACACGGGACCACCTCCGCTCGGAGAAACTGGCGGACACATTCGTGACGTACTTCGCGACCAACTGGCCTCAGCTGGTGGAAGGCTGAGGTCATTCGACTCTTCCGTTGCACGGTGCGATGCGGCGGCGGCAGTCTTGCGGTGATCGCACGAACGCTTCCCCAAGAGACCGACGCTATCGCCAGCTATCGATGGATCGCCTTTTAGCCATGGCTGCATCTGATGAAATACGCAGGTTCCAGGCACCGCGCGCCAAGGTTTTCGGTCGGGCTTAACTGCACCCCAACCTGACAGAAAAACCGCCTGACAAGGCTAAACGCCCGTAATCACGTTGCGCTATGCATCGAATGCCGCGTTCACGCCAGTGAAGCGCATCTCTGATCGGTAAGGCGCACGTCCCAGATGCCGTCCTTGTCGGTCAGATCCGGGTCTAGCCATTCAGCGAACCGGTCCCGCGGGATGATGACCGGGGAACGGTCATGGACGTGCTCAGGGCGTCCTGGGTGGTCGTGGTGAGCACCGTGCAGCTGGGCAGCCATCTTTCCGGATCATCCTTTGGCAGCGACGGATCAGCCCACCACTCGTACAGGCCGGCGAACCCCAACAGTGGCTCTTTCTCTGAGTAGAGGTAGTTGGTGATCTTCTTGCCGTCCTCGGTCTTCTGCCATTCGTAGTTGCCCTCGGTCGGGTTATCCGGTAGTTGGTAGCGTTGGGAGGACGTTTTCTCAGGCAGAGCCGTTGAAGACGCGTCCTTTAATGGGATGCTGCCCGACTGGCGGTCGGTTCTTGTGTGCGAGTGATGTCGAATGTCGTTCGACATCGTTGCGGCTGTTGTCAAAGACGAGCACGGCACGTCCCATGATTTGTCCGGTGCGGAGGTCTTCGAAGGCGCGTTCAGTGTCGGTGAATGCATATTCTTCGATGTCCACGGTGAGGTATCCGTCTCGTGCCAGGGCGAAGACTTCGACGAGGTGGGACTTGCTGCCCGATGATGTTTTGACGACGGTTACTTCAGGTTTGACGCCGCCGGCTCGATTTCCGGCGACGTCCAGCGATCCGTCGCTGATGCCAGTAATGGCGAGGAGTCCGCCGGCACGTGTGACGGCTGCACCGAGGGCCAGGGTAGAGGTGCGTCCTACGAAGTCAAAGGTGGCGTCGACTCCTTCGGGGAATCGGGCCAGTATCTTTTCGGCTGTTTCTTCGCCAGAGGTGAGGGCGAGGTCTGCGCCGTGCTGAACGGCAAGAGCGAGCTTTTGATCCGACACGTCGACAGCGATTACCGCTGCGGCGGTGGTGGCTTTGAGGATCTGAACGGCGAGGTGCCCGAGGCCTCCAACGCCAATGACGAGGGCTACGGACCCTGGGGTGAGCATCGTGCGGGCACGTTCGACTGCACCATAGGCAGTCAGTCCGGCGTCGGTCAGCGGGGCGGCTTGCCTGAGGTCCAGTCCGGTGGCGTCAACGAGATGTTCGGGACGTGCGAGGAAGTATTCGGCCATGCCGCCGTCGTCGGTGACGCCCAGGGCCGACCATCCGGTCGCGCAGGATGCCGGCCGTCCTTCGCGGCATCGTCGGCAGGTACCGCATCCGGAGATGCCTTTGACTCCGACGGCCTGCCCGACGGTCCATCCTCGTACTCCTGGTCCGATGGCGTCGATGATTCCGGCCATTTCATGGCCGAGGGTCACGGGGAGAACGGCGCCGAACAGTTCTGGTGCGGAGAGGAGGGTGAGGTCACTGTGGCAGACCCCGGCTGCGACTGTGCGGATCCGCACTTCGCCTTCACGGGGTTGTGGGACGGTCACGTCGGTCAGTTCGACTCGTCCTGCTTCGAATGCCCGATATGCCTTCACTTGTGTCTCCCTTGGGTGCTGCTGGTTCTGGGTGGCCGCCTGCTGTTGTTTTCAGGTGGCCGGGATGATGTGGTGTTCGCTGGTGTCGAGAAGTTGGCGGTCTCCGGATAGCTGGTAGATCCAGATCACGCCGAGTTCGGCGGCCACCACGTCGACGGATCCGACGATGTGTCGGCCGTCTTGGCCAACGGCTTCGACCGTGTCTCCCGGTGCGAGGGTGGCCAGCAGTTCGTTATCTGTTCTGATCGAGGTGAGATCACGCATTGTTCGCTCCTGTGGCTGGTGCGGTCGCTTACGTGGAGGTGAGCGACACGGGCCTGTTTCAGGGTTGTGACCCGCTTGCCCGGGTGGGGGTGGTGCGCATGGTGCTGGTCCTGCACCGCTAGTGGCGGTCCGCACCATGCGCACCATGGGGGGTTAGTCCTTTGGTGCCATGCGCAGGGCGACGGCGAGCCCTGCGAGTCCGAGGACTGAGACGGTCACGGCGAGCAGGAGGGCTATGGTGTAGCCGCCGGTGAGGTCGAAGTTCAGGCCCCACAGGGGCGTGGCGAGGGCCTGGCCGAAGTAGTAGAACATCATGGCGACGCCGTAGACCCGTGAGAACCGGACTTGTCCGAAGAGCTTGGCGATGACAATCGGAAGGAGGACGGTGAGGGGGGTGTTGCCAACGGCCACGAGGACGGTGGCGATGGTGACGGCGATGTTGGAGCCGACGTAGGCGAGGATCAGGAAGGCCGCAGTAGAAGAGGCAGCGGCGATGGCCAGGGCTGTGGAGAGGCCGATCCGGTCCGCGATGACGCCCTGGAGTGGCTTGGAGAGCATCATGCCAATCGACATCACTGACATGATGGCACCGATTTCAAGGGCGGGGATTCCCTTGCCGCCAAGCAGGCTGGGGAGCACCTGGGTCACACCGATGGGGAGGGAGATCAGGAACGTGGCGACGAAGACGATGACGAAGGCGGCCGGACGAACCTTTAGGGCCGTGGCTTTTGCGTCGGTCTTCTTGGCCGCGGCGGTTGCGGCCAGCACCGGGGGGTTGCGGATCAGGAAGACGGCCGCTCCGACGATCAGGACGAAAACGCTGATGGCCAGGGCTGCGTAGCCCATGCGCCAGCCGGCGTTTTTAACGACCTGGGGCATGATGAATCCCCATAAGAACCCGCCGATGCCGGTGCCCATGAAGACGATGCCGAGGACGGAGGCACGGTTGCGGGAATGCCAGAGGGTAATGATTGTGGTGGCGGCCATGACAGTGCAGGTTCCGAAGGCGGCACCGGTGAGCAGTCCGCAGAGGTAGATCACGTAGATGTTCGGGGCCAGTGCCATGCCCGTGAGGCTGGCGGTGGCCACGATCCCGCCGATGGTGATGACCGGTCGTACGCCGACGCGTTCGTAGACGCGGCCGATGATGGCCATGGTAACGGCGCCGCCGATGGTCCAGAGGCTGTAGTACACGAGGTACTGGGCCATGGCGACACCGAATTCCTTAGCGGCGGGTACGACCATGAAGCCCAGGGCGCTGACGCCGGAGACGGCGATGGTCAGCAGGCCGGCGCCGATGGTGGAACGCAGCCGGGGGCCCTTGAGTTCGCGGCTGGCGGCTGTGTCTGCGAGTTGGTGTTCGAGTGCTGTTGCCGAGGTATCGGCGATAGTTTCAGTCATTGCTCATGCCTTCCGGGGAAGCTGAATCTGCTTGAATTCGAGGAGTTCCTCGACGCCCTGCAGTCCGCCCTCGCGACCGAGGCCGGACTTTTTGTAGCCGCCAAAAGGCAGGATGTTGCAGACCCCTGCACCGTTGATGGTGATGTTGCCGGCCTGCAGCCGCAACGCGAGTTCGACCCCGAGGTCTTCGTTGTTGGTGAAGACTCCGGCCGCGAGGCCGTAGTCGGAGTCGTTGGCGATTGCGACGGCCTCGTCCAGGTCCTCATAGGTCTGCACGACGGTTACCGGGCCGAAGACTTCTTCCTTCACGACGGTCATGTCCGGCTTGACGTCGGCGATGAGGGTGGGTGAGACGAAGTACCCGGGAAGGCGTGCGGGGCGGTTTCCGCCGGCCAGGATGGTGGCACCTTCGTCCTTGGCGGTCTGAATGTAGCTTTCGATGGAAGCTCGGTGCTCTTCGGTGATGACCGGGCCCATGGTTGTCAGAGGGTCGTTGGGGTCCCCCAGGACAACGCCGTCGTAGATCCTGGTGAGGGTTGAGAGCCACTCGGTTTCACGGGATTTCGGGATGAGTACGCGTGAATAGGTGGTGCAGACCTGTCCTGACTGCATCAGGGAACCGCGCAGGATCAGGGCGTCTGCGCTTTCCGGGTCGATATCGTCGAGGACGATGACTGCGGACTTGCCGCCCAGTTCCAGGGTGACGCCTGCGATGTTTTCCGCTGCTGCCTGCATCATCTTGGTGCCGGAGGCGGTGCTTCCGGTGAAGGAGATCCAGCGGAATTCGGGCCGGGCGGAGATGTCTCCGAGGGCCGCACGGTTACCCGGGAGGAAGCTGACCATGCCGGCGGGGACGCCGGCGGCTTCGATGGCTTCGGCGATGATCCAACTGACTGTTGCCGCTTCGGGGGGCAGTTTCACTACGATGGGGCAGCCGGCCAGGAGGGCGGGGGCAACTTTCAGTGCGGTGAGCATGAGAGTGCCGTTCCAGGGCACGATGGCCAGAACCGGTCCGCAGGGTTCGCTGGTGGTCAGCACGTCCGGGTAGCCGGCCCGGGCTGGGACGAGCTGCGGTTTGTCGTGCAGGTGGCGGGCGTGTTCAAGGTGTTCGGTGAAGACTCCAGCGGTCCTGATGGCTTGGTTCTGCCCGTAGGCCCGCAGGCCTCCGAAGTCGTGGACGTAGGCTTCGACGATGTCGTTGCTGCGGGCGATGATTTCTTCGCCGATGCGTGCCAGGACTTCGCCTCGCTCCAGGTAGCTCATGCGCTGCCAGGGGCTGGAGGTGTGGGCAGTCACTGCGGCACTAATGGCTGCGTCCACATCAGCGACCGTTGCCTGGGGTATGGAGCCGATTTCCTCGGCGGTGTACGGGTTGATGACAGGGATCCGTGGGCGGTCGCCGGCGGGAACCCATTCACCGGCGATGTAGAGCTTGTCACGGGTAAAGAGGTCGGTGCGGGGCGGTGATTGGGTGGCGGACATTTTTCTCCTTTGATGAATCCGTGCTGGGTGGGGTTGGTCAGGGGAAGCGGACGTATTTTGTTTCGAGGTATTCGTTGATTCCCTCGAACCCGCCTTCGCGGCCGAATCCGCTGTGCTTGATGCCGCCGAAGGGAGCTGCGGCGTTGGAGACGATGCCGGCGTTGATGGCGACCATTCCGGCCTGCAGGGTTTCGGCTACTTGCCAGGCGCGTGTGGTGTTTTCGGTGTAGGCGTAGGCGGCCAGGCCGTATTCGGTGTCGTTAGCCAGCGCCAGCCCTTCCTCATCGGTGTCGAAGGGCACGACAGGGGCGACGGGACCGAACGTTTCTTCGGTCAGCAGGCGCGAGCCGGGAGCGACGTCCGTGATGACGGTCGGGGCGTAGAAGTAGCCGGTGTCCCCGAGGTACTGGCCGCCGGTGAGGATCCTCGCTCCGCTGGCCTGTGCTTCTTCCACGCGTTGGGCGACGTCTGCCCGGGCTTTGTCATCGATCAGGGGGCCGACGTTGACGCCGGGTTCGGTTCCCCTGCCCACGACGAGTTGTTCCATCCGGTCGGCGAACCGTTCGGAGAATTCCTGGGCCACGCGCGCCTGGACGTAGAACCGGTTGGCTGCGGTGCAGGCCTGACCGCCGTTGCGGATCTTGGCCAGCATCGCCCCTTCCACGGCCGCTTCGAGGTCGGCGTCGTCGAACACGATGAACGGTGCGTTGCCTCCGAGTTCCATGGACAGGCGGAGGAGCTGGGTTGCGGACTGTTCGACGAGCTTTTGTCCTACCCGGGTGGACCCGGTAAACGTCAGTTTCCGCAACCGGGGATCGTTCATCAGCGGGGCCGTGACAGATGCCGCGCTGCTGGAGGTGATGACGTTCAGGACACCGTCGGGGACTCCCGCGTCGGCCATGATCTGAGCGAACAGCAGCATGGTCAGTGGGGTCTGTGTTGCGGGTTTGATGACCATGGTGCAGCCGGCGGCGATCGCCGGAGCGACCTTGCGGGTTCCCATCGCCAGCGGGAAGTTCCAGGGTGTGACCATCAGGCAGGGCCCGACAGGCTCCTTGAGGGTGATCAGACGTCCGTTTCCGCCGGGGTCGGGCAGGTAACCGCCACCGACCCGTGCGGCCTCTTCGGAGAACCAGCGCAGGTACTCCGCTGCGTAAGTCACTTCAGCTCGGGAGTCGCTGAGGGGTTTGCCCATCTCCAAGGTGATCAGCAGGGCGAGTTGCTCGCTACGGTAAACGACCAGTTCGAAGGCGCGGCGCAGGATTTCTGCCCGTTCGCGGGCAGGGGTTTTCTGCCAGCGGGACTGGGCATTGCTGGCGGCCGTGAGGGCATCAAGTGCGTCCGCTTCGCTGGCGTCGGCGATGCTGGCCAGCGTGGCAGTGGTGGACGGGTCGATGACGGGAATTAGGCCCTCGTTGCCGGCGGCGCGCCACGTGCCACCGATGAACAGCTGGGTGGGGACTGTGCGCAGCGCTTCGGTCTCTGCGGTGTTCGTGTCGGGGGCCTGCAGGGTGTTCTGGGTGGTGTTCATGGGTTTCCTGGTCTCAGAGGCTGGTGGGGCGCTGGCCGGGTTCGGCGCGCAGTGTGTTGAGGATGTAGGACACTTCCATGACGTGCTCGGCGGTCTTCCAGTAGAGGTCCAGAAGTGTCGGTTCCGGCCGGACGAAGCTCGATGGTGCCCAGCTGCCGTCAGGGCGCTGGTTGCGCATGAACCAGGCAGCCATTTTGACGACCGAGGCCAGGGTGTCCGGGTTTGGGGAGACCGCTTGAGCTACGGCGGCGCCCCACCCGAATTTGCAGATCTGCACGGAGGACGCGTCGTTGAATTGTTGCTCGGTTCCGTTCAGGTTCAGGGCCAGGTAGCTGTGGGCCAAATCCATCGGGGAGCGGAGGCCGGTCTGCTGGGAGTAGCCCGCCAGGAAAGCTGCGGCGATGCCCGGCTGGAAGTACGCCTGTCGTTCGGCGGTGAAGTCAACGACCCTGCCGAACGCTTCGTTGGGTTCGAAAGCGGTCACGAGGGTGCCGTGGCGGCGGCTGGTGTAGAGGCGGGTGGGAAGTTCCTGCTGCAGCGCGTACGTTTCCTGGAGCCAGGAGTAGACCCCGTCTGCGGTGTTCCGGTCGCGGGTGACCAGTGCTGATACGCCGAGCTGGGCTGTTTTCAGCATGTCCTGCAGCGGGTCATCGAAAGTCGCATATTCATAGACGCCCCCGCTGTCCGGATCCTGGTAACGCGCCATCGCCGTGTTGACTGCCTCCGCGGTGTCATACCGGCCCAACAGCCACGCCGCGATGGCGATCGGGGACAAGTGGTAGACCGGGCTTCCGGGTGCCGGGGCCGAGGCCGGGCCCTCGCGGAGGTCACCGTCAGATGTCAGGGCGGTGCGTTCGATCCAACCGAGCATCGCGGACGCCACGTCGGGAGCGCCTCCGACGGCCAGAGCCCAAGGGGCCCGCCACCAGGCGTTGGCGCGGTCGGCGCCCTCGGGTGCACCATCGGCGCCTACCCGTTCGGTCAGCCATCGAACGCCACGGTCGCGGCTCTCGGTCAGGTCCTGAAGGTCGATCTCTTCCAAAGTGGTGGGCCACTGCTGTGCAGATGTTGTCGTTGTCATGAGGTCTTTCTCGCTGTCGGTGTAACGAAGGGGCGGGTCTGTCAATGGCTGAGCGCGGGTTCTGCGGCGGTGGATGCCGGAGCGTGGTGTGCTGCTTCGACGGTGAAGTCATCCAGCGGTTCACCTGGCGGGTAGATGCCGATGAACAGTTCGCTGCCGGCTTCGGTCAGCATCAGGCCGGTGCCGGCGATCCGCAGCGCAGGTCCGGAGGAGTCGACGGCCGCTGTGAAGGTGGCCAGCGGGACCCTGGGGGCGTCGGCGTCGCCGCCCGCTATGCTCAGTGTTCCGTGGGGACCGTCGACCAGGATGGCCGGGTCTGCGATGCGCAGGAAGAGGGCGCCGTGGTGTCCGCTGAAGCGGAGGTCGCCCCGGAAGGCCAGGCTCAGCCCGTGATTGGTGGCCTGCATGGCTGACACTTCGAAGGTGAATCCTTCAGTTTCGCTCGGTTCTGCGCCGTCCGTGGCCGAGCACCGGCCGTCGCTTAGACGGGCGACGTAGCGGAGGAAGGACTGCTTCATCGACCATGCGAGCCGCCCAGCCAGCCCTGTTTCCGTGGTGGTGTTCATGATGCCGCTGCTCCCGCGAGCAGTGTGCGGCCTGCGGGAACGAGCAGGTTCTTCAGCGGTTGGGTTTCGTCGGAGGCCAGTTCGACTGGTACGGTGCGTCCCTTTTGCAGTGCCCCTTTGAGGGCGATGAACTCACCTGGGCGGTTGACGCTTTCGACGGCGACGACGTTGTCCCCCGCGTAGTAGAGGATCGTATATTTCTCTTCCGCGGGGTTGCCGCGGATGACATGCCCGGTGGCAGCTGTGGGGGACCCTGCGACCTGCAGCTTCAGGTCGAACTGGTTGGACCAGAACCAGGGCACGCCCATGGCGGGAGCGGCGTGCCCGATGAGCGAGGCTGCCGCGATGCGGGCCTGGTCGATAGCTGTGGCGACGGATTCAAATCTCATTCGTGCGGGGCCGATGCCTGCCTGCGGGTTAGGGACGCTGACGCAGTCCCCTGCAGCGACGGTCCGTCCGTCGGATGCGACGCATCTTTCGTTGACGGTGATGCCGTCGGTGACGTCCAGGCCGAGGGTTTTAGCGAGTTCGACCCTGGGTTCGGCGCCTATTCCAACAACGACGGTGTCGGCGTCGATGATGCGTCCGTCAGCCAGACGGGCGCCGGCTACGTGGCCTTCGCCGTTATCGATGAATGAGGTGACCTGGGCGTGTTCGATGAACCGGATTCCGCGCTTTTCGTGGGAGGCGCGCAGCTGGGCGGCGGTTTCGGCTCCCACGGCCCGGCCGAGCAGCCGGTCGCGGGGGATGGCAACGTCGACGTCCTTGCCCAGGGTGCGGGCGCTTGCGGCCACTTCGAGGCCGATGAAGCCTCCGCCAATGACGAGGACTTTGGAGGCGTGACCGAGCAGGTTCCGGACCCGCGATGCGTCGTCGGCGTCGCGCAGGTATGAGATGCCGTTCAGGTCCTGCCCTGCGGCGGCGAGTTTGCGGACCCGGGTTCCGACAGCCAGTGCCAGCCCGTCGAAGGTCAAGGTGCGGCCGGTGTCGGTGGTGGCTGTTCCGTGGCCGTTGGCATCACGGGTGATGTGGGTGACGCGTTGGTTCAGTTCGAGCCTGATGTTGTTCTGGGCGAAGAATTCCGCTGTCCGCAGGGCGATTTCCTCGTGGTTGAGCTGCGTGGTGAGGAAGGCTTTGGACAGTGGGGGCCGTTCGTAGGGGATGTGCAGTTCGGCGCCGACGATCGTGATGTCGTGTTCGTAGCCGAACTCGCGCAGGCTGCAGGCGATTTGCACGCCTGCCTGGCTGGCTCCGACGATCAGGATGTTGCGGGGCTGGGGGGTGGTCATTGCTGGTACTCCGGGATGGTGACGTGGAGTGGGCAGGTGTCGTCGGTGGCGTGGATTTGGCATGCCAGCCGGGAGTTGTCTTCACGTTCGATAGCGGTGCCTTCTAGCATTTCGTCTTCGAGGTCGGTCATCGGTGGCACACGGTCAAGGTCCGGACCGTCGATGAAGACGTGGCAGGTGGCGCAGGAGAGCACTCCGCCGCATTCGCCGATGATGCCGGGGACGCCGTTGCTGGTCGCGGCTTTCATGACGGTGGTACCGGCGGGCACGTTGAGGGTGCGGGTCTGGCCGTTGTGCAGGGTGTATGTGATTTCGGGCATTGTTCTTTCCTGTCCTACTCAGATGTTGAGGCGGATTCGGGCGAGGACGGGGTCCCCGGGGTGAAGGTTGCGGGGAGCAGTGAGATGCCGTTGACTCCGCCGATCGTGGGGTAACGCACGATTTTGTCGTGTTCGATGCGCAGGTTCTGCAGCCGGGAGGGGATCTCGGAGAGCAGCATGCTCAGCTCGATCTTGGCCAGGGGTGAACCGAGGCACCGGTGCGCGCCGGTGGAGAAGGCGATGTTGTCACGGGCGTTGGCGCGGGTGAGGTCGATGGTGTTGGGGTTTTCGAATTTCTGCGGGTCGCGGTTGGCGCCGGCGAGCCACATGTATACGGAGTCGCCCTTCTTGATCTGCTGTCCCATGAGTTCGATGTCCTGCACGGCCGTCCTGCCCATGCCGGCTGGTGGGGTGAAGTAGCGGAGGAGTTCTTCGATCGCCTGGAGCCGGTAGTCGCGGTCGGTGCGGATCCGTTCGGCCTCTTCGGGGTGCTGGTCGAGCCAGACCAGGGACCGTGCGGTGGCGGACATGGTGGTGTCGAAGCCGCCGAAGACGAGGGCGTTCATCATGCTTTCGCCCTCGTCCAGGGACAGCGGTTCGCCGAAGACGCTGCCGTTGGCCAGTGAGCTGATGACGTCGGTTCCTTCCGCGCCTTGCCGGGACTGGAGGATTTCCCGGAAGCGGGTCCGCAGGCGTGCTTGTTCTGCGTGCGGGTAGGTCGGTTCGTGGGGCTGGGTGTAGGCGCCGCGGTGGGCGGCTGCGGCAGCGTCCTGCCAGTCGTCGGCCGGATAGCCCACGACGTAGAGGGTTGTGCGGGCCGTGACGGGGAGGATGATGTCGTTGATCAGGTCAGCGTGGCCGGTCTCGATGACGGCATTGATGGCTTCGTCAAGGAATTGCCGGGCCACCGGTTCCCATTTGCGGATGGCCCGGGGTGTGAAGAACGGGACTTCCAGGCGGCGGCGCTCAGTGTGCAGGGGCGGGTCGGATTCGCCCAGGTAGAGGCGGTAGGAGTTTTGCGGGATGCGCTGGCCTTTGCCGCCGTTTTCGGTTCCATTGAGGTCATTCACCGAGGTGAAAGACTCCCATTCGGTTCCAACCTGTTGGACTCCTTCCCAGGACCCAACGACCCAGAAGCCTCCGTGGGCTTCGGACCAGGCGATGGCGTTGCCGGTGGCGTGGAGGTCGTCGGCGATTTTTTCCCAGTTGTCCCGGTAATGGGCGGAGCGGTGGTCGAAGTCGATGACGTTCGCGGTGGTGGTCATGAGTGTTTCCTGGCTTTCCTACGGCACCAATGAGGACTTCAGGGCGCCGGTGCGGGTGAGTGCTTCATCGAGGATGGGCAGCATGGCTTCACGGAAGGTCAGTGGGTCATCCGTAGGGGCGAAGTGACTGAGGTTCTTCAACTCGCGGAAGTCCACGTTGGGGAACAGCTTTCCGACGGCCGGGGCTCCGTGCTCGGGGTCAAGCGCGGCCGGGTCGTATTCACCGCCGAGGACGTACAACGGGCTGGTCAGGGCGGCCAGTCCTTCACCGTTGACTGTCAGGTCGTGGCCGTCCATGAAGTAGTCGTTGTCTCCGGCGTATACACCCGGGAAGTTGGACCGGTAGCCCCAGTAAACTTCGCGGCGGTACGGTTCGGGTGCGTTCGGGGAAGTTGCGAAGTACATCCCGGTGCTGACCTGTTCATTGGAGAAGCGGTTGTCCCTGCACCGGTCGTTCCAGGTCGCAATGATGGCATCACCCTTCAGCGGGTTGTCCAGCGTCCCGTTCAGTGCGAAGTAGGCACCGAAACGGTCGCCGTAGTCTGCTGCCAGGTCCAGTGCGAGCTGCCCGCCGACGGAGCATCCCATGAAGAACGGGGAGTCCAGTCCGAGGGCGTCGGAGAATGCAACGATGACCTTCTCGATCCATTCCTTGGTTGGCTTGTAGGCCTCTTCCCACCACCGCAGATCCGTGGGCGGAAGCGACCGGCCGTGGTACGGGAGGTCATAGGCGATCACCCGGAAGCGGTATTGGAATTCGGGATCTGCCAGCTGGTGGCGCCACTGCCGGGCATCGCCGCCGGCCGTGTGCTGCAGCAGAAGCGGGATGTCACCGGTGCCGGCCTCTTCGTAGTACATGCGGTACTCGACGCCGTCGATGTCGATGTAGACGTAGCGTCCGATCGCCGTGTCAGTTTCCTTGAACAAGGCCCGGGACGGTGCTTCGAGCTCGGTTGTCTGGCCGGCCGTGAGAAGCAGAGCGTAGAGGCGTTCGATGGCTGCGGCGTACGGGGCAATCACGGTAGCCGGGTCGCCCAGAATTTCGACACCGTGGCGGCGGGCCCGGAATGCACTCGTGAAACGAAGGCTCCCGCGGGATTCGGCCGCAAAGACCTCGGCGGGAAGGTTCAAACCGAATACGGGGTCACCGACAGGGTCCACGACGGCGCCAATCCGGGCATCTTCGACCAGCAGGTCCATGCTCTCCCCCGCCAGGGTCAGCCTGATCCGACCGTCCATCCCTTTGAGTTTGTACGTGAGCTCAGCGTCCCCGGAGGTGTAGGCGAGTACTTCGGACCGGGTGGGCGAGGCGGTGCTGCTGTTCAATGTGCGCTCCTTCAGCAACGTTGGCGAACTGCGATGTAGACAGTATATGCACATCTGTCAGTGACTGTCATCACGCATTCTGAACTTTTTTGTCAGTAGCTGCCTTTTTCATATTTACTGCCTCAAAAGCAGTATTGCTTTTGTTGGCAGCACCTGCCACAGTGATCGAGCACACACACTTTGGTCGGTGGTCAGCGACGACCACTTGGTCCTGGAAGTCAATGAGGATTGGAACAACATGTCGGACGCAAAGGGGCTGAACCGCATTAGCACCGGCCATTACCCGCCGGTGACGAAGTGGGGTGAAACGAAGAAGGGCTTCCCCACCCTGGTCACAGCCTTCGTTGGCTACGCACTCTCGATGATTACGCTGACGCTGAATTCACTCGGCGCCCTCACACCGGCTCTGGAGGCCGAGCGTGGTTTCGCACGCAGCGAGATCTCCTCGCTTTGGCTGTTCGCCACAGTGGCGATGGTCGTTACCGGCCCCGTCGCCGGGCGGCTTATAGACAGGTTCGGCGGACGCATTGTCGCAGGCATCAGTATCCCCGCTTTCGCCGCCATGCTGTTCCTGATGGGCCAACTGGCCCCGGATATTAATGGCCTCAGGCTGATGTTCTTCATCATGGGGCTGATCGGCGTCGGTGCGATCCCCGTTGTCTACACCCGCGCCATCTCCGAGCGATTCAATCTCAGCCGGGGACTGGCCATGGGCATCATGGCCGCAGGCGCTGGGCTGACCACGATGATCATTCCCACCGTCCTGACCCTGGCGATCCAGCAGGGAGGCGTGGCCCAGGCGTTCACCACCCTGGCCGTGATTGCCTTGATCCCCTTGCCCCTGGTCCTTGTCTTCTTTAGGCCACAGGCGGCAGACCCCCGGGAGGCGGCAGGGAAGACCCACACGGCCGGGGCGAAACGGGACCTTTCGGCGCTGAAGCGTCCGCTGTTCTGGACGATCACGATGATTGTGCCTCTCGTCTGCGGCTTCACCTCGGCCTTGCTCGTGAACTACTACCCGCTCCTGACAGACCGGGGCATGAAACCACTGCAGGCCGCAGCAACACTGGGAGTGCTAGGCGTGGCAACGCTGCTTGGACGTCTCTGCTCCGGATACCTCTTTGATCGATTCCACGCCGGAAAGGTCGCCGGCATCATGCACCTCTTCGCCGCCGCCGCGATCTTGTGGACCTGGTTGGCCCCCGTCGATTTTGCTGCCATCGGCGTGTTCGTCTTCGGCGTCGTCATCGGAGCAGAAGCAGATTTCGCCGGCTTCATCATGAGCCGCTACTTCGGCGTTGCCAGCTTTGGGTTCAATTTCGGTATCTTCTACGTCTTCTACGCACTGTTCGCCGGCGGATCGCAACTGGTCATCGGCCAGCTCTATGCCATCGGCAAGAGCTATTCCCTGCCCATCTGGACCTCATTCTTCGTCGTCCTGGGGGGTGTCATTTTCCTGCTGCTGCTTCCCCGCTACCAGAAGGCCGAAGAGGAACTGGGAGAAATGCTGGAAGATTCTTCCACGCCGGCCGTGACAGAACACGCCTCAAAGCAATGACGGTGTTGGCGGCAAGGGACAGAATCCAGCAACACAACAAACGACCGTGACAGTAGTTGGAGGCCGGACCCGTCGGGTCCGGCCTCCACTACAGATGCGTCTAAGGCACCCTCCAGTCTCAACGACTCGCCTTGACAGTGAAACGGGAGAAAAGGGCTAAGCCACTTGAACGAAAGGAATTAGACAGCTGCGCTCACAGTGGCGCTTGCCAGAGTTGTCGCGAAGAATGACTCAGCATCTTCGAAACGGCTACGCAGAGCCTGCTCGTAATCAGTATCGACACCATGTACGGCTGACTCAACCGCCACCCTGAAGGCCACCGAAAAGGCGATGGCTGACCACAGGGCAGGCCTGGCATCCATCCGGCCGTCCACCCCAAGCCGGTCCGCCATGACCTCCGCCGCACTGGCCTCCCAGGCATGCTGCCGGAGCGTGTAAGCAGACAGAAGCCTCGGCGTGGTCAGAATCAGATGCATCCTCTGCGAGTTCTCCAAATGAGGGAGCCGCTCCAGGCCCACGAACGCTCGCACGAAGGCCTCCACAGGAGAGACCTCGGAGGGGACTGCCCTCAGCTGCCGATGCATAGCCCCGGCAATGTCATCAATCCAGTCCAGCGCGACATCTTCCTTCGTGGCGAAGTACCGGTAAAAGGTTCGCTCCGAAATGCCCGCCTCCGCCGCGATCTGCGAAATGGCCACCTCATCAAACCCCTCCCTAAGGAAGAGTTCAAAGGAAACAGAGCGAAGCTCATCCCTGATCTGCGTTTGCTGGCGCTCACGCAGACTCATACGCTCCCGGACCATGGATTCCTCGCTTCAGGATGTCAGTATCTGTCATTAAGACAGTACCGCGCTTCTTGCTGCCGTGCTACATCCCATCGTCTGCTGGGGAGCTGTCTTATCCGGTCGGAGCTGGCCTGACCCGACGTAATTCAAGGATCTGACCGTGCGCTGCCGCCAAGGCTGCCTCGAGCTCAGAGATCTTTCGTCGGCTAAAGGAGCGTTCTTGAGCAAGCTTCGACGTGAGGGTCCTGATGATGCTGTTGTTGTCCTCCAATACGCCACCAGGCTCTCGCTGGGCAGAGGCCGGTCGAGATGCAGGCAATGGTTCTTTCGTGCAAGTCCATGATTCTCTCGCGCAGCTCGGCTGTGAGGTAGAGGAAGTCCTTTGATACTCCGGCCTCAACAGAGACCGTCTGAAAGCTGATTGGACGGGCTTTCAGTAATTCTCGTAGGCCTTTCTCGGCCTCCAAGACTGCCTGCTCACGTTTGGACTGTGCCGCCCGGCGCAGATTCTCCCCATTTTCCTCTGCTCACTTAGCCGAACCCTGGCCGGGTGCACGTTCAATGTCGGAACCAACTCTGGCAGCCGCGCCCGCTCCCCCGACGGGGCAGTCTGATAGGAGGCCCTCGTCCACAGGCTCGCCAGCGAGGGCCGGACCCCATTAGAGATCCTCGGTCACCGCGTCCTCGATCCGAACCCCGGCGTCGCCGGCACCCCGGAGCAGGTCGCCGACATGCCTCAGGAGGGATGAATGCAAGCGTCACCGACGGCTTCTCGATCCTCATTGACGACCTGCACGACGGGTAAAATGACCTCGTCGACCTGGTCGTGCCGATCCTGCGTCGCCGTGGTCTTCGACCCGACGGGTACCAGGGATCGACCTTACGCGACCACTTCGGTTCGCCGAACAGCTCGGACCTGATCCCTGCCTGACCGACAGTGAGCGAGCGTCATGATCCGAAGTGCGTCCAGCGTCCGTGAACGAAGCTACGTTCTACCCGCCGGTCAGCAGCGCCAAGCCTTCTTCTAGAAAGCAAGGTTTCGTGAACCGCAGCTGGTTGCTTCAACGCCAACAGGCGACGTTGGTTGTAAGACAGAGGCACACCCCAACATGACGTCAGGAAACGCTGAAAAGACCGTCAGAATAGGTGCGAAAGCCGGTTTCTGCACACGCCGGGATAACAGTCTTAGATCCAAACCTGACTGCCGTCCTTATTGCTGAGCATGTGTCGGCGGGTGCCTGGCAATTGTGCAACAGCTTGTTGCGCAATTATCCAGAGGCCGTCTGGACCATTGAGAATTCGAGCCGCACGGGCTCCGCCTGCCCGAGCCTTGCGTGTCCTCAAATCCGCGACTTAGTGCCACAAGCTCGGGCACCTTCAGCGGTCCGTCCCACCCTCCACACGCCCAGCGTCGATATCGGTGCCTCAGTTATCGCTTGCCTCCCCACCTGCCCATCACGATCAACTCCTCACACCTCTGGCATCCAAGGTCTTGACCGTGAGGACGCGTCGCGGCTCGTCATGTCGAGACGGATTGCCACACCGATGAACATCCGTGACCGACAAGAGCTGCGAAGAGTGTAGAACCGGTTTTATGCCGTCCCGGAGGGACCAGCGCTTCTGTTCCGTGCGCTGCGGCAACAGAAGACGGGATCGTCGACGGCGGCGCCGGCAAGGTGCAGATGAAGTGGCTGGCGCCGGCGGCGCCCTAATTGCGCCTCCCGGTGATGAGCTCCGAAATGCGGACCCTGGCATGGACATCAAAGCTAGGATCTGCCGGCGTCGTGTCGAGATTCTGGTGTCGAAACTGCGCTCACAGTCATACGAAATTGACCGGCTCGAGGCCGAAAATTCCGAACTACGCCAGAGCAACAATGTCCTGCAGGGGGAAGTAGGCCGCCTCAAACGTGCACAAAGAACCAATGTGCAGGACCTCGCCCACGTCGCTGCATGGCTGGTTTCGCTGACCAATGCAAAGGGCGTCGCCCTCGACTCCACGACGCTGGACATTCTCAATCGCCGGGGATGGAATCCGAGTAAGCGCCGGTCCTCATCGTCACGGCTATGACCATGTCAATCGCCCGGCTGTCCGCGCAGTCAGGTCTTCGCTACCTGTTCAAGACCACGATGATGGACGACCTCACCACAACTCCCCCGGACGCGACCACCTACTACGTAAAGGCCGGGACGCCTCAAGGCCGCTGGATAGGCAGCGGACTCCAAGGCATCAACAGAAGCAGCGGTGACGTCATCACCGAGTCCGACGCTAAGGCCGTCTTCGATATAGCTATGCATCCGGACACGGGCGCGGCGCTGGGCCGCCCGCACGGCCATCCCATTGCCGTCGAAAACAAGAGCGGTTCGCCCACGGTGAGGAGACACGCCGTCGTAGGTTTCGACCTGACCTTCAGCGTGCCAAAGTCCGTATCGGTCCTCTGGGCACTCAGCCCTCGCAGCCTGCAAGACCACATTCTCCGCACTCACCACCAAGCAGTTGAAGCAACCCTGACCTGGTTGGAAGAGCAAGTCATCCACACCAGAGCCGGCCGAAACGGCGTCGCTCACGTCGGCACAAGAGGCGCAATCGCAGCCGCCTTCGACCATTGGGAATCGCGCACCGGCGATCCACAACTGCACACTCACATAGTCATCGCCAACCGCGTCCGGCGCATCAATGACGGCGCCTGGGTGACCCTCGACTCCCGCACCCTCTACAAGGCCGCCGTCGCTGCCAGCGAACACTACAACGGACTCCTCTTCGACGCCCTCCACGAACAACTTGGAACCGACACGGACATCCGCATCCCAGTCATCAGTACTCACAACCCTAGCCAGCAGCTCACCGGAATCGACGAAGACCTCATCCGGGAGTTCTCCAAGCGCTCACGCCTCATTAACCTGGAAACGGACCGATTGGTTGCGGAGTGGACAAAGGAACATGGCCAGCCGCCAAGCACGGCCACAATCATCAAGCTTCGGCAGCAAGCTACCCTGACCACACGCGTCCCCAAGGCCGAACTCCCCACGCCCCTGCACCGGCTCTCAAGACAATGGAAGGCACGCGCCACCGCCAAAGGATTCCAGCCAGAGGACGTCATCGCGGCAACGGTCAATCGCTCCAAGATTTCCCCTTTCGGTTTCCAAGACTTCACCCCAGACTGGATCAGCGCCGTCGCAACCGTGAGCCGTGAGCGCGTCGCCCAGAAACGCTCAACATGGAACCGCTGGAACCTCCTGGCGGAAGCCGAACGCGTCTGCGCCCAAGTACGCTGCCGGCCCGCGGCCGACAGGAGCGCGCTGATGGACGCCGTCGCCACCGCTGCCGAGCAGCAGTCCGTGCCGCTAAACGACTACCGATACACCGTTTCTTCCGACGCCCGAGCAGACCTCCGGCTGGGAACGCGGAGCGTGTTCGACTTCCACGGATCACGCCTCTACACCGATACGTCGACGCTCGCCTGCGAGGACGCGATTATGGCGGCAAGGAACGACGACGGCGGCCCGGCAGTCCGCGCGGACGTCATCATGGACCTCCTCGACCAGGTCCAACAACCTGGAAGGCGTGCGCTTCACTCTGACCAGCGGGCCGCGGTTGCCGACGTGATCCTAACCGGTAACAGGCTCGCCGCCATCGTGGGGCCAGCCGGCACGGGAAAGACAACGACGCTAGCGGTCGTCAAGGCTGTGTGGGAAGCCGAGTACGGCACGGGCAGCGTTGTCGGGCTGGCTCCTGCGGCCGCAAGTGCGGAGGTGCTGGGCCGTGAACTTGCCATGGCCACTGAGAACGTCAGCAAATGGCTGCACGAATCCGCCGGGCAGGGCGCAAGTTCGAGGGCCGAGCGATTCTTCTACGTCCAGACGCAACTGACCGCAACTAACGTCGGCGAGCGCCGGAGCATCGCGTTAGCGCAGGAGGCTGTGCGCCTTGCCGCCACCCAGCAACGATGGTGCTTCCAAGCGAATCAATTGGTCATTATTGACGAGGCTTCCATGGTTTCCACGTTCCAACTCGCGGCGCTCGTACGCCAGGCGCAGGAAGCCAGCGCCAAGATTCTGCTCGTGGGTGATCCTGGACAGCTGGACGCCATCGATGCCGGCGGCGTTCTTGGCTGGCTGGACCGGCAGGGAAAGGCAACACGGCTCAGCACCATCTGGAGGTTCCATGAGGAGTGGGAACGGGCGTCATCGCTCAAGCTCCGGAAGGGCGACTACTCATCCATTAATGACTATGCAGCACATGGGCGAATCCGGCACGGAACCTACCTGAATATGGCTGACCAGGCGTACCTCGCCTGGCTGGCAGATACTCGGACGGGTAAGTCGTCGATCCTCATTGCTGCCGACAACGAAACGGTCAGCATGCTTAATGAGCGCGCCCAAGCGGACCGGGTGGCACAAGGGGAAGTGGACCCAGAGCTGACGATGCTGCTCAGCGACGGCCTATGCGCAGGTTTCGGTGACACGGTGATCGCCCGCGGAAACGACCGAAAGCTCGTCGACAGCCACGGTGAGTTCGTCCGGAATGGCACGCTGTTCGACGTCGAAGCCATCAGCCAGCGTCATGACTCCCTGCTTGCGCGCCGTCGCGACACCGGCGCCAGCGTCGCACTCCCCCAGTCGTATCTTGAGTCGTCCGTCGAGCTCGGCTACGCGACCACGGCTCACCGTTCCCAAGGCATCACGGTGGACACCGGCCATACGGTCGTCACTCAGGGCAGGCTCACCCGCGAGCTGCTGTACGTCAGCATGACCCGCGGTCGGTCCGGCAACTTCGCGTATGTCAGCGAAGGTGACGACGCCGACCATGCTGCTGTCGACCCATCCCTGCAGCTCTCGTGGCGGGGGATCCTTGGCGAGGTACTCGCGGCTGAAGGTGCGGAGCGGACTGCCCACGAGGTGCGCGACGCGGAGCGAAGGAACGCCGACAGCCTTGAGCGACTCTACGCAGAGTATGACTACCTCGCGCAGATCGCCGCAGGGCTGGATCTGAAACAGTGGCTGGACGAGAACCTCCCGGGCGCATCGTTCGCATTCGAACAATCGCCGTCATGGGGCGCAGCCGTAGCTGCATGGCGCAAAGCCACAACTATTAGCCGGCAGGACACCGAACGTGTCCTCCAGCAGGTCTGCCAGGAAACCAGTAGCGCCAATGATCGCTGCGCCGTCCTCAGCACGCGTTTGCGTCGATTACCTAGGGGAACGACGGCGGCTGTGGAACCCTTGGTTGAAAAGCTCACCATTTCCCGTCCCGACTTAGCGGAGATGGTTGAGCAGGTCAGGGCACGTATTATCCGAAGATCGGAAACCGTCAGCATGGCGGCTCTGACAACCGATCCTGAGTGGAAACGTTCTTTGCTCGATGCCTTCGGAGGCTCCGCCCGCGCCGAAACGTGGCAGCTGGTTCGTGACGTTGCCGTTTACCGGGACAGGTGGGCATTGCCCGATTCTCCCCTGCCCTTGGGGTTAGCACCCTCGGACTTCGAGTGGGAACAAGCGGCTCAGCGAGCACGTCTAAGCGAAGCAATCGAAGTCGTTCGATTCAGATCTACGCCACCCGAATCAGGAACCGGTCACAAGGAATTGTCCTTGCCGCAGCAGGTCGTCCTTACGAGTGCTGGCTGGCAGTTCTAAGCTGGGAAGTGAGGCAAGACGATGGTCGAAAATCCGGTGGTCAAACCGCGAGTCGCGACAGTCGCGTTGGTATTGACCAGCGTGGGCGTCTTGATTCTCCTCGTCCTGTTCCTAGCTATCGTTCCCGCCACAAGTCTTCCGCCTTCGGTATCTTTGCCCCTGGTGGCTGTTTGGCTCGCAGCCGGACTATTGCTGGGCTGGCAATGGTGGAAGCGGATCACTCGGTCCCGTGAATGGCAGGCTTTGTCCGCCGCCCGCTGGAGGGCGTTCAACACCACCAAGCAGTCGAGCGGCACGACGACAGAAGTGACGCTCCTCAGTGTCGATGCCGTGCAGCCAACCGGTTCGTGGGTGACCATCCTGTGGAACCGTTTCGAACATGTGCAACCAGCCTGGCTTGAAGCGCTGCCGGAGCCGGTATGGCCAGGATCCATCCTGCTCCTCGCACCCGACCCAGCTCAGATAATGCCCGGCGTCCCTTGGCCAGAGACGTACTTCATCCGCGCCGCTGACTGCTTGGCGTGGGCACCCGCCCAAGGGTGGCGCACTTAGGCTCCACCCATTGCCGCAAGGCCCATCCGATCCAAGCATTCGAACACATGTTCTAATATGGCTTCATGATCAAATCCGGCTCCCCCGAAGATCTGGAGCGAATGATGATTCGCATGGACACTGAGGCGAATCGGCCGATCGATGATCCTGCGCCGCTGAGGGATTTCCCCAAGCATGGTCGGCCACTTGTGTTCGTGGGTGGAATTTACGGCAAGGCCGTGGGCTGGACGCAAAAGTACGGCCTCATAGAGTGGCTGGATCCTTCCGGGAAGTACCATATGGGCTGGGCGCATTCCTCGAGCATCCGGCGCGTCCAGCCCGGAGACTGGAAGGGCAGCAGTGCGCTTTAGTTGGCCGCCCTTCCGGCGATTTTCGAGTAACCATCGGATAGCGCACCGCGCGTCGACGAAGCCGTCGGCGTCTAATCGTACCTAGGGTCGTGGGCATGGAAAGGGACCCATCTGGGGAGCTGAAAGGGCAGACTTCGATCAACGACCTGCTCGACGAGCCGGTTGGCGCCGCGCCGGTCCAGCTCGCGCTGCCGATCCTGGTGCAGGTGAAGCCTGGACAGTTTCTTCGTTTGTCTTAGTACTGCGGCCACAGGTTCTTGGTTGAGGCGCCCCGTGCCGGGTTGGCGCGTAATCAGACCACCGCCGTCGTTAACGCCGAGTCTTTAGCCATCGGAAGCGTCTGAGCGCCGGGAAACATGCACAAAGAGACGGCCTGGTCCAGTCGAGGATCAGGCCGTCCTACATCCAGCAGCAAACAGCTACATGCTCATGTCAGCTCGCGCCGGCCCGCCTAAAGGGGGCACGGCCACCGGCCCTTTCGTAGCGATGCTGTAGGCGGGCTGCGCCACTTCCGGCGTCACTTGCAGCCCGGCGTCAAATCCAGCCTCCGCACCGGCGGCCGCGCGCGGCGAGCGCTGGTAGGCCGCCGTGCCGAACCGAAGGTCGGGACCAATGGTTTCGGCAACAATCCGGCGGGCTTCCCGCTTCTCGCCATCCTTTTCGAACGCGCGGAATTCCAGTTCACCCGACACCGTGACAGGGTCCCCCTTTTTCAGGGAGTTTGAGGCATTTTCTGCGAGTGCTCGGAACGCAGAGACATTGTGAAAGACAGGTTCGCCGTCGTGCCAGTTTCCGTCGGCGCCTTGGATGCGCTGGTTTACAGCGACTCGTAGCTTTGCGTGGGCGACACCGGACTCACCATAGGTGAGCTCAGGGTCCGCGACGAGGTTACCGGTGATGTTGACCGGGATTTTTGTACTCATGTGTGCTGACCTTTCATTTGCAGACGGGCCTCTCCCGTCCAACACCTCTTGGATCGCTTACGGACCCGATATTTCCAGGCCACGAGATGGCCCGCGTGGTGGCTGCGGGCCAACGTACGGATCCTGGCCTTGCGCTCGCGGTGAGACGTCGACGGGGACTTTGCCCCCAAGACCAGGAGGGTCCGTGACTTCGAGAATGTCCTTGCTTGTCGCTGTGACGCGCCCCAAGACTGACTTCGCAATGTCGACTCGCGAAGCAGGCTGTTTCGGGGAACTGCCCCGCGCCCCTGCCGATTGTTCCGCTTCAATGACTGCGTCAGCCCAGCCCGAAAGGTAGCTTGCCGATTGCGGCCCGCGGTCAATCCCATGGGCCTTCAGCACCGTGTATGCGACTGACTCCGCCTCGACTTCAGCAAGGCCGCGGTGGTCCACGCTGCTCCCGTACAGCCTTCCAACTTTGTCGTCGGGCCCGTGAAGCAAAACATGGCCGAGCTCATGCGCCAGCACGGCGACACGTTCCTCCGCGTTGAGCCAGCCGCCCACCTGCACTTGCCGCTGAGAGAAGTCGGTGAAACCGCTCGTCAGGCCAAACTGCGCCTCCGTGACGTGGATCGAGAAGCCGTGCGCTCGAGCAACCTGAGTCAGTGGCTCCCACAGCTGGGGCGCATCCGCGGACGAAGCCGGACCGGGCTTGGGAACCAGCAACGGAGTGCCTTCAGTTTGCGAGACGTCAAAGACTGCTTGCCCGCGCCAACCCGTGATGAGGGTCTTCTTCCCCTCGTCGACTGCGCCCTTGGGAAGCTTGTTGCCCAAGGGAATGCGCTGGTGTGTGCCATCAGGCAAGAGCATCTGCTGCACACGGGCGGTCCGAGGCGCAATGACCCAAAGTGCATGCTCGCCCCGAAGCACAGTGCGTCCGTGGCGTTCCCATTCCTTGTACCCGGCGACGAGCGTCGGCTCATCCGTTCCCCGCTGCGCCATCTGCATCATCAGCAAGGCGACGTTGCCGCCCGAGTACCGCCACAAATTGGCTGATGCATCGAGCAAGACCTGCCAATGAGAGGGTGACTCGACAGCCTCCTCCAGGATCGAGTGTAGGCCGTCCATCAGTGAGGCGATCCGCTCCTCGGGCGCCATGCGGCGAGCGCCTTGCCCGGCTTCTGGGGAACGCGAGTCGGGCAGGTTGGTGGGAGGAACTTCAGGTATAGCGGCCACGACAGCCACCCTTCATGCTTCTTGGATCGCAGCGTTGCTGCACAGACACCCGTTCATGGTTGAGCGCCGCAGGAGCGGCATGACTTAGAAGTCGGCGACCAGTTGATGGGTTGCCTTGCGCCATTCAACGAAGGCAGGATCGTCGTTCGCCAGGATTCGGGGCGCGGGCTCCTTGTGCGCCTGCAGCCCCACGCATCCGGCAGTCCTGGCGTGCATCCGTAGGCGTTCGACGGCGTGCGGGAGCCTCTCGTGAAATGCCAGCGGACCAAAGCCCGGATCGTCCTGTGTATAGGAGGCGAGCTCCGCGCGGTGCAGCGCGTACAACTCAGCCACAATCTCAGGGTGGCGCCACCAACAGTCGGGAATGACCGACGTCGTCAGTTGGTAAGTAGCCACAAGCCATCGCACCCAAGCGAATAGGGCACCCCAGACTTCTTGCGACTGTTCGGGTGTCATCTCCCGCCACCGGCGCGTCACACTCTTGTGGGAGGCAGCTCCACCAAAGGCAGACCGAAATAGCTGCGCGGTGATTTCATCGTCCCCAAAAGAGCTGGCGGACGGGATGTCGAACTCGTCGGTCTCGTCATGACTCCGCATCGGGCGCCCCTTCCGCCTTCTGCTGACGCTCCCTGTGCCCGTCGGCCAAGACGCGCTCCATCTCCGCTTTCAGGCGGCGCAACTCCCCGGCGTCCTTTCGCTTATGCCACTCCAGCAGGTCCAGCAGGATGGGCCGGGTGCGCCGGCCCAGCATGAGAGCGGTCCCGGCAGGCAGGCGACGGATCTCGTCCAAGGCAATTACCGGGCTTTCCCGAATCTGCTCTCCGTCCTGCCTGCCAGCGGACGACCAGGATCGCGTGGTCAGGGTGAGGCTCCGCTCCCCCAGCAACCCGGCAAGCGAGCGCAGGTCGCGTTCGTCGGACCCGCCTCCGAATATGACCTTGATGATGGCCGAGTCCCAGATGGTCGATGCCTCTTCGATGGACCAACCTGAACGGGCCTGGGACAAGGATTGCAACACGACAAGCGTCGAGATTCCGATGCCGCCGCCGTCGGACAACGCCACAGGCAGCCCGGGCCACGGGGCAAGGTTGGCGATCTCGTCCAGGATCAGGGAAAGCGGCGGCTCCAGCCGGCCGCCGGGTGACACGAGCGCCATCTCCCGGGCGGCATTGTCGATGTCATCGATCAGCGCCGAAAGGTACGGCCCGGCAGCAGCGGCCCCGGCTCGAGTGCCTATGAGATACAGAGTCCCCCGCTCCCGGATGAAGGCTTTCGGATCGAACTCCTCCGAGGCGTCCTGCGGATTCAGCGCGGCCAGCACCTTGGGCGATGACAGGGGTGCCACCGCCGCCGAAACACCAATCCAGGAGTTCGACGTATTCCGCGGGTCGTCCTCCAGGATCCCCATCAGGTCGGCCTGCCACCCGAGTGCAGCTGCGGGCGCGCCCAGCACCTCGAGCGCTTCCCGTGCCAGTACCGGGCTGGAGGACCAGCGCCGGAATGCCGCAACTCCTTCGCCGCACAGCGCCGCAGCGTGAAGAAGGCATTGCAGCACGATCAACGAACGCTTCTGCCAGGCCGCGTTCTCGCCCTTCATCTCGGTGTCCGCCGTAATGACTAACGCCCGCCGGGTCGCGATGTCCGGGTCTTCGCATCCGCGCACCGGCGACCAGCGAAGCGACGTCGGAATTCCCGACATACCCTGTGGGTCGAAGACCGTCACGGGCCGCCCACCAGAGGCCCGCGCCTTCATGGTCACCACCAGGTTGTCCGCCCTCGTCGACGTCGTGACGACGGCCCCCGGCGCATCAAGGATGGCGTTGATGACCACGTACAAGCCCTTGCCGGACCGCGGCGCACCCTGAATCACCATCGACTCCTCTGTGGAGACATGGACGGTGACGCCGCGGGATCGGCCCAGCGTCCAAGACACGTCCTGCACAGAGGGGTTCACCACCCCCGGCCGCGTGAACCTTCCCCGCTTCCGCACGGCCCTCGCCCCGAAGTCGTGGAGGATTTCTGCCCGGCGGGCAACGCCGTCGCGGTTCAGGATGTCCTGGCGCAGCCACCCTCCTGATTGCTTCCAGCGCCGCCAGGTAACAACGGCGCCAATGGCGAGCCCGCCCACCAGAAGGAGCACCGGGGCGAGCACCCACCAAACGGCGTCTGTGCCGATCACACAGCCGGATCGCGGCGAGACTATCCACTCCATGCGGTTGGCCAGAAGTCCGACAGCGGCGCCCGGATTGAAGGGCGACGGCGGCGTCGGGCCGCAGCGCCACGACGCCGCCAGGTGCCCAGCAGCTTGAACGACAGCACAAAGACAAACATAGGCCGCCGCCCCCATCAGGCCTGCGGTCACCAGAGGATTATCGCTTGCAGCCCTTGAGCTGCCCGGCCGCCTCACAGCATCCTGTCATCGGTGCCGAAGACGGCGAGCTCGTCAGTGGTCACGCGGTTGGCAACGATGAAGGAGCGGTTCCCCACTTTCCAGAGCCCCACACCCTTCGGAAAGTTCTCAACGTGCTCGCACTCGGCTTCAGTCAGGCCAAGCGCTTCCTTGGTCAGTCGCATCGCATCGTGCTTCTGGCGGTAAATGATCCGGGTGTCCGCCTCGGTCAGCAGACCCAGCGCCTTCTGACGGTGGCCACTGGCGCTGTCGCCGATCTCGTTGAGGTCTGCCACCTTGTGCATGATCAACAGGTTCGCAATCCCGTACGTTCGGGCGAGCCGCCACTGCTCGCTCATCTTCGCCAACATGTATGGATCGGCGAGCATCCGCCACCCCTCGTCGTACACGACAAGCCGTTTCCCGCCGTCGGGATTTGTGATAGCCGCTTCCAACCAGGTGGCCCCACAGGCCGCCGCCAGCGACAGGGCCTGTTCCGAGGCGCCAATCAAGGCGGACGTGTCCATCACCATCATGGGCGCGTCAGCGTCGAAGGCCACCGTGGACGGCGCATCGAACATCCCTTCAAGATCGCCGGACACCGTGCGCCGGAGCGAGTGGCTGACTGCGGTCCCGCCCTCTGCGCCTACTAAGGCGATCATCTCCTTTGATGGCTTCAGGAGATGGTCCAGCACCATGGGCAAGGTGGGGTTCGAGTTTTCCAACATGGTTTCCATCAGGGCAATGTCCAAAGCCGTGTGCTCCACCGGGCGCAGCGGCGTGCCCTGCCGCATGAGGGAGACCAGCGCCACGAGGAGATAGCGACGGCGTTGCCTCACTACTGCTTGCCACTGCGCCTCAGTGAGGGCGCTGGGGCGCGGACCGGCGTCGAGCGGATTGACGCGTGCGGGACGGCCGGGGCCAACGGAGATGACCTTTCCTCCCACAGCCTTGGCTACAGAGACCCACTCACCTTTGGGGTCGGAAGCAACGGCCGCCTTTCGCCCCAGGGTGATCGACCGTGTCACCAACGACTTGCCGCACATGGATTTGCCGGTGCCAACAGTTCCGATAACGACAATGGACGGGCCGCTGATGATGCCCTTGTCGTAGAGGATCCAAGGGTCGTAGGAGAAGGCGCCGGATCCGAAGACGTCGGTGCCGATGTAAGTTCCTTCGTGGCCAAGGCCGGACTCGGTGAGGAAGGGATAGGCAGCGGCGAAGGTCATGGTGGAGGCGCGGTGCGGTGCAGGACGGAGCCGGTGTGGCCCGCGCAGGGAGTTCGGCGCCTTGCTGCCCCAGTCGCCGCCGATGTGCAGGTCGCCAAGATCGAGGCGTTTGTCGGCGAGCGCCGCGTTGGTCCCGGTGGCCGCGGATGGCGAGGGCCGCCGTCGTGCTTTCTCTTCCCTCCGCGTCTGCCCGGACGGAAGGTACTCGAAGCTCGTCGTTGCCCGTTTCACCGCAAGCCCCTTCCGAACGGCAGTCCGCCGGCGACGAACGCCGCCCATTGCTGACCGTAGAGAAGGCGCAGCTCGACGAAGGCCCCTGCGGCAGCGGACTCCAGTTCCTGGCGGTGCCGGGCGAGGTCCTCCATTGAGGTCGCGGTGACGGTGATGTAGGCGGCCGGCCGCACGTCACCGTGGCCGGCGACGATCTCTTCCTCCCGCTGGATCACTTCTTCCTCCTCGGCCTTTTGCTCGCGGGTGAGTGGCCTGTCAAAACGGGCGTTTATGCGGCGGCGAGTCTCATGCGCCTCTTGCGCAGAGCGGATATCGCGCAGCGCCTCGGCCGTGGGCACGGCCCGGATGACTTCCGTGAAGGTGTGGCGGAACTCGCCGACGTAGATCAGGGGATGCAGGAAGCCCGGGAAGACTTTCTGCCGTGGCCATTCGGCGACCCAGAAGGTCTGGTGGAACCCGCTGTCGGTGCGCAGATAGGTCCAGTGTTCTTCGACGGCCATGGGGCCGTGGCAGTGGACGTGGTCTGTCTCCGTATGTGCTGGAATGTTTGACGGCGGGGCTGCCGCCAGTGCGGTTTTGGCTGAGGGCACAGCAGCGGGGTCGAAGGCACCACGAATGACGCCAAGCAATCTTGGTTCACCGACCCACTCCTCCACGTTCACGTTGTGAGTGGCAAGCGACGTCTTCATCGCCTCAACTTCCAGGCGGAGGACGCGTTCCAGGCCGGTCAACCCACCGCCCGACTCCTTGATCCGGCGTCGGGACTTGCTCGTGTCCAGGACAATCGCGACCAGAAGTTCATGGCTCATGGTCGACCCGGCCGCGCCCAGCAAGTCCTCATAGGCGCGTTGTCCCCAAGTCGGCTTCGCGCTTGGAGACTGTTGCGCGTTGTTGCGGTAGAAGTCCCAGAGCGCGGATGACGGGTACGGCACGGTGTAGTCCTGAACGGCGACCCTGGCCACTCCGGGCCGTTGTGCCATACCGGCCTGCACACGCGACCATGCTTGGATAGACCACGCCTTGTCGTCCGAGTCGAGGAGGGCAAAGGACCGGGTACTGCAACGCAGGACGGCGACCGCTTCTCTCCCCTGCCGGTCAACGATGAAGCATTCACCTCTGGCCGTTGTCCGGATTTCCAGGTTGCCGAGGCCGCCGGGGAGGGCGAGCCGTCCGGCCAGTTGGGGCGCTGCCGGCCTAACGAGGAAACGCGTCTGTCCCGCCGCTGCGCGGTAGAAGTAAAGGGCGATCTGTTTTGCCCAGACTGGATAAGGGATGCGGGAGTACTGGAGGAGCCCGAGCAGCATGAGCCCAAGCCATATGGGGCCGGAGGTGAACAGGCCAGCTGGGCCGCTGGTCGCAGATGCAACGATGGCGACTGCGCCTCCCCCGGCCACGATCAGCAGCTGGTACCACTTGAGCCCGAGGAAGAACCCCCGGCGCTCGTACCTTGGGAATTTGACGGCCTCGAGGGCGCGTGCGTCTTCAGACATGCGGATTGCCTCCATTCGGAGGATCGATTTTTGGTGGGTGCGGTTTCGGCCGGACCCGTGATGGGCCCGGCGCGCTCGCGGTTGGATTCACTCGCGATTCGGCTTCTCCCGATGGCGCTTTCCGAGCAGGTGCTGGGGCTGCGCCTGTGTGTCTCTGCGGGGCCGGGGGTACGAAGCCAGGCGGCTCCGGTTCGTGCAGCGCGTGGTCCGTCGTAGAGGTTCCCGGGTTTAGGGCCAGCGGACCTTCGCCGGCGCCTTTGCCTGCTCGGGAATCGGTAGGCGCCAACGCTTGCGTCGGGATGACGTTGCGGCTGGAACTGATCGGCCGGGTCATGGCCGAGCGACTCACCATGCTCGCGAGTGTGAGCCTTCCGCCGAACTGCCTGCTGATCTGTCGCGCTGCAACGCTGCTGCTGCGGGAGAGGATGTGACCCCCTCCAGCAGTTTGAGCCGCTGCTGCCAGTTCCCCTCCAGCGAAGCTCACCAGGCGCATGGCCATCAAGGGTGCGCCACAGGCAAGTACCATGCCTACAGTTCCCGCTGCCAGCCCTGCGAATGATTTGGATTCCGCGAAAAGCTTCACGGCGACGGCCAACACGGTTCCGGCCAAGGGTTTGGCGATCACCAAAGCAGTAACCACTTCACACCACCGTCGCGCCCAGGACTTGGTCTTGTCCCAAGGCAACAACATGAGGGCGACCGGAGCGACTGCGGCCAACACAACGAGGGCGAAGGAGCGAAAGATCATCGAGCACATCAGAATGAAGGCCAGGATCCAAACGACAACAACGGCCATCAAAGTCACCACGACTGCACCTACGGGACCACCGGTTGTCCCGGGCGCCAAAGAAACCAAGTTCCACTCCCTCCCTGCTCCTTCGGGCGCCCGCTCAAATCCAAAGAGCCTCATGAACACCAGGTAGGGGTCAGAACCTATCGATTCGAGCAGAGCTGCGGAAGCTTGATCGCTGGCGCGGGTCAGTTGACGGACTATGTAGACGGCCGCGCCAACCAAGGGAATTGCGGCCGCTCCCCCGACCATCGCCCGGCCGATGCGTCTCGGTTGCTGACTCATCAGTCCCGACAGGACTTGCAGGATCATCACAACAACAAGCGGCGTCATCATGACAATCGACCACCAGTTCGTCAGCCCTTCGATGGAGAGCCACTGTGAGTCGTCCACGTTAGAGATAGTGAAAGCGCCAGTGATGAAGGCCCATAACCATGAGGCCATGTTTTGTAGGATGTTCGCGAAGAGTGACGTGACGGCGCCGAGGGCGTTATCGTTCGCCTGTGAAACCAGTCCGCAGCCCGGCGGCCACCACCCGTTGAGGTCGCACTCGACAGGCATGGGTCAGAACCCGAGCGGGAACGCCGTCTGCGACCAGAGGATGTAGCCGTTGATGCCGCCGAGGATGGCAGCCACGGGCCCGGTCCAAAGGAGGATAACTCCCCCGCTGGAGGCCAAACGTGAGGATTGGCTCAGCTTGCCGGCCAGCAGCATGGCGGCCCCGATGATTGCCACGATGGCGATGATGATGAAGGCGCCGACGAGGATGCCGCCGCCAATCTGTTTGAGCGATTCCAGGAAAGGAAAGCTCGCATTCGGGGTGATCCCCGGGTCCACCGCTGCAAAGTACATGAGTGTTCCGTCCGTCTTGTTCCATGGAGTGAGCAGAAGAGCTCACGGGTTTATGGAAGTTGTGGGAAAAAGCGACATGACCACGCCAGCGATCACCTTCTTACAATTGGCAGGAGCACCATGCGGGCAATGACTCCAGACAAGATTCAGGATGTGGTGGGTTAGTGAGTAGGTCAGGACATGGGGCTGGCCGCATTGAGCGGTCCACTAAGTCCTTCATCTTGTTCCTGGGATGATCGATGCCAGCCCAGGACCACAGGGCGCAGATCAATGACTAAACTTTCCGTCCGTCTGATACTTCAAGACGAGTCTCATGGAATAGATGTCTACTTTCGCGGATACCAGTTGTACTAATGTTCCGAGCCACCATGGGTTCAAATCCCACCGTCACCGCCAAGGAAAACCCCCGGAAAACCAGGGGTTTTCTGCTTTCGTAGGAGTTCCGTGGTGCATTTTTGGTGCATTTTTCGAGGCATCGCGGTCGCGACGAGTTGCCAATGCACTCGCATGAGACGCTGCGACAGTACTGGCGGCGGCACCAAGGTCCCTCAGTTCAGAGGTGGAAGCTCCAGCTGGGACAGCCTGGTCAGGGCTTCGGGGGTCACCCGGCCCCGTTCCTTGTCCAAGGCCACCCTCAACTGCGCGGCGAGAAGATTGCGGCGAACATGTATGGCCAGTTCTCTCCGTGACGCCGGATCAGTCCGCAGCTTCCCATCCGGCGTTCTCAAAGTCTTGAACGGTGACGGCAATCGCGGCAGTGTCAGCTGCGCCAGGCACACGACCGCCTCCGGCGCCTGTCGGCCCTGGAGCTCGTCCATGGTAATCCGGAATTGGGCGGCCAGGATTCCCCTCCGTATGCGTCGGATGGCTTCTTCCCTGGACGCTCGGGGTTCCTCATCCGCAGCAGACATCGGATTGCTCCTCTCGCTCCGTTGGGTTCATGATCCCAGAGAGGGAAACAACGGCCAAGGGTTTCGCGTCACCCAGGCGGAGCAGGCACGAGTTCTGAGAAGGTCGTTGGTACGGGACGGCAGGGGGCTACAAACCAGATTCTCAACACAGGGTTTCGCAGAGTAGACCTCGGATGCGGTGAGGGTGCATGCCTGCGCACTGCGAAAACTCTTAGCGATATGGCCACCGGGTACCGGCAGTACTAAAAACATTGGGGCTTTTCTGAACTATCGGATTTACTTTTCAGTTGGCGGTGAGGATTTGCAGTGTTGTCCGAGGCCCTTCTCCCGGTGAGCGTCCCTAACGGGAGTCCGGTGAGGAAAATGGAATGACGTTGCATGAATGAGCTCAAGCGATTCCAACAGCTACATGGCAGCAACTGTCTGCCCTTTAGCGCATACTGTGCCCATGATCGAGATACGTCGGCTCTCTCCCCGGCCGTGGGAACCCTCAGAGCCCCTCGTCGCCTACAACAACGCTGACGGGCAGATTGTCACAGCGGCGGCCATGCAGCGCGGAAACAATTCCTACTACGACCGCTACGGGTACAAGGGCTCCCAGGAGATCGTCTGCATCGACTGTAAGGAAGAGGGCCGTGAAGTCCCGGTCACGCTCGTTGACGCCAAAACGCGATGCAAGCATTTCCGCCACAAGACCGGCGAGGCCCCCGAGGGCCAGCGACGCCATGGCGAGACCGCTGAGCACCTGCACGGCAAGCGCATCATCATGGACTGGGCCAGAGAGCAACACCATATCCTTCCCTGGTCCGTCGAAGACGAGATCTGGATCCCCAAGGTCCAGTTGCGGAGCGACGTGAGGGCAACAGCAACCTCCGGCCGGCATTTGGCATTCGAGGTCCAGCGCAAGCCAATGGACACCAAAGAGTGGAATCGCCGCCACGGCGGCTATCAGCAGGAGGGTATCCGTGACGTCTGGCTGTGGTCTCCGGACGTTCCTGATCTGGTCCTCGATCTGCCGCTGACCAGCGTCGTCCTGGACATGGAGTATGAGACCCTCGGTGTCCTCGTGGCCATGTACTCAGGCAACTACCGCCACCCTACGGCTGAGCGGTACCTCGTGCCTCCCACGCACTACGCCTCCGCTCCCATATCCGAATGGAGCCTGTCGGACGCAGGATCCCTGGTGCCGCCGCCAGGGATGGCTGAGTTCATTGGGGACAAGCCGGAATCGACCCGGGTCACACAGCTCAAGGACCACCGGGAAGCCAGGGCCGGGCGGCCATTGACGTCCAGGCCGCCAACGCCGATGGAGCGGCGGACGGACGCACTCAGGCAGTACCAGGGCCGCACCAGTTACAGCCGGATACTGGGTGGCAGTGCAAGCGCGCCGCGTATCGACCCGGAACGGGACGCGCAACGCAAGGCAGAGGCCATCAATCAGATCATGGGCCGCAAGCGCTGAAACTAAGGCTGGGTAGGCTCAGCTGCGCTTTTCGATTGGACGATACCTGTCAGCAAACGCCAGCAGCGCGTCCTGAAGCTGCCCTGTGTTGCCCAGCTGGTCCACCGGCCGGAAACCGGAACCAGACTGGTCGACCAGGCCCGACAGTGGGCTGACCATCCAGGCAGCGAAGACATTATGCGGGATCTTCAAGGCCATGGCGTGCCGGAAGAGATCCAGCACCGGCTCATGAAACAGACCGTCCTTGAGCTGGAAGCCGGGACAAAAGGTTCCCTCGCCGATGAAAACCCGGACGGCCCGCTGCATGGCGCTGGCATCACCCAGGGCCTGAAAGTGAGTCTCCAGCTCCGCGGCTGTGGGCAGGGTGAATGCCTCGCGGATGCTGTCCCAGATGTGCTCCGGGACAGCCGGCCAGAACCTCTCAGCCCTCACATTCGACGCAGTAGGCATGGCCGTCCTTCTCACGGGCCTTCTGCGAACGGTGGCGGACCAGGAAGCAGGAGTAACAGGTGAACTCGTCCTCGGCCTGAGGAATGACCTGGACGATGAGCTCTTCGGCAATGAACTCGCCGCCGGGGGTCAGGCCATCAGTAGTGTCAGCCTCGTCGAGCTCCAGGACCACAGACTTCGCGTCGGGGGCTTTGGCTGTCTTCAGGGCCTCCAGGGAGTTCTCCTGGGATTCCTTGACGTCGGTGCGCAGTTCGTCGTAATCGGTTGCCACGAAGGTGCATCTCTTTTCTGTTGATTGGTGTGACGGCGACTCTAACGTAGACAATGCCTGAAGAATTCCCCGGTCGTGGGGCAGAATGGCCCCATGTGCGGCAGATACGTGATGTCCAAGGCCACCGGGGATCTTCTCAGCCATTTTGAGGCCAAAGAGGTGGAGGGCAGTCCGCCACCGCCGAGCTGGAATGTTGCCCCCACCCAGGCGGTGCCCATTGTGGCTGAGCGGCTGGATGAGGGCAGCATCGACCGGCACCTGCTCATCGCCAAGTGGGGCCTGGTGCCGTCGTGGGCCAAAGACATCAAGATCGGCTCCAAGATGATCAACGCGCGAAGCGAGTCGATCCTGGAGAAGCCCTCGTTCCGGAAGGCCGCGGTGAAGCGCAGGGCAATTTTGCCAGCCGACGGCTACTACGAATGGCAGAAGACCGACGAGGGCAAGAAGATTCCGAACTACCTGTACTCGGAGAAGGAACCGCTGCTGGGCTTCGCCGGCCTGTACGAATGGTGGGCTGACCCTTCCCTGCCGGAGGATGATCCCGAACGCTGGCTGCTCAGCTGCACGGTCTTGACGCAGACCGCGCAGGACGCGTTGGGCCATATGCACGACCGAAGCCCGGTCATCATTCCGAGGGACCGGTTTGCCGAATGGCTGGACCCGGACCTCACCGATAAGGCCGACATCCAGCATGTGCTGGACTCCCTTCCGGAGCCGGTTCTGGTCCCCCGCGTGGTCAGTACCAGGGTCAACAGCGTCCGGAACAACGGACCCGAGCTGATCGAGCCGGCCGCCCCCTGAAAAGTCGAATGCCATCAGGAATGCCGCGCGGCTAGAGCCCCTTGCCACCCTTCCACTCCTCAGCCGGCACCCGCTTGATGCTGGTCGAATGCGCCCAGCCAATGCGGTACTTGCTGGAGGCATCCAACCATTCGATCAGGCCGTAACTGTCTGACCAGGCGACGGCCTTGCCGTAGATGCTGCCCACCTGGACCAGGAAACAATTGAACTTGGGGAAGTCCCGTATCGGTGAGGTGTCGTCGATGGGGTGGCTCTTGTCGGCGTCCGACCGTGCGATCATCCGGTCCATGTCCTCGGGGCTGCCCGCCTTGATCACCCCTCAATTTTAGGACGGCTCCCGGGGCTTATCGAACATACGTTCTCCACAGGCTTCTCCACATGTGAACAAGCATTCGAGTTCTGTGGAGGCGGCTCAGCCAGCCGCTGGCGGGCCAGGGTGGCCGCCTGTAAGATCTGCCTACAGACTTTCAACTTGGGGGATCGCGTGAGACGAAGCGTGGCTATCGCTTGTGCAGCTGCGTTTCTTCTTGCCGGATGCAGCGCCCCGCAAGGTGCAGGCAGCACGTATGCCACCAGCAATAGCGCTTCCTCGCAAGCTCCTCAAGTGCCGGTATATGCAGCCCCCCAGTCACCTGCCGCAGCACCCTCCCGAACTGCAGTGCCCCAGTCGGCGAAGGTGACCAGTTCCAGCATCCTGGACGACCTGATGTTCGAGACCGTGAGTGCCAAGTACCGGGCCGCCGGCGTACCCCTAACCCGAATCGACTACGACCATCTCAGGGACAGCGTCTGCAAAGACATGCAGCAGCGGGGAAGCGGGTATTTCACCATCGGCGACCTGAGCCGTCTCTCGGAGTCCGGCAAGGACGCCCTCGCCCGATCCATGTGGCTGGTCTTCGCCGGTTCCTGTTACCCGGCCGATTACGTTCACAGCAAGGCGGACATGGACGCCATGATCGATTTCCTGGCCCAGCTCGCCCCGGAATACCAGCGCCGTCTAACGGCTGTGGGCCTTGCCTCTCCCAGCTCTGGTGGCAGCACCCTTTACAGCGGATCGAACCCGGGTTCCAGTTCATCGGGCTCTGGCGGCTACACCTCCGGTGGGTCATCCGGTTACGGATATTCCACCATGTGCAGTGACGGCAGCGTGTCCAAGTCAGGAGGCAAGAGTGGTGCTTGTTCCTGGCACGGAGGTGTTTCAAAGTAGGGTCTTGCCGTGGCGGCTGACCTCGCTTCGGCCATTTTTCGTACTCCGTTCCGGCCCGCCCTAAGCCGATCAGCGTGCGGGCGCAGGCAACACGAATTTACTTCGCTACGCGCTTCAGTCGCTCAAGGTCCCGGTGTTCCGCGTGAACCACGCCAACTGTTTTGTGCCGGGGGAACACCGGGCCTCGATAGGCGAGGTCGAGCGCCCGGCGGGCTGCTTCTACCGCCGTTTCCCGGTCTCCGGTTGCTTCTGCAAGGTCGATCACTGCGAGGTTCCACCTAAAATGGGCGCTGGGGAATGGAAGGCGGGCCACGTCGGGCCATTGGGTCAGCAACTCCGCGGCTTCTTCCAGGTCCTGCGCTTCACCCCGCCGAATGAGGAGTTCGGCAAGCTTGATGTGCTGAGTCGCGGTTGTACTCTTCAGGGTGGGATTGTCAGCGAGCAATCGGCGGTAATAGGTTTCTGCAAGCAGTGGCTTGTCTTCAACGTATGAGTCTCCGAGATGCTCCAATGCTGTGAAGCCCTCCATTTTGGAGAACTCTCCGTCGTCCGCGAGGACGCGCAACCACAGGTCCCTGGCCCCGGCAATCTCGCCGGCGTCGCTCAGCGCCAGTCCCTTGATACGCAGGTACTGGGCGCGGTTGTAGCCACGGGACCGCGCGAGGCGGGCTTCAAAAAGCGCGCGATCCGCTTCACCCCAGGCCGGAGACCGAAACCACTCATTTTCCATGGCCACGATTGTTCCAGAGTATCTAGCGACTGCCGAGCGTTCGCACCGAGCGCAGATTCACGGCAGCATCGGGCCTACGGGTCAGCGGCGGCTGGCCCTCAGCGAGTACGTCTTCTCGATCACGCCGTTGCCCTCCTGGCCACGTACCTGCCAGCCCCACCAGTACGTCCCCACATGCTTGCCCAGCAGCGGCGCATCCTCGGTGAAGGTCTTGAAGTGACCCCGCGCCAGATGACGTCGCCCGGCGGCATCGCCCGCAGATGCACTGCCGGTCCTGGTTGATCCCCGGGCGTTGCCATCAATAACCACCTCGTGGAAGGCGTCACCAGTGGGCCCGGCTCCTGTGGACCGGCCTGAACCCCGTTCCCGCAGGCTGACGTTGCGACAATTCATCAACGCCAGGGCGAAGAAGACCCGGTTCATTGCCTCCAGAGCCGCAACATGACCCTCTTCAAGATCCGGCCCGCTGGCCTGCACCTCGAAGTCTCCAGTGGTGAACATGCTCTGGGTCTCCCCAAGTTGTTTTCCCGGACGAAGGACGCTTCGGTATTCCATGAATTCCCAGCCGGTGAGGAACCCGGGGCCGTCAAGCCGGAACCGTACGTCCTGCTTCAGCCTCGTTGAGAGTCCGTCGGTGTCCCGCAGGTAGATCTCCATCCAGAATTCGTTATCTGCCCCCGTGAACGGCGCGACCATGAAACTGGTCCTCGTTTTACTGCGGTGCACCATCGCCCCGATGCGTTGGACGTCCGGACGGGACGGCAAGCCGCCAAAGACTTCCGCTTCGATCCAGACGGCTTCTCCACCAGGTCGCACCGGTCCAATTTCCTTGACGAATGATGGATCCTCTATCCCTGCAGGCAGGAACCCCATCATCTCCGAGGCGTCCACCATAAGTGGAACGCCGAAATCGGCCGTATCCAAATAGATGCTGATCTTGGATCGGTAAATCTTGAAGTGTGGCCGCCACTTCTCCGGCATGCGCCTGGTGTTGAACTCCAGGCCGTTCTTCTTCATGTCTCCCCCGTCGTTCTATAAACTCTGACGCTGATCCCGGTGGTGCCGGCTAACCGGAGATCCAGCGGAACCCGCAGCCATTGACCGTAAATCCAGCGGCACTGGCGGGGATGACGATGGTGAACTGCGGGGCGACGTTGATGAAATTATTGGCCATGATGTTGCCCTGAGCGTCGGAGATCTCCCAGTAGCAGTTCTCCACCTTGTCACCCTGGGACTGCCAGGTGCCGGGCACGACGTCCTTGCCGACCAGATACTTGCCCGTGTAGACGAGTTTGCCGCTGGCGCGGTCGGCGTCCAGGGCGGCACCGGCGCCGGCGTTCGCCTCCAAAACGGCCCGCTTCGGGTGATCCGGACAGAGAATCAGTGCAGCCGCAATTTCCTTGGCCTGCCCGGCACTGACGGAGCCCTCGAAATAGTGTCCGGCGGTGGTGGCGCACAGCGCGTAAAGGTACTTGGCCGTGTCCGGCGAGGTTCCGCCCGAGGCAACACCTGCGGCCTTCTCGGCTGCAGTCTGAGTGCCCGTCGCGCTGTTGACGGTGCAGAGATCGAACGGGGTCGCCCAGGCGGCCCTGTAGTCGGTGACCGTGGTCCGGGATGCGGTATTCACCGAGCAGGAGAGTGAATACTTCAGACCTGCAGGCGTGGGCGTCGGGGTCGCCGTGGCCATGGCCGTGGGTGTGGCGCTGGGTGTCTGGCTCGGCGACGGTGCCGAAACCGAGGGTGAACTGGTGCTGCTGGGAGCAGCCGCCGGCGCTCCTCCGCACCCGCTCAACAGAGCCGTGACAAGAAGTGCGGGCAGGGATGCCGTCAGGATGCGTTTCAAGGGTCCCCCAAAGAAGTGTCGGTACAGATCACAGGCTATATGGTCAGCTGTCGGCTGACGGGAAACCCTTCCTCACGCTGCGGCGGGACAGACAGGGTTACGCTGGCCGGAACAGGAACTGATTGGGGGGTCCAGTGAGGCGCAGAATCTGGGGGGTCCTGGCTGTGATCCTGCTGCTGGCAGTCACGGCGTTCTTTGCAGTACAGTCCGCCGAGGACAAGGTGACGGATCGAATGCTTTCGGGTGCCGGGCGGTTCGCCATCCCGGCCGACTGGAAGCTGACCACGGAAATAGTCCGCCCCGAGCGGTTCCTGTGCATCAGCACGAACCCCTGCCCCAGTCTCTCCCGCCGCTGGGACACGGGCAGCGAACTCACCGATAACGACGTTGCGGCGCTGACGTCGGGGCTCGGCTTCACCATGGCAACCAACCATCCATGCAAACGGCAGGCGAAAGTCATCGGCACCGACACGATCTGCATTTCCACCGGCACGGACGGCGAGTTCGACTACTGGCTCACTGTCACGAGCCCCGGACCAGGGGAACCCCAGCGCGTCGGGCTCAACGTCAGGCCCCACTACGTGCCGGACTGACTACTCCTGGTCCCCCGGTCCCGTCCTCGTCCTGAAGCTCGCCGGAGGCTATCCGTTCAGCACGATCACCAAGGCCGTGGCCGCGGGCAACAGCAACAGGCAAGCGCGGGAGACCCGGTTGTAGTTGTTGTCGTATCGTCGGCGCATGAACGCCAGGGCAACCAGGAAGACGACATTGAGCAGCAACGCCAGCCCGAGGACCAGGAACAGCGCATACACGAGCAGCAGCCCGGCCCAGTACCACCCCTCACCGTCGTCGTGGCCTGAAGTTGTCGGTGCAAAACGGATGATGAGGACGAAGAGCAACGACAAAGTGTCGATGGTCAGGACGGCGATCCGAAGGACCCACATTCCTGCAGATCGCCGCCGCAATGGCCTGCTTACCTGTTCCATAGCGGTCTGGTGTCCCCCCACTGAGCGCTGTGCCTGTTCGTCTTCAGCCTGCAGTCAGGTCCCATCTCAGATTCCACCGTTTAGCGAATAGGTGTGCGTTGGTGACACTGCGTTCGGATCCTCACTGCCGAGGAAGAGGGTGGCCAACGTGCCGTCCGGGTAGGTTTTCAGCCACCTGTTAGTCAGGCCGGCCGAATTGGACCCTTTGGCTACCCAGCCGTTGCAGGCAGCGTTCTCCGCGATCGCTTTGTAAACGTCGGCCGGGCTGGCGGTGCTGGTGAAAGTCACAGTCACCCCGGCGCCGAAGGAGCCGCCTGAACCGAACCCACGGGTTTCGTAATGGGCGGGAGTTCGCTGTACGGAGGTTCTGACCAGACCCGCCGGCAGGTTGACCAGGGCCGGGTCGGTGGCCAGCAGGTTCAGTTTCCTGTCCCCGGGGTCGCTGTCGGTGTGCGGTGTGCTGGTGGCGCTCGAGGTGCTGTTACGGCCAGTGACTGTCCCTGTGATGGTAGGGGCACACCCAGCCAAAAGACAGCACGCCAGAAGACACGCACCGGCATGCAGCAGCACAGACTGCCGGCGGCTTCCAGCCGGTTTCCCCGGGTGCTTCAGGGCCCTCATGGCGAAAGCCTACACAGTGGATACTTCACGGAAGCGGCCCATTGTGATCAGCTGGGATAAAGCCGGGGCTGCGGTCTTCCTTGACAGTGTCGTTATGAGCAACACGGCCCGGGCAGCTTCCAGCGGAAGACGGCATTCAATGAGGCGGTGATGGGGCCGAGATGATCCAGGAGCCGGTGCTCCAGCCACGCGGGCAATCCACCGGGATGCGCTTCCTCCGGATCGCTGTCAAGTGAACCCCAACGGCCATCCAGCGCCCCCGCGGTCAAAAGATCGCGAGCGGACTGAGGCTGTGTTCATTGCTCGGATTTACATGGACCTTGAGTCTGCTGACGGGTACGCTGGCGTCTGCCGGGCCTCTGACAGATCCCGGGCGCAACTGCCGCGACGAGGCCGCAGTTACATCACTTGGGGGAATTTGATGACAACAATGGCCCAGGTCAAGGCCGAACAACTCACTCTTGCAGCGGCAACGACTTTTTCCGACGGGGCTGCCAAAGGCGATCAAGCGCCTCTCAATCCAGATCCAGATCCAGCTCCAGAAAAAGTCACGATCCACGTCATCGGGGACCGGGTCCTCCGCATCACGCTGAGTCCAGGAGGCCGGATCACTGCAGCCGACGGAGCCCTGGTCCGGGAGCGGTTCCTTACGCTAACGGCCGGTGCTGGCGCCGCGGTACTGCTGCAGATCACGGGTGTGCAGTCAGTGAGCCGCGACGCCGTCGAGGTCCTCAGCAGATCGACCACGGTCACGGCCTTTGCGATCCTGGGCAGCACCCCTGTGGACCGGGTCATAGCGCACGGGATGCACGGGCTTCCCCATCCGGCGTGCCCCAGCCGGTATTTCTCCGACGAACAGGAAGCCCTGGAGTGGCTCAGCGCCCACCGCAGGTAGCGGCTGTCCCGGGATGATCGGCACTACGATTCCGTGATCCCGTTTTTCTGCATGTCCCCCTGCCGCGCAGCACTTCACAGCCTGCGTCCGCGTCGGTCCCAGTCGGCTCTGCGGGCGCTCAGGACGACGTAGTGCATGAACAACTCCCTTCCCTCACCGGCCACTTGCGGCAATGCTACTGGATGCCCGCTGGGCCTAGTCCAAAGTTGCTACTATCGGGGCAATAGGGGGGATATTCCTTGGAGACTTTCATTGCTGCGGCGGTCATCTTTGCCGTACCGGTGGCCATTGCCATTCGCGTCGTCTGGAGAATCTTCCGGCCAGTGGCCAGGGAAAGAATCCCGGCCCACCGGGGAGAGTTCCAGTCCCAGCGCGGCAGGGTCTACAACTGGGACGCAACCAGCCACAACGCTGCCCCCAGTGACGGTACCGGCGGCAGTTTGTAGCCGGCCCTTCTCCGCCACTTTTCATACCCTATATATAGGGGCACAAAAACGACAGTATGTGCATGTCGAACCACGCCCCGAGTGGCTTGCCCTGCGACGACGACCGGAATTTCTTGCAACCTACGTGCCTCTCGCAAAATCCCACAGTCTGTTGCGGAGGACGTCATACCAAGCGCTGAGGAAAAGGTCGACTGAACCGTCCCGCTTCTGGACATATAGATCGTCGAGACGGCCCGGACCTGATTGGAGGGTAGGAAACACCCACTGCCGGGCAGCCTGGACCGCGTGGACCGAGCCGTCAGTCCTCAGGTCCAGAGCGAGCGACTCGTACCTCTGAGCCAAATCGGGCTGGCGAACAAGCCTCAGCAACATGGAAAAGGCCAGCATATCGAGGGTCACGGCCTCCACGTCCGTAGCCGGCGGGTCGTTCCGTTCTTTTTGATTCCCCATACGGGCCACGATAGCGGCACCAGACCAGAAGACTGCCGCGCCTCGAAAGGGCCGGTCAAAAACGGCCCCTACGCCAGGGCCCTGGCGAAGTCGTAGCCGGCTGATTTCTGCAGGTTGTTCCGGGCCCGGTCATACCGCCTGGTGGTCCTCGGATCTGCATGCCCCATGCTGTCCTGCAGCGCGTGCAGCGGCGTCCCGGAGTCCAGGGCAATCGTGGCGAACGTGCGCCGCAGGCTGTGCGGGCTGATCTGTCCGTCGATGCCGGCCCGGCGCGCCAGCCACTGCACGGTGCGTGCTGCGTTCGAGCGCTGCCAGCGCTTTCCAGTGGCCATGGTGAAGAGCGCTCCACTGTCCCACGCCATAAGGGACATTATGACGCGGGTTTGTCACCCGTCTTCAGATCTTCCCTTGACGCCAAAATGGGCGGATGGCGGCTGATGATGATCCGCACGGAAGCGCACGAAGCCCGGCGGGCAGGTTACCCGCGTCTATCCCCGTCGCCAGCAACCAGTTACTTACCTTTCAGGAACGCCTTGCCTGCCACGAGGTAGCCATGAATCTGGCTCGCTGTAACGGCGATAGATCCTTCGCCCCTCCTTTGCACGATGCTGAAAAAGTCACCCTCGACTTTCCCTTCGCCACAACGCCATGTACGAAGTAGGGCTGCATCTCGGAAAGCCGAGCCGGAACGTATAAGTAGATAATCCCCTTCCCAGGGCTTGTCTCCACGCTGTCCACGGTAAGGCCCGTGCCCGAAGGGACAATCCTCGCGTCAAGAATGGTTACGTAGCTGAACGCTCCCCCAGGCCCGGACGCCGCTTCTGATCATCGAACCCGATGTGCGCCTTAACGCGCCAACAGGTCGAAATAGGCTGCGCCGGGATTCCAACTGACAGGATGGAGCCGTGTCCCTACCGCCGGGTTCAGCGCACTCCACATCATTCCGTCGCCGGCATATATGCCGACATGACCCCAGTTGTCCGGTCCTTGAGGATTCTGCACCACCAAATCTCCTGGCTGTGGGTCGTCTGTTCGAACACCAACGCGCCACTGCTCGACCCGCGGCAGCTGGATTCCTGCCTGTCCGTAGATCCACTGCACGTATCCGGAGCAGTCCCAGGCTTTGAAGGCCGTACCGCCCCAGACATACTGTCCGCCGAGGCCTTCTTGAGTAAACCTCAGGATGTCCTGGCGGAGCTGGCTCAGGTTGCGCGCTGATCCGACAGAGTGGGCCGGAGACGGAGAACTCTCACAATTGGCTGGATCGGTGCCCGTTTCAAGGGCCGCAACAATTGCTGTCGCCGCCAGTTCCCAGCGCGCGTACAGCTCGGGAAAGGCGGAGACCTGGACAGCCTGCGCCGCCATTCCTTTGTCCATCGCTTCCCAGCCACGTATGTCTAGCAGCCCACGGGGACTCCCACGGTTAGGTCCCGTCGGCCCACCGTAGAACGCCCGCGCATTGTACGAGGCATCCATCAGCTCGGCCACTGTGCCCCAGCCTGCCGCCGGACGCTGTTGGGCTGAGCCAACAGAGTCGTGGTCCCGCCCGAGGCCGTCATTGGGGTAATTCAGCGAATCCGGCACCGCTGGATTGGCAAGCACGCGGAGGCTCGACTCCTGCAGCGCCGTCATGATCGCGATGATGCGTCCAGAACGAGGTAAAGCAAGCTGCTTGCCCACAGCGATGTACGTCCTTGCGACGCTCTCTTGCCGAGGCGTTAGAACGTAAAGCAACTGACCGGCAGCGCGGATCTCCAGGCCGGCGCCAGTGCCATTGACGTCTGTGTGACGGCCAGATGGCGCACAGGCAAGAGTGCGCTGGCCCCCAATGCCGGCTAGTACGCCCACCCCTCCCAGGAAGGTCATGAGCCCGGCGAGTAGGACGGCGATGCCGGCGGCGCAAATACCCCTCAGCAATACCCGCCGTCGGGCGATAACAACGGCGGCTGCTAGGGCTGTCATCAGTAAACGATCCGCCCGGTAGTCGCATAGAAGCCGACCACCGCGCAGCGCCCAGCTGGAGCAGTAACCGCTGGCGGACAGTTGACCATGACGGTGACTGGCGCCGCATACGCGCTTCGGCTGTTGTTCGCCTCGTCCACGACCTGAACTGTCACAGTGCAAACATGGAGGCCATCCCAAGGTGCTGGATATTCCTGCACTTTTGCCAGCTCAAGGTCGCATCGAAGGGTTTGAGCAGTGCCGCTTCGCCTTGCAGACTGTTCCGCAAGCACGGTGAAGCTGCTAGCTGTCACCCCAGTACCTTCAAACTCCCGAACCAGCGCTGACAAAGGGTTTGACCCATCTGGAAGAAGCTCCCACCAGGACCGCACACGAGCATAGATGGCGGAATACGACGAAGAACGGCTGTCCCATGTATAAATGTCCTGGGCTGCCGCCGAAGCAAGCGCCCTGTAATCCTGAGTGCGAGGCAGTGAGCCATTAGTAGGCTGAACCTGTACCTTGACTTCGGTAGAGGCAGCTGAGGGGCGGCTTTGACCTGACGAGGTATACGAGGGCTCGGGGGTGGGCACCCCTGCGGCTGCAGACGGCGGCGGTGCTACATCCCCGCCAGAATCGGCGGCCGGCCAGAGAAGGAAAATCACGCTGACTATCAACAGGGCAACGAGCCCTGCCGCCAAAAACCGCTGGTGGCCAAACCCCCGTATCAGATTCATCGTCCTGCCTCTGTTCGTAAACGGCTGCTCTACACAGCCGCCACATGCGCTTCATGTTGGATCACGCGCCAAGCGGCCCGGTACAGCTGACGGGCGAAGCCAATGTTCACGGCTATGTACCTTTCCGAAACGCGTAGCTCACTCGCCAAGGCAGCCATCTGGGCGGATCTCTCCGGCCCACGTAAGCCCGGGCGGACTATCGACATGGCAACTCGCCGAAGCACATTGGTGGGAAGGCAGTTGGCAGCCAATCGGCACAGGCCGTCCAGCCCTATCCCTGCCTCCGGGTGGCAGTTCAGCGCCGCGTTGAGTGTCTTGGCGGTTTGCCGGACGACAGTGACCGCGTGCCAGCGGCGTCGGTCCTGAGGAGACGGCGGGCCGTAATGCCGTGGGCTGACAAGGCTGGAAATAGCGAGCTTCCAGGTTTCCTCAGTGACGCTTCGGTGAACCAGATCCAACATGGAGTGCGCCCATGCCTGATCGATGCAGCCTTCCGCGCTGCCCGAGATAGCTGAGAAGCCTATGACCGCAAGAACCTCCGGGGTCCCTTCCGTCGTCGTGAAGTCCACGAGCAGAGGCAGCGTTTGATGAGCGAGCTCACGGCGGATATGGGCAGCACAGATCTTGTTGCTCACTCCCTGCACCCAAGCTTCAAAAGGAATCCCTGGAAGCTCCCGGTAACGGTCCCTCACCACCCCGTCCCAGACAGCAACGCGAATCTCCTGCATGACATCATCCACGTCGCAGGAGCGTCCAATTCGTCCTAAGCGAGAGTTGACGTAACGGTGGACGCCATCAACCGCAACCAGAATCCGATCGATGGGGATGAGGAGGCCGCCTGGTGGGGGCGAGTTCCGCAGCGAAACATCCACCCCAACAGGAGGCGCTGACTGGCCTTTCGTTTGCAACGCCTTCGATTCAATTTCCATGGCTTCACCGGCTTTGACTGTACAGATCAGTACCTCGCAGGGCCGCGCGAGTGCGGCCCTGGTGTGTGGATTTGGAGGCCCACAACGATCAGCAGAAGCTATACGAATTATTGTCGAAGATACTTAAAGTATCGTCAAGAGTGCTGTTCTTACTTTTTCCGGATTCTTCGGGAAGAATGGCGCTATGCCGAGAATTACGCAGCCGCATGACGAGGCCTGGTCGGTCGACGTCGAGGCTGCGGTCGCGACGTTCGGCAACAGGTCACGCAATGAGATTCTCCGGTTCCTCACGGCCAACGGGCCGGCAACCCGGGGCGATATCGCCGCCGTGGTCAGCGCAGGCGATCCCAGTGTAGCCAAGCACCTCGCCGCGCTAGAGGAAGCTGGCGTGGTGATGGTCGACGTCGAGCCCGGCCGCAGGCACGGACGGTCGCCTAGGTATTCCGCGAACCCCGTCCGGATCAAGGAGCTGCTCGACGCCCACCTGAAGTACCTGCTGGAAGAACAAAAGTAGCCCCAGCAGCGACCTACCCCTCCTGCTCCAGCGACTCCGGAGGCTCCGGCTGTGAATTCGCCGCCGCCCGCTCTCCTTCTGGGCGCCTACTGATGTCTTTGTTCAGGTATTCCGTAATTGCTCGAAGTGTTTCCGGCGACACGTCCCCAAGAGTGCGGGCTGCGAAAGTCTTCACCCTGGCAGCGCGCAAGGACTTCACGAACTCAAGCTGCGAATCAATTCGCTGGGGCAGGCCGGCCGAATCAGCATCCAACAGATAAGCGGGATCCACATTGAAGGTTTCGCATAGAGCACCCAGCAGGGCAGGGTCGCTTACTAGTCTTCCCGTACCGTCTTTCATGTAGAACCAACGGGCCCTGGACAGCTTGATCCCTTTGTCCGCCAGCTTCTCCTGAACCTCACGGAACGTAATCGGTTGCCCCCGCTCCGCCATCACGACGTCGAGCAGCAGGTTCAGGCGGCGGGCCAGCTCAGCTTGAGGAGACAAAGCAGTACTCCCCGTGTGCTTGTCATCGCTGGTCACGACTCACCTCCCGAACGTTGCAAACGCACCTGTCAGATTCGTGGTGATGCTCAGTATTCCGGGGGTTCCCCTATCACGCAATGAGCGCCGGCCATCGCTTCCCTCAGCTCGCTCTAAGGCGTATCGTTTTGCTGTAGACCCGTCTACAGCGGGCCGTAAAGACCTCCTCATCACCTGGTTGTGGTCTCCATGGCAAACATCTTGATGCACAGGACGCGAAGCAAGATCATCCGCTTCCTCATGGCCCACGGACCGGCAACCTGCGACGACGTAGCTGCCGCTTTCAGCCGGTCAGCGCCTTCCCTCCAAGGGCAGCTGAGCCTGCTTTACGAGGCTGGCTTCCTGACATTTGAATCGGGCCGATACAGGACGCGACCGGACGAGATCGAGAGGCAGTTATCGGAGCTCGCAGCTTGGTTTCAATCCGGGGGCAGCGACTTCAAAAACGTCGCAACGGAGGCCTCCCCCTTTTCGGTGTCGCCATTCCACGCCAACGAGTTACCCGGAAAGTCGAAGCGTCCCAAGCCGGCACTCCCAACAGCTTAGGAGTTCTCATCTCCCCCGGCGTGCTTGTCAATTACTTCCCTCAGCTTGGCCAAAGTCTCGGGGGACAGTTCCTGAAGTTGCCTGGCAGCAAAGTTCTTGACTCGCGCTTCGCGCATCGATTTTAGGAGATCGAGCTGCGCCTCCACGAGCTCCGGCACCTCTGCCGAGTCATCAAGAAGATACCTGCGATCTACACCGAAAAACTCAGCGAGGTTCTGCAGCAGCTTCTGGTCCATAGCCAGCGAGCTATCACCGCCCCGCATGTAGGCCCACCGTGAACGTGAGAGCGGCGTTCCTCGTTCGCTCATGCTGTCACTAATTTCCCGAAACGAGAGCGTGCCTCTCCCTTGGGATTCGTGCAGGTCGAGCAGGAGATTGAGTTTTCTGGCGAGTCTGCTCTGGGGAGATTCAGGAAGGTGTGCTGCGTTATCTGTCATTTATGCCGCGCGTCCTCCCCCACACTGACGGGCTGAGTCGGCTTCCCTGGGCGCTGTGGTGCGATGCGAGGAAAACTTCTGTCCTGCTGACTGTTTGCCTATCAGCCTCATCCAGCAACTCAGCAGCGGATGGGTCCATCAATAGCGCGTCTTGAATCTCAACGAGCATCCTATGGAGTTTGCGGGTGGAAGCGTCTCCGCGTTCGACGCCTCGGGCCGCCGTAGCCAACCGGATGTCTTTTCGGTTAGCCGTCGCCTTTTCCCAAGTCTCTGTAAGACTGTTCAGCAAGCCCTCCCGAGTCCTCACGTCAATGCGTCGAGACATTCGACGGGCGACCGGGGGCAACGCCAAGCCGGCACACAGAAACAGCATCGCCCCGACGAAGCTCACATCGTAGGCGACTGCCAGCCTCTGCATAGTGCCCAAGTCTCCAAGCACGTGGGCAATATCCATCCCCAAAACTGCGAACACGACTACCAGAGCCAGGGTGCAGCCAATGCCGATGAGGGTGAAGGCGAGCCGGAAATGAATGGTGGCCATCCGCCGTCGAAATCTAAAGCAGACGTAGCCCGTCAAGCCCACCACGATACCGATGTAGGCGAACTGGATTGACGAGTACAAGGCAGCCGCGGGCTGGCTTCCATAGTCAAGCATGAACCGGGTCGACGATACCGGTGCTTCAATACTGAAGAAAGCAGCAGCCAGTCCCAGTACTACGAAGCTCAGGATTGTCATTCCAAGACCATCCCGGCGAACCGATGCATCATTAAACTCCGCGGCCCGGAGTATCGCCTGGGAAAGAGAGTAGATACCTACAACCATCAGGACATTCGCGCAGAGATCCAGAAGATTGCGGCCGCCGAGCAGGGCATCGCCCGCGATGTAAATCGGGTCAACGTTCAGTGACAGTGCTGTAGCAATCGCCACCGCTGCGATAAGAATGGTGTGGTCCTTCCTGTTGCGCACACCCGGCAAAATGCACAGAACAAGGCCCCAGATGACAGCAGCCGCGACTACCTGGATCACCCGAAAACCTGCTCGAATGATTTCGGTTCCAGGGCGCTGTCCCGAATCGCCGCGGCGAGGAGATCTGCGAGCGTTTCGGCGGCGGCCTCCATATCGTCCACGAAGCTGCTGCGTGCCAGGGCTCGGGACACCATCTCGCCGTCAAGGTTGGGGAACAGGCTACCCGCGTATTGCGACGAAACGCCCAATTCATCGTGACGCAGGATCATATGCCCAAGCTCATGAAGAATGAACTGCTGCCTGTGTATGAGTGAGTCGGATATCGCGTGCAGGATGATTTCCCGCGACTCGGTCGAGAGCCACAGGCCGCATACCGGCGTCCCGTTGAGGATGTCCGTGGCCTCGATCTCGATGCGGCGGCGGCGCCGAGCCGCCACGATCGCAATGAGCCCATCCAACGTCAGATGGGTGGGGAGCCGCAGAGCTTGAAAGGCTTCCGCCGCCACCTGTTCTGGTCCTGGTCCAATTGTTGTTTGCTGGTCCATACCGCCCCCTTTTGCAGCGGACAGCAAGGGTGGCTGTTGAACCACCGAGGCGCTCCGAGCGCCTCACCGTCAATTGAACGCTTCTGCTCTGGACGTGTCCAGAGCAGAAGCAGCCAAACATCAGGATCCCGCTGCGCTTGTACCTGCAACCATCCCTGACCATCCCCGGCTGGATCGAGGCCCTCGTCACCGACGCCCACGAGCAATCGGAGTGCCGAGGCGCTAGAGTACCGGTGTGAGAACCGCACTGCTGTCTGGTGCCGTGGCCCTGGCATCAGTGGCCATAATCTCTGTACACATCGCACGCACCCTGACCACCCCGTCCGGAGAACGCCTCGAGCGGGTCAAGATCCTAGACACCGGCGCCGGCACGGTCACACTCAAAGCCGATCCGGACACCCTGACACCAGGCGTGTTCAGCCTGTATTGGGGCAATCGGGCCGGGCATGCGCGCATAGGTGCCATCCTCGCCCACGACCCCTCCGGCGAGACCGTCATCCGTATCGTCGAGCAGGTTTACACGGGCAGCCTTGAGCCCGGCACCACCGGCTACTGGTCCGGATACGCATACCCGTCACCGGGCGCCATCGGACTGATAGCCGACGACGTCATCCTGCCTGGCCCTGCTCCCGCCTGGCTGATCCGGGGACGCGACAGCGGCCGATGGGTCATCCATATCCACGGCCTCGGCGGCCGACGGGCCACCGGGGTCAGAACGACCCCACTCTTCGACAGACTCGGCTTCACCCAACTGCTGATTTCCTACCGCGGGGACGGCGACGCCCCCGCAACACCCGATGGCAAGCATCATCTCGGTCACACGGAAATGGACGATGTGGAGGCAGCACTGGAATACGCCGCTTCCAACGGCGCGACCTCCATCATCCTGTCAGGCTGGTCCATGGGCGCCGCCATGGCGCTCGCAGCAACGCACACGTCGCACCACCGCCACCTGATCTCCGGCCTTGTCCTGACGGCTCCCGTCCTGTCCTGGCGCGAAACTCTTGCCTTTAATACCGCCGCAGCCCGACTGCCGGCCTTTCTAGCCGATGTGGCACTGTGGATCCTCCGCAGTCCCCTGCACGGGGTAGCCGGAACCGGGCAGCCTCTTGACCTCCGCCCGCTGGACTTAACCCAGGAGGGGCCCCTTGTTCCCGTTCTCCTCCTGCACAGCGAGGCGGACAGCAGCACCCCGATCAGCATCAGCGCAGCCTATGCAGCCCGGTTCCCGGACCAAGTACAGCTGGTGCCATTTCCGGCCGGCCGGCACACCCAGGAATGGAATGCGGACCCGCGGCTCTGGGAGGACTCTGTCGAGGAATGGCTGAGTGCCCACTCATAGTTCTCTCGCATCGAACCGCCTCTGCCGGTCGGCCGCCGTCAACCAGGCAACGTAAAGTAGCTGGCCGGATCGCCGACGCCAAGCAGCTCGTGGTGGAAGGCGATGGCGTCCACCGGCCGGGTTTCGACGAACAGAACCGCCACCTGGCGGGAGTGGACGACCGTGTATCGCTTGGGCCCGTCCAGCCAGGAATGAATGCCGGTGTATTCCTCGACGAACAACCCGTCAGCGAGCAGGCCCCGCTCCTCGAGCAGTTCGTATACAACATTCCAGGCGAGATCCATGAGTTCATGGATGGCTGCCTCAACCGTTGGAGCTGTCATACTTCCATGGTCCTCCCGGACACGGACAGGCTCCCGGAGTACCGCAAGCGTGTCGCCACGCTCGAGGTGTCAGTCGTCGTGCAGGCTGCATCAGCAGCCCTAATCGCAAGCCTTCAAGACGCCAATGATAGCGTCGTGTTCGGCTTGCGTGACCCAGAGGCTGTACTTGGCTTTAACAGCGGTTTGACGGGCAACGTACTCGCAACGGAAGGCCCGGTTTGGTGGCAGCCATGTGGCCGCATCCTTGTCGCCCTTGGCGCTGTTGGTGGGCCCGTCGGTGGCCATGAGGTTAAGCGGATCGTTGGCCAGTTCCTCGCGCTGTCCCGCGCTGAGCTGCTGGGCGCCCTTCTGCCAGGCGTCACTGAGCGGGACGACGTGGTCGATTTGGACTGCGTTACTCGTGTCCTGGCCCCGGATGAATCTGATCGTTGTTCCGGTGTACTTGTCCGCAAGGGAGCCCGTGGTGACCACGCAGTTATGGGTGCCGGGCTTGAAGGTTTCGTCGGTCAGATCGCGGGCGAGGACGTCATTGCGGGTGTCGCAACCGTTGTGGTCCGTGTCCGACCATGCCGGGCCAAACTCGTCACGGGTATAGCCGGTCTTAGGCGCCCGACCTTTCACCGGAATCCCGTCCAGCTGTTTGAGTGCAGCGGCCGCGTCAACGGCGGCCAGCCCAGTGCCCGCGTCGCCGTGAGCAGACTTTGAGGCCTCTAAAGCGTTGGCCGCCGTGTCACAACCGGCAAGGGAACCTGCCAGAAACAGGGCAGTTATAGCGACAAAAGTCCTGTCGGCGATTCGAGTGAGCTTCATGGTCCTTCTCAGTGCTGCGAAGTCTCTACGCTAGCCTTCAGAGCCGCTTAGATCGTGCATTGCGTGGCGTGGTGCTCCTCACTCGCCTAAGCGTCCTCCAACCGGTCAAAAGAGGAATGGTTGGCTCAATTAGCTGGTGCAAGCCTGACTCTTGCCCGGGTGCCGATGAGCCGTTCCTTGACCGCGGGCCCTTCGCTGACTGGAAGAGGCCTAGCCGCGCTGCCGGGTAGGATCTCGCTCAGCTTCGCAATTTCGAGAATGTGTTCGGAAGTGAAAATGATCTTTCCCTTCCCCCAGCAGGCATGGGGGAAGCGTCCGCTGGTGGCGCCATCGCGGAGCCAGGACTCGGTGCAGCGCATGAGGGCGGCTGCTTCGGCTGGCTCGAAAAATTCGATGTCCACGGAAACCTCCATCGGGAAGAGTTGGTTTCCACTTCCATGCAGGTACGAAGACCCACCGACATGACCGGTTCCATCACCGCTGGAAAGCTGTCACCGAGCGCTCAGTTGCGTCAGCACCGACCTGCAATGCCTCCGGCATCAAGTGTCCGTATACCTGCTCGGTGGTCTTTGTCGAAGCGTGCCCCAGCCGACGCGAGATGGTGAACAAGGGCACGCCATCCTGGATAAGCCAGGAAGCGTGCGTATGGCGGAGATCGTGGATCCTTGGGTTTTTCGTCAGGCCCAAGGCCTGGGCTGTGCGAACTGCAGGGATCCAGTAATCGTCCCAGTAGAGCTTGTGAACAATTCGGCCGCCCTTGGGCGTCGTGAACACTAGGTCCTTGCCAGGCCTGCTCGCCACCAGCGGGATCAGCAGCTCAACCAGCGCCGGGTTCAGACCGATAGTCCTCTTGCCAGCCCCGGTCTTGGTCGGGCCAACGTAGAACTGGTTCTGCCCATCCCGCTTCCACGCCTTGTTGATCCGTGCAGTAGGCGGTTTTGAAAGCAGATCCACGTCGGCCACGGTCAATGCGGTGGCTTCTCCAAAGCGGGTGCCGGTCATGACCAGGAAGTCCGTGAAGGCCTTGTACCGCTCCCCCATTCCCTCCATGATGAGCCTGTACTCGGCATGCGTGAGGAACATGGCCTCATCCTCAGCCTTCTCAATGTTCGGGAGCTGCACGCCACGACAGGGATTGCGGGTGATGTAGCCGAGCATCTCGGCGGTATTCATTGAAGCTGATATGAGGCCGTGGATGTTGTGGATCGTTTTGGGCGCCTTGCCCTTGGCCATCATCGACTTCACCCAATGGGCAATGACGCGGTAGTCGAGCTTGTCCACAGGAACGTGGCCGATGACCGGCCGGATGTGGAGTTCAAGCATGGTCTGGTACGTCTTGACTGTCCCGCTGGACGGGCGGACCAGCAGATCGATATGTTCCTGGATGACTTCCGCCACAGAAGGAGGGCGCTTCTCGTTTGTCAGGATGGCGTGCTGAGCGATCTCGAAGGACTGGCCATTGGCGTCCAGAAGCCTCTTCAGGGTCTCGGCTTCGACGAGACTAGCGACTGTCAGTCCCTGCTGCTCGCGGCTCTTTGGGTCCCGCCACAGCACCATGTAGGACGAGGAACCGTCCTTCTTAGTGCGTTTACGGATGCTTGCCACATCCAAAACGGTACGCCGCTGTCAACACTTTGGGCGTTTTTGTCAACACACAAAGTGGAAAGTGGCCTTCGACCTGCGGAAACACTGTGCCCGAGGTGGGACTCGAACCCACACACCTTTCGATACCGCATTTTGAGTGCGGCGCGTCTGCCAATTCCGCCACTCGGGCGCGGAATACGTGGGAGCGAAAGTACGCCCACAGCTGACTGTGAGCAACGCGATCGCTTCACGTACGCGGAATTACTCTACATGCAGATAGGCTGAATTCCAGAATCGCGCCGCCGTCGCCGCAAACGAACCCTGCAAACCAAGTACAGCCGCGGTGGCACCTAAGATAGTGATGTCCCGCCGTACCTTTTCAAGGAGATCCCGTGACTGAACAGACGGAGTCCAAGCCCACGTCCCAGCCGGCGCGCCGCGTCATTGTGGCAGAGGATGAAACCCTCATCCGCCTCGACATCATCGAGATCCTGCGCGGCGAAGGCTATGACGTCGTGGGCGAGGCGGACAACGGCGAGAAGGCCGTGCAGCTCGCCGAGGAACTGAAGCCTGACCTGGTCCTCATGGACGTGAAGATGCCGGTCATGGACGGCATTTCCGCGGCCGAGAAGATCGTCAAGGCCCGCATCGCCCCCGTGGTACTGCTGACCGCCTTCAGCCAGAAAGAACTGGTGGAGCGCGCCCGCGACGCCGGCGCCATGGCCTACGTAGTCAAGCCTTTCACGCCCGCTGACCTCATCCCGGCGCTGGAAATCGCACTTTCCCGCCACGAGGAAATCAAGGCCCTCGAAAGTGAGGTGTCCGATCTCCAGGAGCAGTTCGCCACCCGCAAGCTCGTCGAACGTGCCAAGAGCCTGCTGACCACCAAGATGGGCCTGACGGAACCCGAAGCCTTCCGCTGGATCCAGAAGACCTCCATGGACCGCCGCCTCAGCATGCGCGAGGTCGCCGAAACCATCATCAACCAGGTCAACTAGCGCCATTGGCCGGGCCCGGAGAGATTACGACGACGGCCCGGCCACCAAAAAGCAACGGTCACCGACCGACCGGTCACCATAGAAACAGCACAGCGAAAAGGACCCCCGCCAACCGGCAGGGGTCCTTTTCGTTTGAAGCCTAGTCCTGGGGGGACTGGTTCTTCTTCTTCTTTTCCGGCCAGGGGCCGAGCTTTTCGCGGTTGCTGCCGGGCTCTCCACCCTGGCTGCCGGCGTCGGCGAGGTCGCCCACCTTGTGGACCTTCAGCATGTTCGTGGAGCCGGCCTTTCCGGGAGGGGAACCGGCGGCAATGACCACCAGGTCGCCATCGTCCACCAGGTCCATTTCCAGCAGGCTGCGGTCAACCTGGGAGGTCATTTCGTCGGTGTGACCCACCATGGGGACCAGCACCGGCTGGATGCCCCAGGTCAGTGCGAGCTGGTTCCACACGTGCTCCACCGGAGTGAAGGCGAACACGGCCTTGATGGGCCGCAGGCGGGAGAGGCGGCGGGCGGAGTCGCCGGACTGGGTGAAGGTACAGATGTACTTCGCATCCAGCTGGTCGGCGATTTCGACGGCGGCACGCGTGATGGCGCCACCACGGGTCTTGGGCTTGGTCCCCAGCGGGGGAACGCGCTCCAGGCCATGAACCTCGGTGGACTCGATGATCCGGGCCATGGTCTTGACCGTCTCGATGGGATACTTGCCCACGCTGGTCTCACCGGACAGCATGACTGCGTCGGCACCGTCCAGCACGGCGTTGGCGCAGTCGGACGCCTCTGCACGGGTGGGGCGCGGGTTGTCGATCATGGACTCCAGCACCTGGGTGGCCACGATGACCGGCTTCGCCCAACGGCGTGCCAGTTCCACGGCGCGCTTCTGGACAATCGGCACTTCCTCGAGCGGCAGTTCCACGCCGAGGTCGCCACGGGCCACCATGATCGCATCGAACGCGTCGATGATCTCCGGCAGCTGCTCCACGGCCTGCGGCTTTTCGATCTTGGCGATGACCGGCACGCGGCGGCCTTCCTCGTCCATGATCTCGTGCACACGGGCAATGTCCGAAGCGTCGCGGACGAACGAGAGCGCCACCAGGTCAACACCCCGGCGGATCGCCCAGCGCAGGTCGTCCTCGTCTTTTTCGCTCAGCGCGGGAACGTTGACTGCCACGCCGGGGAGGTTGATGCCCTTGTTGTTGGACACCATGCCGCCCACGGTCACCTCGGCGACAACCTTGACGTCGTCGACCTCGATGGCGCGAAGTGCCACCTTGCCGTCGTCGATCAGCAGCGCGTCACCCACGTTGACGTCCTCAGTGAGGCTCTTCAGCGTGGTGGAGCAGATGTCCTTGGTGCCGGGAACATCCTCGGTGGTGATGGTGAAGATGTCACCAACGGCCAGGGCGTGCGGGCCGTCAACGAAGCGGCCCAGGCGGATCTTGGGACCCTGCAGATCGGCCATGATGGCCACGGCCTTGCTCAGGTCGGACGCGGCCTTGCGGACGTTCTCGTAGGTGTTGTCATGCACGGTGTAGTCGCCGTGGCTCATGTTCATGCGGGCGACGTCAACGCCGGCTTCCAGCACCGCGAGCGTGTTTTCGTAGCTGGCAATTGCCGGGCCGAACGTAGCCACAATTTTTGCGCGTCTCATATACCTACCCTATTGGTCTCTTGCATTGGTTAAGTTGTCTGCGAGGTGAACCCTCGATGCATCCCCCGGGACAGCGGTCAGAGGACGGCGATAGCGCGGTCCGTTGGCGCGACGGGCGCAGGAAGGATGGTGCTTCCCATCAGGTACTTGTCCACCGCGGCGGCGGCGGCGCGGCCTTCGGCGATGGCCCACACGATCAGCGACTGCCCGCGGCCGGCATCACCGGCAACGAACACACCCTCGGTGTTGGTCATGTAGTAGCCGTCGCGGGCCACGTTGCCGCGGCCATCGAACTCGGCGTGCACCTGCTCGGTGATGCCCGCAGGTTCAGCGCCGGTGAAGCCCAGGGAAAGGAACACCAGGTCAGCGGGGATGATCCGCTCGGTGCCGGCCTTGGGGAGCCGCTTGCCGTCGACGAACTCGGTCTCGGCCACCTTCACGCCGGTCAGCTTGCCGTTTTCGCCAACGAACTCGACGGTGGAGGCGAGGTAGGTGCGTTCGCCGCCTTCCTCGTGTGCGCTGGCCACCTCGAAGAGGGTGGGGAACGTCGGCCACGGCTGGTGGCTGGCCCGCTCCGCCGGCGGCTGCTTGCCGATGGCCAGGGTGGTGACGGACGCGGCGCCATGCCGGTGCGCAGTACCCAGGCAGTCGGCACCGGTATCACCGCCGCCCAGGATCACCACGTGCTTGCCGTGCGCGTTGATCTGGTTCTCGATGGTTTCCCCGGCCACCGCACGGTTGGCAGGCACCAGGTAATCCATCGCGAAGTGGACGCCGTCCAGGTCGCGGCCCGGCATGGGCAGGTCACGCGGAACGGTGGCACCCGTGCAGACCACGACGGCGTCGTAGCGCCTGCGCAGCTGCTCCCAGGTGACGTCGGCACCCACGGAAACGCCCGTCCGGAACCGGGTGCCTTCCGCCTTCATCTGCTCGACGCGGCGGTCCACCTGCTCTTTTTCCATCTTGAAGTCGGGGATGCCGTACCGGAGCAGGCCGCCGATCTTGTCGTCCCGCTCGTAGACGGCAACGGTGTGGCCCACGCGGGTGAGCTGCTGGGCTACGGCCAGGCCGGCGGGGCCGGAGCCGACCACCGCGACGGTTTTGCCGGTGAGGCGCGCGGGCGGCAGCGGGGTGACCCAGCCGTTGTCCCAGGCCTCGTCGATGATCGAAACTTCCACCTGCTTGATGGTGACGGCGGGCTGGTTGATTCCCAGCACGCAGGACGCCTCGCAGGGCGCCGGGCAGAGCCGGCCGGTGAACTCCGGGAAGTTGTTCGTGGCGTGCAGTCGCTCGATTGCCTCGTCACCCTTGTCCCGCCACATGAGGTCGTTCCACTCGGGGATAAGGTTGCCCAGCGGGCAGCCCTGGTGGCAGAACGGGACACCGCAGTCCATGCAGCGTCCGGCCTGGGCCTTCAGCGTGCCCTTTTCCTGCGCCTCGTAGACCTCTTTCCAGTCCATGATGCGGACGGGAACGGGACGGCGTGGCTGGGTTTCACGCTGGCGTACTTTCAGAAATCCGCGTGGATCAGCCACCGGTAACCTCCAGGATTCGAGACCATACTTCTTCGCCGTCGGGGTCAAGGCCCTCTTCGATGGCGTCGAGACGGGTTTGCAGCACGGCCGCGTAGTCGCGCGGCAGCACCTTGGTGATGCGGGCGGCGGTGTCATCGAAGTTCTCGAGGAGGCGTGCCGCCAGCTGGGAGTCAGTTTCTTCCACGTGCTTGACCAGAAGGCCGTGGACGATGTCGCGGTCCTCGGAGTCCAGCTCGCGCAGCTGCAGCTCGCCGGACTCCAGCGCCTGCTTGTTGACGCGGGTGGTCCGCAGGTCCAGGACGTAGGCGGTACCACCGGACATGCCTGCGCCGAAGTTGCGGCCGGTGCGTCCGATGATCAGCGTCTGGCCGCCGGTCATGTACTCGCAGCCATGGTCGCCAATGCCTTCGACGACGGCGGTGGCACCGGAGTTGCGGACCAGGAAGCGTTCGCCGACCTGGCCGCGCAGGAACATCTCGCCGCTCGTGGCGCCGTAGCCGATCACGTTGCCGGCGATGACGTTGGTCTCCGCCTTGAACACGTTGGTACGGTCCGGGCGGACGATGATCCGGCCGCCGGACAGGCCCTTACCCACGTAGTCGTTCGAGTCGCCGTACAGCCGCAGCGTGATGCCCGCGGGCAGGAAGGCGCCCAGGGACTGGCCCGCGGTGCCGTTGAGCGTGACGTCGATGGTGTCGGTGGCCAGGACATCGGTACCAAAGGTCTTGGTGACCACGTGTCCCAGCATGGTGCCCACCGAACGGTCGGTGTTGATGACGTCCACGGTGATCTTCACCGGGCTGCGGTCGGTCAGCGCCTCGGTAGCCATGGTGATCAGGCGCTGGTCGAAGTGCTTGTCCAGCTCGTGGTTCTGGCCCGTCATGTTCCGCAGCGGCGCGTCGTCGTCGAACTCCAGGCCGTGCAGGATCGGGTCCAGGTCCAGGCCGTCGGCCTTCCAGTGGTTTACGGCTTCGCGGGTGTCCAGGACCTCGGCGTGGCCGATGGCCTCCTCGAGGCTCCGGAACCCTAGCTCCGCGAGGATTTCGCGGACTTCCTCGGCCAGGAACTCGAAGAAGTTGACCACGAACTCGGGCTTGCCGCTGAACCGCGCACGCAGTTCGGGGTTCTGCGTGGCAACACCCACGGGGCAGGTGTCCAGGTGGCAGACGCGCATCATGATGCAGCCTTCGACCACCAGTGGTGCGGTGGCGAAGCCGAACTCCTCGCCGCCCAACAGGGCAGCGATGACAACGTCACGGCCGGTCTTGAGCTGGCCGTCCACCTGCACCACAACACGGTCGCGCAGGCCGTTCAGCATCAGCGTCTGCTGGGTCTCGGCCAGGCCGAGCTCCCACGGAACACCGGCGTGCTTGAGCGAGTTCAGCGGCGAGGCGCCGGTGCCGCCGTCATGTCCGGAGACAAGTACGACGTCGGCCTTCGCCTTGGTCACGCCGGACGCCACCGTGCCGATCCCGACTTCCGAGACAAGCTTCACGTGCACGCGGGCCGAGGGGTTGGCGCGCTTGGCATCGTAGATGAGCTGCGCCAGGTCCTCGATGGAGTAGATGTCGTGGTGGGGAGGCGGGGAGATGAGTCCGACGCCGGGGGTCGAGTGCCGCGTGCGGGCAACCCACGGGTAGACCTTCTGCGCCATCAGCTGGCCGCCTTCGCCGGGCTTGGCACCCTGCGCCATCTTGATCTGGATGTCGTCGGCGTTGGTCAGGTAGAGGCTGGTCACGCCGAAGCGGCCGGACGCGATCTGCTTGACGGCAGAGCGGCGCTTCGGGTCCAGCAGGCGGTCCACATCCTCGCCGCCTTCACCGGTGTTGGACTTGCCGCCCAGCTGGTTCATGGCGATGGCCAGCGTCTCGTGGGCTTCCTGGGAGATGGAGCCGTAGCTCATCGCACCGGTGGAGAACCGCTTGACGATGCTGGAGACGGGCTCCACTTCCTCAAGGGGAACGGAGGGGCGCTCGTTCTTGAACTTGAGCAGGCCGCGGAGGGTCATCAGGTTGGTGGACTGGTCGTCCACTCCCCTGGTGTATGCCTTGAAGATGTCGTAGCGGCGCTCACGCGTGGCGTGCTGCAGCCGGAAGACGGTCTCCGGGTTGAACAGGTGCGGCTCGCCGTCGCGGCGCCACTGGTACTCGCCGCCGCCCAGGAGCGGACGGTGCGGCTGCTCGATGCCGCCCTCCGGGTAGGCCATCTGGTGCCGGGCGGAAACCTCGGCAGCGATGACGTCCAGGCCCACGCCGCCCAGCTGGGAGTGCGTGCCGGCGAAGAATTCGTCCACCAGTTCCTGGCCCAGGCCCAGTGCCTCGAACGTCTGGGCGCCGGTGTAGGAGGCCACGGTGGAGATGCCCATCTTGGACATGATCTTCAGGACGCCCTTGCCCAGGCCCTTGATCAGGTTGTAGACGCCGTCCTGCGGGGTGACGCCCGTGACGTCGCCTGCCGCGATGAGCTGCTCCACGGATTCCATGGCCAGGTACGGGTTGACGGCGGAGGCGCCGTAGCCAATCAGGACGGCCACATGATGTGTCTCGCGGACGTCGCCGGCCTCGACTACCAGGGCGGTCTTGGTGCGGTTGGCGCTGCGCAGCAGGTGGTGGTGCACGGCACTGACCAGCAGCAGCGACGGGATGGGCGCCCACTGGGCGTTGGAGTCACGGTCGGACAGCACGATGTACTGGACGCCGCGGTTGATGGCGCCGGAAACCTGCTCGCAGATTTCGGTGAGCCGGGCTCGGAGCGCGTTTTCGCCGCCTTCGGGGCGGTACAGGCCGCGGACCTTCATGGCCACACGGTCGCCGTCGGGGCTTTCGATGTTGGCGATCTTGGCGAGCTGGTCGTTGTTGATCACCGGGAAGGGCAGCTGGACCTGCGGCTGGCGGACCTGCTTGGTGTCCAGGAGGTTGCCGTTGGGCCCGATGGCACAGGTCAGGGACGTAACGAGCTCTTCACGGATGGCGTCCAGGGGCGGGTTGGTGACCTGCGCGAAGGACTGCACAAAGTAGTCGAAGAGCAGGCGCGGGCGCTTGGACAGGACGGCCACCGGGGTGTCCGAACCCATGGCACCCAGGGGCTCGGCGCCGGTGCGGGCCATCGGGCCCAGCAGGATCTTCAGTTCCTCGGTGGTGTAGCCGAAGGTGCGCTGGCGGATGTTGACGGATGCGGCGGTGTGGACCACGTGCTCGCGCTCGGGCAGGTCGTTGAGGTCGATCAGGTTGTCCTTGACCCACTCGGCCCACGGGTTGGCCGCGGCCACTTCGGCCTTGACCTCTTCGTCGTCGATGATGCGGCCGGACTCGGTGTCCACCAGGAACATCTTGCCCGGGGACACGCGGCCCTTCTTGACCACCTTGGAGGGTTCGACGTCGATCACGCCCACCTCGGAAGCAAAGACGATCAGCCCGTCCTCGGTGATCCAGAAGCGGCCGGGACGCAGTCCGTTGCGGTCCAGGGTGGCTCCCACCAGGTTGCCGTCAGTGAACGAGACGGCGGCGGGGCCGTCCCAGGGTTCCATCAGCAGCGAGTGGTACTCGTAGAAGGCGCGGCGGGCCGGATCCATGGTGGCGTGGTTTTCCCAGGCCTCCGGGATCATCATCATGATCGAGTGCGTGATGGGACGGCCGGACAGCCACAGCAGTTCCGCTACCTCGTCAAAGGACGCGGAGTCGGAGGCACCGGGGGTGCAGATGGGGTACAGCTCTTCCGGCGAGTCGCCCAGCAGCGGGTTGGCAAGCTGGGACTGGCGTGCGCGCATCCAGTTCCGGTTGCCCTTGACGGTGTTGATCTCACCGTTGTGGGCGATGGTCCGGAACGGCTGTGCGAGCGGCCAGGACGGGAAGGTGTTGGTGGAGAAGCGGGAGTGGACGATCGCGAGCTTGGTCTTGAAGCGCTTGTCGGACAGGTCCGGGTAGAACGGCTCCAGCTGGGCGGTGGTGAGCATGCCCTTGTAGACGATGGTGCGGGAGGACAGCGACGGGAAGTACACGCCGAACTTGTTCTGCGCGCGCTTGCGGATCCGCCAGGCGCGGGAGTCCAGCTCGTTGCGGTCCAGTTCCTCGCCACTGGCAGACGCCAGGAAGGGCTGGGAGAAGTAGGGCATGCAGGCACGGGCCATCGCACCCACCAGGTCGGCGACTACCGGCACTTCACGCCAGCCGAGGACCTTGAGGCCCTCGTCGGCGGCCAGGCCTTCGATGCCTGCCTTGGCGGCGTCGGCCTCCCGCTGCTCGGCAGGAAGGAATGCCGTGCCCGCAACGTACTGGCCGGGAGCGGGCAGCTCGAACTCGGTAACGGCCCGGAAGAACTCGTCCGGGATCTGCATGAGCAGGCCCGCGCCGTCGCCGGTACCCTCGTCGGCGCCTACGGCACCACGGTGCTCAAGGTTGCGCAGCGCGGTCAGGGCGGCATCGACGATGTCGTACCCGGGTTCGCCGCGCAGGGTCGCAATAATAGCGAGCCCGCAGGCGTCCTTCTCCTGTTCCGGGTTGTACAGCCCGGCGCCCTCCGGCATGGCTGCGAAGCGCTTGAACGGCGACAGGGCAGTCTCAGGCTGATCCGGTTCGGACCAGCTGGGAGTGTTAAGAGTTTGGGTCATGGGAGACGTCCTTCCTCCTGATCGTGCGTATGGAAGGGACACCGTTGGCCCCACTCGTCGGCGCCGCTGCAAAGGGCACAACAAAGTGTTGATTACTGGAAATTGTAGGTCAGCACGGCCTGCTGAACTAACGGTTACGCAGGCCCCTGCCCGAGGCAATACCGGCCAGCATCTCTGTACTGTCCGGACTCGCCCCATTCCACGACATTGTGGTTTCGGGCTCTTCGAGCGGTGGCTCTACTGCCCTGCCTGGCCGGCGTCCTACTTTCCGGTGCCGGCCTCCGACGCGGGTCCCGTGGCTGTGCTGCCGGAGTGTCCGGCAGCCGTCGCATCCGTTCCGGGCTTTGAGCCGGCCGGTGCCGCCGCGGCTTCTTCCGTGGGGTCGGAAGCATGCCTGGAACCGCTGTGGTTATCAGGGAGATTACCACGCGAATCACTATCTGAGACAACATTGTCCGGATCACGGACCTCTGTGACGGTCTCACCATGTGGGCCCGCTGCTGCGGCCTTGTCCGGTTCGTGGCCCGCGAGGTACACCGTGTCCGGGTCCGGCCGGCCCTTGAGCCCGAGGAGGATGAACGCGGCCAGGGCTGCCAGGAACACAAAGATACTGGTCCAGACGTTGAGCCTGGTGGTGATGCCCAGGAGGCTGATCTGCTCGGCGTCGTCGATGCGCATCGCTTCAATCCAGACGCGGCCCAGCGTGTAGTACATGGCGTACAGCCAGAAGAGCCTGCTCCGGCGGAAGTTGAACCACCGGTCCAGGGCCAGCAGGATCAGGACCCCGGCCAGGTTCCACAGCGACTCGTAGAGGAACGTGGGGTGGAAGAGGGTGTCCGCGGGCATGCCGGCGGGAAAGTTGGGGTTGTCCGCGTCAACCTGCAGGCCCCACGGCAGGGTGGTGGGGCCGCCGAAGAGTTCCTGGTTGAAGTAGTTGCCCCACCGGCCCACGGCCTGGGCCAGGAGCAGGCCCGGCGCCGCGGCATCGACGAAGGCGCTGAGTTTGACTCCGCTGCGGCGGCAGCCGATCCACGCACCGACCGCACCGAGGACGACGGCGCCCCAGATACCCAGCCCACCCCGCTGGATCTGCGGGATCAGTGAGAGGTCTCCGGTGCCGTCGAAGCCCGGACCGAAATAGGCATCCGGTGACGAGACCACGTGGTACAGCCGGCCGCCGATGATGCCAAAGGGGATGGCCCAGATGACGATGTCCCAGACGCTGCCTTCGGGGGCACCGCGCTTGGCCCAACGGACGGAGGTCAGCCACAGTCCCACGACGATGCCCGCAAGGATGCACAGCGCGTAGGCGTGGATCCGCAGGCTGCCCCACGGGAGGGGAATGTCGAAGCCGGACCAGTCCGGACTGGGGATGCTGGCGGACACCATGGTGGGCGCCAGGGCGGCTGCCTGAAGGAGCGGCTGCATGGCTACGCCCCGGATTCCTGCGTGAGGCCGGCTTCCCGGATCAGGCCGGTGGCGAGGTCCTTGGTGAGGGCGCCGACGGCGTCCACTCCCCCGTCGCGGAGCGCTGCCACCAGGGCGGTGCCTACGATGACGCCTTCGGCGTAGGCCGCGATTTCGCGGACCTGGTCCGCGGTGGAGACGCCAAGGCCCACGCAGACGCGTTCGGCGCCAGCACCGTGCGCGGCAGCCACAACGTCCTTGGCCGCCGTGCTGACCGACGTCCGTGCGCCCGTGACGCCCATGATGGAAACGGCGTAGACGAAGCCGCGGCTCGCGTCGACGGTGCGCTGCATGCGCTCCGGGGTGGACGACGGCGCCACCAGGAACACCCGGTCGAGGCCGTACTTGTCAGAGGCCGCCATCCACTCGGCGGCCTCGTCCGGAATCAGGTCCGGCGTGATGAGGCCGGCGCCGCCGGCCTCGGCGAGCCGGCGCGAGAATTCATCCACGCCCATGCGGACCACGGGGTTCCAGTAGGTCATGACCAGGACGGCGGCGTCGGTCTTGCTGGTGATGCCGGCGACGACGTCGAACACCTGGCTGACGTGGAAGCCCTTGGCCAGTGCCTCGGTGGTGGCGGCCTGGATGACCTGGCCGTCCATGACGGGATCGGAATAGGGGATGCCAATTTCGATCAGGTCGGCACCGTTCTCTGCCAGGGCAATGCCGGCGGCGATGGTGTCCTCCACGTTGGGGTACCCGGCGGGAAGGTAGCCGATGAGGGCGGAACGTCCCTGGGAACGGGCCCTGTCGATCGCCGCTGCCGACTTGCTGTTCGTCTCTGCCTGGTCTGCGATGTCTGCGCTGCTCACAGCTGCTCCCCCTCTTTACCGATTTCCGATTCGGCGGAATTCTTGTCCAACAGGTCGAACCATTCGGCTGCGGTGGCCACGTCCTTGTCGCCGCGTCCGGAAAGGTTGACGATGATGATTTTTTCGCCCGCGGCGGCTGCATCTTCGGCGGCAAGCCGCTGGCCCACCTTGATGGCTCCAGCCAGCGCATGCGAGGACTCGATGGCGGGAATGATGCCCTCGGTGCGGCACAGGAGCCGGAAGGCATCCATCGCTTCGCCGTCCGTGATGGGCTCGTAGCTGACCCGTCCGATGTCGGCCAGGTAGGAGTGCTCCGGGCCTACGCCGGGGTAGTCCAGTCCGGCGGAGATCGAGTGCGACTCGATGGTCTGCCCGTCGTCGTCCTGCATCAGGTAGGAGCGTGCGCCGTGGAGGACCCCGGGCTTGCCCAGGGTAATGGTGGCGGCGTGCCGGCCCGTCTCCACGCCTTCGCCGCCGGCCTCGAACCCGTAGATCTTCACGCCGGGATCATCCAGGAACCCGTGGAAGATGCCGATGGCGTTGGAGCCGCCACCGATGCAGGCGCAGACAGCGTCCGGAAGCCGTCCTTCCTGCTCGAGGATCTGGGCGCGGGCTTCCTCGCCGATCACCTCGTGGAAGTACCGGACCATGGCGGGGAACGGGTGGGCTCCGGCAGCAGTGCCCAGCAGGTAGTGGGTATTGGAAACGTTGGCCACCCAGTCCCGGAGGGCGTCGTTGATGGCGTCCTTGAGGGTCTGGGACCCGCTGGTCACGGGAATGACCTTGGCCCCCAGCAGCTCCATGCGCGCAACGTTCAGCGCCTGGCGGCGGCAGTCCTCGGCGCCCATGTACACCACGCACTCCAGGCCCATGAGGGCGGCGGCGGTGGCACTGGCCACGCCGTGCTGGCCGGCGCCGGTTTCGGCGATGATGCGGGTCTTGCCCATGCGCTTTGCGAGCAGGGCCTGGCCCAGGACGTTGTTGATCTTGTGCGAGCCCGTGTGGTTGAGGTCCTCGCGCTTGAGGAACACCCGTACTCCCCCGGCGTGCTGGGAGAACCGCTTGGCTTCGGTGAGCAGGGACGGCCGGCCGGAGTAGTTCTTGTTCAGGTCCGCGATCTGGGCCCGGAAGTCGGGGTCGTCCTTGGCCTTGTTGAAGGTCTCTTCAAGTTCGTCCAGGGCGGCGATGAGGGACTCGGGCATCCATCGGCCCCCGTAGTTGCCGAAGTACGGCCCCGGGGCGTGGCGGAGGGATCCGCCCTGCAGGAATGCTTCCGCGGTGTTGTTGTCAGCGTTTCCCGAGGGTGCGTCAGCCATCAGTCCTGTCCTGTTCGATTGGTGTGGTCAAAAGTGTGCAGCTCCGGCTGGACGCCGGAACAGTGTGCCTGTCCTGCGGGGCCGCCAGTTGCCGGCCCCAACAGGATGAATGCCGTGTGCGTCAGGCGCGGGCGGCAATGGCCGCGGCACCTGCGGCAGTGAACTCGGCGATGCGTTCCCGCGGCGTGGCGTGGCTTACCAGGGCCTCGCCCACCAGTATGGCGTTGGCGCCGGTGGCGGCGTAATGCGTGACGTCGTCCGCGTCGCGCACGCCTGATTCGGCAACCACCACGGCCTCGGCCGGAATGAGCCCCGCCAGTGAGGCGAAGAGGGAACGGTCGACGTCGAGCGTCTTCAGGTTTCGCACGTTGACGCCGATGATCCGGGCGTTGGCAGCGATGGCCCGCCCGATCTCTTCCTCCGTGTGCGTCTCCACCAGCACGTTCATGCCGAGCTCCCGGCTCAGGGCGCTGAAATCGGTGAGCTGGGCGTCAGAAAGCGCGGCCACGATGAGCAGGATGAGGTCGGCGCCGTGGGCACGGGCCTCCCAGATCTGGTACTCGTCGAGCGTAAAGTCCTTGCGCAGCAAGGGGATGTCGACGGCGGCGCGCACGGCGTCGAGGTCGGCCAGCGACCCCTTGAAACGGCGCTGTTCGGTGAGGACGCTGATGACGGAGGCACCGCCGTCGGCGTACTGCGTTGCGAGCGACGCCGGGTCACCGATGCTGGCGAGGTCGCCCTTGGACGGGCTGCGTCGCTTGATTTCGGCGATGACTTTCAGCTGTTCCCGGGTTGGGGAGGTTCCGCCGAGGGCTGCCCAGGCGTCGCGGGCAGGTGCCGCGGCCTGGGCCAGGTCCTTCAGCTCAGCCAGGGAAACAAGCCGCTTCCTGGCGTCCATATCCTCCCTGACACCGGCGTTGATGTCGTCGAGAACAGTCGCCATCAGTGGCCGGAGTTCTTCAGCTTGCTGCCTTCGACGCCGTAGCCTGCCTTGCGCATGACGTAACCGAGGATCAGGCCGATGACCATGACCACGGCGCCGCCGATGAAGATGGGGGTGCTGGCGATGACGAAGGCGATGGCTGCGATGAGCGCACCGACGAGCATGACGATGACGCAGGTCCATGCGGCCGGGCTGTTGCCGTGGCCCAGTTCCTGGCTGTGGTCAATGGCGCCGGGGGCAACCGTGCGGGTGCCTGACTTGGAAACGGACGCAGGTGCTTTGCTCATGGAAATCTCCTCAGGATGGATACTGCTTACATTCTGCCATTTTTTGGCCGCCGTCCGCGTACCGCGGGGTCCGGCGCCGGGGCGGCTGCCGGCGGCCGCCGGCCTTAGGTGGGGTCTTCGCCGCGGGAGAGCCGGTCCCAGCTGTCGATCTCGTCCACCGGCCCTGCCGCTGCCATCGTTCCTGCGGCGCCGGGTGCGTCATATTTGGTGCGCGTCTTCCAGTAACGGGACGCGGGCAGGATCAGCAGGGCTGCCAGCGCCAGCAGGCAGCCGGCGACGACGGCGAGTAACGGAAAGGGGGTGAGCTCAACGTGCGCCTGGCTGCCGGAGATCCCCGTGGCGCCGGCAATGGTGCCCTGCGCGGCCGCGAGCGGATCTGCCAGGACAGTTGCCGCGGCAGTGACGACGCCGGCTGAGGCCAGGACGATGATGGCAGTGATGACCCACCGGGCAATCCTGCCGGCAATGGCAGCTGCCAGTCCCCCGGCAAGGGCCACCAGGGCCAAGGCCGTGACAGTGGTAGCGGCCTTGCTGCCCTGCACCTGGATGGCACTTTGGGTGGCAGCGGCCTGGCCTACCTGGTTGGGGTCAAGGGTGGCAGTCATCCAGGTCTGCGTGGTGGTGCCGAAGGCCGCCAGCGCAAGGAGCGCGATCAGCAGCACCAGCGTCGACTTGCGCGCCCACACCGGCGTGGTCCGGTTCGTCCGCGCGTTACCTGTCTTGCCGGCCTTGCCTTCAGTTGCTCCGGTACCCGGCATCAGGAATCCGCCCCGCCGGGAAAGGATTCCGCGGAAATGTTGTGCAGCGATCCTGCCGTGTGGACCGCGCGCAGCGGGGCGGCGGCCTTGTTGACGGTCTCCAGCGCCTCGGTGGGGTTCACCGAGTCAGCCACGATGCCGCCGCCGGCCTGGACGTAGGCGCGCCCTTCGCGGATCAGGGCGGATCGGATGGCGATGGCCATGTCCATGCCCCCTGCGAAGTCGAGGTAGCCCACCACGCCGCCGTAGATGCCGCGGCGGTGCGGTTCCAGTTCGTCGAGGAGGCGCAGGGCCCTGGGCTTGGGGGCGCCGGAGAGCGTGCCGGCCGGGAACGTGGCCTTCAGTACGTCGTAGGCCTTGGCCTGCGGGGCGAGCTGCCCCACCACGGTGGATACCAGGTGCATGATGTGGCTGAAGCGCTCCACCTCCATGAACTGGGTGACATCCACCGTGCCGGCAACGCAGACCTTGGAGAGGTCGTTGCGGGACAGGTCCACCAGCATCAGGTGCTCGGCGCGTTCCTTCTGGTCCGCCAGCAGTTCCTCTGCCAGGGCCTTGTCCGCTTCAACCGTTTTCCCGCGCGGACGGGAGCCGGCGATGGGGTGGGTGATGACCTCCTCGCCCGTGACCGTCACCAGTGCTTCCGGGGAGGACCCGACGATGGAGTATTCGCGGCCGTCGGCGTCTTCGAGGCTGAAGATGTACATGTAGGGGCTGGGGTTGGTGTTGCGCAGGACCCGGTACACGTCCAGCGCGGACGCCTTGCATTCCATCTCGAACCGGCGCGAGATCACCACCTGGAACACTTCGCCGTCAACGATCGCTTCCTTGCCGCGGTCCAGGGCCGCCAGGTACTCGGCCTCGTCCCAGCGCTCCTGGACGCTGGAAGCGAAGTCCAGGGCAGCAGGCGCCAGCACGGACACGGGCTGCACCACGGGAGCGCTGATCCTGGCCAGGAGTTCCTTGACCCTGGCCACGGCGTCGTGCCAGGCCTCATCCACGCGCTCGGAGCTGTTGTCGAAGTTGATGGCGTTCGCGATGAGCAGGACGGTGCCGTCCACGTTGTCGTGCACCGCCATGTCCGTGACCAGGTTCAGGGCCATCTCCGGCAGGTGGAGATCGTCCTCCGGCGGGCTGACCAGCCGTTCCCAGTGCCGGACGGTTTCCCACCCCAGGAAGCCCACCAGCCCGGATGTGAAGGGCGGCAGCCCTTCGAACCGGTCCGTGCGCAGGGCGTCGACCGTGTCGCGGATGGCGTCCACCGGGCTGCCGCTGACCGGGACGCCTGCGGGCGGCTCACCCAGCCAGTGCGCCTGGCCGTCCTTGGTGGTGAGTGTGGCACGGGACCTTGCACCGATGAAGGAGTACCGTGACCAGGCTCCGCCCACCGCTGCCGATTCCATGAGGAACGTGCCGGGCTGCCCCTGGGCCAGCTTCCGGTACAGGCCGATGGGGGTTTCGGCGTCGGCGAGGACCTTGAGCCGGACGGGAATGACGCGGCTGTGGCCGGCGAGTTCCCGGAACTCCTCAAGGCTTGGGCTGATGGTTCCGAGGTCCTGCATGGCTGTACTTGTCCGCCTGTTCTTCGAAAAGGCCCGGCCGTGCCGGCACCTTGAATGTGCTTTGCTGGATGCCCGGAGCCGGCTGGGGGCCGGCCCGGCAGCGTGTTCCGCTTAGCCTGCCTGGCCCGCCACCACGTCCAGGTCCCTGCCGTCGAAGCAGGTCCGGGTCCCTGTGTGGCAGGCGGCACCCACCTGGTCGACGCGCACCAGGAGTGCATCGCCGTCGCAGTCCATGGCCACGGATTTGACCCACTGGACGTGTCCCGAGGTGTCCCCCTTGCGCCAGTATTCCTGGCGGGAGCGGGAGTAGAACGTCACGCGCCCGGTGGTCATCGTTCGGTGGAGGGCTTCGTCGTCCATCCAGCCGAGCATGAGCACTTCATTCGTGTCGTACTGCTGCACCACAGCGGCCACCAGGCCGGCGCCGTCGCGCTTGAGCGCGGCGGCCACCTCCTTGGGAAGCGGGCTTGCCGGGGGCGCTGATTCCACGGACGACGCCGGCATGGACTGCACGGGCGCGGACACGGCGGATCCTGCGGTTTGGACGGGGGTTGGCTGCTCAGACATCGGCTCAAGTCTAGTGCCTCCGAGGCCCACCTCTCCTGTTGTGAACAACGGCACGCCACCGCCCGCCGCAGTGCTGCCCATCGCCGCACCACTCGTGCTAGTTTTCCAAGTGATGCATTTCGTCGAACCGTCCCGAGAAGTCCTGGCCGAAACCCTGCTTGCGGCCGGCCCTGATGCGCCCACGCTGTGCAAGGGCTGGCGTACCAGGGACCTTGCCGCGCACCTTTACCTGCGCGAGCGGAAGGCCGCCGTCGGGCTCGGTTTGATCATCAAGCGCCTGGCCAAGGCGTCGGACCAGGCTACTGCCAAACTGGCCGCCAAGCTCACCAGCAACGAGGACTACGCCCGGCTGGTGAACACGTTCCGCGCCGGACCGCCGGCCCTCTCGCCGATGAGCATCCGGGCGCTGGACGAGAGCGCCAACCTGATCGAGTACTTCGTGCATACGGAGGACGTCCGGCGCGCCGTGGACCGGTGGGCGCCCAGGGCACTGGACGAGGCGTACTCAGACGCCCTCTGGGACGAACTGGTCAAGCGCGCCGCCATCCTCTACCGCGGCGTGGACCTGGGCATTGTCCTGGTCCGGCCGTCCGGGCCCCGCCACGTGGCCAAGCGTGCACCTGTTTCGGTGGCCATCGTCGGTGAGCCGGGCGAACTGCTGATGCACGCCCATGGCCGCACCCGCCATGCCCTGGTCACCTTTGAAGGCCAGCCGGACGCGGTCGCCCTCCTCCAGTCCGCCGAAGTAGGACTCTAAAGACAAACTGACTCGCAGTTGTTGTCGTTATGAGCGTTCAAAACGACAACAACTGCCAGTCAGTTGGACGTCAGCGGACTTCGAAGCCTGCTTCACGGATGGCGTCCTTAACCTGGGACATCATGTTGTCCGGGCCCCAGTGGAAAATTGACGCGGCCAGGACGGCGTCCGCGCCGGCGGCGACGGCTGGCGGGAAGTGCGCCGGCTCCCCCGCGCCGCCGGAGGCGATGATGGGGACCCTGACGGCGGCCCGGACCAGTTTGATGAGTTCCAGGTCGAAGCCGTCCTTCGTGCCGTCGGCATCAATGGAGTTCAGCAGGATCTCCCCGACGCCACGGTCCGCTGCTTCCCTGGCCCATTCGACGGCGTCGATCCCGGTGCCGGTGCGGCCGCCGTGCGTGGTCACTTCGAAGCCCGACGGCGTGGGCTGGGACCCCGGCCGGGTGCGGCGGGCGTCGACGGACAGGACCAGCACCTGGGAGCCGAAGTGCCGGGTGATCTCATCGATGACATCCGGCCGGGCCACGGCAGCGGTGTTGATGGAAGCTTTGTCCGCGCCGTAGCGCAGGAGCTTGTCCACCTCGGCCACGCCGCGGACGCCGCCGCCAACGGTGAGCGGGATGAACACTTCCTCGGCGGTGCGCCGGACGACGTCGAACGTGGTCTCGCGGTTGCCGGAGGACGCGGTGACGTCAAGGAAGGTCAGTTCGTCGGCGCCGGCGTTGTCGTAGCGGTGGGCGAGCTCCACGGGGTCGCCCGCATCGCGGAGGCCCTCGAAGTTGACGCCCTTGACGACGCGGCCGGCGTCGACGTCAAGGCAGGGAATGACCCGTACTGCTACTGCCATGGGAACTCCTGGATATTCAGTGGTGCTGGGGGAAGCCGTTGATCAGATGCGGCAGGCGTGGATGCTGCTGACCAGGATGGCGCGGGCGCCCAGGTCGTACAGTTCATCCATGATCCGGTTGGTTTCCTTCTTGGGCACCATGGACCGGACGGCTACCCAGTCGGAATCGCGCAGCGGGGAGACCGTGGGCGATTCCAGGCCCGGGGTCAGGCCGGCGGCCTTTTCCACGAGTTCCTTGCGGATGTCGTAGTCCATCAGGACGTACTGGCGCGCCACCAGGACGCCCTGGAGGCGGCGGATGAGGACGTCGATTTCCTTTGCCGTGCCCTTGGCGGCACCACCGTTTCCAGTGCGGCGGATCAGGACCGCTTCGGACTTCAGGATGGGGTCACCGAAGATCTCCATGCCGGCGGCCTTGAGGGTATTGCCGGTTTCCACGACGTCGGCGATGGCGTCCGCGACGCCGAGGCGCACGGAGGATTCCACGGCGCCGTCGAGCCGGACCACCTTGGCGTTGATGCCGCGTTGAGCCAGGTAGTTGCGCAGCAGGCCGTCGTAGCTGGTGGCCAGGCGCTTGCCTTCGAGTTCGGCGGCGGAGCTGAAATCGCCCACCGGCCCGGCGAAGCGGAACGTGGAGGCGGCGAACCCCAAGGGAAGCAGCTCTTCGGCTTCCACCTCGGCGTCCAAAAGCAGGTCGCGGCCGGTGATGCCGACGTCGAGCGTTCCCTGGCCGACGTAGACCGCGATGTCGCGGGGGCGGAGGAAGAAGAACTCGATGTCGTTGTCGGGGTCCACCATGACCAGCTCGCGGCTGTCGCGCCGCTGGCGGTATCCGGCTTCGGAGAGCATGGCGGAGGCGGATTCGGACAGGGAGCCCTTGTTGGGGACGGCTACTCGCAGCATTGGAAATTCTTTCTGGGGTGGAAGGTCTTGGTTTTCAGGCAGTGCAGGCCACAGCGGGCACGGCGGAAAGTGCGCCGGGCCGGTGGCTACAGATGCTTGTAGACGTCTTCCAGGGTCAGGCCTTTGGCGAGCATCAGAACCTGCAGGTGGTACAGCAGCTGGGAGATTTCCTCGGCCGCAGCTTCATCGGATTCATATTCGGCAGCCATCCACACTTCGGCTGCTTCCTCAACGACTTTTTTGCCGATGCCGTGAACACCGGACTCCAATTCAGCGACGGTGCGGGAGCCTTCCGGGCGGGTGGCTGCCTTCTCGCTGAGCTCAGCGAACAGCGTCTCGAAATTCTTCACGCCCTCCAGCCTACTTGCTGCGGACGCGGCGGCGCTTCCCGGGTAGTTGCATGACGGGCGCGATGTGAGGGAATACACACCGCGCCCGTGCGGCGCGCCGCGGCTTAGCTGCGGTACTGCTTGAGGACGACGGCGGTGGCCAGCGCCGCCGTCACGGCCTCGTGGCCCTTGTCTTCCTTGGAGCCGGGCAGGCCGGCGCGGTCCAGGCCCTGTTGTTCGTTGTCGCAGGTGAGCACGCCGAAGCCTACCGGCACGCCGGTGGACACGCTGACGTCGGTGAGGCCCGACGTCGCGGCCTGGCAGACGTAATCGAAGTGCGGGGTCCCGCCGCGGATCACGACGCCGAGGGCCACCACGGCGTCAAAGTGCGGTGCCAGCCGCGCGGCAGCAACGGGAAGTTCGAAGCTGCCGGGAACCCGAAGCACGGTGGGCTCGGCGATGCCGGCATCCTTGGCGGCACGGAGTGCGCCGTCCAGGAGTCCGTCCATGATCTGCGTGTGCCAGCTGGCAGCAATGATTGCCAGTTTCAGCTGCGAGGTTTCAGCGGGGTTGAGGGTGCTGAGGTCAATGTCGGGGGCGCCGTGTCCGCTCATGGGTTTCTTGTGTTCCGTTCGTTCGTGAAGACGTCAGTCTTGTTCGTGGTCGTAGGGGGTTTCGGGGGCCGTCACGGGCACGGGAGCCGCCTCGGTGTCCAGCAGCAGCCGGTGTTCCATGCGGTCCTTCTTGGTGCGCAGGTACCGGATGTTCTGTTCGCGGGAGGGGACCTCTGTGGGTACCATTTCCACCACTGTCACCCCGGCCTTGGCCAGCCTGTTCTGCTTGTCCGGATTGTTGCTGAGCAGCCGTACTTCATGCAGCCCCATTTCGGCGAGGATCTGCGCCGCGGCCTTGTAGCACCGGGCATCAACGGGCAGCCCCAGCTGCTCGTTGGCCTCGACGGTGTCAAAGCCGGCCTCCTGCAGCGCATAGGCCTTGATCTTGTTGGCCAGGCCAATGCCGCGGCCTTCCTGGCCGCGAAGGTAGAGCAGGGTTCCGCCGTTGTCCCGGATCAGTTCCAGCGCGAAGGCGAGCTGTTCCCCGCAGTCGCACCGGTAGGACCCGAAGACATCGCCGGTGAGGCATTCGGAGTGCAGCCGGACAAGGGGTGCTTTTCCGTCGGTGGGAGCATTGGGGGAACTGACGGCCAGGTGTTCCACGCCGGTCACGAGGTCCGTCCACGCCTGCGCCACGAAGTCGCCAAAGGCGGTGGGCAGTTGCACCACGGGCCCTCCGCTGACGGGGTGGGGCGCCTCACCGGACACCGCGTGGGTCTTCCGGTGACCGTTGTGGTGGCTGTCGCCGCTGCCTGCCGCTGCCGTCATCGTTTCTCCTTTTCTCCGCCCGGGACCGCCCGGGCATCCTCATCCGGGGCGCCCCCGGCCCCGGCTTCAAGATACGCCACCAGGTCCTCGATGGAGATGAGGGGGCACCCATGTTCAGCTGCGAACGAACGGAGCCCGTCCAGGCGCATCATCTCACCGTCGTCGTACACCACTTCCGCGATCACCCCTACGGGTTCAAGGCCTGCGAGGCGGCACAGGTCCACAGCGGCCTCGGTGTGGCCCTGGCGTTCCCGCACACCTCCCTCAACTGCACGGAGCGGGAAAATATGCCCCGGCCGGGTCACGGATGCCGGTCCGGCCTGCGGGTCCGCCAGGATGCGCGCCGACAGGGCCCGATCGGTGGCGGAGATCCCCGTGCTGACACCGGAGGCGGCGTCACAGGAGACGGTATAGGCCGTGCCTTTTGCGTCCTCGTTGACGGCGGTCATGGGGGGCAGTGCCAGTGCATCGGCGCGGTCCCCGGTGAGCGGCACGCAGATCACGCCGGAGCTGTAGCGGATGGTCCAGCCCATCAGCGCCGGCGTGGCATGCTGGGCGGCGAAGATGATGTCGCCTTCGTTTTCGCGGTCCTCGTTATCGACCACCAGCACGGGACGTCCGGCGGCCATGGCGCGCACGGCGTCCGCGATGGAGTCCAGTCCCTCGTTGGCCACGGCCCGCTCGAGGCGTACTGCTGCGTTCACCGTGCGCCTCCCGCGATGGCGGCTTCGGTTTCGCCGCTGCCGGCCGGGGCTCCGGCGCCACGGAAGGCAAGCAGCCGTTCGGTGTATTTGGCCAGGACGTCGACTTCCAGGTTCACCCGGCTGCCGGTGGTCTTGGTGCCCAGGCCGGTTTCCGCGAGGGTGGTGGGGATCAGCCCCACTTCGAACCAGGGTTCCTGCTCGGCTGCCGGGCTGACGGCCGTCACGGTGAGGGAAACACCGTCAATGGCGATGGAGCCTTTTTCGGCGATGTAGCGGGCCAGGTTGGCGGGAACGCCGAAACGCAGCCGCTCCCAGTTGCCCTGGGGTTCGCGTTCCAGCAGGACGCCCACCCCGTCAACATGGCCTTGCACCACGTGGCCGTCCAGGCGCCCGCCTGCAGGAACGCAGCGCTCCAGGTTGACGGAGTCGCCTGCACGGAGCTCGCCAATGGTGCTCCGGACCAGGGTCTCCCCCATGACGTCCACGCTGAAGTCCTTGCCGTCAAGTGCGGTTGCCGTCAGGCAAACCCCGTTGACGGCGATGGAGCCGCCAAGTGCCAGGCCTTCGGTGGAGGACGGTGCGTGGAGCCGGACGGTGGCACTGGTGTCTCCGTCGCGCTCCACCGACAGCACCTGCCCCTGCTCGGCGATAATTCCGGTGAACATCAGTAGCCTCCCTGGGCTTGCCCCGCGCTGCCGCGGGTTGGTGGGTGATCGAGTGCAACTATCCGTTGCGGTCTGAGGTGGAGCCGAAGGTCCCGTCCCAGCGTCCGCACCGCGCCGCCGTCGGACGCGTCCCAGTCCCATTGCTGGGCGTCGGGAAGGCTGGTGATGCCCAGCCCGTTCAGTGCAGGTGTGCCGGATCCCAGCAGGGTGGGCGCCAGGTACACGATGAGTTCGTCCACCAGTCCGGCCGACAGGAAGGAGCTCAGGATGCTGGATCCGCCCTCCACCATGACGTGGCGGATGCCGGACGAGTACAGCATGGACAGCGCTTCGTGGGGGTCGCGGGTGGGAAGGTGGACGGCCAGGCCGTCGTCGCCGTGGATCGCAGCGCCCTCCGGAATCCCACGCAGGCCCATGACGGCACGAACCGGCTGCTTGGGCGCTGGGTTGCCGGCGGCGTCGCGGGCGTTCAGCCGGGGGTTGTCCACCAGCACGGTCTGGGTGCCCACCAGGATGGCGTCGATGCGGCTGCGGATCCCGTGGTTGTCCGCCAGGGACTCGGGGCTGGAAATCCACTGGCTGGTGCCGTCTTCGGCGGCGATGCGGGCGTCAAGGGTCTGCGCGATGTGGAGGGTGACGAAGGGCCGCTTGGCGGCCACTGCCTCGAACCACTGGCGGTTCAGGTCCAGGGCTTCGTCGGCGCCCAGTCCGCTGCGGACCCGGACGCCTGCTGCGCGCAATGTTGCCGCGCCCCCGGCAGCGGGGTCATGGGGGTCATCGACGGCGTAGACCACGTCCGTGATCCCGGCGGCGATGATCGCTTCCGTGCACGGCCCGGTGCGGCCCACATGGTTGCACGGTTCCAGCGTCACCACCATGGTGCAGCCAGCCAGATCCAGCCCGGCGGCGGCAGCCTGGGCAATTGCGTCGGCCTCGGCGTGTGCGGTGCCGGCGCCCCGGTGGTAGCCGGCAACGAGTTCCCGGCCGTCAGGGCTTACGACGACGGCACCCACCAGGGGGTTCGCGCCGCGCGGGCCTTGGAGTGCTGCCTGGAGGGCGTTCTCCATGGCGCGGGTTTCGGCGGCGCTGAAGGCAGTGACCATCCCGGCGGCCGGCTGAAGCTTCACGGCGCCCGTCATGCGGCTGCCCTAGTGGAGGTGGTGTTGCCTGCCTTTGAAGCAGCAGGGCTTGCGGCGTCAAAGAGCCATCGCTGCGGGTTCATCCGTGTGTCGTTCCTTCCCTGTCGAACCGCGATGGCTCCGGGGATACGACAGCAGAACGCTGCGGAGCCCAAAGGCTGCGCAGATACAGCTGTACGTGCTTCTCTCATCCAGACTTTAACTGTCGGTACCGGAATTCCACCGGTTCAACCGTCTGCCGGAATCCTCCTGGGAGGACACCGGCTCGCGGGTCGCGGACTGTCACCGCCGGTTCGGACTTACACCGACCCCGGAGCACGTATGTGTGTTGTTATTGTGCCACAACCCGGATGGGCTCCCGGTTATTCCGTCGCCGCGCGTAATGTCCGGCTGCCCTTGGCGCGCAGCAGGTCGATGGCGGCGGACGGATCGTCGGCGCCGTACACGGCGGAACCGGCCACAAAAACGTTGGCCCCGGCCTCGGCGGCCCGGGCAATGGTGTCTTCCGTGATGCCGCCGTCCACCTGGATTGCGAGCCCCAACCCGGAGCCTTCCACCGCCGCCCGGGCCCTGCGGATCTTGGGCAGCGTGATGTCCAGGAACGCCTGGCCGCCGAAGCCCGGTTCCACGGTCATGATGAGCAGCATGTCCAGTTCCGGCAACATGTCCAGATAGGGTTCCACCGGGGTTGCGGGGCGCAAGGCCATGCCCGCTTTGGATCCCCTGCTGCGCAGTTCCCGCGCCAGCTTGATGGGCGCAATGGAAGCCTCCGCGTGGAACGTCACCGAGGCCAGGCCGGCGTCGGCGAACCCGGGCGCCCAGCGGTCCGCATCGGCAATCATCAGGTGGGCGTCGAGCGGTACGGGACTGACGGCCTGGATCCGCTGTACCACCGGCAACCCGATGGTCAGGTTGGGGACAAAGTGGTTGTCCATGACGTCCACGTGCACGGCGTCGGCATTGCTGATCCGCTGCAGTTCGGCCTCAAGGTTGACGAAGTCGGCGGAGAGGATGCTCGGGTTGATGCAGCATTGCGTCACGGGGGGTGCCTTTCACTGGTTGTTCTGGTCCCACGACGTAATTCACGCCGTGGTTGCTGGATGTCACGCCGTTCCTGCTGGTCAGGCCTTCTTCTGAATCAGCGCCAGGAACATCGCGTCGGTGTGGTGGATGTGGGGCCAGAGCTGCGCCGTCAGCTCATGGCCGGCGCCGAGGCTCCCGGTCAGGCTGACCGCGTCCAGGGCTGCACCGGCGTCGAGGAGTTCCAGGTCAGGGCGCTTGCGCAGAACGTCGTCGACCACGGCGGTAGTCTCGGCGGGATGCGGTGAACAGGTCACGTAGGCCACCACTCCCCCTGGGCGGACAGCGGCCAGGGCCGATCCCAGCAGTTCGCGCTGCAGTGGCCCGAGGTCGGCAATGTCCTTGGGCGAGCGCCGCCACCGGGACTCGGGCCTGCGGCGGAGTGCCCCCAGGCCCGTGCAGGGAACGTCCACCAGGACGCGGTCATACCGCTCCGGCTGCTCGGCCCCCACTTCCCGGCCGTCGCCGGTGCGGACCTGCCAGCTGGCGTGCGGGACGGCGGACAGTGCCTGACTGACCAGCTTGGCCCGGTGCGGAGCGGGCTCGTTCGCGAGGAGCGTGGCACCATGCTGGTGTGCCAGCGCGCCCAGGAGCGCTGCCTTTCCGCCGGGACCGGCACAGAGATCAAGCCATGCTTCAGCGTCACCGCCCGTGGATACACTTCCGGCGCCGTCCGGTCCCCCGGGCGCACCGAGGTCCACCGCGGCCAGGGCCCTGGCCACCAGTTGGGAACCGACGTCCTGCACCCGGGTGGTACCGGCACGGACGGAGGCCAGGCGGCCCAGGTCCCCGCCGCTGGAAAGGGCGGAACCTTCGACCAGTTCCCCCGGGGTAGCGCCGTTTTCCAGCGCTTCGTCCAGGCTGCCGAGGCCGGGCAGGGCTACGAGGTTAACCACAGGTGCGTCATTGTCCGCTTCCAGCAGATCGTCGATCTCTGCTGCGGAACGGCCGTGGGCAACGAGCGACTGTCGCATGGCCCGGACGATCCACTCCGGGTGGGCGTACCTCACCGCGGCTACCTTGGTAGCGTCCGTTTCGCCTTCCACCAGCAGGTCCAGCCATTCCTCGAGGCTCCGGGCGGCCACCTTGCGTAGGACCGCGTTGATCAGCGTCGACGGGCCGGCGCCGATAACCGCGCGGGCGAGTCCCACGGTCTGGTCCAGTGCAGCGTGGGCGGGGACCCGCATGGCAAGCAGTTGGTGGGCACCGATGCGGAGGGCATCCAGGATGGCCGGATCAAGCTGGGCCAGGGGACGGTCCACGCACCGCGCCAGGATGGCGTCATAGGTGCCTTGGCTCCGCAAGGCCCCATAGCTCAGTTCGGTGGCGAATCCGGCGTCCCGCTTGTCCAGGTGGTGGTGCCGGATCCGTGCGGGCAGCACCAGGTTGGCGTAGGCGTCATCCGCCGCCACGGCACGGAGCACCTCGAAGGCCACCAGGCGGGCGGGATCTGCGCGTCTGGTGCGTTGGGACGGCGCCTGCTCGGTGAAGCTCCGTTGCGGCCCGCGGTTGCGTTCCCGCCCCTTGGCGTTCCGCCGGCTGGCGTCCCGGGGACCGCCGTTGCCACGGCCGCCGCCGGCAGGTCCGCCGCTGCCGGCCTGGCCGCCTGAGTTGCCTTCGGATCCGGTCATTCGAACACCACGCTCTCAAGTGAAGCCAAACCGCGCGCCCAGTCGGCGGCGGCCATCATCTTTTTCCCGGCGGGCTGGATTCGGGTAAGTTCCACCGCGTGCGAACCTGTCCCCACCAGCACGGCCTTGCCCTGCAGGGCCACGGCTCCCGGGGCGAGCCCGGAAACATCCTGCCGGAGCCGGACGGGCTCGAGTTTGACCCGCTGCCCGTCCAGCAGGGTCCAGGCGCCGGGTTCCGGGGTGACACCGCGGGCCTGCCTGCTGATGGCAAGGGCGGGGTGGGCCCAGTTGAGGTGGCCGTCCTCCAGGGTCAGTTTCGGCGCCAGTGTGACATCGCCGGCCTGTGGCTGCGGCGCCGCTTTTCCGGCATCGATGGCAGACAGCGTCTGGGCCAGGAGGACCGCGCCGCTGTGTGACAGCCGCTCCAAAAGGTCACCAGCGGTGTCCTGGGGTTTGACAGTCTCCGTCAGGGTGCCGAACACGGGCCCGGTGTCCAGGCCTTCCTCGAGCTGGAAGGTTACGGCGCCGGTGACATCGTCTCCGGCCATGACTGACCTCTGCACCGGAGCAGCTCCACGCCAGGCGGGCAGGAGGGAGAAATGCAGATTGACCCAGCCGTAGCGTGGGATGCCCAGGGCGGCAGGAGGAACCAGTCCGCCGTAGGCAACGATGGCGGCAATGTCCGGCTGCACGGCGGAGATCCCGGCAATGGCGTCTGCGTCTACGCGCGCAGCGTGGATCACTTCGATGCCGAGTTCGGCGGCCCGCTGCGCAACGGGCGACGGCGTCAGCACGCGTTTCCGGCCTATCGGCGCGTCGGGACGGGTCAGGACGGCGACGACATTGAACCCTGCATTAACAAGTGCGTCCAGGGATGGCACGGCGACGGCGGGTGTCCCCGCGAAGAGGACCCTCACCCGGCTGCGCCGAAGCTGGAGCCGGGGGTGCTGGTTCCACCAAAGCTTCCCCCGCCGAAACTTGAGCCAACACTCTTGGCGCGTTTGGCCGTGGTGCGCCCGGCGACGGCGTCGTAATTGGCGTTGCGGATGGACCGCAGAGCCGCCTTCCGGTCCTCGCCCTCAAGGCGGTCGGTGTACAGGATGCCGTCCAGGTGGTCGTTTTCGTGCTGGAAGCAGCGTGCCAGCATGCCTTCACCATCAACGGTAACCGGGTTGCCGTGCATGTCCACGCCGGTGACGCGGGTGGCACGGAAGCGGCGGACCGGGAAGCCGAGTCCCGGGATGGACAGGCAGCCTTCCACGTGGTCCGGCTGGTAGTCGTCGCTGTTCTCCAGAACGGGATTGATGATGTGGCCTTCAACGCCGTCGATCCGGTAGGTGAAGATGCGCTTGCTGACGCCGATCTGGGGAGCGGCGAGGCCGGCTCCGTCCACGTCCTCCATGGTCTCGGTCATGTCGGCGACCAGTTTGGCAAGCTCGGGTCCGAATTCCGTCACGGGATCGGCAACTGTGCGCAGCACAGGATCGCCGATGATGCGGATATTCAGAATAGCCATGCGCTGGGTGTCCTCACGGTTGGCGGGAAAGTGAACCTATCCAGTTTAGGTGCAGTGTCTCCACGTGCACCGTCGCCTTAGGCGGTGCGGGCCAGGGGCGGGGGTGCGATGGGCAGCAGCGCAGTGCCCGCGCTGATGGTGTCGGCGGACAGTTCCCAGACACGGCGGAGGGCGCAGAACTTCCACCAGTGGTGCTTAAGGACCTCCGGGTTGGCGCGGACGGGCCGGACCTCTGTCTCCCCGATGGCCACGGCCAGCAGGACCGGGTCCTCACCGTACCTCCAGGGCTCCCAGGTTCCCGCCTCCGGATCCACGAGGCTCTCTTCCGCCTTCATGCCGGCCACGAGCTGCATCACCACTTTGTCATCCAGGGGCTTGACCTGTCCGTCCCGCGTGGTGCCCTTGGTCTTGTAGTCGATCAGGCAAATGCGTCCGTTGATCCTTGCCACGAGGTCAAGGGTTCCGGCGTACCCCACCGAGTTGTTCCAGACCGTGATTTCCGGGGCGATGGGCTCCACGCGGAAGAGTTCCCACCACTCGTCGAAGCGCACGGCGAAGGCCTCCTCACCGTTGGCGGCCAGTGCGTCGCGGGCTTCCTTCACGGCATGCGGGCGTCCCAGCGCACGCAGGGCCACCTGCTCGCAGTAGTTGTGGACCCGGTCCCCGCGCCGTGCGGCGTCGTCCCGATAGGTTTCGGCAGCCTTTGCCGCACGGTTGATGGCCTGCTTAATCTTGGCGGGGCTCCCCAGGCAGTCGGAGAGCAGCGGGTCATTGGCCAGGCTGCTGGCCCCCATGTAGCCGAACCAGCCATCGAGGCCATGCGGCTGCTGGCTGATCACCGTGGTGATGGAGGGTACTGAAAACTGCTCGGACGTTGACCGTGCGTACATCCGGCCGTATTCGGTGGCGTGGGCGAGAAGCGGATCAGTCATACAAAGGACTCTTTCACAGGGGGCCGACAAAATCTCCGGCGGCAGGAGCCGCACGCAAAAAAGGTCCGTTTCCGCTGCTGATGAGCGGAAACGGACCTCTGCGGTGGGCGATACTGGGTTCGAACCAGTGACCTCTTCGGTGTGAACGAAGCGCGCTACCACTGCGCCAATCGCCCCGATGCATTTGAATGCTAGCCCACCTCTGCCCCAATTCAAAAATCGGCGGCACCGCGCTGGAAAGCGGGGCCGGCCGCCGGATTCGCCCCCCGCCCGCATGGAGGAAAGTAGGGCAGCCGACGGCACCACGCGTGGGCCGCCGCCTTCCGTACGAGCTCAAATTACATGGCTGTAACTCGAAAAATCCGCGCCGTTACGCGGCAGTACGGGTCATGTGGGCCTGGCACGTCGACGCGATTTGGAGTTTCCCAGAACCTCCTATATTGTTTTTACTCGTTGGAACGCGAGGAAATGCCGGAAACGGCAAGGAATCAAGCCTCCAAAATGCGGACGTAGCTCAGCTGGTAGAGCACCACCTTGCCAAGGTGGATGTCGCGAGTTCGAATCTCGTCGTCCGCTCGCAGGACACTGTCACAGCTAACGTTCTTCGGAATTGACGCTAACACGGTGGGTTGGCCGAGAGGCGAGGCAGCGGCCTGCAAAGCCGTATACACGGGTTCGAATCCCGTACCCACCTCGGTGAAAACCATGGTTTCCGGATTTCCGGATGCAATGGGCGATTGGCGCAGCGGTAGCGCGCTTCCCTGACACGGAAGAGGTCACTGGTTCGATCCCAGTATCGCCCACTCGGCAAGGCAACTTGCCGGCAGTGCCACCGGATACCCGGAACAAACTGCACACATGCGGACGTAGCTCAGCTGGTAGAGCACCACCTTGCCAAGGTGGATGTCGCGAGTTCGAATCTCGTCGTCCGCTCTCTTTTATCCCATATGCCGGTCTTCCGGTTCCGGGCGATTGGCGCAGCGGTAGCGCGCTTCCCTGACACGGAAGAGGTCACTGGTTCGATCCCAGTATCGCCCACACATACACAGCAGCTCTCCGGAGCTGCTTTTTTCGTTTCCGCCGCATCCGCTGCAGGCGAACGTGATTCCCTTGGCACACCTCCTGCCCGCGGATAGTATCGAATGCGCGAGGAGCGACCTGGCTCCGCGACAGAAGGGAGGTGCCCGTGGGTTTGATTGACGATCTAAAGGGCAAGGCTCAGGGTCTCATCCGCGGCAACGAGCAGGCCATCAAGGACGGCATCAACAAGGCCGGCGATTTCGTCGACACCAGGACCGGCGGCAAGTACGCAGGCCACGTCGACAAGATCCAGGATGGCGCTTCCAAGCTCATTGACAAGAACGGCACCCCGGGGCAGGCACCTGCCGCCGAGCAGGTTCCCCCGGCAGCTCCTGGAAACCCGGTTCCGCCGGTTGACAGGGCTCCGTAAAAGGATTTGGCCAGGGCTTTGCCCGGCACGTCAAGGAGGTGCGGGTCCCGCCGGGAGGCGGCGCCCGCACCTTTGGCGTTTAAGGGCGGCTTTCGCAGCCTCAATTGCCGGTTAGTAAACCTGCGCCGGTAACCTGCCGGTATGCCCAAGTCCCCCGCACCCGCAACTGCAGCCACGCCCGGACTGGCCCGGACCAATTCCCGGCCGGTCGTCGCCGGGATCGTCACAGCATTGGTGGGCTTCACGTCATCTTTCGCCGTGGTCCTTGCCGGCCTTAAGGCAGTGGGTGCTGACCCGGCCCAGGCCGCGTCCGGCCTGCTGGCCCTGACGCTCACCGTCGGCCTCGGCGTCCTGCTGCTCGCGTGGCGTTCCCGGGTCCCGGTGACCCTGGCCTGGTCGACACCGGGCGCAGCACTGCTTGCGGCGTCGAGAGTGCCCGACGGCGGGTGGCCGGCCGCCGTCGGAGCCTTCCTTGGTGCAGGGCTGCTGCTGGCCCTGGCCGGCATGGTGCCGGCGCTGGGCAGGCTGATGGCGCGCATCCCGTCCTCCCTGGCGCAGGCCATGCTGGCGGGCGTCCTGCTCCAGCTTTGTTTGGCACCCTTCAAGGCCCTCGGTTCGGTCCCGGTGTTTGTAGTGCCAGTGATCCTTTGCTGGTTGCTGATGATGAAGTTCGCTCCGCGGTGGGCGGTGCCGGCAGCCCTGCTCGTGGCCCTGGGTGTGATCGGAATTACCCTGGCGTCGGCGGGAGCACCTGCACCGGGTGCCCTCGTCCCTGCGCTGGCCTGGACCACACCCGCGTTCACCCTGCATGCCATGGCAGGCCTTGCAGTCCCGTTGTTCGTGGTGACAATGGCGTCGCAGAACATTCCCGGGGTGGCCGTCCTGAGGTCCTTCGGCTATGAGACGCCGTGGCGGCCGGCAATGCTCGTCACGGGAGCGGGAACTGTGGCGGGTGCGCCCTTCGGTGGGCACGCCATTAATCTCGCAGCGCTCAGTGCTGCCCTGGCCGCCGGCGAGGAAGCCGGCGGGGACCGAAACAGGAGGTGGGTCGCGGGCTTCACGTCTGGCCTGGCCTACTTGGTGCTGGCTGCTTTCTCGGCCACCCTGGTGTCGGTGGTCAGCAGGGCGCCGGCCGGGATGCTTGAAGCCGTTGCCGGGCTGGCCCTGCTGGGCACCCTCGCTTCGGCGGTCTCGACAGCCCTGGCGGACCCGGGCGACCGGATCGCCCCGGCCGTCACGTTCCTGATGGCCGCGTCAGGCCTGGCGTTCGCCGGGATCGGCTCCGCTTTTTGGGCGCTCCTGGCCGGGCTGGTGGTCCGCCTGGTGCTGCGGCCCGGCACCCGGTCCGGGAAGAAGTCCGCCTAGGAGGGCTCGTGGTTCTGGCCTTCACGGGCCAGCGCGGTCAGGCGGGAGACGGCGCGGAAGTACTTCTTCATGTACCCGCCGGCCATCATCTCTTCGGTGAACAGCTTGTCGAAGGGGACGCCGCTGGCCAGGATGGGCACGTCCTTGTCGTAGAGCCGGTCCGCCAGGACCACGAACCGCAGCGCTACAGCCTGTTCCGTGATGGTCTCCACGTTGCGCCACACCACGCCGTCTATGCCGTGGATCAGCTGGCGGTAGCGGCTGGGATGCACCCCGGCCAGGTGGTGGATGAGGGTGGAGAACTCATCCTGTGCCACCGTCTTCCCGTCGAACTCCGCCTTCATGTGCGCGTTGAGCTCGCTGTTCCTCAACGGTGCCGGGGCGGCCGGGAGGCCACGGTGCCTGAAGTCCTCGCCGTCGATGCGGATAACGTCGAACTGGTCCGCCAGGACCTGGATTTCGCGCTGGAAGTCCACAGCGGCGAACCGGCCATCGCCCAGGGAGCCAGGCAACGTGTTGGAGGTGGCGGCGAGTTTCACCCCGGCGTCAGCCAGCTCACGCATGAGCCGGGACATCAGGACGGTGTCGCCGGGATCGTCCAGCTCGAATTCGTCGATGCACACCAGCTGGTAGCTGCTCAGGGCATCGACGGTTTTGCGGAACGAGAGGGCACCCACCAGGTTGGTGTACTCCACGAAGGTTCCGAAGGCCTTGGGGCCCGGGGACGCGTGCCACAGGGACGCGAGCAGGTGGGTCTTGCCCACGCCGAAGCCGCCGTCCAGGTAGATTCCCGCCCTGGACTCGTCCTTCTTGCCAAACAGCTTCTTGAAAAGCCCGCCTCCGTTACCCGACCCCACGCCGTCGGCAAATCCCTCCAGGGCACGGACGGCGGCAGCCTGGCTGGGCTGCTTGGGGTCCGGGCGGTAGCTCGAAAAGGAAACCTCCCCGAACCGGGGCGACGGGTAGAAGCCCTTAAGGAGTTCATCCACCGAAACTGCCGGAGTGCGGGCGGCAAGCTGTTCGATCTGTACCAAGGTGGTCCGTTCTGCTGGTGGTTGGTCCCCAGAAAGGATACCGGCAACGCGGGCCGTCCCCGGTTTGAACGCCGCCCTGCCGTCCCAGGGGTGATGAAGGCAACATTTCGTCCTATTAACGGAATACGGACAAGCCCACGGGCGCTGGCTAGGGTGGGAACAGGTTCCAATGCATGTTCCACGGTTTCCCGTGCTCTTACTGAAAGGCCAAGCCATGCCCTACCCGGTTGAACAGAATGAGAAGTTCGCAGCCTACGCCCACCCGGAGCGGCTGGTCTCCACTGGATGGCTTGCTGCCGCCGTTGAAAGCGGCGCCGTGGCCCGCGGCGAACTCATCGTGGTGGAATCCGACGAGGACGTGCTCCTTTACGAAACCGGTCACATCCCGGGCGCTGTCAAGATCGACTGGCACACGGACCTGAATGACGAGGTCTCCCGCGACTACGTTGACGGTGCCGCCTTCGCTGAACTGGCCGCGTCGAAGGGCATTTCCCGCGACAGCACCGTGGTCATCTACGGCGACAAGTCCAACTGGTGGGCCGCCTACGCCCTCTGGGTCTTCGAGCTCTTCGGCCACCAGGACGTCCGGCTGCTGGACGGCGGGCGGGACAAGTGGGTTGCCGAAGGCCGCGAACTGACAAAGGACCGGCCTGCTCCCGCTCCCGGAAACTACCCGGTGGTTGAGCGTGACGACGCTCCGATCCGCGCCTTCAAGGATGATGTCCTGGCACACCTGGGCACCGGCCCGCTGATCGATGTCCGCTCCCCCGAGGAATACACCGGACAGCGGACCCACATGCCGGCCTACCCGGAGGAGGGCGCCCTTCGCGGCGGCCACATCCCCACGGCAGCCTCCATCCCGTGGGCCCGTGCCGCTGCCGCCGACGGCACCTTCCGCAGCAGGGAAGAGCTGGAGTCCATCTACCTGGGCGAGGCCGGCCTGTCCGAGGGCGACGACGTCGTGGCGTACTGCCGGATCGGCGAACGGTCCAGCCACACCTGGTTCGCCCTGAAGTACCTCCTGGGGTTTGAGTCCGTCCGCAACTACGACGGATCGTGGACCGAGTGGGGCAACGCGGTGCGGGTGCCGATCGTCAAGGGTGCGGAGCGCGGTTCCGTTCCCGTCCCCGTCGGAGCCTGACCAGGCTCCCCCGCGTAGACTTGGAACGATGACTACTCAAGCTTTGCCTTCCGCCCTGGCGGCAATCGTGGACGATTTCCAGGCCCTGTCCGAACCCGAGAGGCTGCAGCTGCTGCTGGAGTTCTCGGAGGGACTGCCCGAACTCCCGGACCGGCTCAAAGACCACCCCGAGCTCCTGGAGCAGGTGGTGGAGTGCCAGTCGCCGCTGTTCCTGACCATCGAGACGGAAAACGACGACGACGGCGCGGTCCGCCTGTTCTTCAAGGCACCGCCCGAAGCACCCACCACGCGCGGTTTTGCCGGGGTGCTGCACGAGGGCCTGGACGGCCTGACCGCCGAAGAGATCCTGTCCGTGCCGGACGACATGCCGGAACTGCTGGGGCTGACGCGCGCCATTACGCCCCTGCGCATGCGTGGCATGACGGCCATGCTGGGCAGGATCAAACGCAAGGTTGCCGCAGCATCGCGCAGCCAGGCGTGACCCCGCCTCCATGGCGCGCAGGAACAACTCACAGGGAACCCCGGCCACAGCGGCACTGACCGCGGCCGGGGTTCCCTTTGTGCTGCATCCGTACACCCATGACCCCGCGGCAGCGAGCTACGGCACGGAGGCGGCCGAGGCCCTGGGGATCGATCCGTCCCGCGTTTTCAAGACCCTGATGGTGGACGTGGAGGGCAGGCTCGCGGTGGGCATCGTCCCGGTCAGCGGCACCCTTGACCTGAAGGCCATGGCTGCGGCGCTGGGAGCCAAGAAGGCCGCGATGGCCGACCCCGCGGCGGCCCAGCGGCGCACCGGATACGTACTGGGCGGCATTTCCCCCCTCGGGCAAAGGCAGCCCTCCCCCACGGTGCTGGACTCCAGCGCCCTGGCACTGGATACCGTGTTGGTTTCAGGCGGCAGGCGGGGCCTGGATGTTGAGTTGGCCCCGGCCGACCTGGCCAGGCTGACGGACGCCGTCACCGCGCCCATCAGCTCCCTGGCCGCCGGGAATCCCCGGCCTTGACCGCCCGGTCCTGGTGCTGGCGCGGTCTGCTACTTGATGGTGTACCGCTGCATCATGTCGTTGTCCTCGTGCTCCAGGATGTGGCAGTGCCACACGTAGTCGCCCTTGAAGGATGAGCCAATGGCCAGGGGCTTTCCGCCTGCCGCCCCTGCACCGAACGGAACCCGGATCCTGGTGACTTCGCCCGGCAGCGCCACCACGGTGTCCTTCCAGCCCTGCTCGTTGGCGGCCGCGTCCCTGGGCCGGCCGATGAGGAAGCGCTCCACGTCCACCGCTTCTCCTTGCCCCGGTGTGACCAGGCCGGTTGCCGGATCAATATAGCCGGTCTGCTCCAGGTAGGCGTCGGCTTGGAACTTTTGCCGGTTGAGCACCTGGAACTGGGTGAAGTGCAGGTGGATCGGGTGGGCGTCCTCGGTGGTGTTGACGAGCTGCCACTCTTCCATGGTGTCGCTCTCCACTTCGGTGGTGTCCGGGCTGTCGAACATCCTGTTGTTGAGCAGGGCCATGACGGGAACGTCGTCCGCGTTGGCTACTTCCACGAGCGCCATCCGACGGGTTTTGGCCGGCGTTGCCTCCCGCAGGCTGGTGACTTCCTTATCCTCCCGCAGCCGGGCTGGCAGGGGCACGGTATAGCCGGTCCGGGAGGTGACGGTGAACTGCATGATGTATGGGAGTGGCACCGCGCCACCCGCCACTGATTCCGGCCCGTCCGGATAGGGCACCCGGGCGCTGTTGCGCAGGACCACCCGCGAACCGGCCCGGAGCCCGGCAAAGTCCACCACGAGGTCCGCCCGTTCTCCCGGGCCAATTACCAGCCGGTCCAGCAGGACGGGCGCGTTGAGTAGCCCGCCGTCGGACCCGATCTGGTGGAAGGCCAGCGCCGGGCCGCCGGCATCAAACGTGAAGTCGTAGAACCTGGCGTTGGAGCCGTTGACGACGCGGAAGCGGTACTGGCCGCGGGCGACGTCGAGGTTCGGCCGGGCTTTGCCGTTGACGGTTGCCACGTCTCCGAAGAACTCGGGCGCCCAGGGGCGGGGCGCCCCGTCCGGGCCTTTCAGGTCGGGGTTGGGCGGGTAGGCGAGCGTACCGTCGGGGTTGAACATCTTGTCCTGGATGATCAGCGGCACCTCGTACGGCGGTGGCGGAAGGTGCGTACCGTCCCCGGTGTCGATCCCGTCCCTGAGCAGGTAGCTTCCAGCGAGCCCCGCGTAGATGTTCAAGCGGGTCATTCCCAGCGCGTGGTCGTGGTACCACAGCCCCGCAGCATCCTGGTTGTTGCCATAGTGGTATGTGTAGGAGTGGCCGGGAACGAAAGCCTGGTCCGGACCGCCGTCGGACTGCGGGCTGACGTTGCCGCCGTGAAGGTGTACTGACATCCGCGGCCGCTTCGCATCGTCGCTGCCGCGGGGGACCAGTTCGCTGTCGATGGCGGAAGCGAGGGGATGGTATTCGGCGGCGTTGTGGACCTTCAGCTCGAAGGGAACTCCTTTCCTGGCGATGATGACGGGCCCCAGGCAGGTCCTCGATGAGCCGGCCTCCTGGTAGGCCAGGGTGTTCGCCGGGCCCATCTTTTCCTGGAACTGGTGGCAGGCGTTACGGACCCACAGCGCCGCACGGCCCCCGCCCCGCATGTCCAGGACGCCCAACTCGGCCAGGGTGGGCAGTTGCTCGGTGAACATGGCCTGTTGGCCGGCCGCAGGGCCGCGCGCCGCGGCTGCAGATATGCCGGGCGGGGCCAGGAGTCCCGCCCCGGCCACAGCACCAGCCTGTAACAGTTGTCGTCTTGTCATGCGCATTTCGGGGCCCCATTTCTTCGCAGGTTTCCCCCCTTGAGCAGCAGGATAGACTCCCCGCACTGGCCGGTCACAGGGTCACGGGTCCCCCGCCGAAAGGTGCGGGCCCTACCCGGTATTTCCTCCGGTGCGGCCCGGAGTGCGGCCGGTGAAGTGGTCCATGGTCCGGTTGACTCCCAGCACGTCCATGAGCCGGTCAAGGGCGCCGACCGGCAGCACCCGCAGGACCGGCAGCAGGTTCACCAGGGGCGGCAGGACCAGCTTCCGGTGCCCGGCTTCGATTGCGTCCAGGATCTTGGTTGCCACGTCTTCTTCCTCAAGGATCGGAAGCAGGAGGGGCCAGCGGGTCCGGACGCCGTCGAACATCCCCGTGTTGATATAGAAGGGGCACACCACCAGCGTGTTGACGTCCGCGTGGTCCGCCCGGAGTTCCGCGCGGAGTGATTCGTTGAAGCCGACGGCGGCGAACTTGCTGGCGGAGTAGTCGGTCTGCCGGGCGACTCCCACCAGGCCCGCGGCACTGGCGACAGTGGCCACGGTGCCGCGCCGGCGCTCCGCCATCCCGCCCAGGAACGCGCGGGTAACCCAGTAGAGGGCCAGGACGTTGACGTTCATGGTCCGTTCGATGGCGTCATCCGTGGCATCGAGGAGCCGCTGGCCGCTGACGACCCCCGCATTGTTGACCAGGACATCCACCGCGCCCGCCTCCAGCGCGGCAGCCTTGACCGCGTCCCGGTCAGTGACATCCACGCACTGGGCGTCGGCCTTGCCGCCGGCCGCCCGGATCTCGTCGCGGACCGCCGCACCGGCTGCCGCATCCAGGTCCCAGATCACCACCCGGCTTCCGCGCCGGGCGGCGGCGAGCGCCATGCGGCGGCCCAGGCCGCTTCCGCCTCCAGTGACCAGCAGGGTTGCGCCGGCAAGTCGGGTTCCTTTGGCCATCCCAGTTCTCCTCGGGTTGGGTACTGACGTCGTCAATGGTTTCGGGGGAAGCGGCCCATCAGCGTGATGGCGCCTTTCATGATCCGCGCGTAGGCGTAGTTGGACATTCCAGGGGCGGGGGCGACCGGGAGCAGCCGTTGCACGGAGATGGTCTGCGGCTCCGTGTATTTGAGGATGCCCTCCCGGCCGTGGCGGCGGCCGGCCCCGGAGTCCTTCATGCCCCCGATCGGCGCGTCATGGGAGGCCCAGGTGGCCGCGTAGCCTTCGTTGACGTTGACGGTCCCGGTCAGCAGCCTCCGGGCCACCGCTTCCCCGTGGCCGGCGGACCAGACACTGGCGTTGAGGCCGAAATCCGAATCGTTGGCCCGGGCGACTGCGGCGTCGTCGTCTTCGACCCGGTAGACGGCGACCACCGGCCCGAATGTCTCTTCCCTGGCAAGGAGCATGTCGTCCGTAATCCCCGTCAGGACAGTCGGCTCATAGAACAACGGGCCCAGGTCCGGCCGGCGCCGTCCGCCCGTGAGCAGCTGCGCGCCTTTGGCGAGCGCGTCCTGGACGTGGCGGTCCACCCGGTCCACCTGTGCCACGCTGATAAGGGACCCCATGCCAATCTCCCAGTCCGGACCGGCACCCAGGCGTATTCCTTCCACCTTGGCGGTGAACGCCGCAAGGAACCTGTCATGGACGTCAGCGTGGACGTAGATCCGCTCGATGCTGACGCACAGCTGGCCGGAGTTGGAGAAGCAGGCGTGCACAGCGCCGGCGGCCGCCTTGCCTATGTCGGCGTCAGCCAGCACCAGCATGGGGTTCTTGCCGCCCAGTTCAGCGGAGAAGCCGATCAGCCGCTCACCGCACTGCCGGGCGACGGTCTTGCCGGTCTTGGAGGACCCGGTGAACATCAGGAAGTCCACCCGCCCAATCAGGGCCGGCCCGATGGCAGTGCCCGGACCGGTGACGACCTGGAACAGGTCCGCTGGAAGGCCGGCTTCCCGGAGGAGCCTGAGCATCAGCAGGGCCGTGAAAGGCGTCTGTGAATCCGGCTTCAGGACGATCCCGTTGCCCGCCAGCAGGGCCGGGATGGCGTCCGAGACCGCAAGGGTCAGTGGGTAGTTCCACGGGCTGATGACCCCCACCACGCCTTTGGGTATGCGGTATTCGGTGGTGCGGGTCAAGACCGGCGCCGCCCCCTTCCGCCGGCGTGGACGAAGATACCGCTCAGCGTTCCGCTCGTAGTAGCCGGCGGTCAGCACAACGTCCGCGAACTCCTCGAACGCGCTCAACCTGGATTTGCCGCTCTCCGCCTGGACCACGTCAAGAATGTCCTGCTCCCGGTCCAGCAGGAGCGCCACGAACCGCGCAACCACGGCCCGGCGCGCGGCCAGGGGCTGGCCTGCCCAAAGCTCCTGCGCCATCCGTGCAGTGTGGACGGCCGCACGGACGTCGTCCTCCGTGCTGACGGGTACTTCGCCCAGCAGGGTGCCGTCGAAGGGTGCGTGTGAGGCCTGGACGGGCCGGTCCGGGGGTGACGCCACCAGGGCCGCGAGGGTTGCGGCCAGCTCCCTGCCGCGGTCGGTTACGGCTCCTGCCGCGCGTTGTTTCGGCATTTCACGCTCCCGCCGGCGTCGGCGGGACAGGCGTTTCCGGAGGAAGTCCCGCGGCCGGACCAGGCCCGGATCCGGGGTTGAGGCGGGGTGCGAGCTGCCGCCGGAGCCAGGCCTTCACCAGCCGTTCCCAGCGCTCGGGGTCCACGTTCCATTCCTTGGTATGCCGTGCGTGGTTGAAGGTCTCGAACGTCACCATGTCCGGGTTCCGTTCGGCGAGCAGGGCTGACGGTCCATACGGTACGTACTCGTCGTCCACGCTGTGGATGACCAGCGTGGGCGTCCGCAGCTCGACGGCCCGCGATACCCAGTCCATCACTTTCAGGTCCACGGGCGCCGACAGTCCCGTTAGCCGGCGTCCCAACGGGTGGCCCAGCATCAGCTGGCCGTACCTTCCCACCAGCGACGGGATCCGGTTCAGCTGGGCGTGGTGCGCCAGCACCGTTACCCAGTCGATGACCGGTGCGTCCAGCACCATCGCCCGGATCAGGTGCCGGTGGCGCGAGAGGTCCGCGGCCTGCAGGCAAATCGCTCCTCCCATGGACCAGCCGAACAGGACAACTTCCTCGGCACCGTTTGCCAGCGCGTACCCGATGGCAGCTTCGATGTCCTGCCACTCCGTTGAACCCAGGCCGTACCGCCCGTCATCGGCTGACGGCGCCAGTCCGTCATTGCGGTAGGACACCAGCAGGCTGGTCAGGCCCAGTTCCAGCGCCGGCCCCACCGCCCGCAGCGCTTCCTGCCGGGTGGCCCCACGGCCGTGCACCATGATGGCCCAGGTCCGTGCCGGACCCTTTGCCCGGACCAGCCAGGCAGGAGCCTCGCCGCGCTCAACGGGAATCAGCACGTCCTCGGCAGGAATTCCGACGGCGGCGGGGTCCGGGTAGGTGGCGCCGCTCCACCATCCCCAGCGGGCCGTGGACAGATCCCCGCTGTACACGGCTTCGACCTCCCGCAGCACCGTCCGCTCGGCAGGCGAGTAGGAAACAATGCGGCCGATCCGTGCGTGCCCTTTCCCGCCGTCGAAAAAGAAACCGTAGACCCCGTCCACAGTGGTGTCATCGTTGGCGGCCAGGATCACCTGCTGCTGCTGGCCGTCGCGGATCACCGCCAGGACTTCCTTGTCGGCCACGCGCTGCCGTGCCGGAGTAATGACCCGGCGTGCAAAGTACACGGCGAGCGCCGAGGAGCCCGCTCCCAGCAGGCTCGCCACCGAGCCACCTGCGATGGCGCCGCCAATGGCCCACTTGGCCCCCGGCGACACCCCGCCTGGTTCCCTGGTGGGTGCCGTCACTGCAGGGCGCGCTCGCCGGAAAGGTGCCATGGCACTATTCTTACCGGCCCTGCCGCAGATACCTGCATTCCGGAACGGGACCGGCACGCCGCGGCACGGCACGGCCGGCCAAGGACTGACCCGGGTGCTGTGCAAGGGCCGGTGCTGTGCGAGGGCCGGTGCTGTGCAAGGGCGGGTGCAGTGCGGGGGCCAGCGGGCAGGACTAGGCTAAGGCCATGAGTGATCCCATCGTCATCCTGACTGAAGAACCGCTTGGCGCGGACGACCGCGTTAACATCGAACGGCTCGTGGACGGCGCGGACAGCCGTCTCCTGGTCCTGGTGCCGGCGAACACGGAGCGGCACCTGCTGGTGGACTTCCTTGAAAACCTGTCCATGCTGGATGTTGCCAAGGCTTTCCGCGAGCTCGCCGCACGCAACCCTGACGCCGCCGCCGAACGGGCGCACGCCGACGAAACCCTGGCAGCCTCGCTCGCGGCGCTCGAGGGACTGGGCTCCGGTGTGGCCGGCCAGGTGGTGGACGGCAAGGCTGTGGACGGCCTGGTAGCCAAGGTCCGGGAAACCGGCGCTTCCCAGGCCGTGGTGATCACCCGGCCGCATGCCGTGGCCGATACCTTCCACACCGACTGGGCCAACAAGGCACAGGACCAACTCGGCGTCCCCGTGCTCCACCTGTATGCGGGCTCGGGATTTATCGGCGACTCCTGAGCGTTGGGAAAGCTATGAGCATCTTTGGAAACAGCATCTTCGGCAACAAGGCACCAGGCGTTGATGGCGGAACGCAGCACGGCAGCACCCAGGAGGCCACGCCCAGTGAGGCGCCGGTCCAAAAAAGTGATGCCCAGTGGCGCCAGGAACTGACTCCGGAGGAGTACCAGGTCCTGCGGCACGCGGGCACGGAACGGCCTTACACGGGCGAATACTGGGACACCCACACGGAGGGCGTGTACCAGTGCCGGGCGTGCGGCGCCGAACTCTTCACCAGCAATGAGAAGTTCGATTCCCACTGCGGCTGGCCTTCCTTCTGGGCTCCCCTGGCAGAGGGCAACGTCCGGTACATCCATGACCGCACCCTGGGAATGGACCGCGTTGAGGTGCGGTGCGCCGCCTGCGACTCGCACCTTGGCCACGTGTTCGAGGGCGAGGGCTACGGCACCCCCACGGACCAGCGCTACTGCATCAACTCGGTGTCCCTCCGGCTCGTGGAAAAGGACGACGCGAAAGACGCGGCGCAAAGCTGAAAGGACCAGGTTCGGGCCTGCACTGATCCCACAGCGGAAGGCAGGCCTCGTTCCAGTCACCAGGCCCTAAGGCTAAGTTCTCCTTACCCAATAGCCCTTTGGGCATAAGTCCTGCTGGTTGCTTGTTACGCTCACCAGAGAAGCAAGCAACCAGAAAGGCAGCCGACGATGACAGAGACCCTGACCACCGCCGTTACCGGGATTTCCGCGCAGGACCAGGACTGGCTCCGGCTCAAGGGCGCAGCTACCGCCCTTCAGGCCCTCCAGGTCCAGGACGGATCCGTTCCCGAGTCCGCGGACCACGCGGCAGCCGCCCGGTACGTGGAAACCATCGTGGACGCCATCACGGCCCTGTCCCCTGCCTTTCCCCATGATGCCGCTTACCTGGAGGCCGCGTGCGCTGACTTCCGGACCTGGACCGCCGGCGGCTTCGCCGCCCCGGACTTCCTGTCTTCGCTGCTGGCGTTCCAGCCCCAGGCGCAGCGCCACGACGGCCTGCAGCACCTGGTGGTGTTCCCCATGTACACCCAGAACGGCAGCAGCAACCGGCTGGTGGAGGCAGTGCTGGTGGAGGTCATCTGGCCCGAGTTCATCGCGGGACTGGAAGCCGGGGAGTACTCCAACAAGCTGTTTGTCCCCATCCGCTTCGTCGATTTCACGCCGGGCTATGACACCAACTCCGCCGTCCTCTTCCCTGAGACGGTAGCGGTCAGCCAGACCCCCACCTTCACGTGGGGGGCCATCTTCGCCGACCGCGAAGCCGCCCGGTTCCGCCGCGTGCTCAAGGCGGCCGCGGAGATCACCTCCCTGGAGCTCCCGGAGGGCGCAGCCGAGCTGCTCGTTGACCAGGACCTCACCGAGGCAACCTTCGTCATGTGGGACCTGATCCACGACCGGACGCACATGCGCGGCGACCTGCCCTTCGATCCCTTCATGATCAAGCAGCGGATGCCCTACTTCCTGTACTCCCTGGAGGAACTGCGCTGCGACCTCACCGCGTTCCGTGAATCGGTCCGCATCGAAAAGGACGACGACGCCGACCCCGACGCCCGGCGGCACGCGAAGCTGGTGCAGTACGCCATCATCTTCGACCGCATCTTCCGCTTCGCCATCACTGGCAGCCGGGTCCGCAACTACGACGGACTGGGTGGCCAGCTCCTGTTCGCCTGGCTGCACCAGCAGCACGTACTGCACTGGACGGACACCCGGCTTACCATCGACTGGGATGAGGTGGCGGACGCCGTGATCTCCCTGGGAGCCAGCATCGACGACCTTTACTGGCGCTCCATCGACCGGCCCAAGACCGCCCACTGGCTGGCGGCCTACCAGCTGGTCTCGGCCACCGTCACGCCCAACCCGGCCTCCGTGTGGGCCAAGGGCCCGGACGCGCTGCCACTCGCGGGAACACCCCGCGGCCTCACAGACCAGGTCCTGGACGACGAATTCCCGCTGTCCATGTTTTACGAGGCATTGGAGAAGAAGATACGCCCCGTCATTGAATCAACCGCCGGCATCACCGGCCGCTCCGCCCTGTGACCGGCTCCGGCGCTGCCCGCGTCCTGGTCACTGGCGGCAGCGGCGCGTCCGGCGTCGCCGTTGCGCGTGCACTGGCGGCGGCAGGGCACCGCGTGGCTGTTGTGGGATCGGACCAGGCCAGGATCAGGGCAGCGGCGGAAAACGCCGGCGACGGCGTTACCCCTTTCACGTGCGACCTCGCTGATTTCGACGGCGTCCGGCAGCTCCGGGAGCAGCTCTGCGCGACCTTCGGGCCGGTTGACGCGGTGATCCACCTGGTGGGTGGCTGGCGCGGGGCCAAGGGCATCGCCGACCAGTCCGACGAGGACTGGGACTTCCTGGAGCGCGGCGCCGTCACAACGCTCCGCAACGTCTCACGGGTCTTTTTCGAGGACATCGCCGCATCGCGTTCGGGCAGGTTTGCCATGGTGTCCTCCACGGCCCTGGACAAACCAACCGCAGCGGTGGCCAGCTACGTTGCGGCGAAGGCAGCGGCGGAAGCCTGGACCATGGCAATGGCGGACGGCTTCCGCCGGGCCGCCGGGGAGCGCGGAAGCCAGGCTGCTGCGAGCATCCTGGTGGTCAAGGCGCTGGTGGACGATGAACTCCGCCGCGCCCATCCCGAGCGGAAATTCCCGGGGGCCACGGACGTGGCAGACCTGGCTGCCGCCGTCGTACGGCTGTTCAACACGCCGTCCGCCGAACTCAACGGTGCCCGGCTCCGGCTGGCGGACTGACCCCCGCGGCGACTGTACCTAGACTGAAAGCGTGAGCAACCCTATGACCACCACAGCAGAAACAAGCGCGGCGCTGCGGCTGCACGATCCCAGCGTGCGCGGCTTTGCCTCCGACAACTACTCCGGCGTCCACCCCGAGGTGCTGGCAGCCCTGGCTGCGGCCAATGAGGGGCACCAGGTGTCCTACGGCGAGGACGACTACACCGCGCGGCTGCAGGAACTGATGGTTGAACACTTCGGCGCAGGCATCGAATGCTTCCCGGTCTTCAACGGCACCGGCGCCAACGTCCTGTCCCTGCAGTCCCTGCTCCCCCGCTGGGGCGCCGTGGTATGCGCCTCCACCGCACACATCAACATGGATGAAAACGGCGCACCCGAGCGCATCGGCGGCATGAAGCTCCTGCAGGTCCCCACCCCGGACGGCAAGCTGACCCCGGAGCTGATCGACCGGGAGGCATGGGGCTGGGGCGACGAGCACCGTGCCCAGCCGCTGGCCGTTTCCATCACGCAGACCACCGAACTGGGCACGTGCTACACGCCCGAGGAAGTGCGCGCCATCGCCGACCATGTCCATGCCAAGGGAATGAAGCTGCACATGGACGGGGCACGGCTGGCCAATGCGGCCGCGCACCTGGACCTCCCCCTGCGGGCCTTCACCCGGGATGCCGGCGTGGACATCCTGTCCTTCGGCGGCACCAAGAACGGCCTGCTCTTTGGCGAGGTGGTGGTGGCCCTGAACCCTGAGGCAGCCCACGGCCTGGTGTACCTGCGCAAGATGAACATGCAGCTGGCCTCCAAGATGAGGTTCATGTCCGCCCAGTTCATCGCCCTGCTCGAAGGCGGCCTCTGGCTGCGCTCCGCGTCACATGCCAACGCCATGGCCGCCAGGCTGCGGGCCGCCGTCGACACCATTGACGGCGTCCGCCCCACCCAGAAGACCGAATCCAACGGCGTCTTCGCCGTCCTTCCACCCGGCGTGGCCGATAGGCTCCGCCGTTCCTTCCGGTTCTACGACTGGGATGAGGCGGCGGGGGAAGTCCGCTGGATGTGCTCCTTCGACACCACAGAGGACGATATTGATGCCTTTGCTGCTGCGATCCGCCATGAGCTGCGCGACTACCGGGACGGCCGGGCGGGGTGACCGGCCGCTGACGGCGAGCCTTCCTGCCATGCCCCGCCCCGCACCGTAATCTGCCAAGGTGAACGCACTTGACCAGGTTCCCCCGGATTTTCTCCACGCCTTGGGAACCCTCAGGAAAGCCCGGTGCCGCAAGGAACTGCACCTGGCCGAGATCCCTGCCCCCGCCCGGTTGGCTCCCTTCGCCGTCGCGCTTGGCGCTGAGGTCATGGCCCCCGGCGCAAGCAGCCTGTCCACGCCCGTTCACGGACCGGCGGCACTGGCGTTCGCCGCCGCGTCCGGTTCCGCCGCCGCAGGAGCTGCGGACGAGGATGAGACGGAACTCGCCACCGGACGCTTCATCCTGCTGCATGATCCGGACGGCTCGGCGGTGTGGGACGGCGAGTTCCGCATCGTCACCTACATCAGGGCCGAGCTGGAACCGGAAATGGGCAACGACCAGATGCTGGGAACTGTGGCATGGACGTGGCTGGTGGAAGCGCTGGAGAACCACAAGGCGGCTTACCGGGCAGCCGGCGGCACGGCCACCCGTGTCCTGTCCGAAAGCTTTGGCACCCTGGCTGGGCGCCCGGGTTCCATCGACATCGAACTCCGGGCCTCCTGGACACCCGATTCGTCCGACGTCCAGGCGCACCTGGAAGCCTGGTCGGACATGGTCTGCACGTTCGCGGGCCTGCCGCCCCTGCCCGACGGCGTGACCGCCCTTCCGCCCCGGCGCAGGAGCTGACCGGGCTTTGACGGACCTGCCCGGTAAACTGGGGGCATCATGACCCCAAACATTCCGGAAAACACCACAGCCGGCGTCCCGGCTGCTGATGCCGCACCCCACATCACGGTGGAGGGCTTTGACAGCCCCATCCCCGAAATCATCGATCTTGACGCACCCCGGGACGGCGTTCCCCTGGTCATCGAAACCCAGTCAGGCCTGGAGCGCTGCGCCGCCGCCATTGCCGCCGGCACCGGTCCCGCCGGCGTTGACGCCGAACGCGCCTCCGGGTTCCGTTACGGTCAGCGCGCCTTCCTGGTCCAGATCCGGCGCGAAGGCGCCGGGACCTGGCTGATCGACCCCGAACCGTTCGGGAACCTGAGCATCATCAACGACGCCCTACGCGGCGTTGAATGGATCCTGCACGCCGCCAGCCAGGACCTGCCCTGCCTGTCCGAACTCGGGATGTGGCCGGACAAGCTCTTCGACACCGAGCTCGCCGCGCGCCTGGCCGGGCTGCCCCGCGTGGGCCTGGCAGCCGTCATCGAACAGCTCCTGGGATTCGGGCTTGCCAAGGAACACTCCGCCGCCGACTGGTCCACCCGCCCCCTGCCTGAGCCGTGGCTGCGCTATGCCGCCCTGGACGTCGAAGTCCTCACCGAACTGCGCGAGGAACTCATTGAGCTGCTCCAGGCGGACGGGAAGCTGGAGTTTGCGGAGCAGGAATTTGCCGCCATCCTCGAAGCCGGCATCGCTCCGCCCCGGGTGGACCCCTGGCGAAAAACCTCCGGCCTGCACCAGATCCGGGACCGCCGCCAACTGGCTGCCGTCCGCGAGTTGTGGCTGGAACGCGACTCACTGGCGCAAAAACGCGACGTGGCACCGGGCAGGCTCATTCCGGACTCTGCCTTGGTAGCGGCCGCGAAGGCCATGCCCGCCACCGTCCCGCAACTGCTCAGCACCAAAGGGTTCCACGGCCGCGCGGCCCAGCGCGAAGCTCCCCGCTGGCTGCGCTGCATCGCCGCAGCACGTGACCTGGAGGAACTGCCGCCCCTGCACCTGCCCACGAACGCCCCGCCACCGCCGAGGGTCTGGGCAGACCGCGACCCCGAAGCCGCCGCCAGGCTGGCCACGGCCCGGCCCCTGCTCCAGGCCAAGGCAGAGGAACTGAACCTGCCGCTGGAGAACCTGTTGACGCCCGACTACCTGCGGCGCGTGGCGTGGCGGCCTCCCGCAGAGCTAACCGAGGACTCAGTTGCCGCTGAGCTGCGGGCGCTGGGGGCCCGCAGATGGCAGGTGGAACTCAGTGCACCGCTGATCGCCGGCGCGTTCCTGAACCCGCAGCCGCTGCCGCCCAAGGAAGCCAAACCCGTCGCCGCGGCCGGCGGCCAGTAACCGTCCTGGACGCAGCCCTTGCGGGCTAAGTTACTCACGAGTAACATCGGTGTGACCGACGCCAGGCTGCTGCCGCCCTCCGGCATGCACCCGGCGCGCCACATCTCGATGAGGAGTTACACGTGAGCCAGCACGGAAGCGGCGCATCTACGCGCACTGTCCGCGACGTCGTCTTTGTGGACGGCATCCGCACACCCTTCGGCAAGGCCGGCGAGAAGGGAATCTACGCCGGAACCCGGGCCGACGACCTGATCGTGAAATGCATCCGCGGCCTGCTGCGCCGCAACCCGTCGCTGCCGGCGGAGCGGATCGACGAGGTGGCCATTGCCGCGACCACCCAGACCGGCGACCAGGGCCTCACCCTGGGCAGGACCGCCGCGCTGCTGGCCGGCCTGCCGCGAACGGTCCCCGGCTTCGCCATCGACCGCATGTGTGCCGGGGCCATGACCGCTGTCACCACTACGGCAGGCGGCATCGGTTTTGGCGCCTACGACGTGGTGATCGCCGGCGGGGTGGAGCACATGGGCCACCATCCCATGGGCTCAGGCGCCGACCCCAACCCCCGCTTCATGTCCGAGCGGCTGGTGGACCCGGCAGCCCTGAACATGGGAAACACCGCCGAGAACCTGCATGACCGCTTCCCCGCCATCACCAAGGAGCGCACCGACGCCTATGCGGTGGCTTCGCAGGACAAGCTGGCTACCGCCTACCGCGAGGGCATGATCCAGCCGGACCTGGTTCCCGTCGCCGCCCGGAAGCCCGGCGAGGGCTGGACTGTCCACAGCAAGGATGAACCGCCCCGCCCGGGCACCACCCTGGACGACCTCGCCGGCCTTCGTACCCCGTTCCGTGCCCATGGCCGGGTCACGGCCGGTAACGCCGCCGGGCTGAACGACGGCGCAACCGCCGCCGTCCTGGCATCCTCCGAGGCCGCCGCCGAACTGGGCCTGCCCGTCAAGATGCGGCTGGTCAGCTACGCCTACGCAGGGGTGGAGCCGGAGGTCATGGGCATCGGTCCTGTCCCGGCCACGGAGAAGGCCCTGAGGAACGCCGGCTTGGGCATCGAGGACATTGGCCTGTTCGAAATCAACGAGGCCTTCGCCGTCCAGGTCCTGAGCTTCCTGGACCACTACGGAATTTCCGACGACGACCCCCGGGTAAACCGCTACGGCGGCGCCATTGCCGTAGGCCACCCCCTCGCGTCCTCCGGTGTCAGGCTGATGATCCAGCTGGCCCGCCAGTTCGAGGAAGACCCCTCGGTCCGCTACGGAATCACCACCATGTGCGTGGGCCTGGGCATGGGCGGCACCGTGATCTGGGAGAACCCGCACCACCCCGACTACAGTGGAACCCCCGCCGGGGAGACCGCCACCGCTACCGTTTCAGAAGGAGCCATGGCATGAGCGCCGCAGATTTCCGCAAGCTGGCTGACCTTTTCCCCAACGAAACCGTCACCCACTCCTACGTGCAGGACATCGTCCTCCCGGGCACCGCGGGGAAGCCGAGCCCCGGCATTTTTGCCTTGGTCACCCTGGACAACGACCTTGACCACACCAAGCCCACCACCCTGGGCCCCAACACTTTGGTGGAACTCGGCACGGTCCTGGGAGGCCTGCGGGACCGTGCCGCACGTGGGGAAATCGTAGGCGTGGGCGTCACCGGCAAGCCGCACTACCTGGTGGCGGGTGCAGACCTCTCCGCAGTGAAGTCGCTGGAAAAGCGCGAGCACGGACTGTGGATGGCACAACTGGGCCACGACGTCTATGCAACCCTGGCAAACCTTGGCGTCCCCAGCTTCGCCTTTATCAACGGGGTGGCTCTGGGCGGCGGCCTGGAGATCGCCCTGCAGTCCACCTACCGCACCGTGTCCACCGGCGGGGGCGCCCTGGCCCTGCCGGAAGCCTTCCTGGGACTGGTCCCCGGCTGGGGCGGCGTCTACATCCTTCCCCGCCTGGTGGGGCCAGAAAACGCGGTCAAGGTCATGATCGAGAACCCGCTCAGCAACAACCGGACGCTTTCAGGAGCGCAGGCCTTCGGCATGGGCATCGCAGACGCCCTGTTCGAACCGGCGGACTTCCTGGAGCAGTCGCTGGCCTGGGCCGCGGGAGTCATCTCCGGCGACGTGGTCCCGGAGCGGCCCAACGCCGTCGACCCTTCCTCCCCCGACGCTGCCGCCCGTTGGACCGCTGCCGTGGATGCCGGCCGCAAATTCGTGGAAGGCAAGACCTCCAATGCCTCCCCGGCGCCCGCGAAAGTCCTGGACATCCTCGAAGCCAACCGCACCGTGACCGCTGCGGAGTCCGCCGCCCTGGAATGCGAAACTTTGGCTGAGCTGATGCAGACGGACGAATTCCGCTCCACCGTCTACGCCTTCCTGGACCTGGTGCAGAAGCGCGGAAAGCGCCCCGCCGGCGCTCCGGACCGCAAGCTGGCCCGGCCTGTCACCAAAGTGGGTGTGGTGGGCGCAGGCCTGATGGCCGGCCAACTGGCACTGCTCTTTGCCCGCCAGCTGAAGGTACCGGTGGTCCTGACCGACATCGACCAGGCGCGGGTGGACAAAGGCGTGGCCTACGTCCACGGCGAGGTGGACAAACTGCTGGCGAAGAAGCGCCTCAGCCAGGACGCTGCCAACCGCACCAAGGCACTGGTGACGGGATCGGTGTCAAAGGAAGCCTTCGCGGACGCCGACTTCGTGATCGAGGCCGTCTTCGAGGAACTGCACATCAAGAAGCAGGTCTTCGCCGAACTGGAGGCCATCGTGTCGCCGGAGTGCATCCTGGCCACCAACACGTCGTCCCTCTCGGTGACGGAGATGGCCGCGGACCTGCAGCACCCGGAACGGCTGGTGGGCTTCCACTTCTTCAATCCCGTGGCCGTCATGCCGCTGCTGGAGATTGTCCGTGCCCCGCGGACCGATGACGCCGTGCTGGCCACCGCCTTCGAGCTGGCCAAGGCCCTGAAGAAGACCGGGGTGCTGGTCAAGGATGCGGCCGCGTTCGTGGTCAACCGCATCCTGCTGCGGCTGATGGGCGACGTGACGGCTGCCTTCGACGAGGGCACCCCCGCGGAAGTGGCGGACACCGCGCTGCGGCCCATGGGCCTGCCCATGACGCCGTTCACGCTGCTGGCCATGGTGGGCCTGCCCGTGGCCCAGCATGTCCAGGAATCGCTGAATACTGCCTTCGGCGACCGTTTCCCGGTCTCCGCCAACCTGAAGAAGCTCATCGACAACAACGTCAAGGCACTGTGGGAGACCGCCCCGGACGGTACCCGGGCCATCCCGCAGTCCACGCTTGACCTGATGTCCTTTGGCTCCAGCCCTTCCACCCCGGAGCAGGTGCTGCACCGCGTCCAGGATGCCCTCGCAGAGGAAATCGGCCTGATGCTGGACGAAGGCGTCGTCGCCGGCCCCGAGGACATCGACCTCTGCATGATCCTGGGCGCGGGCTGGCCCATGTTCCTGGGCGGCATCACGCCGTACCTGGACCGGGTGGGCGCATCGGAGCGGGTCAACGGCAAGCGCTTCCTGCAGCCCGGCGTCGCGTCAAGCCGCTCCCAGGGGTAGGCGCGCCGGCGGTCAGGCCGGAACCAGCCGGCCGCCGTCGAGCGCCAGGACGCGGTGCGCCGCCGCGCGTGCGTAGCCCAGCTCATGGGTGACCAGCACGACGGCGGCGCCCGCCTCCGCTGCCGACCGTACGGCGGCGTCGAGCAGGGCCAGCCCGTCGCCGTCCAGCGCCACGGTGGGTTCATCCAGGGCCAGGACGGCGGGCCTGCGTGCCAGGACGGTGGCCAGGGCCAGCAGGCGTTGGGCGGAGGCCGGCAGTTCAGCTGGATGTTCTTGGGCTGCATCTGCCAGGCCAACAGCCTGCAGTGCCGCTGCGGCGTGGCCGGCCGCCTTGGCCGGACCGACCAGGCGGTCCAGCCCGAACCCGACTTCCCGCAGCACGGTCTGCTCGAACAGTTGGTCACGGGGCTGCTGGAAGAGCAGGCCCACGGACGCTGCTGTTTCTCCCACCGGGACCCCCGCGATGTTGCCGCCGTGGACCAGGACAGTCCCTGCGGTGGGACGCAGCAGGCCGTTGAAGTGCCGCAGGAGTGTTGATTTCCCTGTCCCGTTGGGGCCGGTGACAGCTACGATTTCCCCCGGATGGACTGCCAGATGGACATCCCGGAGCACCATTGCCCCGCGGCCTGGTCCCGGCTCCTGCCTGCGGCTCCTGCCGCGGCGTACCGGCTTTTCCGGGTATCCAAAGGACACCCCGCGCAGCTCCAGCGCGGCGGGGCCCGTGGACGGCTTCTCCACCCGGGGGCTGGAGGGGCGGGGCGCGGGCGTCACAGCGGCTTCCAGGGCGTCAAGGGCGTCAAGGCGCCGGATGGCCGGCGGCAGGAGACCGGAGCCGGGTCCGAGGTCAGCAGGAGGTCCGCCGGCGGTGAGCGTGCCGTCCGCGAGCACCAGCCACGTGCCGGCCTCCAGCAGCAGCGGGTCAACCGCCTGGTTGAGGATCACGACGGCGGTTCCCTGTTTGAGAAGGTCCCGGACCACAGCGGCAAGATCCCGGGCCCCTGCCGCGTCCAGGGAGGCGAGGGGCTCGTCCATGACCAGCATCGGAGGCCCGGGGATGATTGCGCAGCCGATGGCCAGCCGCCGCAGCTGGCCGCCGGAGAGCCTGGCAGGGTCCTGGTCCAGCTGGCCGTCCAATCCCAGCAGGCCGGCGGTGCGCTCCACGGCGGCTTTCATGCCGGCCCGGTCCATGCCGGTGTTTTCCAGGCCGAACGCGAGTTCCTCTGCCACGGTGGCACGGACGGTGGACAGGACGGCAGCCGGGTCCTGCGGGACGAAGCCTACATGCCGGCCCCACTGTGCGGGATCGATCCGCGGGTCCCCCGTGCCGCCGTCGAATTCAAGCCGTGTACCGGCCAGCTCAAGGAATCCCGCCAGCGTTCCGTGGCCGTTCGGTGGCAGCCAGCCGGCCAGCAGGCGGCCCAGGGTGGACTTGCCACTCCCGGATGCGCCCAGGACGGCTGTGAAGGACCCGGGTGCGAAGGAAACAGTGACACTGTGCAGGGTGGGAGCATCCGCCTCGTGGAAGGTGAAACGCCGTATGCCGGCAGCCAACACAGGCGCGGCTGCATTGCTGTCTTTTCCTGAACTGCCGGCATTCCTGTCACTGCCTGGCTTCTGTGGGCCGCCCGTGACCGTGTGTTCAGCCACTCGCGCCTGCCTGCACAACGCGGAGAACCACTGCTGCGAGGGCCATCACCGCCAGGACGGCCCGCCCTGCCCGCTGGGCGGTGGAATCGGGCACCTCCCGGTAGACGGTCCGCGGCCCGCGGCTCGTCAGTCCACGCGCTTCCAGCGCAGCAGCCCGGGTACCGGCGTCCTCGATGAGGGACAGGACCAGGGGAACAGCCTGCAACCTGAATGCGGCCGCCCTGGAAACCAGGCTCCGGGAGATGACCAGGCCACGCGATTCCTGGGCCTGCCTGATCCGGCGCGCCCGCTCGGCGATGGCCGGCAGCAGGGTCAATGTGGACGCCAGCACGAACGCGAACCGGCCCTGCACGCCGCGGGCAGACAACGCCGCCACAAGGTCCGGGACGTTGGCGCTGAAGGAAAACAGCAGGAGGACCAGGACCACTGCGGCCAGCTGCAGAATGCGTTGCCCGGCGAAGTCCAGGCCCTCCGCCGTGATGCGGGCAGGTCCCCACTCTGCCAGGACTGTCCTTCCTTCCGGGAAGAACAGGCCGTGCAGCACCAGCAGGGACAGGCCAAGCGGGACCAGGACTGCCGCAGCGGCGGGCACCATGCGGCGGGCCGTGCCGGCTGCCAGTGACAGGGCAAGGCACGCCGAGACCACGGCGGCTGACAGCACCCAGCTTGCTGCCGCCGTCGTGATCACCGCCGTACTGCAGGCAGCGGCAAGCGAGGTCAGCGGATTAATCCGCTCCCGCCTGGCAGGGGCCGCGGTCCTGCCCGCCGGGGATGCTGTCACGGTGCCCGGCTCAGCCGTTCAGCGCTGAATCGTTGGCCGGTCCCGAAGCACTCCCCGGGGCAGGCGCCTGCGCTGGAGCGTCGGACCGGACGCCGGCCTGCGTGTTTGCCTGCGTCGCCGGGGCCGGGCTGTTTCCGGCGAGTACCCGGTGGTGCCGGATGAAGGGGAACTGCTGGCGCGCCCGGCGGGGCAAAGCGTAGGCCAGGACGGCGACGATGGTGAACACAATCGCCTTGTCCATGGGGTCGGACAGGAGTGCCTGCTTGGTGATGGCGGCCAGGAGGCTGTCCCCCATGGCCCGGAAGGCGCTGACGATAGCACCGGTGGCCACGCCCGACGTTCCGCCATAGACGAAGGCAGCCACAGGGGCGGACACGACACCGGCGATGATCCCGGTGAGGAAACCCGCAACGGGAGCCAAGTAGAAGCGGCGGAAGAGACCGTACCGTGCGGCGAGCCCTGCCAGGCAGCCGATGAGCGCGGCGCCTGCTGCGAACGGCAGCACGGTGGGGTTGAAGAAGGACCAGACGATGCTGCTGAGGGCGCCTGTGGCCGCACCGGCGGCGGGGCCTGCCAGGACGGCGATCAGCACTGTGCCGATGGCGTCGAGGTAGAACGGAACAAGGGTGCTGCCGACAAACTGGCCCAGCACGATGTTCAGGACCAGCGCCACCGGGATAAGCACCAGGGTGGAGGCCGGAAGGGTTGGCAGCACGGCGACGATCAGCAGGACCGCCCCGGCCAGGAAGCCGGTGAGGGCGATCAGGGCCGAGGCGCTGCCCGGACCTCCGGTGATGTCCGCCGGCTGGTTGAGGACCAGGTAGACGTAGGTGGCGGCGATGGCCAGGGCGCCGAGGATCTCAAGCAGCCGGCGGCGCGCTGGGCGTTCCTGGGACGGAAGCGTCAAAGAGGGCGATGACATGGGGACTGTTCCTTCGGGGTGCAGGCAGTGGCCCGGCAGTACCTGGCCGGGATGTGGCTGCCTATGTCACCTCGGCAGCAGCCGGCGGCAACTGCGCCGGGCCGGTCCGGAACACATTCTACCGGCCATCCTCCGGCAGCGTCCCCTTCAGGATTTTCCTGCCGCGCCGGCCGTGGATCCTGCGCCTTACCCCGTCTTCCGGGCCAGGCGCCCCACGGCGGAGACCAGCTCACCGAAGGCCTGCTCCGGGTCGTTGCCGGACACGATCCGGGCGTTCGGGGGTGCGCCCCAGAGTCCCCGATAGTCTGCCACTGTTGTTCCGACGAGGAGCGGCGAGTCCGTTTCGACGTCAACGGTGGCGGGGCGCGCGGTGTATTCGAGCGTTCCGGCGGCCACCCCCGCGGCAAAGACATCGTGGACGTGCGCCAGGTAGCCCTGGTCGTAGAGCCTGTGGAACTCGAAATAGAAGCGCAGGGCGTCCGAAAGATGCCTGATGAGGGTGTTGTCGGAGGTGCTGCGGCGGCCCTCTGGGTCCTCCGGGAGCACCAGTTCCGGAACGGCGGCGCCCGCAGCCCGCGCCAGCGCCTCCACGTGGGCCGGGTGCAGTTCCATGCGTTCAGTGGTGTCCAGCGAGCAGACGATGGGGAGTTTCTCCAGCGGCCGGCCCCGGTACGCGGCGTAGACCTCCTTGGCCGCGTGCGGATCCACGTGGGTGTTCCACTCGGCGGTGGGGGTGGTGTTGCCCTGATGGTAGAACGCACCTCCCATGATCACCACCTTCGCCAGGAGGTCTGGAAGTTCCGGCTCCTGCCGCAATGCGAGGGCGAAGTTGGTGAGCGGGGCGGTGATGAGTGCGGTCAACTCCCCCGGCCTGGCCCTGGCATGTTCGATCCACAGGTCAACGGCGTTCCGCGGGCTGGGTTCGCCTGACGGTCCAGGCAGCACCGCGTAGCCGATGCCCTGCGGCCCGTGGGTTTCAGGAGTGGTGACCAAGGGAATGGAGAGGGGCTTCCGGGCACCCACAGCAACCTGGACACCCGGGCGGCCGCACAGCTCCAGCAGCGCCAGGGTGTTGCGCGCCACCTGGTCGGCATCAACGTTGCCCGGGGTGGCTGTGACCGCCACGATCTCCGTGTCCGGGAGGGCGGCAAGATAGGCAAGGGCCAGGGCATCATCGATGCCGGTATCGACATCCAGCAGGTAGGCGGGCACGGCTGCCTAGAAGAGTGCCACCTTGGGCACGGACGGGAAGATATCGTCCAGGGCGGCGAGATCTTCCGGGGTGGGGGCCCAGTTGGCCGCTTCCGCGTTCTGCCTGACCTGCTCCGGCCTGGTGGCACCCGCGATGACGCTGGCTACCGAGGACTGGGCGGCGAGCCAGGAGAAGGCCACCTCGATCTCCGTCAGGCCGCGCTCTTTTGCGAAGGCGCTGTACCTGCCCAGCTGGTCCCAGTCGGCGTCGTCCACCATGTTGGTGCGGGTGTGGCTGAGGCGGGACCCTTCGGGAGCATGGCCCGGCGCGTACTTGCCGGTGAGCAGCCCGTTGGCCAGCGGGAAGTACGGCAGGACGCCCAGGCCGAATTCCTCCGCAGCCGGGGTCACCTCCAGCTCGGCGCGCCGGTCCAGGAGGTTGTAGTGGTTCTGCGAGGAAATGAACCGGGCCGTGCCCAGTTCGCGGGCCACGTATTCCGCCTGGGCGATCTGCCAGCCGGAGCGGTTGGAGTGGCCGATGTAGCGGACCTTGCCGCTGCGGACCAGGGTGTCCAGCGCTGCCAGGGTTTCATCGATGGGCGTGAGCGGATCCGGGGTGTGGAACTGGTAAAGGTCGATCCAGTCCGTGCCGAGCCGCCGCAGCGAGGACTCAACCGCCTGGATGATGTACCGCCGGGAACCGCGGGCGCCGAAGTCGGGACCATTGGCGCCCTTGGCGTCCATCCCGAACTTGGTGGCAACCACCACGTCGCCCCGCCGGCCGCCGAGGGCCTTGCCCAGCATGGTTTCGCTGAGTCCCGGTTCCTTGCCGTAGTTGTCCGCCACGTCGAACAGCGTGATGCCGGCATCGATCGCGGCGTTGACCACCGCGTCCGTGGCTTCCTGCGACTCCGTGGCGGTGTTGGCCCGGCCCAGGTTGTTGCAGCCCAGGCCAACTGTGGAGACGGTCAGTCCTGATTTTCCAACGCGGCGGTAACTGGTCACGGACGCCTCCTAAAGGCTGAAGCTGCTGGCGGTCTTGGCGGAATGCTTGAGTTTGAAGTGGTCCGGGTCGCTGTACGGGGCAGCCCCGATGCTGAGCTTGGTGAAGTCGAGGTCCTCGCCGCGGGCGCACACCTTGATGGCGTTGACTGCCTTGTTCACGTCCGGGCACAGGCAGAAGATATTCAGCTTGTAATCGGTGAATTCGGACCGCTCCACGGTTCCCAGGCCCCGCCACGCCAAGTGGCTGATGAGCGCGTACTTGGCCTTCTGCTCAAGGCGGCGGTCCCGGTCGGTGCCTTCCTTGGTCTTGAGGGCGAACTGCGCCACCACCCAGAACTGTTCCTCGTTGGGGACCTCCGCGTATCCGTCCTCCGCGCACTGTGCGGCAAAGGCGTCCAGGAGGCCCTCGGCAGCGCCGGCATCGGGGACATCGGTCTCCTCGGTCTTGCTCTGGTGCCCCACGGCACCGAAGTTCATGACGAACTGGGAGTATTCCTCGTCGAACCAGGCCTCCCGGAACTGGAGGACGCCCTCGTCGTCGCGCTTGTAGACCCTGACAATGCCGCTCATGTGGTGCGTCCTTTGGTAAACCATTCGACGTCGGTGCCGTCGAATGGCGCGTGCTGTGCCTTCACGGCGTGGTAAAGCCCGTCCGCGGCAGCCTGGATGTCCTCGATCAGCCGGTGCGGGTAGTGCATGGAGACGCTGTGCTCCGCGAACTCGTCCTGGTCGTCGATGAAGACGCCGCGGGCCGCGGTGCGGATGACATCAAGGTCCATGTCGATCACATGGAACTCAGTCACGGCGGGCCGGATGTGGGTCCACTCGTGGCCTACCGCCAAGTCGATGTAGACCCGTACTCCGCCGGGGTGGGCTGAGTCGTAGAACGTGGCCACCCAGTCGCCCTGGCGCGGCACCAGCAGGACAGCGTCCGAGCGGGTGTAGAACGCGGCGCCGGGGCGGGAACAGAACTCGTTGGTGCCCTGGAAGATCCACCACCCGTGCTGGTCCTCGCCAAGGTAGCGCCCGGGGACCACCCAGTGGGCCTTGCCGTTCCATTTCCGGTTCCGGGAGACCACCAGCTGGCCCGGCTGCAGCCCGTTGGGGACTCGGGTGGTGGTGGTGTGCAGGACTGCTCCGGACTCCCCCGCAGGGCCGGGGTACTTCAGTTCATCCTCGTCCCTCACAGGATCGGAAGGCTGCCGGTGGTGGGGTGCTGCTGGCCCGGCAAGGGCCGCGCAAACGGAACCTTCGTGCCCAGGACCTGCGCGACGACGTCGTGCGTGATCTGCTGGGCGGTCAGCCCAACGCGCTCCAGCACCTGGTTGCGGGTGCCGTGGTCAAGGAACTCAACCGGCAGGCCCACCTCGTTCAGGGCGGTGTCGACGCCTGCGGCACGCATCTCCTGGCGGATGCGCGAGCCAACGCCGCCCGCACGGACGCCGTCTTCGATGCAGACCACCAGGCGGTGGTGTGAAGCCAGCGCAATGATGGAACGGCGGACAGGAAGGACCCAGCGCGGATCAACCACGGTGGTGCTGATGCCCTGGGCGCCGAGCCGGTTCGAAACGTCGAGGGCCAGTTCGGCCATGGCACCAACGCTGACGATCAGCACGTCGTTTTCCGTGGAGCCCGAAGGCCGGCGGGCGAGGACGTCCACGCCGTCACTGAGGCGTTCCAGTGCCTCGACGGCGGGGCCGACGGACCCCTTGGAGAAACGCACCACACTGGGGGCGTCGCTGATGGCAACGGCCTCGCGGAGTTCCTCCCGGAGCCGGGTGGCGTCACGGGGTGCGGACAGGTGCAGGCCGGGGACGATCTGGACCATGGCCATGTCCCACATGCCGTGGTGGCTGGCGCCGTCCGGGCCGGTGACGCCGGCACGGTCCAGGACGATGGTGACGCCGGCCTTGTGGAGGGCGACGTCCATGAGCAACTGGTCGAAGGCCCGGTTCAGGAACGTTGCGTAGACGGCAACCACCGGGTGCAGGCCGCCAAATGCCATGCCCGCGGCAGCCGTGAGCGCATGCTGTTCGGCAATGCCGACGTCGATGACGCGCTTGGGGTGCTTGGCCGCGAACTTGTGCAGGCCCACCGGGATCAGCATGGCGCCGGTGATGCCGACAATGTCGTCGCGTTCGTCGGCGATGGCGGCGATCTCGTCCGCGAACACGGAGGTCCAGGACTGGGCGCCGCCGGTGCCGGTGGGTTCGCCTGTTTCGGGATCGATGATGCCGACGGCGTGGAACTGGTCGGCTTCGTGGGCGCGGGCCGGAGCGTACCCGTGGCCCTTTTCCGTCATGGCGTGCACGATGACGGGACCGCCGTAGTTCCTGGCCGTGGAGAGCGCGTGCTCCATGGCCTGGAGGTTATGGCCGTCCACCGGGCCGATGTACTTCATGCCGAGGTCCTCGAACATGCCCTGCGGCGCCCACCAGTCCTTGATGCCTTTTTTCATGGCGTGCAGGCTCTTGTAGGTGAATTGCCCCACGGGGCCGCCGTCCTGCAGCTTCTTCTTCCACCAGTCAAGCGCGCCCTCGTACGCCGGGGCGGCGCGGAAGGAGTCGATGGTGGGGCGCAGGGAGGCAAGGTAGTCCGCGAAGCCCCCGACCGTGGGGGCGTAGGACCGGCCGTTGTCGTTGACCACGATGACCACGCGGCGCTTCTTGTCCGCCGCAATGTTGTTGATGGCTTCCCAGGCCATGCCGCCGGTGAGGGCACCATCGCCGATGATGGCCACCACGTGCCGGTCGCCTTCGCCGGTGAGCTGGCGGGCCCGGGAAATGCCGTCAGCCCAGGACAGGGACGACGACGCGTGGGAGCTTTCCACAATGTCGTGTTCCGATTCGGCCCTGTCCGGGTAGCCGGAGAGGCCGCCTTCCTGGCGGAGCGTGCTGAAGTCCTGGCGCCCGGTGAGCAGCTTGTGGACGTAGGACTGGTGGCCTGTGTCAAAGACGATGCTGTCGCGGGGGGATTCGAAGATGCGGTGCACGGCAAGCGTCAGTTCCACGACGCCGAGGTTGGGCCCGAGGTGGCCACCCGTCTGGGAGACGTTCGTGATCAGGAAATCCCTGATCTCCGAAGCCAGCTGTTCCAGCTGTTCCTCGGTCAACTCGTTCAGGTCCTGCGGATTCCGGATGGTGTCCAAGATTCCCAATGACCCCTCCTTCGGGTGGTAGACATGCCGTTTAACTCTAACGCCTCGGTCCGCAGGGCCGGACGTGGCTGCAAAGCCGAAGCCCCGGCTGGTCGGTGACCGGCCGGGGCTTCGGGGAGGTTGGTGCCTGAGCGGCAGTTCCCGCTAGTTCGCGGAGATCTGGCGCAGCACGTACTGCAGGATGCCGCCGTTGCGGTAGTAGTCCGCTTCACCCGGGGTATCGATACGGAGCACGGCGTCGAAGGACTTCGAGGAGCCATCCTCGGCGGTGGCGGTGACCTTCAGGGTCTTGGGCGTGGTGCCCTCGTTAAGGGCGGTGACGCCCTCCACCGAGAAGGTTTCCGTGCCGGTCAGGCCCAGGCTGGCAGCGTTCTCGCCGGCCGGGTACTGCAGCGGCAGGACGCCCATGCCGATGAGGTTGGAGCGGTGGATGCGCTCGTAGCTCTCGGCGATGACGGCCTTGACGCCCAGCAGCGCGGTGCCCTTGGCTGCCCAGTCGCGCGATGATCCGGAACCGTACTCCTTGCCCGCCAGGACCACCAGCGGGGTGCCGGCCGCCTGGTAGTTCTGCGCGGCGTCGTAGACGTATGCCTGCGGACCGTCAGCCTGGGTGAAGTCGCGGGTGAAGCCACCCTCAACGCCGTCCAGGAGCTGGTTCTTGATGCGGATGTTCGCGAACGTGCCGCGGATCATCACTTCGTGGTTGCCACGGCGTGAACCGTAGGAGTTGAAGTCCTTGCGCTCCACGCCGTTGGCCAGCAGGTACTGGCCGGCGGGGGTGTCGGACTTGAAGGAACCGGCCGGGGAGATGTGGTCGGTGGTGACCGAATCGCCGAGCTTCAGGAGCACGCGGGCACCCGAGATGTCCTTGACGGGCTCCGGCTGTGCCTGCATGCCCTCGAAGTACGGGGGCTTCCGGACGTAGGTGGAGTTCGGATCCCAGGCGAAGGTGTCGCCGGCCGGGGTGTCCAGTGCCTTCCAGCGGTCGTCGCCGTCGAAGACGCCTTCGTAGCCCTTGGCGAACATGTCCTTGTCGATCGAGGAATCGATGACCTGCTGGACCTCAACCGGGTTGGGCCAGATGTCCCTCAGGAAGACGTCGTTGCCGGCCTCGTCCTTGCCGAGGGCGTCGGTTTCGAAGTCGAAGTCCATGGAACCGGCCAGGGCGTACGCGATGACCAGCGGCGGGGAGGCCAGGTAGTTCATCTTGACGTCCGGGTTGATGCGGCCTTCGAAGTTGCGGTTGCCCGACAGGACGGCGCTGACGGCGAGGTCGTTGGCCTGGATGGCCTCGGAGATCTCTGCTTCCAGCGGGCCCGAGTTGCCGATACAGGTGGCGCAGCCGTAGCCCACGATGTAGAAGCCGAGCTTCTCCAGGTACGGGGTCAGGCCGGACTTCTCGTAGTAGTCGGTGACTACCTTCGAGCCAGGTGCGACGGAGGTCTTGACCCAGGGCTTGGCGGTGAGGCCCTTTTCGACGGCGTTGCGCGCCAGGACGGCGGCGGCCAGCATGACCGAGGGGTTGGACGTGTTGGTGCAGGACGTGATGGATGCGATGGTCACCGCGCCGTGGTCCAGCTCGAACTCGCGGCCGTCAGCCATCTTGACCGGGACCGGGCTGGTGATGCGTCCTGCGCCGCCGTGGGCTGCGGAGTACTTGGGCGGTTCGCGGTCCGTGTCCGAGACGTGCGTAGCGCCGGAGGTGAAGGACGGGGCGTCGGAGGCCGGGAAGGTCTCCTCCAGGGACTCGTCCAGGGTGCCGGCGTTGGCGTCGTGGGCAACGTAGTTCTTGAGGTCGTGGCGGAACTCGTCCTTGGCCTCGGTCAGTTCGATGCGGTCCTGCGGGCGCTTGGGGCCGGCGATGGACGGAACAACCGTGGACAGGTCCAGTTCCAGGTACTCGGAGAACTTGATGTCGCGGGAAGCATCGTGCCAGAGGCCCTGTTCCTTGGCGTAGGACTCCACGAGGGCCACGTTCTGCTCGGACCGGCCGGTGAGGCGCAGGTAGTCAAGGGTGACGTCGTCGATGGGGAACATGGCAGCGGTGGAGCCGAACTCGGGGCTCATGTTGCCGATGGTGGCGCGGTTGGCCAGCGGCACGGCTGCAACGCCCTCGCCGTAGAACTCCACGAACTTGCCCACCACGCCGTGCTTGCGCAGCATTTCGGTGATGGTCAGCACCACGTCGGTTGCGGTGGCGCCGGCGGGGATGCTGCCGCTGAGCTTGAAGCCCACGACGCGCGGGATGAGCATGGAGACGGGCTGGCCAAGCATGGCAGCCTCGGCTTCGATGCCGCCCACGCCCCAGCCCAGCACGCCCAGGCCGTTGACCATGGTGGTGTGCGAGTCGGTGCCGACGCAGGTGTCAGGGTAGGCGCGGAGCGCACCGTCCACTTCGCGGGTCATCACCGTGCGGGCCAGGTATTCGATGTTGACCTGGTGCACGATGCCGGTTCCCGGCGGAACCACCTTGAAGTCGTCAAACGCGGTCTGGCCCCAGCGCAGGAACTGGTAGCGCTCACCGTTGCGCTGGTATTCGATCTCCATGTTGCGCTCCAGTGCGCCGGAGTTGCCGAAGGCGTCGATCTGCACCGAGTGGTCGATCACCATTTCGGCGGGTGCCAGCGGGTTGACCCGCTTGGGGTCGCCGCCCAGGTCCTTGACCGCTTCACGCATGGTGGCCAGGTCAACCACGCAGGGGACACCGGTGAAGTCCTGCATGATCACGCGCGCCGGCGTGAACTGGATTTCTGTATCGGGTTCCGCATTCGGATCCCAGCCTGCCAAAGCGCGAACGTGATCGGCAGTGATGTTCGCGCCGTCCTCGGTCCTCAGCAGGTTTTCAAGCAATACCTTGAGGCTGAACGGAAGGTTTTCTGCACCTTCAACGGAGTTCAACCGGAAAATTTCGTACTCGGTTCCGGCTACATTAAGTTTGCCTTTTGAACCGAAGCTGTCCACAGTGCTCATCGCAGGACTCCTCTCGCAACAGTTTCATCTTTGTCGCGCGGTTGACCGCCTGCTAGTTAGGAAGCCCTAAGTAGTTCCAGGGCCCGAAAATTTGCACACGGCCGGCCGAGAATTCGGGCGCGACGTGGGACTACCACGGCCATCGTAGTCGAAAACCGTGGCGGCATCATGGAGCCGGAGTCAGCAGTGCCACCGTCTCGAGGTGGTGGGTGTGGGGGTACAGGTCGAAGGCCCGAAGCCCGACGAGCCCCCACCCTGAGCGGCGAAAGTAACCGAGGTCACGTGCGAACGACGCCGGATCACAGGACACATAGGCAATGGCCCGGGGCTGTGACGCAACGAGTTGTCCGACGACGGCCTTCCCGGCTCCGGCCCGGGGCGGGTCAAGGACCAGGGCGTCAAAGTTCCGTGGTTGCTGGCGCAGGACCCGCTCCACGCGCCCCTGGACCACCTCCACCCGCGGTGCGGAGTGCAGGTTCTTCCGGGCATCGCGGCTGGCGCCCGGCGCCCCTTCGACCGAAAGCACGGACCCGGTCCCGCCCACGGCGTCGGCCAGGACGGCGGTGAAAAGCCCGGCGCCCGCGTAGAGGTCGGCGACCACCGCACCGGGGTGGAGGAAGTCCCCCTCCGCCAGGAATTGTGTGACAGCCCCCACAAGTGTCCCGGGCGCGTCGCGGTGGATCTGCCAGAACCCCTCGCCGGTCACCCGGTATTCGTGTCCGGCGGCGGATTCCTGCACCCAGGTGCGTCCCCGGAGCTGCGTAACCGTGGAAGTCAGCGGATCGAATGCCGCCACCGACGCCTCGGCGGACAGTGCCGCGGCGATGGCCCGCAGCCGCTTGTCCTTGGTGCCGGGCGCGGGGGCCAGGAGCACCAGGGGCCGGGAACCGTTGGCCGGCGCGGCCACCTCAACCCGTTCGATGCCCTGCAGGTCCAGGTCCCATAGGCGCAGGGCGTTGATGGCTTCGCTGGCCAGGGGCATCTCGCGCACCGCAACAATGTGGTTGGAGCGGTGGGCGTGCATCCCGAGCCTGCCGCCGGGGGTGACCGAAAAACTGGCCCGCGTGCGCCACCCAAGGCCGCTGCCGCCGTCGTCCTTCTCCCCCACTGCTTCCACTTCGCCTGTCCAGGCGGAGGGCAACTGCTCGAAGCCGGCCAGGCGGGTGAGCTGTTCGGCAACCACCTCCGCTTTCAGGCTGCGCTGCCTGGCAAGGGTGACGTGCCCGAATTCTGCGCCGCCAACGGGAGGGTGGCCGTGGCCCCAGGCGCGCGGGGAATCGGCCACGTGCCAGAAGTGCTCGACGCGGTCGGGGGACGCTTCGAGCACCTCGATGACGTCAGCCCGCCAGAACTTGGCGCCGTCCGCGGCGTCGGTCAGCCTGACCCGGACCTTCTCCCCTGGAATGGCGTGCCTGACAAAGACCACGCGGCCTTCATGGCGCGCCACGCAGTGCCCGCCGTGGGCAACCGGCCCGACGTCGAGCACAGCCTCTTCCCCGGTGTGGCCGGCTTCGTCGGTTGCGGGCTGCGTGGTGGCAGAGCTTCTGGCGGTCACTGGACGTCCTGGAGGTTCTTGGCTTCTTCGGAGGATTTGAGCTGCCAGGGAACGCTGGCCACCATGACTCCCGGTTCGAAGTGCAGCCGGGTCTTGATGCGGAGGGCGGTCTGGTTGTGCACCAGCTGCTCCCACCACTTGCCCACCACGTACTCCGGGATGTAGACCACCACGAGGTCCCGCGGGGAGTCCAGGCGCATCTGCTTGACGTACTCCATGATGGGCGTCACCGTCTCGCGGTAGGGGCTGGCGAGGACGGTCAGCGGCACAGGGATCTCGAGCTTTTCCCAGTCCGCGATGGTGTGTGCCGTCTCGTCCGGATCGATGTCCACCGTGATGGCGTCGAGCCGGGAGGGCCGGGACGCGCGGGCGTAGGCCAGTGCACGCAGCACCGGTTTGCGGACGTGCGACACCAGCAGTACTGCGTGGACCCGGGTGGGCAGCGCGCGCGGCGAGGAGTCCTCGTCCACGGCGAGCTCCTTGGCGACGTTGTCGTAGTGGGCCCGGATGCTCCACATGATCAGGAACAGGATGAACATGGCCAGCAGGGCGATCCAGGCGCCCTGCTGGAACTTGGTGATCAGCACGATGACCAGCACCAGCCCGGTCATGCCGAAACCAATGCTGTTGATGGTCCGCGACTTGATCATCTTGCGCCTGACGGCCTTGTCCTTGGCAAGTTTCAGCTCGCGGCCCCAGTGCCGGATCATGCCAAGCTGGCTGAGGGTGAAGGAGATGAAGACGCCCACGATGTAGAGCTGGATGAGCTTGGTGACGTCCGCATCGAACGAAATGATGAGCACCAGGGCGCCGGCGGCGAGGGCCAGGACGCCGTTGCTGAACGCGAGCCGGTCGCCGCGGGTCCGCAGCTGGCGGGGCAGGTAGCCGTCCTGGGCCAGGATGGAGCCCAGGACCGGGAAGCCGTTGAAGGCGGTGTTGGATGCGAACACCAGGATGACGCCGGTGGCGGCCACCACGATGTAGAAGGGGATGGAACCGGCGCCGAAGATGGTTTGCGCAATCTGGCTGATGGCCGGGTTCTGGATGTAGCCCTCGGGCAGCGGGCTGCCGTTGAGCAGGAATTCCTTCGCGGGGTCCAGCACGATGTGGACCTTGGTGGCGTTGGCCAGGTAGATGATGCCGGCCAGCATGGCGGCGCCGATCACCCCGAGGAGCAGCAGGGTGGTGGCGGCGTTTTTGCTCTTGGGGTGCCGGAAGTTGGGGACGCCGTTGCTGATGGCTTCTACGCCGGTGAGTGCCGCGGCGCCGGAGGAGAAAGCGCGCAGCAGCAGGAAGGCGCCGGCGAGGCCCACGAGGCCCTGGTCGAAGCCCTCTGCGGGGACGATGGTGAAGGCAGCCGACGGCGCCTGCCCCAGCTGCCCCGTGGTGGCCTGGAACACGCCCACCGCCGTCATGCCCAGGATGGACGCCATGAAGATGTAGGTGGGGACGGCGAAGACGCTGCCGGCTTCCTTGATGCCCCGGAGGTTTACCAGGGCAAGGATGACGACGCCGATGGTGGCGATGACGGCCTGCTCACCGTGCAGTGACGGTACAGCCGTGGTGAGGTACGCGGCTGCCGACGACATCGATACGGCCACCGTCAGGACGTAGTCCACCAGAAGGGCCGACGCCACGGTCAGGCCGGCGTACTTGCCCAGGTTCTCGTTGGCAATCTCGTAGTCGCCGCCGCCTGACGGGTACGCGTGCACGTTCTGCCGGTAGGAGGCCACTACGGTCAGCAGCACCACCATCACGGCCAAACCAACCAAGGGCGAAATCGCTACCGCACTGACCCCTGCCAGGGCCAGGGTGAGCAGGATCTCGTCGGGTGCGTAGGCTACGGACGACAGTGCGTCGGACGCGAAGATCGGCAGTGCGATCTTTTTGGGGAGCAGGGTATGGGACAGGCTGTCATTGCGGAAGGGCCTGCCTACCAGCACGCGTTTGACGGCGTTCAGTATTGTCAACACCCCACAAAGCTAGTCTGATTCGCGGAGGATGTCATGACGGGCCCCGGCCACGCCTGCCAGGGGCTATGCCGGTAGAGTTCTAGCTGCACGATCGTGACATAAATACAGAGGAGATACGGTGGCGCATTTCGTGATCATGGGATGTGGCCGGGTGGGGGCAACCCTGGCGCACACACTGGAGGATGCCGGCCATTCGGTGGCCATCATCGACCAGGACGACCGCGCTTTCCGCCGGCTCCGCCAGGGCTTCACCGGCAGGAAGGTCACCGGTGTGGGCTTTGACCGCGACACCCTCAAGCAGGCAGGGGTCGGCGAAGCGTATGCCTTCGCTGCCGTCTCCAGCGGTGACAACTCCAATATTCTTGCCACCCGGGTAGCCCGCGAAACCTTCCATGTCCCGCATGTCGTCGCCAGGATCTATGACCCGGGACGCGCCGAGATCTACCAGCGCCTGGGCATCCCCACGGTGGCCGCCGTCCGCTGGAGCGCGGACCAGGTGTTGCGCCGCATCCTTCCCGAACAGCATCTCGCAGGCGACTTCCGTGAGCCTTCCGGCCGGCTGGTCCTTGCTGAACTGGACCTCGACTCCGGGTGGATCGGACACCGGATCGGCAGCATCGAAAAGGCTGCCGATGTCCGCGTTGCCTACCTCACCCGCTTCGGAGAGGGCCTGCTGCCGGACGCCGGAACGTCCTACCAGGACGGCGACACCGTGCACGCCATGCTGCAGGTGGACCGCAGCGCCCAGATCGCACAGATCCTCGCCAAAGCCCCCGCGAAGGAGAACCATTGAAAGTCGTTATCGTCGGCGCCGGCAGCGTCGGATCGTCCATCGCCAGGGAATTGCTGGCACATAAGCACGAGATCCTCCTCATCGACCTCAAACCCGAGGTGATCGGGCGCAGCGGCCTCCGGGGCGCCCACTGGCTGGTGGGCGACGCCTGTGAGCTTTCCACGCTGCAGGGTGCGAAGGTGGAGGACGCCGACGTCGTGGTATCCGCCACGGGCGACGACAAGGTCAACCTGGTGGTGTCCCTGCTGGCAAAAACGGAGTTCGGCGTTGGCCGCACCGTGGGCCGGGTAAACAATCCGAAGAACGACTGGATGTTCAACGACTCCTGGGGCGTCGACGTCGCCGTCAACACTCCGCAGCTGATGACCGCCCTCGTGGAGGAGGCAGTGGAGATCGGTGACCTTGTCCGCCTGCTGACGCTGCAGACCGGCGTGGCATCACTGGTGGAATTCACCGTGCCCCACGATTCCCACGTCATCGGCATGACCGTCGGTGACATCCACTGGCCCGAGGACGCCACCCTGGTGGCCATCCTGCGGGACCAGGCACCCATCACGCCCAGCCGGGACGACGTCATCGACGGCGGCGACGAGCTCTTCTTCGTGACCACCATCGCCGCCGAGGACGGACTGCGGGAGCTGCTCTCCTCCGCCCCGGGCAGCATCGACACCGGCGAACAGGCTGCGGGTAACGGCCAGCCGGCCACAGCCGGCAGCCACGGCCATGCCCTGGACGACGACGGCTTCGACGGCTAGGCCGGCCGCCGCGCCCAGGGCATAAGCTGCTTGGGCATCAAGCAGCTTGTGCGCCGGGTGGCTGGTGCGTCCGGTAGCTGGTACGTCCGGTAGCTGGTGCGTCAGGCGGCCTGGTTTGTCAGGCGGTGCGGTCCGCGCCGGTTTCAGGGTCGGCCGGAGCCGGCCGGGTCACCAGCCAGGCCACCCATACCCCGAGGATGTACAGGGGTGCGCCCATGATGAGCCGGGTGGTGGCCAGTGCGGCGAGGCCTTCGGTGCCCATGAGGTACAGCGGCACCTGCACGATGAGCCGGAGCGCCAGGACGGCCACGATGATCCAGGTACCCAAGCGGTATGCCTTGACCCGTGCCGGTTCCTTGCGCCACTCAACGCCCTCGTTCCGGATAAAGCCGAACAGGAGCCCCGCCACGGGCCACTTCACCGCGATGGACAGGACCATCGCCAGGATGTAGGCACCGTTGGCAAAGAAGCCGGGAAGATAGAAGTCCTCCGCCTTGCCGGTGGTGTTGGCCAACCAGGCCGAAATGCCGACGCCGGCAACACCCGCCAGCGCCTGGGTCAGGGGGCGCCGCTGGACCAGCCGCACCACCGTGAAGACTGCTGCGGACGCCAGGGCCGCAACCAGGGACAGGGTGAGCTCGCGGGTGATGGTGAAGGCCACCAGGAAGACGAGGCCGGGAACGATGCTCTCGGCGATGCCCTGCACTCCCCCGGCGCTCCGCAGGACGTCCACCCTTCCGTCGTGGGTGCGGTGGAGCCCGGCCTTCGCCGCATACTCAGCGGCCAGCCCGGCCACGGGGGACGTACCCCCGGCCTGCGGCCCGCCCTGCTGTGCGCTCCGGCCGGGGTTCTCGGGGCCGGTTGGCTGTTCGGGCTGGTGCGGGGTCATTCGTTCTCCTGGCGGGACAGTATCTCGTAGCGCGGATTGAAGATGGTAGGGATGTCCTTACCGCGGGCAAGCATCCCCTCGACCCGGATTTCCGCGCCTGCTTCGATGCCCGGCACGCGGCGGCGGCCCAGCCAGACGACACGGAGCCGTGGCGGCCTGCCCTGTCCCGGGCCGGCGGGACGTGCGGCGTCGTCCTCGGAGACGATCGCGCTGAATTCAGCAGTCCGGTCGGCAGGAACAAACGTCACCGATTCAATGTGTCCCTGGCACATGATGCGGCCCCGGTCCGGCAGTTGGCCCAGGGGCGTGATCCCACGCGGTGGCTGCGCGGTCCCCTCCTGCGGGGGCTCAGCCGATCTGGGTAATTTCGGGACCACGTTCGGGCTCCTCCAGGGTGGGCGCGGCGGGCGGAGGAGTGGCTGATGCGTCCTTGGGCAGCCTCAGCTGCAGAAGGTCGCGCGGCGGCATGGGGCTGTCGCCGCGGACCACGATGACCTGCCGGAACAGGGCCTCGAGCGGTTCGGCGGCGGGGCGTTCCAGCGCCGCAGGCCCGCCCAGGACGCCGCGCAGGAACCAGCGGGGGCCGTCAACGCCGATGAAGCGGGCCACCCGATAGCCCTGGCTGCCATCGGGAAGTCCGGCAGGAAGTTTGGCCACCAGTTCGGTACCGAAAGCGCCTTCCACCTCTTCAACCTGGCCGCCTTGCGCCCCGACCGACTGGCCGATCTGTTCGCGGATCTCGTCCCACAGCGTCTCTGTCTTGGGGGCGGCGAAGGCCTGCAGCTGGAGGCTGGAGCCGTTCAGGTCCAGGGTGACTGCCACTACCCGTTGCGTTGCCTCTTCCACCTCGAGTCGGAGCTGGAGGCCCTCACTGGGGGTAATCAGCAGGGCGCCGAGGTCGACGAAGCCGTCACGGCTGCTGATCTCGGCTTCGTCGAAGGGGCCGTCCTGGCGGCGGGCGGCGGTGCCCGGTGTGCCTTCTCCGGCCTCCGCGATCGTCAGCTCTTCGGCTGGCTGCGCCGGCTCATCGTTCTTTGCTTTCCTGCCGAGTCCAAAGACCATGGGTGACTCCTTAATCCTGAAAAAGTGCCAGTTCTGAATGGTGCCGGCGGGAACCGTGGAGGTCCCGCCGTCGTGCGTGCTGGCGTGGCAGCGGGTGCGTCCCCGGGGTCAGGCTCCGGGAACGTTGAAGCCGCCAGTGGACCCAAAGCCGCCCGTGCCGCGCACGGAACCGCTCAGTTCGCTGACAGGAATGAACTTGGCGTACTCCACCCGCTGGATGACCATTTGGGCAATTCTATCGCCGCGCCGCAGCTCTATCGGCTGGGACGAGTCGGTATTCAGCAGGGTTACCGAGATCTCGCCGCGATAGCCCGCATCCACGGTGCCGGGGGCATTGACGATCGTGAGTCCGTGCTTGGTGGCCAGGCCGGAACGGGGGTGGATCAGGGCCACGAATCCCTCGGGAAGTGCGATCGCGACACCGCTGGGGACCAGTTTGCGCTCTCCCGGCAGCAGGACCACGTCTTCGCGGGCACGGAGGTCCGCCCCGGCGTCGCCCGGGTGTGCGTAGGACGGTGCTTCCAGCTCCGGGTCCAGCATTTTCAACTGGACCTGCAGGGTGGGGGCGGCAGGGGCAGGAGATGCTGCGTCCGGAACAAGGTCTACCGTGGCGGGATGATCAGTCACAGTCACTCACTCTAACCCGCGCCCCCGAGTCAGTCCTAAGAAGCCCGCAGCAAGGAGTTCGGCGGAAGGCCTGACCCAAGGTGAAATGGCGCGACAAAGGTGGAAAGCTGGGGCTATGCCCGAATCAAGCTCCCCTGCGCCCGTCCCCAGTACACCCTCCACCGGGGGACCTGTCATTTACAGGGAGAAGCTGTGGCCCAACGCCTGGATCTGGGTTATAGCGGCCGGTGTATCCGCAGCCGGGATCCTGGTCTTCGCCCCCATCAGTATGGCCGCGGGCTACACGGCGGCACTGGTGCTCCTGGCCATCATCACGGTCCTCCTGGTCCTTTCCACGCCTGTCATCACTGTGACAGCGGACGCCCTCACCGTGGGCCGGGCCACCATCGAGCGCCGGTTTGTAGGCAGTGTGCAGCAATTCACGTCGGAGGAAGCGACGGCAGAGCGCGGCACGCGGCTGAACGGACTGGCCTATCTCTGCATCCGCGGCTGGATCGATCCCGTGGTGAAGATCGAAATCAACGACCCTGCCGACCGGACCCCCTATTGGCTGGCCTCAACCCGTCACCCGGACCAGTTGACAGCAGCCCTGGCCCGGCGCTGACACTGCCCCCTTTCTCCTTCCGGCCGCGGATGAAGCGGAAAATCACGGCGCGCCCTGCTTCTTGAGCCAAATCGGCGCCGCCGGGTGGCAGAGTTTCGATTGATAGTAATGCCAGGGTGGAGGATTTGTATGCAGGATCTACGGCTTGTAGGCGTGCACGACGACGGGACGCATCTCCTGTTGAGCGGGGCCGGCGGCGAGATGTTCCAGCTGCCGATCGATGAGGCCCTCAGGACGGCCAGCCGGGGCACGGCCAAAGTGCGGACGGAGCGGCCTGCCGTTCCCATGTCTCCCAGGGACATCCAGGCCCGGATCCGTGCCGGCGCCACCGCTGCCGACGTCGCGGAATTGTCCGGGATGCCGCTGGCCAAGGTGGAGCGCTACGAAGGCCCGGTCCTGGCGGAGCGTGAGTACGTTGCGCAACAGGCACGGAAGGTTGAAGTGGCGGCGCCCTCCCCCGGCCACGACGCCTACCGATCTGCTTTCGGTGACAACCCGGCGACGCTGGACGACATGGTGGCCCATCGTCTCTCCGCCCACGGCATCGACCCCGCAACGGTGGAATGGGACTCGTGGCGGCGCCAGGACGGCACCTGGACTGTCTCGGCAAGCTTCGAGGCCAAGCCCGGCGGAACCTCCGGAATCGGGGAGGAACCGCCCGCGCTGTGGACCTTCAGCCCCGGACGCAAATCACTGCAGAACACCAACCGCTGGGCGCAGCAGTTGAGCGAACTCGAACCGCTGGACGGTCCTGTTCCCGCCCGCCGGCTCACAGCGGTTTCCGACCGTCCCTTTGATTTTGAGACTGACGCGGATTCCTCCAAGGCTTCCCCCGTCGCCCAGGGTGCCGGCCAGGACTCCGGGAAGGAATCCGACGGCCTCCTGGACATGCTCCGGTCACGGCGGGGCCAGCGGCTCGGCGTCGATGAGGATTCGGACGACGCCCTGGCGTTGCTCCTGGCGCACGGCGTCCCGGCAGCACACCCGAGGCCTTCCGAAGTGGTGGCAGAGGCCTCTGCCCAGCCTGAAGCAGAGGACCCCGAAGCGCAGGACGGGCAGCAGGAAGCACCGGCAGCGCAGGGGGATTCGTTCATCCGGCGGAGGGACGCCAGGCCGTCCATGCTGTCACGGCTGAGCCTGCTTCCGCCCCACCGGGACGGCCATGATGACGCCTTGCGGCTTCACGACGGCGTCAGCACCGACACCCGGGAAATCACCATCGCGGCGTCCCCACAGAAGCCGACCGGTGCCACGCCTGCAGCCGGGTCCGGCAACTCCGGTGGCGCCGGCCTGGATGAACTGCTGGGAAGCAACCCCCGCCGCCCCGCACCCAAGCAGTCCGATGCATCGCCCGCTACCGGACAACTGCCCGAGACCGAGGCGCCGGAACGGCCTGCACGCCCCAAGCGTTCCAGCGTCCCGTCCTGGGACGAAATCGTCTTCGGCACGCGGAGCGACTAGAAACACTTGCCTCCGGCCGATGCGCCGAGGGTCGATCCTGCCCCTCCTGCATGCTAGGCTCCCCGCACCCAATCGGTCAGAAGCTGCAATCATCCCGGGAGGTTTGCTGTGCCGGATACCACCTGCCACATGTCAATGTCACTGGACGGCTTCGTCGCCGGGCCTGACCAAAGCCGAGAGAACCCGCTGGGCAAACGGGGACTCGAACTGCACGGCTGGCATATCGGGGATCCCCGCGCCAACGAGGCCAACGGTATTGCGGCCGACTGGCTCATGCGCCCGCGCGGCGCATATGTGATGGGCCGCAACATGTATGGGCCCGTCCGTGGCGACTGGGACGAGGAATGGAGCGGATGGTGGGGCCCCGAACCTCCCTACCACGCACCCGTGTTCGTCCTCACCCATCACGCCCATGATCCGATCCAGATGGAGGGCGGGACAACCTTCCACTTTGTCACCGGTGGCTTCGACGCGGCCTACGCCGCGGCCCTCGATGCCGCCGGGGACAAGGGGGTGGATATCGCCGGCGGAGCCTCCACTGTCCGTCAGGCGCTGGCCGCCGGCGTCATCGACGAGCTCACCCTGGACATCGCTCCGGTCCTGCTCGGCTCGGGTGAACGGATTTTTGACGGGATTGAGTCCTTTGGCTTCGAACCCGTCGAGGTGCTCCACTCTCCCTTGGCCACCCACATCCGTTACCGCCGGCTGGGCTGACAGCAGGCTGGGCTGACAGCAGGCTGGCAGCGCGGCCGCTGACGCGAGGTTCAGCACGCAGCGCATCGCGGAACGGCGGCTCGCGCATGTCGAACCCGCGCGCTTGGACTGTCACGAGGCGAGATGCTGGCAGAGCGCGTCTTCGAGAAGGCTTCGCTGTTCAAGGAGGGCTGGTTCTTTGCTGAAGCCCAATTTTTCGGGCAAGCTCCGTTCTTCGGGCAGGCTCCGTTCTTCGGGCAGGCTCCGTTTTTCGGGCAGCTGCGGTTCACCTTGCAGGCTGAGCTTTTCGGGTCGGCTCCGTGCACGTTGCAGGAACCCGGCAGGCCATCGGACTGGTTCCCAGTCTTGGTGTTCGCTCGGGTAGTGGCGGCCGGAGGGTGAGGTCCAACCGGGTGGTTCATTCTTCGTGGCGGGGGTAGGATTCCAGCCGGTGCTGTGGCGAAGTTTGTGATGTTTCGGGCAGGGCTGTCCCAGGTTGCTGATCCCTGTGGTGCCGCCGTTGGCCCAGGCGAGGATGTGGTCGGCGTCGTTGTCCAGGGAGTTGTTGCTGCAGCCGGGGAACGGGCACTTGCCGTCCCGCATCCGCAACCAGGCACGCATCGCGCCGGTCACCCTGTAGCTGGTCCGGCCGATCTCCAACGGTGCCCCATCCCGCGGGTCCACCAGGACCCGGTAGAACGACCCCGCACCGTTGGCCACGAGCTCCCTGGCCATTGATGGCGGGATGGGACCGTACCCGTCCAGCATCGCCGGCTCTTCGGTCAGCCCCATCATTGAGTACACCGGGACCGTGACCAGAACCTGGGCCCGGATGGGCGAAGACCAAGGCTGCCGCCCGGCATCATCACTGGGACTAGGGCGGTCGGCGCCACCCGCGCCGTCCCCGCAGCCGTCCTCGTCGTCGCTGTTAGTGTCGCGTGCACGCGCGGCACAGGTGCCGCTGCCTTGCGTGAGACTGCCGCTCCCGAGGATCGCATCGGCAAAGTTATCCGCCCGCCGCTGGGGCATGCTGCGGGACTCTTCCGGCCCCTGCTGGAATCTGGCGATAGCGGTGAGCCGATTCCAGCCGGCCAGCGCCTGAGCCGCGGGCAGATACGCCGACAGCCACGCCATCCCGTCCTGGTCCGCCCGGAACTCCACCCGCCGCTCAGCCACCCCCTTGGCGTGGCGTTTCTCGATACTCTCCGCCTGGTGGCGTTCCCGCCACGTCCGGGCCTTGGCCCTGAACCGGTGCGCCGGCATCTCCCCCGGAGGGCATCCCCTTGCCGGGTTTGGTGCGTCCGGGTCCAGGAAATGCGCCTCCAACGCCGCCGCCCCCACTGCATCAAGGCACGCGGTCTCGTCCGCCATGACCACCGCATGGCCCCAGGACAGAACCCCGGCCTGCAACCCCGCCAGCGTCCGCGGCAACATCGTCGTCACGGCGTGGGAGGTCGCCAGGAACGAGGACGCCGCCCGCTGACCCAAAGCCAGCACGCACCCGATCTCCGCGGCCACCGCCATCTCCTGCGCCCGCACCGGCACCCGCGGCCCGGCCACAGCATGGGCGCTCTCCGCATACGCCACAGCAGCCCTGGCCTTCAACGCAGCGATCCCTGCTTCCACCTCACGGGCACCGGCAAGAATGTCCAGGCAACCATCCGCCAAACCAGCCAACGGATCACCCACAGAAAACGGCTCCGGACCAGAACCGTCCACCTCTAAAACGAGCACGGCAAGGGCAGCGCGCATGTCCGCTAACGCCTTAGTCACCGCTGCTTTCCCCATGAACTAATCATGACAAGGGGGTACGACAATTAAGATCGGAGGTGGAACAGAGCGCTTCTTCATCCCGGATTGAAATGCCGGCGGGTGCCCGGCAGGGTCAGCCTTTGCTGCCCTGGCCGTGGATCCCCCGGCCCTCGCCAGGTCCGCCGGAGCCGTGCCAAAGGCATGCGTCAACGTCGAACGGCAGCAACTGGTCCTGCTGTGCCATCAAAGACGCGCCATGCGCGGTCACCCGCCGCATGAAGTGGCGCCGGCACAGCGTCTCGTATCCCACCACGGGTACATGCCCGGCCTCGGGGACAGCGGCTTCAACCACCATGTCCACGTCCCCCACCACAACCTGGGCACCCTCGGTAACCATCACGCCGTCGACCGTCCTGGCATTGTGCGTGGCGCGCCGGCCGCACCAGCACAGCGCCTCCACCTGGAGCACCTGCACCCGGTCCGCGAGTTCGATCAGGCGTTGCGAGCCGGGGAACAGCCTGGTGCGGAAGTCAGCGGTGATGCCGAACGCGAAAACGTCGACGTCGATCTCGTCCACCACCTTGGCCAACTGCTCCACCTGTTCGGGCGTGTAGAACTGGGCCTCGTCGCAGATGAGGTAGTCAACGCGCCGGCCCTGGGTGCGGCGGAGCATGACTTCCTCCCAGAAGTCGGTGCTGTCCAGCACCTCCACGGCGTCCGTCTCCAGGCCCAGGCGGCTGGAGATCCGGGACTCACCGGCGCGGTCGTTGCGGCTGAAGCGCACGCCGCCGCGGCCGCGGGCCCGGTGGTTGTAGTCCATCTGCAGGGCCAGGGTGGACTTTCCGCAGTCCATGGTGCCGGAGAAGAAGATGAGCTCAGCCACGCCGGCGGTTCCTTCCTTCGGCCGTGAAGCAGAGCAGCGGGACCTCCCGCTCGGCCTTGGTCAGCGAGCCGTGCTGGCCCACCACTTCCATGGCGGTTGGCCGCATGCGCCGGCCATCGTAAAGCGCGACGGCGTCCCGCGCCGCGATCATGACGTCACCGATCCTGCCTTCAACAGCCGGCCGGACATCGTCGCCGAAGAGTCCCCCGGCAACGGCCTCGTCCCGGGTGAAAGCCCAGACCCGGTCACCGAACCTAGCCTTCCACGCGGCCACCAGCCGGTCGCGGCCGCCGGCCAACAGGTGCGTTTCCGCCAGGTACAGGTGCACCATCCGTGGCTCACCTGCAGTATGGCGGACACCTTCCACCAGGGCAGGGTCCGTGGAGAAATCAATCCGCTGCGGTTCGGCCACGTCCAGCATCCCGTGGTCCGCCGTGAGCAGGATGGTGGTGCCCGCGGGAAGGGCGGAGTTGAGCCGCTTGACGGTGGCGTCGAGCTCTTCCAGCTGGTGTTCCCACTGTTCGGAACGGCAGCCGTAGCGGTGTCCGGCCTTATCCAGGTCGTTGACGTAGAAATACATGAGCGATGGGCCGGAGGCTGCCATGGCTTCGGCAGCGGCGGCAGTCCGGGCATGGGGCGTGGCCCCGGGGATGAACCTGCCGCCCCGCAGTGCGGCCCGGGTCATGGGTGAGCCGTCGAACTGGGCGAGACTGACGGTGCTGACCTCCACCTGTCCGGCGATCCGTTCGAACACTGTGGGGAAAGGCTGCCACTCGGACGGGTTGACGCCTGGATCCCAGTTCCCCAGCAGGTTGACCACCTTGTCCTGGTCCGGGTCCAGGACGTCGTAGCCCACCATGCCGTGCTGGCCGGCAGGAAGTCCCGTCCCGAAGCTTGACAGTGCCGCTGCGGTGGTGGAGGGGAAGGCGGAGTCCAGCCACACCGGGACATCCCCCTGCCCGGCCTGCAACACCGAGCGCAGGAAGGGCGTGTGCGCGGACTTTTGCTTGAGGAGGTTCCGGCCCAGACCGTCCGCCAGCACCACGCACACCCGGGAGGCAGCCGGAAGTCCCAAGGTATTGGTGAAATCCTCCATGCCAAGGCTGGCCGCCGCGCTGGTCAGGACTTCGGCGATGGAGCGGTGCCCATAGGCGGGAGCGGGCGGAAGGTCGGGAGTGCGTCCGGAGGTTTGTACGGCGTGGTGGCGGTCTTCCGGCATCTCAGCGCTGCTGGTGCCCGCGGCTGAGCCGGTTGCCGAACACCCCGGACCGCGGCCGCGGCGCCATGGACTGGGCGTGGGATACGGGAGCGGCGGAACCGGTGTTGACCGCCCGCAGGGCCCGGGCAAAGAGTTTGGCGTCCTGCACGGCCTGGAGCCCGTCCGCCTCGGCGCTGATGCGGAGCACGATGTCCTCCTGCGCAATGGTTCCGGTGTAGCCGTGGTCCGCTTCGCACTGCGGATCGCCACAACTGGCCGGGCCCATGTCCAACCGCTGGCCGCCGGACCACGCGATGGACAGCGTCAGTTCCCGGACGGGATCGGACGGCTTGTAGTTCTGCGGCTGTGCGTACATGTAGCTCAGGACCACCGACCGGATCTGGGCCACGGGAACGGACTCGGTAGAGATCTGGGCGACGATCTGCTCCCCTGCCTCGTCCAGCTGCTGGTCGTCCACATGGGTGATGACCAGCATGTCTGCGGTCAGGACCAGGACGGTGATGTGGCGGCGCACTTCTGCCCTGTCGAAGTGGGTTTCCAGGTGCACCAGGTGGGCCACGCAGTCCCGGTCATCCAGTGCATCGTCGACGACGTCAGACACCAGGCGCGGATAGAACCCTGCCTTCTGCAGCGCATCCTCCAGGCTCTGGCCCTGGGCCCCGTGGTTGTGTGAGCTGTGCTGGCGGACTGCCTGGTTTTCATTGCCGGGCGTTTGGGGCGCCGACGCGGGAGGCTGGAAGCTCATGCCCCCATTTTCACAGATCGTCCGGTCACTTGCTAACCGCCTCAGCCCAGCATGGCCCGGCGGGCACTGTCCGTGCGCTGTGCGGCGTTGCCGATCCGCACGTCGGCGGCGAGGATCGTGACGCCTGAGGTGCCGCACAGGACAGGGTTGAATTCCGCCAGCGCAATCTCCGGATGGTTGTCCTTCATCCACGCCAGCCGCCCGGCCAGGTCCTCGAGGGCCTGCACATCCACGGCGGGCAGGCCCTGGTAACCGAAGAGCTTGCGGGACGCCCGGGGCGCCCGGATGAAGTCGTGCACGTCCGCCGCGGAGAGCGGTGGAACCCGGTGGGACCAGTCGTCCAGGAGGTTGACGGCGTCACCGGCGAGGCCGAACGAGATCACCGGCCCCAGCAACGGGTCCTCGATGGCCCGGAACGTGCATGCCTGCCCCACCGGCGCCATGGCCTGGACTTCGAGTGCCGGGTTTCCGTAGGCAGCGAGCGCGCGCCGCATCTGCAGCACGTTCAGGCGCAGCGATTCGGCGTCCTCGATGCCAAGCCGCACGCCGCCGAGGTCCAGCCGGTGGCGGAGGGCAGGTTCGGTGGTCTTCAGCACCACCGGCCAGCCCAGTGAGTCTGCGGCGGCAACGGCCTCATCCGGGGTGGTGAACGGGGCCGAGGGCAGGACAGTAATGCCGTAATGCCGCAGCAGCGAGGCCGTTGCCGCGGGGTCCAACTGCTTGAGCTGTTCGCCCGTGACGTCCCGCAGGAGTTCGTCGAGCTCTGCCGCAGCCTGCCGGGGGTCGCAGCCGGCAGGCTCCACGAAGTGCCCCTGGTCGCGCGCGGCCCATTCGGCGTACCGGACCACTGCGGCGAGGGCGGCGACGGCGGCGCCGGGATTTGAGAAGCAGGGGACGGTGCAGCCCTCGACGCCCAGCAGGCCCTCCACGTTGATGGCGGGGTCAAGGATTCCCGTGAAGGCTGCCACCACCGGCTTCCCTGCGCTGGCGGAACATTCCGCGAGGACCCTGGCCACCGTGTCGACGGTCAGCCCCCGGGCGGGCAGCAGTGCGGCGACCGCGGCGTGGACCGAGTCCGAGGCAAGGGCGTCAAGGAGGGCCGTCCGCAGCGCGGGCAGGGCCACCGACTGGCCGGAGTCCAGGTCGAGTCCGGACACCACTTGCGCCACTCCCAGCCCGTGCGCTGCCGCACTGTCTGCCACCACGTTGCCCAGCGCCTGGGAGTTGCTGAAGATGGCGACGTCGGCTCCGGCAGGCAGCGGGCGGCCTGACACCACCTGGGCGACGTCCACGAGCTGTTCAACGGTTTCGACGCGGATCACCCCGGACTGGCGAAGCATGGCGTCCAGTGCCCCGGCCGGCGCCTGCGTGGTCCGCACGGCGTGCCCCGGCGGCAGGCGGAGGCCCATGGTGTCCGATTTGGCCACGATGACCGGCTTGGTGCGTGCCAGCCGGCGTGCGATGCGGGAGAACTTTCGGGGGTTGCCGATCGACTCCAGGTACAGGCCGACGGCGGACGTATCGGCGTCGTCCTCCCAGTACTGCATCATGTCGTTGCCGGAGACGTCCGCCCGGTTGCCCGCGGAGAGCAGGCTGGACAGCCCGAGCCGGCGCCGGCTGGAGGCGGCATACAGCGAGACGCCGATGGCCGCCGACTGGCTGAACAGGCCCAGGCTGCCGCGCAGCGGCATGCTGGGCGCCATGGAGGCGTTCAGTGACACGTCCGGGTGGGTGTTGGCGATGCCCAGCGATGCGGGCCCGATAACGCGCATCCCGTTGGCCCTGGCCTGGCGCACCAGGGCGCGCTGCCGCTGGAGCCCGCGTTCGCCGTCGTCCGCGAAGCCTGCTGAGGCGATCACCACACCCTTGACCCCTGCCGCGGCGCACTCTTCTACCACGCCGGCCACTTCCTCGTAGGGCACTGCGATGATGGCCAGCTGGACGGGCTGGGGAACCTCGGAGAGCTTGCCGTAGGACAGCATGCCCGCCAGTTCCAGCGCCTCCGGGTTGATGGCGTAGACCGGGCCGTGGAAACCGCCCTCGATGATGTGCTCCAGCAGCTGGTACCCCACGGTCCCCCACTTGCGGCTGGCCCCGATGACGGCAACGGACGACGGCGCCAGCAGCTCCCGGACGCTCCTCGCCTCCGCGCGGTGCTCGCGGGATTCCATCACGGCACGGGATTTTTCGGTGGGGTCGACGTTGAACTCCAGGCTGACGACGCCGTCGTCGAAGTGGCGCTTGACGTCGTAGCCGGCGTCGGAGAAGACCATCAGCATCTTGCGGTTCTCCGGCAGGACCTCGGCGGTGAACTTCCGGATCCCGTTTTCGTGCGCTGCGGCGGCTAGGTGCTCCAGCAGGATGGACCCGATGCCCCTCCCTTGGTGGGCGTCGGCGATGTTGAAGGCGACCTCCGCCTCGGTGGGATCGGTCAGCCGGTCATAGCGGCCGATGCCGATGATTTCGCCGCCGATGGTGATGACGAACGCCACCCGGTCCTTGTAGTCCACCTCGGTGAAGCGCTTGAGCTCCTTGGCGGACAGCCTGGCCTTGAACGCAAAGAAGCGCATGTAGATTGAATTCTGCGACTGCCCGGTATGGAAGGCCTGGACGGCGTCCGCGTCCGACGGGTGGATGGGCCGCAGATGCGCTGTCCCGCCGTCACGCAGGACGACATCGGCTTCCCAATGTTCCGGATATTCGCCGTCCCCGGGCTGATCCACCATAGGCTTAGCCTAGCCAAAAACTATCGCAGCACACCCAAAGGCTGCGCAGTAACCGCAGAAGGATTCACCAAACCCCATGGCCCGCCGGCAAAGTTCAAAACCCATCGTGGACGACAGCTACACGGAAAACATCGTCGATATCGACGTGACGTCCGAAATGCAGGGCTCCTTCCTGGAGTACGCGTACTCGGTGATCTACTCCCGCGCCCTGCCTGATGCCCGGGACGGCCTGAAGCCGGTGCAGCGCCGCATCCTGTACATGATGAGCGACATGGGCCTGCGCCCGGACCGCGGCCACGTCAAGAGCGCCCGTGTGGTGGGCGAGGTCATGGGCAAGCTGCACCCGCACGGTGACGCCGCCATCTACGACGCCATGGTTCGCATGGCCCAGGACTTTTCGCTGCGGCTGCCCCTGATCGACGGGCACGGCAACTTCGGCTCGCTCGACGACGGCCCGGCAGCCCCGCGGTACACCGAGGCCAGGCTGGCGGCGGCCGCCCTCACGCTGACCAACCACCTGGACGAAGACGTGGTGGACTTCGTTCCCAACTACGACAACCAGCTGACCCAGCCGGACGTCCTTCCCGCCGCCTTCCCCAACCTGCTGGTCAACGGCGCCACGGGCATCGCCGTCGGCATGGCCACCAACATGGCCCCGCACAACCTGGTGGAGGTCATCTCCGCTGCCCGGCACCTGATCGCCCACCCTGGCGCAACGCTGGATGACCTCATGCGGTTCGTGCCGGGACCGGACCTGCCCAGCGGCGGCCGGATCGTGGGCCTGGACGGCATCCGGGACGCCTATGCCACGGGCCGCGGGTCCTTCAAGACCCGCGCCAAGGTGGAAATCGAACAGCTCTCTGCACGCCGCACCGGCCTGGTGGTTACGGAACTGCCGTACATGGTGGGCCCGGAGAAGGTGATCGAGAAGATCAAGGATGCTGTCAACGCCAAGAAGCTGACCGGCATCAGCGACATCGTGGACCTGACCGACCGCAAGCACGGGCTGCGGCTGGTCATTGAGCTCAAGAACGGCTTCAACCCGAACGCGGTCCTGCAGCAGCTTTACCGGTACACGCCGATGGAGGACTCCTTCGGCATCAACAACGTCACCCTGGTGGACGGCCAGCCGCAGACGCTGGGCCTGGTGGACCTGCTGTCCGTCTACGTCAACCACCGGATCAACGTGGTCCGCCGCCGGACCGTCTACCGACTGGGCAAGAAGAAGGACCGCCTGCACCTGGTGGAGGGCCTCCTGATCGCCATCGTGGACATCGACGAGGTCATCCAGATCATCAGGTCCTCGGACGAGGCCGCGGCGGCCCGCGAGCGGCTGATGTCCATCTACGACCTCACCGAGATCCAGGCCAACTACATCCTGGAACTGCGGCTGCGCCAGCTCACCAAGTACTCGCGGATCGAGCTGGAGAAGGAGCAGGACGAGCTGCGCCGGGAGATCGCGGAACTGCAGGCCATCCTGGACTCGGAGGAACTGCTGCGGACGGTGGTCTCCGACGAGCTCGCCGTGATTGCCGAGGAACACGGGACGCCGCGCCGGACCGTGCTGCTGGAATCCGAGGCCGTGTCCCCCACCGTCGCTGCTGCCGATCCTGCGGCGGCCGACGGCAAGAAGGGCAAGGCCGTGCCGCTGTCCCTGGAGATCGCGGACGACCCCTGCTGGGCCATCCTCACCGCCTCCGGGCAGGTGGCGCGCACCGGCAACCAGGAACCCTTGGCCGAGGCAGGTCCCCGCAGCAGGCATGACGTGTACACGTCGGTGGTCAAGACGTCGGCCCGGGGCGAAATCGCTGCGGTCACCTCGCTGGGCCGCATGCTCCGGCTGCAGGTCATGGACATGCCGGTTTTGGCCCCCGTGGCTGGCCTCCCCAACCTTGCGGGGGGCGTTCCGGCCAAAGAGTTCCTGACCCTCGTCAAGGGTGAGTCCCTGGTGGCGTTCGTACGGCTGGACGAAGTCCTGGCCATCGGCACCGCCCAGGGCGTGGTGAAGCGCGTCCAGCCGGACTACCCGTTGAACCGTGAAGACTGGGAGGTCATCACCCTCAAGGACAAGGACGTGGTGGTTGGAGTGGCTCCTGCCGGTGGCGATGACACCGAACTGGTGTTCCTCACCCGGGAGGCCCAGCTGCTGAAGTTCACCGCAGCCGTGGTCCGCCCCCAGGGCCGCACTGCCGGCGGCATGGCTGGCATCAAACTCGCCGCGGGTGACCAGGTGATCTTCTTTGGTGCCGTGAAGCCCCAGGATGAGGCCGCCGTCGTGGTCACCATCGCCGGTACCAACGGCGCCCTCCCAGGCACCGCCCCGGGCACGGCCAAGGTCACGGCCTTCTCCGAATACCCTGCGAAGGGGCGTGCCACGGCCGGGGTCCGGGCGCACCGGTTCCTGAAGGGTGAGGACATGCTGCTGCTGGCCTGGGCAGGGCATGGACCGGCCAAGGCCTCCTCCGCCGGTGGAGTGGCGCGGTCGCTGCCGCAGGAGCACGGCCGCCGCGACGGCTCGGGCGTCCCGCTCTCCCAGGCCGTGGACGTGGTGGGCCCGGCCATGGCGTGGACGGACGGGGCCGCAGCCGGGGAAACCGCCGAGTAGCGGCTGCCTCCACTGACGGCGCACAGCTTAGACTGCTCCCATGCCTATCGTTCCTGATGAAAAGAACTGGACCTGGGTCCTGTCCCGGCCCTGCCCGGAATGCAATTTCCACGCCTCCACGGCCACCCCCGCCACGGTCCCCGGAAGCATCGAAAGCATGATCCCCCGGTGGCTGGCGGTCCTCCGCCGGCCGGACGCGGCAGAGCGCCCCGACGGGCAGACGTGGTCGGCGCTGGAGTACGCATGCCACGTGCGGGACGTCTTCGCCCTTTTCAACCAGCGCCTGAACCTGATGCTCACGGAGGATGACACCCGCTTCGCCGACTGGGACCAGGACCGTACAGCCATCGAGAAGGACTACGCCAACGCCGACCCGTCGGATGTGGGTCCGGAACTGGCGGCGGAAGGGCACGAGGCCGCCGAGTCCTTCGCCCGTGTCCCCGAAGACGACTGGGGACGCAAGGGGCTGCGCAGCAACGGCTCGGAGTTCACCGTCCTGACGCTCTCCCAATACTTCCTGCACGACGTAGTCCATCACCTCCACGACGTCGACGGCTGACGGCGGGGTTCCTGCTGCGGCGCCCTGGTTGGCGGCGGCGCACGGTAGCGGGGGCTCAGCGCGAGGGCGCCAGGGATCCCCGGGGCTGTCCGGAGGAGGCCGTGAGGTCCAGCCTGGCGTCACCGGCATGGATATCGGCGGGGTTGTGCGTGACCAGCACCACGGTGCGGTCCCCCAGCCCGGCACGCAGGTCCGCCAGCATGGCAGCCGCTGACTCCGCATCCAGGTGGGCGGTGGGTTCATCCAGCAGGATCACTTCGGCTCCGGTCAGCAGGGTCCGCGCCACAGCCAGGCGCTGGCGCTCGCCGCCGCTCAGGAAGGCACCACCGGGACCGATCCGGGTGTCCAGCCCCGCCGGCAGCCGGCCCACCAGTCCTGAAAGTCCGACGGCGGCGAGGACGGCTTCCAGCTCGCCGTCACCTGCCGTGGATGCGACGTTCCCTGACGGCCGTCCCAGCAGCAGGTTTCCCCGGATGGTGGAATCGAACAGGTGGGCCTCCTGCGGGCACCACGCTGCACGGCCCGTAACCATGGCCTGCCCCGCGGCCGGCGGCAGGAAGCCGAGCAGCACCGAGAGCAGCGTGGATTTTCCCGAACCGGACGGTCCCGTGACGGCCAGCCAGCGCCCGGGGCCGGCCACCGCATCCACGCCGGAGAAGACCGGAGAGCCGCCCGGCCATGCCGCGGCCAGGTCCACCAGTTCAACGCCTGGTGCGTCCCCGGCACTGGGGGGAACGTGCTGCAGGCCGCCAGGGCTTTCGCCTCCCTGAAGGGCGCCGGACTCCCCCACCCGGCGCATGACCGAGCGCAGCGCGGGAAACTGGCGCACCGCCGTCGTCATCGCTGCGTAGGGTTCCACCAGCGCGAGCAGCAGGAGGACCACCACGGCCGCCGTCGCGGGGGCCACCTGGGCCGTGAGGACCCCGGGGCCCGCCAACCAGGCGGCCGCCAGCGCGGCCGTGCCGCAGGCCGCGGTGGCGACGGCATGCCCCAGCCCGTCCGCCCAGGCCGAGCGCTGCGACGCACGGGTGGCGTCCCGGTCCTCCGCCAGCAGCGCGTCAAGCACGCGGGGCGCAACGCCGTTGGCGTGCAGTTCGGCCCGGGCATCGAGGGCAGCGGTGACGCGGCGCAGGACGCCGGAACGCAGGGACTGCTCGGCGGCGGCGGATTTGCGGTCGCCCCACAGGGCGGCGGCGGGCGCCACGAGCAGGCCGCTGATGGCTGCTGCCGCCACGGCTGGAAGGGCGTCAGGCACCAGGATGCCGGTGGCAGCTATGGCCAGGACAGATACCGCGAACGCCGTGACAGGGGGCAGGACCACGCGGGGCAGGAGGTCCCGGACGGTGTCGACGTCGTCGATCACCGTCCCCAGCACGTTTCCGCCCTGCAGGAGCCGGCGCAGCGACAGTGCCCTGCGGCTCAGGGATTCCCAGAGGCGGCCGCGGAGCCGGGTGAGTGCGGCGAACACGGCATCGTGCAGCAGCAGCCGCTCCCAGTAGCGGAACACAGCCCGGCCAATGCCGAAGAACCGGACACCGACAATGGCGGTCAGGAGATACAGGATGGGCGGCTGTTCACTGGCCCGGATGATGAGCCAGCCCGACAGGCCGGAAAGCGCCACGGCGAAGACGGCCGCCAGGGTGCCGACGAAGGCCGCAGCCGCGAACTTTCCCCGGACCGGCGCAAGGAGTGCGGCCAGGAGGCGGCCAGAACCGGGGACGGCCTGCGCAGGACCGCCGGCGGAGGAATTCCCTGTGGTCTGGCTGTCCGTGGAAGCGCTGGCGGCGCCCGCGTCCCCCGCACTGCTTCCTGCGGGGTCCGCCGAGCCGGCGGGCAGGGAGGCGGGCAGGGAGGTGGGCAGGAACGCCACGCCTCCGCCCGCCTGACGGGCTGTAGCCGTGGCCCGCGCCACCGGCACCAGCACGTCCGCAAGCTGCCGGGTGCGCTCGTTGTGGGCCACCAGGATCACGGTGACCTGGCCGCGGAGCAGGCGGATGGCGTCCTCGACGACGACGGCAGAAGCGTCATCGAGGTGTGCGGTGGGTTCGTCGAGCAGCAGGAGGGTAGCCCCGGCGTCGATCCTGGCAAGGCCACGGGCCAGTGCCACACGGCGGAGCTCGCCCGGGCTCAGCTCCGCCTGGTGCTTTGCTGCCAGGTGCCCGGCTCCGGCGCGTTCAAGGCATTGCCGGGCCGCGTCTTCGGCGGTGAACCGGTCCGGGGCGTGGCCCGGGTCCGGTGAGAGGTACAGCAGCACTTCGTCCAGGACGGTTCGGGCCACCATGACGGGGTGCTGCGGCACCCAGGCCACGGCACGGCGGTCCAGCCCGGTGATGGAGCCGGCGATGCTTGTTCCGTCTCCATGGCCAATGGTTCCGGCCAAGACGCCCAGGACAGTGCTCTTGCCCGCACCGCTGGGGCCCTCCAGTGCCGTAATCCTGTCCAGCGGTGCGGTGAAGGTGAGGGGTCCGACGGCGGTTCCGGACCTGCCGGCGTAGGTCACCGTGAGTCCGGTGACCTCCAGCGGGGCGCCCGGCCTGCCGGCCTTGGCCGCGGGCAGCGGTGTTGGCTCCGGCGCCCGGGTCACCGCGGTTGTTTCCGCGAGCGCCACCCTGCCGTCGTCGCTGGCGTGGTGGGCGGTGCCGAGTTCCCGCAGCGGGAGGTAGCAGTCCGGGGCGAGGAGGAGGGCCAGCAGGCCCGCCTCCAGCGGCATGTCGCCGTGGACCAGCCGGACGCCGATGAAGACGGCCACCACCGCCACGGAGATGGTGGCGATGAGTTCCAGGGCCAGCGCGGACAGGAACGCAGTGCGCAGGGTGCCCATGGTGCGCGAACGGTATTCCTCCGAGATGTCTTCGAGGGCCTTGCGCTGGGCGGTGGCACGGCCCAGCCCCACCAGGACCGGCAGGCCCTTGGCGAGCTCCAGCATGTGCGCTGACAGCCGCGCCAGCGAGGCCTGGGCCTCCCGCACGTTGTCCTCGGTGTACCGGCCGATCAGCACCATGAACACCGGGATCAGGGGCACCGTCAGCACGATGACCAGCGCGCTGACCCAGTCCGCGAAGAGGATCCGGGCCCCCAGCAGCAGCGGAACGGCCGCGCAGTTGACCAGCGCGGGAAGGAACTGGGTGTAGTAGCTGTCCAGTGCGTCCAGGCCACGGGTGGCAAGGACCGCCAGGCCGCCGTCGCCGGGCCCGGCTCCGCGCACGCCGGTACGCAGCGCCCGCTCCAGCAGCTCAGCGCGCAGTTCTTCCTTCACGCCCAGTGCGGCGCGGCGGGCAGCGACGGCCTGGCCCCACACGGTCAGGGACCGGAGGACGACGCCGAGGAGTCCGGCGGTCAGTTGGCTCCCCCAGGCCGGGTTCCCGGCAACCAGTCCGGCCAGGACGGAGGCCACCGCCTGGCCGATCAGGACCAGGGACAGGGCCTTGAGCGCTGCCAGCAGTCCCAGCCAGTAGATGGCTGAGCGGGTGGAGGGACCGGCGGGAAAAGTTGGGCGCACGTCAGCCCTTGGTGGTAAAGGCCTTGGCAGCCACCGCCGGGAGGAAGCTGTGGGCTTCCGGGATGTGCGCCGCGCTGACGCGGCGGCGGAACACCCAGTAGGTCCAGGCCTGGTAGGCAATCACCAGGGGAAGGCCAAAGGCCGCCACGATGCTCATCAGTCCCAGGGTGTAGTCGGAGGACGAGGCGTTGGAGATGGTGAGGTCAAAGGCGCTGTCCAGCGTGGAAGGCAGCACTACGGGGAACACGGCTCCGAAGATGGCGGTCGTGCCCAGCACCAGGAAGGCTCCCAGGGCCAGGAAGGCCCTGCCCTCAGAACCCTTCCGGGCCAGCAGCCAGGCAGTAAGGGCGGCACCGACTGCCAGGACAACGGCCGCCCAGGTCCAGGGCTTGCCGTCCATGAACTGGATGGCGAGGGCCCATGCTGCGATGGGAAGGAGCAGGACCGGCAGGAGCCGCACGAACCATTGCCGGGCCCGGTGCCGGACCTCGCCGTCGGTCTTGAGTGCCAGGAAGGCAAGGGCGTGCAGGAGCGAGAATCCCACCACTGCCACGCCGCCAAGGAGGGCGTAGCCACTGAACCAGGCCATGGGGCCGCCCTCGCGGTCGCCGTTGGCGTTCAGCGGCAGGCCGGTGGTGGTGAGGGCCAGGGCGGCACCCACGCCGAAGGCTGCGAAGAAGGAGCCCAGCGCGATGGCCCAGTCCCACCGGTTCCGCCAGCTGTCGGTGTCCACCTTGCCGCGGTATTCAAACGCCACGGCACGGAAGATCAGGGCCAGCAGGACCACCAGCAGCGGCAGGTAGAGCGCGGAGAACAAGGACGCGTACCAGAGCGGGAAGGCGGCGAAGGTGGCGCCGCCGGCGGTCAGCAGCCACACCTCATTGCCGTCCCAGACGGGTCCGATCGTGTTCAGCAGCACGCGGCGTTCGGTGTTGTCGCGGGCGAAGAGCTTCATCAGCATCCCCACGCCCAGGTCGAAGCCCTCCAGGAAGAGGTAGCCGGTCCACAGCACCGCGATGGCGATGAACCAAATGGTGGGAAGCAGTTCCATTGTGTGTTTCCTCTGCTCGGTCTGCGGGTGCGGTTAGTAGGCGAAGGCCAGGACGTCGTCGGCCGGTTTGGTGTCCCCGCTGCCGCCGGGTGTTTCATCCTCGTTCTCGTCCGCCGGCGCGTGGCCCAGTTCCGGCATCGCGGACACCACGCCGCCGCGGATGTACGTGACCAGCAGCTTCACCTCCACCACCAGCAGGACGGCGTAGACGGCGGTCAGGGCCACCAGCGAGGCAATCAGCTCGCCGGCGGAGACGCCCGGTGAGACGGCGGCCGCGGTGAACATGAATACCTGGTCGATGCCGCTGGGATCGGGGTTGGGCGCCACCACGAACGGCTGCCGGCCCATCTCGGTGAAGATCCAGCCGGCGGCGTTGGCGCCGAAGGGGGCCAGGATGCCGAAGACGGCCAGGCGCATGAGCCACCGGGATTCCGGGACCGTGCCCTTGCGGGTAAGCCAGAGTGCCACCAATGCCGCCAGCGCGGCGAGGCCGCCGAAGCCGATCATCATCCGGAAGCCCCAGTAGGTGACTTCCATGACGGGCACGTACTGGATTTCCTGGCCGGCCCGGTCACCGTAGATCGGGTTGTCCGGCAGGTGGGTTCCGTAGTTGGCCTTGTATTCGGGCAGCAGGCTGTTGACGCCCTGGACCTCGGTGGTGAAGTCGCCCTTTGCCAGGAAGGACAGGATGCCCGGAACTTCGATCACGGCCACCACGTCGTCGCAGTTCTTGGATCCCACGTTGCCGATGCTCAGGACGGAGAAGCCCGTGCCGTCGTGGCAGGCAGCCTCCGCCGCGGCCATCTTCATGGGCTGCTGCTGGAACATGAGCTTGCCCTGCAGGTCACCGGTGACGGCGGTGCCGGCGAACGAGATCATGGCCACCACGGCGCCGATGCGCAGGGACCGGATCCACACCTTGTGGTCGGCAAGGTCCCGGCCCGGGATCCGGGCGTCTTCACCCGGGATGACCCGGCCGTCGGCACCCACGGTGTCAACGCCGTCGTGCCGCCTCCGCCACAGGTGGTACCAGGCGATGCCCAGGAGGAAGCCGCCTGCCACGGCGAGGGCGCCGAAGAGGGTGTGCGGGACGGCAACGAGGGCGGTGTTGTTGGTGAAGACGGCCCAGGCGTCGGTCATGACGGGCCGGCCGTTGATCATTTCCACGCCCACCGGGTGCTGCATCCAGCTGTTGGCGACGATGATGAAGTAAGCGGAAAGCGCTGATCCAATGACGGCCACCCACAGGCAGGCAAGGTGGATGGCGGGCTTGAGCTGCTTCCAGCCGAAGATCCACAGGCCCAGGAAAGTGGACTCGACAAAGAAGGCGAGGAGGGCCTCGAGGGCCAGCGGTGCGCCGAAGACGTCACCCACGAAGCGGCTGTACTCGCTCCAGGCCATGCCGAACTGGAACTCCTGCACGATGCCCGTGGCGACGCCCATGATGAAGTTGATGAGGAAGAGCTTCCCCCAGAACTTGGTCATGCGCAGGTACTCGGGCTTGCCGGTGCGGTACCAGGCCGTCTGGATAACGGCCACCACCAGGCCCAGGCCGATGGTCAGCGGCACCATCATGAAGTGGTAGACCGTGGTGATACCGAATTGCCAGCGTGCGATTTCCAAGGCGTCCATGGCAGTCCCTACTGTTAGCCAATGCAGTTTTCTACGCTCCGTAGAACTGTAACTTCTACAAAGTGTAGAACATGGTCGGCGGCGGATGAAAACCAATTACCCTCCCCTAGGATCGCCCACGGGGGCGCGGCGCGCCAGATGTTCTACCCGATGTAGAAGGTTCGGCGGTTTCGGGGTAAATTTAGTGGTGTAGTTGAACAACCGCGTGACGTCACCGGGCGCCCAGGCGCATGGTGCGGGGAAATAAAGGAAAAGTGAAATGGCTAGTCTTGGTGAACTGGAACGGGCAGTGATGGACCTGCTCTGGGCGGGCCACGAAGCGGCTACGGCCAACACCCTGAGGGACCAGTTGGCGCGCACGTCGACTGCACAGGGCGGGCCGGGCCACGAAGGCAAGGAACTGGCCGTCACGACAGTACTTACCGTACTTTCCCGCCTGGAGAAGAAGGGGCTGGTGGAACGCGAACGCGGAACCCGCCCGCACCGTTACCAGGCGGTGTCCAGCCGCGCAGACCACACCGCTGAACTGATGCATGAGGTCCTGGGTTCAGCCCCGGACCGTGAGGCCGTCCTGGCCCGCTTCATCGGGTCAGTCTCCGAAGGTGAAGCCGAGACGCTGCGCAAACTGCTGGGCCACCTCTAGCACACCATGTTCTGGGCCTCATACCTGCTGGCGGTCCTTGCGATTATCCTGGCCTGGCCGGTGCCGATCCTCCTGTCGCGGGCACAATGGCCGGCCAGGTCGCCATTCACGGCGATGCTCTTATGGCAGGCGATCGCCTTGGCAGGTGGCCTCTCCATGATCGGCGCCATGCTGGTCTACGGCCTGGAACCTGTTGGTGACAACCTCATCGCGGGGCTGCGCGCCCTTGCCGGCATGGTGCTTTTCAACGCCCCCACCACGGCACTGGGGTTCTGGCATATTTTTGCCCTGTCTGCCGCCGCCCTGCTCACGGCCCACCTGGTGTTCACGCTGCTGCTGACGTACTACAAAATCCAGCGGCAGCGTCGCCGGCACCGCGAACTGCTCGCCCTCCTGGCCTCCCCATCCGGCCAGGACGCCGGAACCCTCGTCATCAGCCACGACTCCCCTGTCGCCTACTGCCTTCCGGGCGGCGCCCGGTCGGTGACCGTCCTGTCGGACGGCCTCATGGCGGCCCTTGAACCAGCCGAACTGCGTGCCGTCCTGATCCACGAGAACGCCCACCTGAGCCAGCGGCACCACCTGCTGCTCTGGGCCTTCGCAGCCTGGCGGCAGGCCCTCCCCTGGCTTCCCACCACCCGGCTTGCGCAGGAATCGGTGAACTCGCTCATCGAAATGCTGGCCGACGACGTCGCCCTCCGGACCGAGAGCAAAGCAACCCTCATCAAGGCCATCGCCATCGTGGCCAGCGGCTCCGCAGCCAGCGCGGGCACCGGCGACATCCGGCCCTCCACCCCCGCCCTGGCCCTGTCCGGGCTCGAGGCAGCAGCGGGCGGCCCGGGATCGGATGCCGTGAGGACCGCGGCCTCGAGGGTCAGCCGCCTCCTGACGCCGCAGCCCCAGCTTCCTGCCGCCGTCCGCAGTGCGGTCATGGCCGGCTGCGTCCTGCTGCTTGCCCTGCCCACGGCATTGCTCGTGGTTCCCGGACTGCTCGGCTGACGCCGGCGGCAATCGGGCTGCTGGGCTGGCGCCGGCGGCAATCAGGCGTCGATGCGCTCCCGGTCCAGGCTGGACGCGCCGGCGATGATGAAGTCCTTGCGCGGGGACACATCCGAGCCCATCAGCAGGTCGAAAATCTCTTCTGCCTGCTGCGCGTTTTCGATTCCCACCTTGCGCAGGGTCCGGTGCCGCGGGTCCATGGTGGTCTCGGCCAGCTGCTCGGCGTCCATTTCCCCCAGCCCCTTGTACCGCTGGATGGGCTCCTTGTACCGCTTGCCCTCCTTGGCCAATCGGGCCAGCAGCACGTGGAGTTCGGCCTCCGAGTAGGTATAGATCATCTCGTTGGCCTTCTGGCCGGCATTGATGACCTCCACGCGGTGCAGCGGCGGCACCGCGGCAAATACCCTGCCTTCGAGGATCATGGGCCGCATGTAGCGGAAGAAAAGGGTCAGCAGCAGCGTGCGGATGTGGGCGCCGTCCACGTCGGCGTCGGTCATGAGGATCACCTTCCCGTAGCGGGCGGCGCTGATGTCGAAGCTGCGGCCGGAACCCGCGCCGACCACCTGGATCAGGGCTGCACACTCGGCGTTGGAGAGCATGTCCCCCACCGAGGCCTTCTGGACGTTGAGGATCTTGCCGCGGATGGGCAGCAGCGCCTGGAAGTCCGAGGAGCGGGCCAGCTTGGCCGTGCCCAGCGCGGAATCACCTTCCACGATGAACAGTTCGGAGCGTTCGACGTCGTCCGTCCGGCAGTCGGCCAGCTTGGTGGGCATCGAGGAGGTTTCCAGCGCGTTCTTGCGCCGCTGGGTTTCCTTGTGCACGCGGGCCGAGATGCGCGACTTCATCTCGTTGACGATCTTTTCCAGCAGCAGCGCCGACTGGGCCTTGTCGTTCCGGTTGCTGGCGGACAGCTTGGCGGAAATTTCGCGCTCCACCACCTTGGCCACGATGGCGCGGACCGCGCTGGTGCCCAGGATTTCCTTGGTCTGGCCTTCGAACTGCGGTTCAGCGAGCCGGACCGTCAGCACTGCGGTCAGGCCGGCGAAGATGTCGTCCTTTTCGATCTTGTCGTTGCCGGCCTTGAGCTTGCGGGCGTTGGTCTCGACGGCTTTGCGGAAAGTCTTGATCAGGGCCTGTTCGAACCCCGACTGGTGCGTACCGCCCTTCGGGGTGGCGATGATGTTGACGAAGCTCCGTACGGTGCTGTCGTAGCCGATCCCCCAGCGGAGCGCCACGTCCACCTCGCAGTCACGCTCTACTTCGGCCAGCTGGCTGTGCCCCCGTTCGTCGAGGACCGGGACCGTCTCCTTGAACTTCCCTGACCCGTGCAGCCGCCAGACGTCGGTGACGGCCGGGTCCGCTGCAAGGAACTCGACGAATTCTGAAATGCCGCCGTCGTGGTGGAAGACCTCCTCGTGGGGGCCGGCTTCACCCGGCGTCCCGGGGACCCTGCGCTCGTCCCGCACCGTGAGCTTGAGTCCGGGCACCAGGAAGGAAGTCTGGCGGGCACGGGCCGCGAGGTCCTCGTAGGAGAATTTTGCGTCTGGGGTGAAGATCTGCCGGTCCGCCCAGTAACGGATCCTCGTCCCGGTGACGCCGCGCTTGGCTTTGCCCACCACGTCCAGTACGGAGTCGTTGACGAAGGGCGTGAACGGTGCTGCCGGATCCAGGCGGGAACCGGTGTCTTTGAAGCGGCCGGGTTCACCGCGGCGGAAGGACATCTTGTAGGTCTTGCCGCCCCGGTCCACCTCCACGTCCAGCCGCGAGGACAGGGCGTTGACCACGGAAGCGCCCACGCCGTGCAGGCCGCCCGAGGCTGTGTAGGAGCCGCCGCCGAACTTGCCGCCGGCGTGGAGCTTGGTGAAGACAACTTCGACGCCGGTGAGCCCCGTCTTGGGTTCCTTGTCGACGGGAATTCCGCGGCCGTCGTCGTGGATCTCCACGGAGTTGTCGGCGTGCAGGATGATCTTGATGTCATGGCCGAACCCGGCCAGGGCCTCGTCCACGGAGTTGTCGATGATTTCCCAGAGGCAGTGCATGAGGCCGCGCGAGTCGGTCGAGCCGATGTACATGCCCGGGCGTTTGCGGACGGCTTCGAGGCCCTCCAGGACGGAGAGGTGCCGGGCGGTGTACTCAGAGCTGGGTGCCACTGGTGATGAACTCCTTCAGGGACGACGGCGCGGCGCTGGGACCGCACCTTCTAGGGTAGTCGGCGGCAGCGGTCCCGGCCGCCTGCCACACCCGCGGACCGGTGTGCGGCGCGCCACGAACCCGGGTGACGGGCGGAACTGTGGAGTTCTTGACCGAACCTTGCGGATACGCGCACAGCGAACTTGCCCCATCCTTGCGATGGTTTGGATACGAATGCTGGTTATATAGATGTACTGATCTACTAAGGAGGCCGATATGACAACAGCAGTGGCAGACCGCACGCTGAATGCACTGGACCGGTGCGACCGTTGCGGAGCTCAGGCATATGTCCGGGTTGTACTCGAGTCCTCCGGCGGTGAACTGCTGTTCTGCGGCCACCACGCCCGTGCAGTCGAGTCGACGCTCAAGCCGTTGAGCTCCGACTGGCACGACGAGACGGGAAAGCTTCACGAGAAAGCTGCCGTTGAAATCGACTAGATGAGGCATCGGTAACAACGAATCCTGCGGGGCTCTTCCACACGGAAGGGTCCCGCAGGCGTTTAAGGACCCGCATCAGGGCTGATCCTGCCCCGCCCCCGCGGACTGCGGAAACCTTCCCGGGGGGAACTTGAAGACAATGGACCCGACAAGACAATGGACCCGACGACAACAGGGGCCGTCCCGAACCCACCCTTTTCGGTGGATCCGGGACGACCCCTGTTCAACCCTGCAGACGACTTAGTCCAGGTAGTCCCGCAGCACCTGCGACCTGGAGGGGTGGCGGAGCTTGGACATGGTCTTCGATTCGATCTGGCGGATCCGCTCGCGGGTGACGCCGTAGACCTTTCCGATTTCGTCTAAAGTCTTCGGCTGGCCGTCCGTGAGGCCAAACCGCATGGCAACCACGCCGGCTTCGCGCTCGGAGAGGGTATCCAGCACCGAGTGCAGCTGCTCCTGGAGGAGGGTGAAGCTCACGGCATCAGCCGGGACAACGGCCTCAGAGTCCTCGATCAGGTCGCCGAACTCGGAATCGCCGTCCTCGCCGAGGGGGGTGTGCAGCGAAATGGGTTCGCGGCCGTACTTCTGGACCTCGACAACCTTCTCAGGGGTCATGTCCAGTTCCAGTGCCAGTTCCTCGGGCGTGGGCTCGCGGCCCAGGTCCTGCAGCATCTGGCGCTGGACGCGTGCCAGCTTGTTGATGACCTCAACCATGTGCACCGGGATACGGATGGTGCGGGCCTGGTCGGCCATGGCGCGGGTGATGGCCTGGCGGATCCACCAGGTGGCGTAGGTGGAGAACTTGAAGCCCTTGGTGTAGTCGAACTTCTCAACGGCGCGGATGAGGCCCAGGTTGCCTTCCTGGATCAGGTCCAGGAACAGCATGCCGCGGCCGGTGTAGCGCTTGGCCAGCGAGACCACAAGGCGAAGGTTGGCCTCCAGCAGGTGGTTCTTGGCGCGCTTGCCGTCGTGGATGATGAATTCGAGTTCACGCTTGTACTTCGGATCCATGGACCCGTCGTCAGCGGCGATCTTCTCCTCGGCAAACAGCCCGGCTTCGATGCGCAGCGCAAGGTCCACTTCCTGCTCAGCGTTGAGCAGTGCCACCTTGCCGATCTGCTTCAGGTAGTCCTTGACGGGGTCGGCCGTGGCACCTGCAGACATGACCTGCTGCACGGGGGCGTCGTCGTCGTCTGCATCGGAGTAGACGAAGCCCTTGCCGCTGCCGGCGGCACCCTTGACGGGTTCAGCGTCGGCATCCTCAACTGCTTCCGCGCCTTCGAGGACGATGTCGTTGTCGTCGATGTCTTCCTCGACTTCTTCGACCTCGTCCGGGTCAACGTCACCGGACTTTCCTGCGGCCGCTGCTGCAGCCTTGGCGCCGGGCTTGGGCCCACGCTTTTTGGGCTCGCGCTTGCCGTCCGCTGCAGCCTCCCCGGCCGAAGCCTTGTTGGCTGCCCGCGTGGCTGCCCGCTTGGCATTGGTCGCGGCCTGCTTCTCCTCAGGGGACAAGACATCCTGGGCGGCGGAATCCTTCTTCGTGGAAGACGGGGTCACAGAAAACCTTTCTAGCGGTGGTCTGTGGAATCACCATACGGGCAACACCACTATGACCCTGTCAAGTCCGTGATGAAAACCGAGCGCCACCACGGCCGGCAGAGTCACTTAAGACAACTCCCGGAGTGGCTGTAATGTTCCCTTGCGGGACGCTGACAAGCACTCGGTACACGGACCCAACCGGGTCTCGGCATCCATTGTCTCATGATTTGCCGGAATCCGGCCTCTCCCGCCGCCATCCGCTCACAAACCTTCCTTCCCTGTTGCCTTCTCCCCCGCGCTTTCCTCCCCGAACTTCTGCCATGCCGCGTCCTTCCGGGCCGCCCAGCCACAGAGTGTTCCCCTGCCCACGAGGTCCAGCAGCAGTTCCGCGAGCCGGTAGCCCGGCTCAAGTTCAAGAGCCTGGTCCAGGTAAGCGGCAGAGTAGGATCCGCGGCCCCGGCACCACGCAACCCAGCCCTGAAGCGTCAGCGCCGCGGCCGCTGCGCCACCGCCCAGCACAGCCAATTGGCCAAGAACCCGGTCCAGCGCGTCCAGGCCCTCCCAGTCGGGAACGTCCGGCGCCAGCCCCATGAGGACCTCGCCGTAGCCCGCAGGCACAGAGCCGGAAGCGGCCGCGGTTCCCCGCAGCAGGCGCAACTCCCGTGGACGGGCCGCAGCCTGCCCCGCCGCACCGGACCTTCTGCTTCCCCTCCGCGGTTGGCGGCCCGCGAAGTCCGCCGGAGGCAACAGCGGCAGCGGCACCACGGAGACCCCGCTGGAGTCCCCACCCCCGTCGTGAAGGACGCCGAACTGCTCGGCTCCGGCCTCCGCAGCGTTCCGGCCTGCCGCTGCCATCACCAGTACCGCGTCGCGCCAGGTGGGACAGAGCAGCGTGGCACGGAGGAAGGCGTCGCGCTCAACATCCGCCATCCATGGCCGTGCCGGCGTCCTGTCCAACAGCATCTCCCAGAAGTCGAGCACGGCATCGAACTGTGCCCTGGATCCGGACCGTCCGGCAAGCTCTTCCTCCCAGCCTTTCTGCGCCTCCAGGACGGCGGCCAGGTGCATGGCGGGGACGGCTGTTGCCGGACCGCGGCCTGTCTTGGGAGCCGGGCCAACGCTGCTGCCCCTGTACACCATCTCCGTATTCAACATGCTGTCCGTGATCTGCTGCACGGGCCTACCTGGAAGCGGGCAACAGGAAGGATCAGCGCAGAATGCGTCGCGCCAGTATTCGCCGCCCACAAACCAGGCATCGCGGACCGGCATCCCGCCCTGGGCCAGGGCGGACTGCACCGCCGAAATCAAACGGTCGTAGTCGGACGGCGGAAGCATGCCGGCGTCGCTGGTGAACACTGCCAGCAACGCGCCGTCTGCCTCCTGGTCAGACTCAAGGTAGCGGCGGACGGCACGGGCGAACCCTGCCGGGTCTGCCTGTATGTCCGGTCCCGGGAGGTCGAGCCGCAACGTGGCCCCGAGCCTGGTGCCGTGCAGCGTCATGGCCACCAGGCTGGATTCAGGCCAGTAACCCAGGGAGTGGGGGATGAAGCCAAGGATGTCTTCCGGCCCGCGGACTGTTAATCGTTCTGAAGCTGTCATTGCTCCAGCATTCGCCCGGACCCAACCCCGCAGAAGGGCGTCCTTGGCCTAAGTGGAAAAGTCCGCCAACCGGCAGCCAAACCCGCGCCACACGGGCCTGTGCAGGAGTAGTCAGTCGTCGGTGGGCGTCGTCTGGCGACGGCGGGCCAGGCTTTCCCGGCGCTGCCGGGCCAGGGCGCTGCGCAGTGGCGGCACCACGATCCCCTGGTCGGCCATCTGCCGGCGCACCTTTCGCCGGGAGGCCAGGATCGCGGCGGCGCCGAAGGCCAGGAGCAGGAACTGGACGCTCAGGGCCAGCCGGAAGGGATCCAGCCCGTACAGCACCCCCTGCGAGAAACCGGAAGCGTAGAGGACGTCCAGCACCAGGCCGATCAGGAAGATGGACACGAGGGCGGCAATGAAGCCGCCAACATTGACGATCCCGGTGGCGGTGCCGATCCGGTGCGCAGGGTTGAAGGTGCGGGCGAAGTCGAAACCGATCATCGAGCCTGGGCCGCCGATTGCGAGCACCACCACCAGGCCGGCCAGCAGCCACAGCGGAGCCCGGCCGGGCAACAGCAGCACCGCCGCCCAGGCCGCGGCGGTGCCGGCGGCGATCAGCAGCACCATGGTGGAACGGCGCAGCGGGTGCCGTGAAACGAAGCGCCCAATGAAGGGGCCAACCGCCATCGCGGCGGCGACGTACAGCGCCATCAGGGCGGCGACGGTTCCGGCATCCAGGCCCTGGCCGGAAATCAGGAATGGATAGCCCCAGGTCATGGCAAATACGGTGCCGGAGAACTGGATGGTGAAGTGGCTCCACATTCCCAGCCGGGTGCCGGGCTGGCGCCATGCCCGGGCCAGCGACGCCCCGGTGGCCCGGAGCCCCTGCCGTGCATGCGGCCGTTCGGTGCCCGGCGGAGCGTCCTGCAACAGCAAGACGACGAGTACGACGGCGAGCGCGGACATCCCTGCCAGCATCAGGAAGGCGGGGGTCCATCCCGCGAGGTGGAGGACCAGCGCGAAGGGCAGGACACTGAACAGCTGCCCCAACTGGCCGGACATGCCCGTTAACTGGGTGACCAGGGGTACCCGGGCGGGAGCGAACCACAGCGGAATGAGCCGGATCACCGAGATGAAGGTCATGGCATCGCCCGCGCCCACCAGGACGCGGCCCAGGACTCCCCCGGGAATGCTTTCTGCAAAGGCCAGCTGCAGCTGCCCGAGTCCCATCAGGACGGCGCCGCCGGCAATCATGGCCCGCGATCCGAACCTGTCCACCAGCACGCCCACGGGAATTTGGAGGCCGGCGTAGACCAGCAGCTGCAGGACTGTGAAGAAGGAGATGGCGGACGCGCTGGCGTGGAACCGCTCTGTCGCCTCAAGTCCCACCACACCGAACGAGGTGCGCTGCGCCACGGCCACCAGGTACCCGAAAATTCCAATGGTCCAGATAAGCCAGGCGCGGGGTGCAGTCACCACTTCATTATGCCCGGCGGGACGCCGGTTTCCCGGAAGTTGTGACCAGCGCTACTGCCCCGGGTTCTCCCGCGCAAGGTAGGCCTCCACGGCGGCGCCGAGGTCGTCGGCGTCGGGAAGCTCATCGTTCTCGTTGGCCAGGAGCGACCGGCGCACGATGCCGTCCGACTTTTCGTCGTACCGGGTTTCGAGGCGGGACACCACCTGCTGGACTTCTTCGGACGCCTCGATCTGCTCGGCAATCTGGCGGCTGACCTCACGGCCCGATTCGCGGAGCCGGTCGGTGGGCAGCATGAGGGACGTGGCGGCGCCCAGGTATTCCAGGCCGGCGACGGCGGCGGTCGGGTATTCAGCCTCAGCCAGGTAGTGCGGGACATGGATGACGTACCCGGCAACGTTGCGTCCGGCCTCCACGAGGCGCAGCTCCAGGATGTGGCCCACGGCGGCAGGAACTTCGACGGTGGGCTTCCATACCGAAATGCCCTCGATCAGTTCAGGCCGGTTGCCGTGCACGGTCACGCCCACAGGCCGGGTGTGCGGCACCGGCATGGGAATCGAGTGGATCCAGGTGACCAGGTTGACGTCCAGTTTCTCCACGATGTTCACCACGGCGCGGGCGAACCGTTCCCATTGCAGGTCAGGTTCGAAGCCGGCCAGGAGGAGGAACGGCTTACCCAGCCCGTCCACCAGCCGGTACAGGGCCAGCCGGGGCTCCTGGTAGTCCTGGATGTGGTCTTCGACAAAGCTCAGGTGCGGCCGCCGGGACCGGTAGTCGATCAGCTGGTCGGCATCGAAGACTGCCACCGGCTGGGCATCAAGGGAGTCCAGCAGCTCGGAGTTAATCTGCTTCACCACGTGGCCTGCGTCGGCAAACCCGGTGAAACCCATGACCATGTTCAGCCCCTGGAGTTCGGGGCTGTGGAACAGCTCGATGTTGCTGGCATAGAGCGCGTCGGGGTCCAGCAGGGAGCCGGAAATCCGTTCAAGCACGGCATGTTCCTTTCAGGGGTGCGGGTGGACATCATTCATAACGCTGCAAGGGCACGCGGCATTCCACCGGCCGGTGTGGCGCACCTCTCAGGAAATTCTCCTGCGGCACCGGGGAAGGACTACGATCGGAACTGGCCTGCCAGGCGGGCTTGCACCCACCCGGTGACCGTCCAGAACGGGCGGATCCGGACCAGCATGGCAGAGCGCCCAACATGCATCCCTGCCCGAACGTTTCGAGAATTGAGGACTCATCCCTGTGGTCAAGAATACTGAAGTCAACCTTAGTACCGTCTCTCGGGACCTGAAGAAGAGCCCCAGCGACGCCGTGGTCATCGGGGTGGGGCAGGGAACCGATGGCCCCGTCCTGTTGGACAACCCGCTGACGGCGAAGTCCGCCGAGGCACTCGCAGACTCCCTCAGCGCACTGGGGGTAACCGGCGCTGCCGACCAACTGGTCCGCCTGCCGGGCCTGCCGGAAACCGGCGCCGGCATCCTGGTCCTCGCCGGCGTCGGCAAGGTTCCTGCCACGGGGGCGCTTACGGGTGAGGCACTCCGCAGGGCTGCAGGATCGGCCGTCCGGCAGCTGGCCGGCCTGGCCACGGTCACCCTGGCGTTTCCGACGGCGACGGTGCAGGACGTCACGGCCGTCGCCGAAGGCGCCGCGCTGGGTGCGTATTCCTTCACCGAGTTCCGATCCTCCGCGGACGGACTCAAGGATCCTGTCCGCAATGCCGTGATCTTCACCGGCCTGGCCGGCAGCGCGGACCTGGACGCGGGCCTGAAGCGTGCCGGGCTGGTGGCCAGGGCCGTGAACCACACCCGTTCCCTCGTCAACACGCCGCCCAGCCACCTGTACCCAGAATCCTTTGCGGAGGCAGCCAAGGACCTGGCCAAAGGCCTGCCCGTCAAGGTAACCGTCTGGGACGAGAAGCGCCTTGAAAAGGAAGGCTATGGCGGCATCATGGGCGTGGGCAAGGGCTCCACGCGCCAGCCGCGCCTGGTCAAGGTCGAGTACTCCCCCGCCAAGGCCACCGCCAAGATCGCCCTCGTCGGCAAGGGCATCACCTTCGACACCGGCGGCATCTCCATCAAGCCGGCCCTGAACATGGGCGACATGAAGAGCGACATGGCGGGCGCCGCCGTCGTCCTTAACACTGTCCTGGCCCTCGCCGGACTGGGCCTGCCGGTCAAGGCCACCGCGTGGCTCTGCATCGCGGAGAACATGCCCGGCGGTGGCGCCTCACGCCCTGCTGACGTCCTGACCATGTTCGGCGGCAAGACCGTGGAAGTCCTTAATACCGACGCCGAAGGCCGGCTGGTCATGGCCGACGGCATCGTCGCTGCCAGCCGCGAATACCCGGACGCCATCATCGACGTCGCCACCCTCACCGGTGCGCAACTGATCGCGCTGGGCAACCGCACCGCAGGAATCATGGGATCGGACAGTGTCACAGGTGCGCTCAAGGCAGCGGCTGACCGTGCCGGTGAACTGGTCTGGCCCATGCCCCTGCCCGAGGAACTGCGCCCCACCCTCGATTCACAGGTGGCGGACCTGGCCAACATCGGCGAACGGCACGGCGGCATGATGACCGCCGCCGTGTTCCTGCGCGAGTTCGTGGGTAAGGACAAGGCAGGCGAACAGATCCCCTGGGCGCACATCGACATCGCAGGACCGTCCTTTAATAACGGCAGCCCTTACGGCTACACCCACAAGCAGGGCACCGGATGCACCGTGCGTACCCTGGTTGCCTACGTGGAGGACATCCTGGCCGCTGCCTAGGAACGGCTGCAGCCCCGGTACCACGCGGCTCTGGGCACAGGTGATCCCTGTGCCACAGAGCCGCGTGACACTGGACACAAGCGCTCCACAAACGCAACGCCAAGGTGGAGCATGGATAGGTGGTTCGCTAAGGTGAACCACGGTAGTCACAAATGCAAGAGGGTTGCCCTGCTGACATAATCACGGCAGTGCAAGTTCCAAGACCAGATGATGCGCGCTGATCGCGTCATCGTTCACGCGAGGGAGCGTTTTAGTGGCCGATCAGGCAACTGCGCAAGAATTCGACATCCTGGTACTCGGTGGCGGCAGCGGCGGATACGCTGCAGCGCTGCGGGCGGTACAACTCGGCCTCACCGTCGGCCTCGTGGAGAAGGGCAAGCTGGGCGGCACCTGCCTCCACAACGGCTGCATCCCCACCAAGGCCCTGCTGCACTCCGCAGAGCTGGCCGACCACGCCCGTGATTCCGCCAAGTACGGCGTGAATGTCACCCTCGACGGCATCGACATCAATGCCGTCAACGCGTACAAGGACGGCATCATCGCCGGCAAGTACAAGGGCCTGCAGGGTCTCATCAAGTCCAAGGGCATCACCGTCATCGAGGGTGAAGGCAAGCTGCAGGGCACCGACACCGTCGTAGTGAACGGCACGGCGTACAAGGGCAAGAACATCGTCCTGGCCACCGGTTCCTACTCGCGCACCCTTCCGGGCCTCGAAATCGGCGGCAAGGTCATCACCTCCGACCAGGCGCTGACCATGGACTACATCCCCAAGAGCGCCATCATCCTGGGCGGCGGCGTCATCGGCGTCGAATTCGCCTCGGTCTGGAAGTCATTCGGCGTGGACGTCACCATCGTCGAAGGCCTGCCCTCCCTCGTTCCCAACGAGGACGCCACCATCGTCAAGAACTTCGAGCGTGCCTTCAAGAAGCGCGGCATCAAGTTCTCCACCGGCATCTTCTTCCAGGGCGTGGAGCAGAATAACGACGGCGTCAAGGTCACCCTGGTGGACGGCAAGACGTTCGAAGCGGACCTGCTGCTGGTCGCCGTCGGCCGCGGCCCCGTCACGGCCAACCTGGGCTACGAGGAAGCCGGCGTCACCATCGACCGCGGCTTCGTCATCACCAACGAGCGCCTCCACACCGGCGTCGGCAACATCTACGCCGTCGGCGACATCGTCCCCGGCGTACAGCTGGCCCACCGCGGCTACCAGCAGGGCATCTTCGTGGCCGAGGAAATCGCCGGCCTGAAGCCTGTGGTGGTCGAGGACATCAACATCCCGAAGGTCACCTACTCCGAACCCGAAATCGCTACCGTCGGCTACACCGAGAAGGCTGCCAAGGAAAAGTTCGGCGACGACCAGGTCCAGACCCAGGAATACAACCTGGCCGGCAACGGCAAGAGCTCCATCCTGGGCACCTCCGGCCTGGTCAAGCTGGTCCGCCAGAAGGACGGCCCCGTGGTGGGCGTCCACATGATCGGTGCCCGCATGGGCGAGCAGGTGGGCGAGGCCCAGCTGATCGTGAACTGGGAAGCCTACCCGGAAGACGTGGCGCAGTTGCTGCACGCCCACCCCACCCAGAACGAAGCCCTCGGCGAAGCGCACCTGGCGCTGGCCGGCAAGCCGCTGCACGGCTAGTTCCCCCCAGCATTACCAGGCCCGGTGCACCCGGCCGTACAGACCGGGTGCACTAGGCTTCCAACAAGGCAGCAATCATTCGCACTAAAGATCAATAAGGAGAACGGGGACGACATGTCTGAATCCGTTAACTTGCCCGCCCTCGGTGAGAGTGTCACCGAAGGAACCGTCACCCGCTGGCTCAAGCAGGTAGGTGACCGGGTAGAGGTGGACGAGCCGCTGCTCGAAGTCTCCACCGACAAAGTAGACACTGAAATCCCCTCTCCTGTAGCTGGCGTGATTGAAGAAATCCTGGTCGCTGAAGATGAGACCGCCGAGGTAGGCGCACCGCTGGTGCGCATCGGCGACGGCTCCGGCGGCGGCTCCGCGCCGGCCGAAGAAGCTCCCGCTGCCGCTCCCGCCGAAGAGGCACCTGCGGCTGCTCCCGCTCAGGAAGCCCCCGCTGAAGCGGCGCCTTCACAGGAAGCCCCGGCCCAGGAAGCCCCGGCTGCCGGCGGCGAGAGCCACGAAGTAACCCTCCCCGCACTGGGCGAGAGCGTCACTGAAGGCACCGTCACCCGCTGGCTCAAGGCCGTGGGCGACGCCGTCGAGGTCGACGAACCCCTGCTCGAGGTTTCCACCGACAAGGTGGACACCGAGATCCCGTCCCCCGTTGCCGGCACCCTGCAGGAAATCCGCGTCAACGAGGACGAGACCGCCGAGGTTGGTTCCGTGCTCGCCGTCATCGGCTCCGGCGCCCCCGCTGCCGCGGCTCCGCAGGCTGCGCCCGCAGCTCCCCAGCAGGAAGCCCCCAAGCCCGCACCGGCAGAGTCCGCTCCCGCGCAGACCGCGCCCGCCCAGGCCGTTCCCGCCCAGCAGGCTCCTGAGCAGGCTGCACCGGCCGCGTCGCAGGCTGCCCAGGCTCCTGCTCCGGCAGCCCAGGAAGCCGCACCGGCCGCAGGTTCGGAATCCGGCTACGTCACTCCCCTGGTCCGCAAGCTGGCCAACCAGCATGGCGTGGACATTTCCTCTCTGTCCGGCACCGGTGTTGGCGGCCGCATCCGCAAGCAGGATGTGATAGCCGCCGCTGAAGCCAAGGCCGCTCCCGCCGCGGCTCCGGCCGCAGCCCCCGCCGCTTCGGCCCCCGCCGCGTCGGGTGCAGCCGCCTCCTCGCTGCGCGGAACCACCCAGAAGGCTCCCCGCATCCGCCAGGTCATCGCCCGCCGCATGCGCGAGTCCCTCGAGGTCTCCACCCAGCTCACGCAGGTGCACGAAGTGGACATGACCAAGGTGGCCAAGCTCCGCCTCAAGGCCAAGAACTCGTTCCAGGCCCAGAACGGCACCAAGCTGACCTTCCTGCCCTTCATCGCCAAGGCAGTAGCCGAAGCCCTCAAGCAGCACCCCAAGCTCAACGCTGCGTACGACGAGGACAAGCAGGAAATCACCTACCACAACGCCGAGCACCTGGCGATCGCCGTCGACACCGACAAGGGCCTGCTGGTTCCGGTCATCGCCGACGCCGGCAACCTGAACCTCGCCGGCCTGGCCGGCAAGATCGCCGATGTTGCCTCCCGTACCCGCGACGGCAAGATCGGTCCGGACGAACTGTCCGGCGGCACGTTCAGCATCACCAACATCGGTTCGGTGGGCGCCCTGTTCGATACCCCGATCATCAACCAGCCGCAGGTGGGCATCCTCGGTACCGGTGCCATCGTCAAGCGCCCCGTTGTGGTTGCTGACGAAAACGGTGACGACTCGATCGCCATCCGCTCCATGATGTACCTGTCCCTGACGTACGACCACCGCCTGGTGGACGGTGCTGACGCAGGCCGGTTCCTCCAGACCCTGAAGGCACGCCTCGAAGAAGGCGCGTTCGAAGCGGACCTGGGGCTGTAACAGCCAGCCACGAACGACGGCGGCGGGCGCCAACGGTGGGATGACCACCGGCGGCGCGCGCCGCCGTCGCGGTTTAACGGGCAGCCGGCAGGGATGCCCAGCGTGGCTTTGCTACGGGCCGTAGAACAGACTGGCTAAGCTGGAGCCATGACTATCCTCTTTAACATCCTGGTATTCCTGCACGTGGTGGGCGCGGCCATGATTGTGGGCTACTGGATCGCCACGATGCGGACCCCCACCGTACATCCGCGCCAGCGTGATGGCGCCTTCCTGCAGCTCCTCACCGGCATTGCCATGATGGGCATCCTTCCGTTCCTGCCCGATTCGGATCCCAACTACGCCAAACTGGGCATCAAGTTCGTCATCGCCATCGTGGTGGCCGTCCTGGCCGTGATCGGAACGCGCAAGGTCAAGAACGGCCAGCCCGTCTCCACCGGCCTCGCCCACAGCGTCGGTGGCCTGGCCCTGGTCAACATCGCCATCGCCACCCTCTGGCAGTAACTTCCCAGGCCGGACAGCCGGTCATAATGCTCTGAGAGCGGATTATCCGTGCAAGTCATGGGCCGGATCCCTAGGATGGGGAGCGGTGGGCCCGGCCATGCTGCCGGACCCGGACCGAATCGACGTTGAGGAGAGACATGGCTACAACACGCAACGCCCACACCGTATGGACCGGAAGCCTGACCGAAGGCTCGGGCAACACCACCCTGGACAGCTCCGGCCTGGGCACCTTCGATGTCACCTGGAAGGCGCGCACCGAGGCTGCCGGCGGAAAGACCAGCCCGGAAGAGCTGATCGCCGCCGCGCACTCGGCCTGCTTCTCCATGGCTTTCAGCCACGAACTCAGCCAGGCGGGCTTCACGCCGGAAGAGGTCAACACCAAATCGGAGGTTGGCTTCCAGCCCGGAACCGGGATCACCGGCAGCCACCTCACCCTGAACGCCCGGATCCCCGGCATCTCGCAGGAAGACTTCCAGCGCATTGCCGAGGCCGCGAAGAAGGGTTGCCCCGTGTCCCAGGCCCTGGCCGGCATCGAGATCACCCTCGACGCCACGCTGCAGTCCTAGGCCACACCGCCGCGCCAAACGCCAAAGGCCCTGCCTTTCCGGAATCCCGGAAAGGCAGGGCCTTTGTTGTTCCTGGTGGCGCTAGCCTTCGTGCCTTCGGGCCGGAAGCGGAGCGGGCAGCACCTTGCGGTAGCCGGAGCGGGCCGGCGGCCGGTCAGTCGGCAGTTCCTGGATCATTTCCTTCAGTGCCCCAATGCCGTACTCCAACTGGGGATCACGTCCGGCAGCATAGGCATGCGGCGGGTACGCCACCTCGATATCCGGATCAACTCCGTAGTTCTCCACGCTCCAGCCAACGCCGCCGCTGAACCAGTTCGCATAGCGGGGCTGGGTGACGCCGGTGCCGTCCGCCAGCGCAAACCGGTTGTCGATGCCGACAACGCCGCCCCACGTGCGCGTTCCGATCACCGGCCCGATGCCCCGCAGCTTTGACACCTGGGTGATGATGTCGCCGTCTGAGCCGGCAAATTCATCCGCCAGGATGATGACTGGCCCCCTCGGCGCGTGGTGGGGGTAGGTGCGGGGCTTCTCCCCGCGCGGCATGCTCCACCCCGTGACCTTGCGGCCGATGAGCTCAGCCACAAGCTGTGATGTGTGGCCCCCGCGGTTGCGGCGGACATCGACGATCAGTCCATCAAATGCGGTTTCCGTGTCCAGGTCCCGGTGGAGCTGGGCCCAGCCGTTGGCCATCATGTCGGGAATGTGCAGGTAGCCGAAGGTTCCGTTGGAGGCCTCGCGGACGGTCCGCCGGTTGCCCGCCACCCATTCCTGGTACCGCAGGCGCTCCTCATCCTTGACAGGGACGACGGCGACCCGGCGCTGGGTGCCTTCAGCGCCGCCGTGTCCGGGACCGTTGAGGAGGGTGAGTTCCACAGCGCGGCCGGCGGCTCCCACCAGCTGCATGGCAGGGGTTACGTTTTCGGAGAGCGGGACGCCGTCGACGGCCAGCAGGACGTCCCCCGCCTTGGCACCGACGCCCGGCCGGGTGAGCGGGGAGGTGGCCAGCGGGTCAGAGGACTCGCCCGCCAGGATGCGGGTGATTTCCCAGCCCCGCGCGGTGTGCGAGAGGTCGGCGCCGAGCCTGCCCTGTCCGCGGCTGCCGCGCTCGGTGACCGCGGCGGGGCGCACGTACGCGTGGGACGTTCCGAGTTCGCCGTGCAGTTCCCACAGCAGGTCCACCAGGTCATCGTGGGAGCCCAGCCGATCCACCAGGGGACGGTAGCGGGCGTGGATGGATTCCCAGTCCTGGCCGGCCATGTCCTCGGTCCAGAAGAAGTCGCGCTGCAGCCGCCAGGCTTCGTCAAATGCCTGTCCCCAGACGCTGAGCGGGTCCATCAGGACACGGATCCGGCCCAGGTCCACCTTGACCACCTTGCCCGATTCCTCGTCCGCCTTGGCGTCCGACGGAACCACGGTGACCTGCTTGTCGGCAACCACCACCACCTTGCTGCGATCGCCGGAGAGGCGGTAGCTGTCCACAGCATCCACCAGGGTGGCCTGCTTGCGCCGGGTGATGTCGTACCGGACCAGGCTGGGACGGGCGTCCTTGTCCTCCTGGCTGGCCTTCCCGTCGCCGGTCACGCCTGCCAGGACGGAGTCGAGCCAGAGGAGCGCACCGTCAACCGTCTTCAGTGAACTGTAGTTGCCCTGTGGCACGGGGACACCGATCACGCGGTGGGCCAGGCCCTCCGCATCCACCTTGACCGCAGGCACGGGGCTTTCCCCTGCCTCGGCTGCATCCGTGGACTTCGCGTCCGTGCCGGTATCCAGCTCCGCGCCCGCGGGATCAACCGACGGGCCAAAGGGCGACGGCGTCTCAGCCGCGAGTGCCACCAGGTAGGGCTTGATGGGGCTGGGGAAGGAGAGATCGAACGAATGTCCGTCGTACACGGGGTCGAAGCTGCGGTTGGACAGGAAGGCGAGGAATTTGCCGTCCGGGGTGAACGCAGGCGACGCGTCGCGGAAGCGGCCGTCGGTAACGTCCACCGGCTCGGCGTCGAGCCGGTCCACGGTGGCCAGGCGCAGCCGGCTGCGCGAACCAAAGGAGGTGACGGGCTCCGACCAGGCCAGCCAGCGCGAGTCCGCCGACCAAGCGAGTTCGGAAATGCTCCCTTCCCCGATGCTGGCCACCTGGCTGAGGGCGCCGCTGCGGGTGTCCAGTATGTATACGTCGCCGAACGATGTTCCCAGGGCAACCCAGCGGCCGTCGGGACTTGCCTCCAGGGAACTGGCACGGGACGGCGTCGGTACGGTGATGCCTGCTTCCGCCGGGGTTGCCTGGGCAGCCGGGGCGGGAGCTGCATCCGTGGGCGCCACGTCGGCCTGCTGCTCCTCATCCGAGGGTACGTGTGCCGCGGCTCCCGCGGGCTTGCCACTGGACGCGGGAACAGGCCGGGGAAGGCTGACTGCGTCAGTGTCCTCCCCGCCGGTTGCCGCCTCCGCGGAAGCATTCGCGGGAGGGTTGGAAGGAGCGCCCGCGACGGCGGCCGGGACGCTGCCGGACTGCGGATCCAGCTGCGCTGCGGTGTGCGGAACGGGAGCGGCGATGTCCTTGATGTGCAGGGCTTCCACGCCGTCGTGGTCGGCAATGTAGGCGATGCGGCCGTCCCCGAGCGGCCTGGGCAGCCGGCCGCGGACGCCCGGGGTGGCCTCGATGATGCGGGATGGACCGTCTTTGTGCCGCAGCCAGTGGATGGTGCCGTGGGATTCAACGGCACTGGCGGCGCCGGCCATATCCGGCGCCACCGCCCCCAGGTGCTTGACGGCGTCGAGCAATGCGGGGCGCCTGGTCTGTGAGGCGGAGCCGAGGGTGATGTCCAGCTTTACCGCGTCCGAGCCCAGGTCATGGAGGACCCAGAGTTCCCCTGCGGATTCAAAGATGACCCGCTTGCCGTCAGTGGCTGCATGCCGGACGTAGAAGTCCTGGTGGTCGGTGTGCCGGCGCAGGTCCTTACCGCTGGGCAGGACCGAGTACAGGTTGCCGTAGCCCTCATGGTCTGACAGGAACGCGATCCGGCCCTCCACCCAGAGGGGATCGGTGAGGTTGCCGTCGAGGTCCGGGAGCAGGCGTTCGAACTCACCGTTGCCGTCGCGGTCGATCCACAATTTCCCTGCCGTTCCGCCGCGGTACCGCTTCCACCATGCCGGTTCGCGGGACAGTACGCTTGCCAGCACTACAGGGCGTTCATCGCCTACCTCGGGACCGAAGGCAACGGACTCAACCGGCCCGTAGGGAAGCTCCTGGGCCCAGCCGCCCTCGAGGGGAACACTGTAGGCGTGAGTGTGCCGGCTTTCGGCCTGGCGGAAGGCACTGGTGACCACCACGGAGCCCCCGGTGGTGAATCCCTTGACCTTAGTGCTGCTGTGGCCGAAATAGGTGAGCTGCCGGTACCCGCCGCCGTCGACCTGTGCGGAGACCACCTCCGGTGCCGTTCCCTGCACGACGGTCCACACCAGGCGCTTACCGTCGGGCGTGAAGCGCGGGTTGCGGGCAGGGAGCTGGAGCGACGAGACACGCCAGGCCCGGCCGCCGCCCAGGGGCGCAATCCACACGTCATCCTCGGCCACGAAAGTGACCAGATCACCATGCAAATGCGGGAAACGGAAGTAGCTCGAAGAGGTCATCGTTCGATCATAGTCAACTGCTACCCCGCCCCACGGGAGCTACACGGCCCGGGCTGCCGTGGTGAGATGGACCCATGCACATTGTCATGGCCGGCGCCTCCGGGCTTATCGGTACTTACATGTCCGCAGCATTCCGCCGTGCCGCCCACTCGGTGGTGACGCTGGTCCGCAGGCCCCCGGCAAGCGCCGCCGAAGTCCGCTGGGACCCGGCGGCAGGTGTCCTCGATCCCGGTGTTTTTGCCGGTGTCGACGCGGTGGTGAACCTCTCCGGCGCCGGCATCGGTGACCGGCCGTGGACCCGGAGGCGCGTGGCGGAGTTGTTCAGTTCACGGCTGGGACCAACCAGGACGCTGGTGCAGGCCATGGCACGGGCCGATACGCCACCAGCCACCTTCATCAGCCAGTCAGGTGCCAACTACTACGGTGATGCCGGCAACACTGTCCTGCGCGAGGACGCTCCGGCAGGCTCCGGGACGCTGGCGCAGATCTGCCTGGAATGGGAGCAGGCGGCTCTGATGGCGCCGCCGGGAGTGCGGGTGGTGACGCCCCGTACCGGGGTGGTGTTCAGCCGTTCCGGTGGAGCGCTGGGCAAGCTGCTCCCGCTGCTGCGCCTGGGTGTGGGCGGTCCATTCGGAAACGGCCGGCAGTTCTGGCCCTGGGTGACGCTTCCCGACGTATCGGCCGCGTTCCTGTTCCTCCTGGGCTCCCCGGTCTCCGGCCCGGTCAATGTGGCTGCCCCTGAGCAGGCGGACGTGAACACCATCGTGGCGGCGCTGGCCCACGCGCTGCACCGGCCTGCCGTGCTGCGGGTTCCTGCCCCCGTGCTGCGCACCGTGATGCCCGGTTTGGCCGAGGAACTGCTGCTTGGGAGCCAGCGGATGGAGCCTGCTGTCCTGGCGGCTGCCGGGTTCCAGTGGCAGCACGGGCACCTGGCAGACGCTGCACGCTGGGTGGCCGGAAAGACCGGCACCTCCTAGCCGTGCGCAGGGAATCGGACAACAGCCGGTGTGCCTGTTTACGGGCCCGGCAGGATGTCACTCACCCGCCACTGTCCATCCACGGACACCAGGACCAGCCGAAGTACCTGCGGCCGGGTGGGTGTCCCCGTGGCCAGCACCGTGCCAGCCGCGTCCACCATCCGGTATCCGGAGGTAGCGGACACTGCCCGCACCACGGCATGGACGTCGGTGGCGCCGTCTTCCGAAGCCAGCTCTGAAAGCGTGGTGGTGAATCCGGCGAGGCGCTGGCCGGAGGCGGCGAACTGGCGGGCGATACGCTGGTCCGCGGCGGCTGCCGATGACCCGGGGGCGTTCACGTCTGCCAGGAGTTCCACGCCCCCGGTGCTGAAAGCGTAGTCCCGCAGCGCCGCCAGCCCCTGCGCAGCTGCCACGGGATCAACTGCTGCGGCCTGGAGCCGCGCAACGTCAACGGGTACCGCAGCTCCTGCCCCTCCACCGGCACTGACTGCGGCCGAGGGCGAGGGCGCAGACAGCGGTGGCAGCCCGTTTGCACCACCCACATGCCGCGTGCTGTCCCCCGCGGACGATGACACCCACCACACCACTGCCGCCGCCGCGGCAATGAGCGGCAGGACGGACCGCAGGAGCACCCGCCGAACCTGGCCACCAATGGGGCCATCCACGTGTTTTCCCCGGGACTCCCCCGCGGCTTTCGCCCCTGGCCAGGTTCTGTCCCGCGCCGGTGATGGCGCCTCGTTCCGCGCCTGTGACAGCCGTGCCGGTGCAGGCCGTCCGGGCCAGCGGGATGACGCCGCCCGGCGGCGCAACCCCTGGAGTTTCATTCGCAGTCCGCTGCCCTTCCCCGCAGCGGGAACCTGTCGCCGCGTCATCAGCTCGGGCAGGACAGTGGGATGGACGGCATCGGAGAGGTCCACGGGGTGTGGTTCTGCGCTGCGGTAAACAGCAGTAGCCAGCGCCAGCGCATCAGGCCGCAGCCGCCGCTCGTCGTTCAAGCCTGCCTCCAGTGCAGCCGCAAGGTCTTTGGGAACGCCGGGAACCAGGAGCGGCAGGGGCGGGCGGTCTGCCGTGCGCCCGGGCGCTTCCCCCGTGAGGCAGTACCACCCGAGGGCCGCCAGCGAGTACACGTCGCGTTCCGGCTGGAGGCCTGCACGGACGGCGTCCACCGGGGCGGGGTCCAGGAAACCGCCCGTTCCCACGGTCCTGCCGCCCGGGTCGCCGAGCATCCTGGCGACGCCCAGGTCCGACAGCATCGGTTTTCCCTGGCCGGTAAACAGGACGTTTCCCGGCGAGACGTCGGAGTGCGTGAAGCCTTTGCCGTGCAGGTAAGCCAGTGCCTGCGCGATGGGCGTCAGGACTGTGACCGTCTCCCCCACGCTGAGGCTGCCGCGGGCGGACACCAACTGCGCCAGGGACCCGCCGGGAGCATAATCCATGATCAAGGCTGTGCCGCTGCAGGGTTCCGTCCCCTCCACCGCCTCGTGGGCCCTGATCAGGTGCTGGTGGTCAAGGACGGACAGGATGCGGATCTCCCGCCGCACGTCGTCGCCGGTGATGGTCGTGCCGCTGCGCCTCCTGCTTCCGCTGGCACGGAAGCACTTCACGGCGCATTCCCGGCCCGTCCGTTGTTCCCTTGCCAGCCACACGTCCGCGCTGCCGCCCCTCCCCAGCAGCCGGCCGACGTCGTAACCGGGAACCTCAGGTGCCTGTGCATCGTCCATGGTCCATGTCTAGCCGAGTTCCGGCCTTGCTGCAGAAGTTATCCACAGCCCGTGGCGGGCGCAGTCACAAAGAGTGCGCGCGGTGAGCTTGGACACTAAACCGGGCCGGTTCGGCTGCGGGGTCTAAGCTGGATGCCATGACTCTTGAGTTTTCACAGCTGGGTCTTGCCCCCGACTTCGTTGATTACATGGACGGCTGGGATGCCCAGCGCGAACTCCATGACAAAGTTGTCGCCGGAAGTGCGCCCAGCACAGTCCTTCTTTTGGAGCATGCCGCTGTATATACGGCAGGCAAGCTCACCGAGGACCACGAGCGGCCCTTTGACGGTACGCCGGTTGTCGCGGTGGACCGCGGCGGCAAACTTACCTGGCATGGCCCCGGACAGCTGGTTGCGTACCCCATCCTGAAGCTGAAGAACCGCTCCGGAATCAGGGACTACGTGGAGCGCCTTGAAGAGATCATGATCACCGTGATGGCCGACTACGGCATTAACGCCGAACGCATCAAGGGCCGCGCGGGTGTGTGGATCAAGGCCGATTCCAAAGGCCCCGACCGCAAGATTGCAGCTATCGGCATCCGCGTCCTGAACGGCGTTACCATGCACGGCGTCGCCATCAACTGCAGCAACGACCTGGCAGCGTACGGCCAGATCATTGCCTGCGGCATCACCGACGCCGGAGTAACCACCATGTCCCTGGAAACGGGCAAGGACATCCGGCCCGCGGACATTGCGGACCGGTTCGTGGCGGAATTCCGCAAGCATGAAGAAGCATTGGTTTCGAGCCCTGAAGGAGCTCTACTGTGACATTGGCACCTGAAGGCCGGAAGATGCTGCGGATCGAGCAGCGCAACGCTGCGGTCCCGGTGGAGCGCAAGCCCGAGTGG